>CADBFO010000018.1 GCA_902794005.1 uncultured Bacteroidia bacterium
CATGGAGCGCAGCGGCCTGGACGGCATCCGCTGGGTGGTGGAAGACGCCCTCAAGTTTGCCCGGCGGGAAGCCAGACGCGGCAACAAGTACGACGGCATTATCCTGGACCCGCCGGCCTACGGGCACGGCCCGGACGGCGAAAAGTGGAAGCTGGACGAGCTCCTTTTCGGCCTGCTGCAAAACGTGGCCGCCATCCTCAGCGAAAGGGATGCCTTCATGGTCCTCAATCTCTATTCCAACGGCTACAGCGCCGCCCTGGGAGAAACCGTGGTGCGGGAGGCATTCAAAAACCAGTTCCGAGAAATGACTTCCGGGGAACTGGCTTTCAACGACGCTTTCGGCAAAGTGCTGCCGCTGAGCATCTATGTGCGGCTGAAGCGATAATTTATTTCAAGCCTTTTTCAATCTGGGCGGCAAGGGCGGTCCAGTGGGCTTTGGTGGCCGTATCGGGGCCTTTTCCCTTGGCCGCCTTCTTTTGGATGTCCATGAGCTCGCCCAGAAGGAGGGCGCGGCTGGGAGAGGACTTGGCACGCTGGCTGTTCACCACTTCCAGGGCCACCGTCACGAAACGGGTTTGCAGATACCGGCGATAGGCCGATACCCTGCCGCCCTTCTCCAGTTCCGTGAACACCATCTTGTGCAAGTCTTCCAGATACTCCTCGGGAGCATAGTCCCCCAGGTTGGCCATGCGGTCCAGGCGGTCTATGCCCAGAAGGAAACCGGCGCTCACGATGCTGTTCACCAGCGGATACAACTTACTCTCCGGAGAATCCGTCAAAACATAGATATAAGGCTGATCCACCAGCCAGGCGGGTTTCACGAACAGCCTCCGGTTCAGGAAATCGAGGCACTTCTTCTGGTGCTCCTTGGGAACGGGGGCATACACGTCTCCGGGCTGTTCCACGCTCTTGTAGGTGATGTATCGGCCGCCGATGTTCATGGCCACATGGCCCAGATACCGGCCATACTGCTGTACCACGGCGCCGTACATACGGTTCAGGTTGGTGTGGAGGTTGGCTTCTTCGGTGTTCCATTCCGGAAGCTGGCCGATGATGCGCTGCAGGTTGGCGATGCCGTAATTACTGGCGGCCACTGCGTCGTCGCCCAGGTCTTCGCTCTGGGCACGGGGGTCCTGGTCGTAGCCCTCGCCGCCGAACCAGAGGTCGGGCCGGGCCTTCAGGCGGGCGATAATCTCCTTGTTCCACCAAAGGTGGTCTTCCTTGGCATCGGCAAGATACGTGGGCTTGTAGCCGAATTCGATGGCCCATTTGTCATAGTCGTTGATGCGGGGATAGATACCGTCCTTGCCGATTCCGTCCTCCGGCTGGGCCACGTAGTTGAAGCGGGCATAGTCCATGATGGAAACGGTGTGGCCGTGTTTCTCCACCCACTCCTTGTCGCGGAGTTTCTCCACCGGCGTAAAGCTGGACGAGCCTTTGTTGTGCCGCAGGCCCAGCGTATGGCCCACCTCGTGGGAGGACACAAAGCGGATGAGATCTCCCATCAGTTCTTCGTCATATTCAAATGAGCGGGCACGGGGATCGACGGCAGCCACCTGCACCTGGTACCAGTCATGCACCAGGGTCATCACATTGTGATACCAGCCGATGTGGCTTTCCAGGATTTCACCGCTGCGCGGGTCGTGCACGTTGGGGCCGTATGCATTGGCGATGGGGGAAGCCAGGTAACGGATCACGGAGAAACGGGCGTCTTCCAGGCTCATCCCCAGCTCTTCGGCGTTTTCCGGCCACTCTTCGGCCCGGATGGCATTTTTCCAGCCGGCCTGCTCAAAGGCCACCTGCCAGTCGTTCACACCGGCAATCAGGTGCTTTCTCCACTGCTTGGGGGTGGCGGGGTCGATGTAGTAAACGATGGGCTTCACCGGCTCCACCAGTTCTCCCCTCTTCTGCCTTTCCACATCCTCGGGACGGGCTTCCAGGCGCCAGCGGGTGATGAAACGGATGTTCTGCACACGCTGCTGCTCGTCCGTGAACAGGCTGTAGCCGTTGGTAAAATAACCCACGCGGGAGTCAAACCAACGCTGCTGCATGGGCTGCTCGGGGAGAAGGATCATGGAGGTGTTCAGGACCACGGTCACAAAACCGGTCTCGCGGCCGGCGGGAAGGGTGGTGCCGCGGCTCTGGGAAGCGGCTCCCGGACCCGCCTGAGGCTGGTTGTAGCTGTAGGTCTTGGTCACCGTCACCTCCGTATTGATGGGGAAGGAACGGATGCTCTGGATGAAGCTGGCATCGGCCTTCACTCCGCCCAGATTGAACTGTTTCTTGCGTCGGCTGTCCAGGGAAAACACCTGCGTATCCCCCTCGAAGAGGCTGTTGGCCTTGATGCGGATGGTTCCGGCCGATGCGCCCTTTTCCGGCTTGAAGGAAGCCACGATGGGGTTTTCGGAGCTCACCCGCACCGCCTCGGCGATGACGTCGTCCTTGGGGGCCACGATGCCCAGGACATCCGAGCGAAGCAGGAGGTTGCCGTTAGCGGCCTTCTCCCAGTAGAGCATGGCCTCGTTCACCTCCTCACCGCCATAGACGCCGGCGCCCACGGTGTTGGTCACATAACGGGTTACAGCCAGAAAGCGGCGCCCCAGCAGACTGTCCGGGATTTCCAGGTACCAGTCCTTTTCGTTCCGGGCGGCTCCGAACAGGCCTTCGGAGAAGCTCAGCTTCAGTGCCGGCGCCTCTTTCTTTTCTTCCGTTTTTTCTTTGCCCTCCGGACGCTGGGAGCGTCCCTGAGCCAGGCCGATCACGCACAGTGCGAGGGTGAGCAGCAACATCGCGGTTCGTTTCATATCCTATCAGTTAACAGATAAACTATCGTCTTTTTCCAGGGAATAGGCTCCGCCGGTGACGGAATGCAGCATCTGCTCCAACGTATCCAGCATAGCATCGGACAACTCCGTGTCTCCATACTGCTTGCAAACATCCGACACATAGAGGTACACGCGGCTCGCCGTTTCAAACTCGGCCGAGCCCAGGGAACCCCACTCCATATAGAAGGAAATGGTGTCCAGGAGCTGGTCGGCGAAGCGGGAGGCCAGGTCCCTGGCTTTGTCCGTGGCACCCAGGTAGTAGTAGTTCTCGGCCATCTGGGCCACCATGTAGTCGTTGGAGCTGAAGCCCAGCGGAATGCTCTCCAGCGGGAAATTCTGTTCGGGGAAATACTCCTGGCACAGGTCCAGCACTTCCAGGGCCTTCTCTTTTTCGTCAATGTCAATGAGAGCGTTGGCCACGGTGAGGAAATACTGACGCTGGGACAGTACGCCCAGGAAGGTGTACATGTTCTGGTAATCCACATAGTAGTCCGTACGCTTGAGTGCATCCCACCTGTACTTGGTCTTGAGGTCGTCGTACTGGGCCAGGGCATCCACCTTGCCGGCGTCCGTGGAAGAAATCTTGTTGCGGATGGGCGTGAAACGGTAGGAGAAGCCGTCGAACATCAAATAATCTTTGATGCCGACGTTCAGGTCTCCGCCCATGTTCAGGAAATTCAGCGGACGGTCCCACTCATAACCCGACAGGAGGTCCAGCAGGAAAAGTTCCGGCTTGGAGACGTAATTCTTGTCCGCGGACATCTGGAGGACAATCTGATCGGGAATCTCGTCCGCAAACTGCTCGGGAACGATGCCGTACTTGAGGCAGTTCTCCTTGTTTACGGGAATCACGAGATTGCGGGCGCAGATGAAATCCAGTTTCTGGCCGCTTTCCAGGGCCACCTTCATCTTGGGGTCCTTGAAAACCGTCATCACGTCCGAGAGGAACATGGCGGAACCGTCATCGTAGGCGATGTAAACGAACTCGTTGGTCCCGTAGAGATACTGGGAGGCCGGAACGGTGAGGTTCAGCGGCTTGCTCTCGTTGCAGGCCCACTTCATCTGGTCGATGTACCAGTCGGTTCCCAGGAGGGAAGTGTTGACCACTCGCACGTCGGTACGGACGCTCTCAATTTCCTGTGCATACCACAGCGGGAAGGTATCGTTGTCTCCGTGCGTGACCAGGATGCCGTTCTTCCCCACCGAATTGAGGTAGTTCCAGGCCATCTCCGGGGCGGTATAGCGGTGGGAACGGTCGTGGTCGTCCCAGTTCTGGGCGGCCATGAGGGCCGGAACCCCCAGGCACAGCACTGCGATGCCGGAAGAGAGCGCCACCGGGGACAGTTTCTTCAAGGCACCGGAAAGCCATTCATACAGGGCCAGCACACCCAGGCCGATCCAGACGGCATACATATAGAACGACCCGGCATAGGCATAGTCGCGCTCCCGCACCTGGTACGGCGGCTGATTCAGGTACACGACGATGGCAATTCCCGTCATAAAGAACATCAGGAACACGATCCAGCTGCCCCGTTTGTCCCGGTCGAACTGGAACACCAGGCCCAGCAGGCCCAGCAGCAGCGGCAGGAAATAATAGTGGTTCTTGCCCTTGTTCTCCCGCAGCGGAGCCGGAGCGTCCGACTGGTCTCCCAGCCGGAGATTGTCCAGGAAGGCGATGCCGCTTTCCCAGTTGCCGTTGAAGACATTGCCGGGGAGCGGGCTGTGAATATCGTTCTGGCGGCCCACAAAGTTCCACATGAAGTAGCGCCAGTACATCCAGTTGAGCTGATAGTCGATGAAATACGCCATGTTGGCCCCGAAGCTGGGCTTGCGGTGCTTGGCGCCCTTCACCCGCGTGCCCTTGCCCTGGGTGTACTGCTCGTAGAAATCGGTGTAGCGGGGATCCGTCCCGGACCACATGCGCGGGAAAAGCATCTTGCCTTCGGGGAGATAATCCGCATCGGCCGGAGCGTCGGCATGGATGTATTTTCCATTGAGCGGAGCCCAGTATTTTCCTTGTTTGAGGTCGTACGGAGCATCATAGTACTGACCGTACAGAAGCGGCGTGGAGCCGTACTGCTCCCGGCTCAGATACCGCACCAGGGTATAGGCATTGTCCGGCTGATACTCGTTGGTAGGGGTTTTCACGCTGGAACGGATAATCACGATGGCAAAGAGCGAGAAGCCCATCACCAGGGTGGTGACGCAGAGCATCACCGTATTCCAGAACACCTTCCCCTTCTTGAGCGTGGCGAAGAGCGACCAGAAACAGAGGGCCAGCAGGGCCACCAGGAAGAACAGGGCGCCGCTGTTGTACGGCAGGCCCAGACCGTTCACAAAGAGCCGGTCGAAGAAGGCGGCCACCTTGGGAAGGTACGGGATAAAGATGTACACCAGCAGGAACTCGATGACCACGCCGATGGCAAAAATACCCAGGAGCCTCTTGAAGGGCAGTTTTTTGCCTTCGTTCATACGGTAGTAATACATGAACACGAAGGCGGGGATGGTGAGGAGGTTCAGCAGGTGCACGCCGATGCTCAGGCCCATCAGGAAGGCGATGAGCACGATCCAGCGGTTGGCGTGGGGCCGGTCGGCCTGGTCGTACCACTTGCACATGGCCCAGAAGACCAGGGCGGTAAAGAGCGAGGACATGGCATAGACCTCTCCCTCCACGGCGCTGAACCAGAAGGTGTCGGAGAAGCAGTAGGCCAGGGCGCCCACCGCGCCGGAGCCGAAGACCGCGATCGCCTGCCCCGTGGACAGCCGGTCCGTCCCCATCAGTTTCCTGGCGAAAAAGACGATGGTCAAATACAGCAGGAAGATGGTGAGGGCGCTCAGGATGGCATTCATGGCATTTACGGCCATGGCTGCATGCTCAGGGCTCACCGGAATGGTGAAAAAGCGTGCGATCAACTGAAACACGGGGTTTCCCGGGGGGTGACCCACTTCCAGTTTGTACGATGAGGCGATGAATTCTCCGCAATCCCAGAAGGAGGCGGTGGGTTCTATGGTGGAGAGATAGGTGAGCGAGGCAATGGCCAGCACCACCAATCCCACAATCCGGTTCCACTTGTTAAAGAGCTTCTGTTCCATACAATGTCAATAATGGGCAAAGTTAGCAAAAAAATGACTACATTTGTGGGCTTTTAGACTAAAACCTACTATTTATGTCATCCGAAATCCGCATTGTTCCCGTCAAAGGGAAGAAAATGCTCAAAGCTTTCATTGACTTTCCCATCGGCCTATATAAAGACTGTGACAAATGGGTTCCCTCCTTCGAAGACGACGAATTCAAGGCGCTGGGGGACAAGAATCCCTCCCTCTCCTTCTGCGAACGGGAGCTTTTCCTGGCCTATAAAGACGGCAAGGTGGCCGGCCGCGTCGCCGCCATCATCAACCGCAAGGCCAACGAAAAATGGAAAGAGAATACGGTCCGCTTCGGCTGGTTCGACGTAATTGAGGATTACGAAGTGGCCGAGGCCCTCATCGGCAAGGCTGTCGCCTGGGGCAAGGAGCGGGGATGCACCCGGGTGAAAGGCCCCCTGGGCTTCACCGACATGGATCGCGAAGGCCTCCTGGTGGAAGGGTTCGAGAACGAAAGCCCTTTCACCGTCATCTACAACTACCCTTATTATCCGGCGTTCCTGGAAAGGATGGGATTCGTGAAGGATGTGGACTGGACCCAGCGCTATATCGAATTCACGGACGAACTCCCGCCCATGATGCAGCTGGCCTCCACGGTGGAGGACCGCTTCGGCGTACATATTTTCCGTGCCCGGAACATGAAGGAAATGGCCCGCCGCGGACGCGAGATGTTCCATGTGCTGAACGATGCCTTCGCCCCGCTGTATGAGTACACCAAACTGAGCGAAGAGCAGATTGACGGCTATGTGAAGCAGTATGTTCCCGTCATGAACAAGGACATGGTGGCTTTCGTGGTCAACGAAAAAGATGAGCTGGTGGCCTTTACGGTGACCATGCCGCACATATCGGCCGGAGTACGGAAGGCCAAGGGACGCATTTTCCCCTTCGGCTGGATGCACATCCTGCCGCTCCTGAACGCCAGGCGCAACCATGTGGCCGAAGGCCTCCTGATCGGCGTCCTGCCGGAGTACCAGGCCAAGGGGGCCGCCCTGCTGATGTTCAAATACCTCCACGAAAACTACATTCGCCTGGGCATCAAGCGACTCCTGCTGAACCCCCAGCTGGAAGACAACCACAAGGTGCAAACCCTCTTCGGCCCGTACGACCCCAAGCCCTACCAGCGCCGGAGAAGTTATGTGATGGACATCCTCAGCGATTCATCCTCGCCATCTGCTTCTGAACCATAAAGCCTTGACGGGTGCCCTATCGCATCTTAACAAAACTGATTATTGTTATGATTGCCGTCGGCACCAAAAGAACGGCCAAAAGCGGCCAGGGCATGAGTATGCGGCTTATTGCAAGAATAGATGTTGCGACCATCAGGACACAGCCTGAATAAAAGCTGATCTTGAATAAACGCCGACTCTCCTTCCCCATACCGTTACGACCTGTAATTATTTCACCTTTTTCTTTGGTGAAGTAATCATAAATCGCGTTCCCAGACTCTTCGGAGACCAGATCCAGCACCTTTATTCTTTTATGATTCGTGCCTTTACATTTGTATGTTATCTCGCATTGTTTCCCACTAAAGAATAATAAAACAATGGTCCCTTTATGGATCGTTACGTTTTTATGCCATTCGAAATAATAGAAGATTTGAAAAAAGGGAAGAAGCAAGAGAGGAAAGAGTGCTATACTGAACGCATGGGACGTCAATGATTCCCCCGTAACCAAATAAGCTATCGTGAACCAGAACACATACGCCGCAATCAGAATAGGATACGCGATTAGCAGACGATTAATAAAAATGTCCTTTAGCACTTGCAAAAATGGTTTCTTCGCTGTTTTGCAAAAACAATAGTTTCCATCTTCATCTATAGAAATAGCATCGTATAGGATTTGAGAATTAATCGTTTCCATGATCATTCGCTTTTTAAAATCATTATAAATTCCAAGGGCACATCGCATCCCGTCCCTCTTTTGAACAGGGATATTGTTAACGCATTTTTACAAAAATAGGAAATCAGGAAATACAAAACAAAAAACAGCGTTCACCAAGATCATAAAACCCGATATTCAAGAGTTGAAGCACGGTTTTGCGTGTGGAAGGCCGATAATGTGCTTCAGGCAGGGTGCCGACGAGGGGGTGAAGCACGATATTGACAACGGGGAGGCCAAAGCGTGCTTCAAGAGTTGAAGCACACTCGGGCAGGCAGGCCAAAGGGGCCGACCAGACAGATTCTTCACTTCGTTCAGAATGACAGCCTCATGTCATACAGAGAAAACCTTCTATCATTCCGAGGAAATCTGTCATACAGAAAAACCCTCTGTCTTACAGAAGAACCCTCCGTCATTCCGAAGTAATCTCTGTCATAAAGAAGAACCCTCCGTCATTCCGAAGTAATCTCTGTCATTCTGAGGCAGGTTCTCCTGCCGAAGAATCTATTGTCTGGTCGGCCCCTTATGGAAACTCAGGGCTGCCTGTTCTCAGTTACAGGGCTTTGAGGACGGTATCGCAGACCTCTCCCACCGTAGTGGGCATGGGGGCCGCAGGGTCAAAGCGCATCTTGAATTTTTCTTCCACGGCAAGGGCCAGAAGCATCATGGACAGGGAGTCGATGCCCAGATCGCGGACCAGTTCCGTTTCGAAATTCACCTGGCTGATATCCGTATTGGGACGGATGATGCCGATCACCTCCTTGAGGCCGGCGAAGATGTCTTCACGGGTCATACGCGGGAAACCTTCATGCTGCCGGTGCGCTTGAAATCTTCCGTGCGCACGGTTACTTTGCGGATCTGATGGGTGGTGGGAAGGGTGGCGTTGACTTTATCCACCAGGGCCTTCATGTAGGCTTCCACTTCTTCCCAGGGCTTGCCGTCGAAAGCGGGCATGAACGGAAGAATCTCGATGGCAATCACGCTGCCGCCGTTCAGATTGTCTTCCTTCACCATGGCGTCGCGGACGCAAGGATCGGCATAGAAGGGCTCTTCCAGGCTTTCGGGGCTCACATTCTCACCGTTGGAAAGGATGATGAGGTTCTTGATGCGGCCGGTAATGTACAGGAAGCCGTCCTCGTCGAAATGGCAGAGGTCTCCGGTGCGGAGCCAGCCGTCGGGCGTAAGGGCCTCGGCCGTCTTCTCGGGATCTTTGTAGTAGCCGGAGAACACGTTGTCGCCCTTGATCCAGAGCTCGCCGTCCACAATCTTGGTCTCCTGGCCGGGATAAATCTTGCCGATGGAGGTGGGATGGGTGATGGCGTCGGCATTGGCCGATGTGAGGTTGGCGCCTTCCGTCAGGCCGTAGCCGAAGCAGAATTCCACGCCCAGCTTGGAGAAGATATCCACCAGGCGCGGCGGCACGTTGGCGGCCCCGGCGATAATCATGCGGAGGCTGCCGCCCAGGAACTGGGGACCGTACATCTTCACCAGGCCGGCGAGGATGTCGCAGATACCGGGAACGATGACCAGGACGGTGGGCTTGAGCGCGGGAAGCTTGCCCACGGTGGCTTTCATGTCTTCGCAGGAGTACCAGAGGTTGCCGCTATAGAAGCAGCCCATGGTGCCGGCGACAAGGCCGAACACATGGCTCAGCGGCAGCAGGCCCACGTAACGGTGTACGCCAATCACATGGCCGGGCTTGAAGACGGCGTTGTAATTGCCTCTCATGAGGGCACGGTGGCTCAGGACGGCGCCCTTCGGGGAACCGGTGGTACCGCCGGTGAAGAAGATGGCGGCGGGGCTTTCCGGGTCGATATCGGCCACAGGGGCCTCCGTCTCGGCGGTCTCCGTGGTGGAGAGCACTTTCACGCCCTGAAGCTTGGCGGTGAGGGGCTTGAATTCGTCGCGGACGAAGATGGCGGCAATGTCAAATTTCATGCAGGAACCGACCACGGCCATTTCCGGCAGGGACGGAGGGAAATTCATGGCCACATATCCGGCCGATGTGACGGCGAGGAAAAGTTCCACGGCGTCCAGGCTGTTGCGGTCCATGATGGCGATGTGGGCGCCCTTCGGAAGGCCCAGGCTGCCGATGAAAGCCCGGCGGCGGGCAATCCGTTTTCCGAATTCTGCGTAAGTGATGGTGTTTACCTGGTCGCTGACGGCCGGCATATCGGCATATTCCTTGGCAAACCAGTTCACGAATTCTCCCATGGTGGGGAGGTAGGGGATTCTCTCAAACTCCTCCTTCGGGAGCATGTCATAGAAATAATTGGACATATCAGTTTGGGTTTAGGATTTCACAAAGTCTGCAAATATACTTATTTTTTATGAATTCTTCCGGCCGACGAACATCCGGCACAGGCCGAAGGTGAACGACCGGCAGCGGACATCCCGGAAACCGGCCTCGCGCATCATGGCGCAGAAAACTTCCGGCGCAGGGAAGGCATGGACCGATGCCGGCAAATACCGGTAGGCGGCCTTGTCTCCGGAGACTTTCCCGCCCACCCAGGGAAGGATGTGCAAGAAATAAAGGTCGTACAGGCGCCGGAGCACTTTGTTCCGGGGGACGGACAGTTCCAGAATGACCGCCTTGCCCGAAGGCTTGAGCACCCGCAGGAACTCTTTGAGCCCCTGTTCCTTGTGCTCGAAATTCCGGATGCCGAAAGCACAGGTAACCCGGTGGAAGGCGTCCTCCGGGAAAGGAAGGTTCTCACCGTCGGCCACCTTCAGGCGGATGCGGTCGTGCACCCCCTCATGGGCGGCTTTTTCCATCACGAGCGCCATCATGCCTTCGGAAATATCGGCCCCGATGACGCGGGAACCGGGACCGGCGGCCTTGGCGATGGCAATGGTGCTGTCACCCGTTCCGCAGGCCACATCCAGGATTTGCTGGACGCTTCCGTCCACAATCTCCTTCAGGGCATAACGGCGCCACAGGCGGTCCACATTCAGGGACATGAGGTGGTTGAGCCGGTCGTATGACGGGGCAATCCCGTCGAACATTTCCTGGATTCTCTCTTTCTTGGGCATTACGGTACAGGATCATATCCGCTCCCGCCCCAGGGATGGCAGCGGAGAAGACGGCGGACGGTAAGATAAAGGCCCTTGAGGGGGCCGTGTTTGCGGAACGCCTCCAGCGCATACTGCGAGCAGGTGGGCGTGAAACGGCAGGAAGGCGGCGTGAACGGACTGATGCAGACCTGATAGAATTTAATCAGGACAACGGCCGGGAAAATGAGGATCTTCTTGATCGTCGGGTTCATCGCAGGGCCTCCAGAACACGGGTCATATCTTCGTAAACGGTCTCGTAGGGCAGCACTTCGCGGGAAGTATAGACAAAAAGCATGTCCGCGGCACTTTCCAGCAAAGACTTCTGCCGACGATAACTCTCGCGGATCCGGCGTTTGAGAAGGTTCCGCTTCACGGCGCGTTTGAAATGCCGCTTGGGAACGGAAATCACCACGCGAGACTCGCTCTCCCCTTCCCCGCGACGGAGGTAACGGCAGCGAAGGCAGCCCGCCTGGACGCTTTTCCCCTGTTCGAAAAGAGCCTCGACGGCTGTTTTGCCGCAGAGGCGCTCGGACTTGGGAAAAGAAGCATCCATTAAGCCAAACTCTTCAGATACAGTTCGATGGCCGATGCGACGGACGGCGCCTCGGGAGACGGAGCCTTCACATCAATCCGGAGACCGGCCTCCTCCATGGCCCGTACGATGGAGCGGCCATAGGAGACCATCTTCATCTCTTCCTGGCGGAAGTCCGGGAAATTCTCCTGGAGAGACTTCACGTCGGCCGGATGGTAGAAGACCACCATGTCGTAGGATTTGAGGTCGAGGTCTTTGAGGTCCTGGCTCACCGACTTCACGAAGACACCGGTGGCGTACTGGAGGTGATTGGCGGTGAAAAGGGACGTAAGGGCCTCGGACGAAGAGGAATCCGACATGGCGATAAGGAACTTCTCTCCCTTGTGCTTGGGGCCGATGAGGGCCACTACGCTCTCAGGGGTGCCGGTTCCGAAGAAAATCTTGCGCTTGCGGTAAACGATATGCTTCTGCAGATACATGGCCACGGCTTCCGTGGTGCAGAAGTACTTCATGGTCTCGGGAATTTTGGTGCGGAGTTCTTCGGCCAGGGAGAAAAAAGCATCGATGGCGTGACGGGAGGAAAATACGACGGCCGTATAATCCAATACATTGATCCGCTGGGCGCGGAACTCTCTGGACGTCAGGGGCTCTATCTTGAAAAACGGACGGAAATCAAAGCTGACTCCAAACTTTTCACTCACAGCCTGGTACTGCGAAAGAATGCGGGGAGCATTCTGAGAAATCAGGATTTTCTTGATGTTCATTTTATACGCTTCACTACTCTACAAAACCACTGCCGAAACAACCAGCAGTGCAGTCGGGAAAAATTCCAGGCCGCAAAGGTACAAAAAAGTTCGGAAAGGATTGCAAAACAGTGAAAGAATTTGTGCACGCCGTATCAGGAAAACACAATACACAAACGCGCACTCCGCATAGATTAAATACCTGATTGTAACGTCGTTGACGCCGAACAGCACGCACAGCCCGACCGTCACGAGAACCAGCAGCATGAGGAGGATGAAGAAAGTAAAACTGATGCGTCCGGACAAGTGATAATTGTCGTGGTTGCGGCGGGGTTTCAGAATCAGGAACATCAGCAGGCGGAGCAAGATGTAACCCAGGATGACTCCGACCACCCAGACCAAGTACATGCGGTCCCCCACGCCCTGCAGAAAAGCAGGGTCATACAGCCGGTAGCGGAAAGCCAGGAGCACGGCCGGGAGGAGGAAGGTATGGGCCAGGACGGTGCGGTCATGGCTGAGACGGTAACTGTTTTCCAGCTGGAAACTGCCGCGGGCACGGAAAACGCTGTCCCAAAGGGAGGGAACCAGGGAAAAGAAGCGCTTGAACTGCATCAGCAGCAGCAAGACGAAAACCAGCGTCAGGATTTTGACCGGCAAAGGAAGACCGGTCTCCGCCGGCAGGACGGCCGGCGAAGGGCTTTCCGGAAGCAGAAGGCTACCGCTCTGGAACAAGTCCTGCCACATCAGTTCCCCCGTTTAGCGTTGTAACCCAGAGACTGGAGGAGTTCCGTCACCTTTTCGCGGAAATCTCCCTGGATGGTGATCTCCCCGTCTTTGGCGCTGCCGCCCACCCCGAGGCGGGTTTTGAGCGTTCGGCCCAGTTCCTTCAGGTCATCGGCCCGGCCCACGAAACCGCTCACCAGCGTGACCTGCTTGCCGCCGCGGTTGCGCCGGTCGATTCCCACGATGAGCCTTTGCCGGGAAGGCGGAAGGGTCTCTGCCTCCGCCTCCTGTTCCGTGGTGTACTGAAAGTCCGGATTGGTGGAAAACACCACGCCCAGACGGTCTTTCCAATCGCTGTGTGCCATAACCTTGCAAAGGTACTGCTTTTTTCATTTCATCGCAATATCTGCACTGTTCGGAAAAAAGTGTCCCGGTCCGTTTGTCTATTTGCGTCCCTTTCACTAAATTTGTTAACTTGCTATGCAACTTCTGACAAATCAACACTGAAAATATGACTATCAAAATTCAACTACAGTATCATACCCAGTGGGGAGAAAGCATCCATCTTAGGGTTGGCAGACGCCGCATCGTGATGGATTACTCCTTCGGCGGCCTGTGGCAGATCATGCTCACCGGACGGGAACTCCATGACGGAGACGATTACACCTTCGAGCTCGTCCGGGACGGAAAGGTGGTGAAGCGCGAATGGCGCGCCCACCGTTTCAAAGCCCCGGTGGCCCAGAAAAACATCATCATCCGGTCGCGCTGGCAGGAGCGTCCGTCCAATTCGGCCTTCTATTCATCGGCTTTCAACGAGGTCATCTTCCGCCGTCCCTCCGGGGCATCTTTCCGCAACCGGCAGAACGGGAGCCCGGACCGGGGAAACATCTGCATCCGCATCGCCGCCCCCGAAGTGCGAAGCCACGAGTCCGTGGGCATCGTGGGCTCGGGCAAACTGCTGGGCAACTGGAAGAACGTTCAGCTGATGACGGACGAGGGCTTCCCCTGGTGGTTCATCACCCTGGACATCACGGAGCCCATGGAATACAAATTCGTCATCGTGGACACCAAGACCGGGAAAATCCGCCTGTGGGAAGAAGGGCCCAATCACTTCTTTGCAGAAATTCCTCCCAAGAACACCCAGCTCATCATCGCAGACCTGGATCCCCGCTTCCCCACGGAGCCCTGGCGCGGTGTCGGCGTGGCCGTTCCCGTGTTCTCGCTCCGCAGTGAGGACAGCTTCGGCGTGGGAGAATTCAACGACATCCGGCATCTGGTGGACTGGGCCGTCCAGGCCGGACAAAGCGTGATCCAGCTCCTGCCCATCAACGACACCACCATGACCCACTCCTGGCAGGATTCGTATCCCTACAACGCCGTGAGCTCCTTCGCCCTGCATCCGCAGTTCGTACACCTTCCTGCCGCCGGTGTGCGCCAGGACGCCGCCTACAAGGCACGGAAAGCGGAGCTGGAGGCGCTTCCGGCCGTGGATTACGAGGCCGTGAACAGCGCCAAGCTGGAAATGCTCCGCAAACTCTACAAGGGCGCCAAAGGGCGGGACACGCTGGCATCGGCCCCGTACAAGACCTTTGTCGATGCCAACCGGGGATGGCTGCTCCCCTATGCCGTCTTCAGTGTCCTGAGAGACCTGAACGGCACGCCGGAATTCGGCACCTGGAAGCAGCTGGGCACCTACAACGCCAAAAAAGTGCAGGCTTTTGCCGATGAACACGCCCAGGAAGTGGGCTTCTACTGCTATGTCCAGTTCCTGCTGGACAGCCAGCTCAAGGAAGCCGTGCAGTATGCGCATCTGCACGGGGTGGCCCTCAAGGGAGACCTCCCCATCGGCGTGAGCCGCCAGAGCGTGGATGCCTGGCAGCACCCGGAACTCTTCCACATGGACAGCCAGGCGGGCGCTCCGCCGGACGCCTTCGCCGAGGACGGCCAGAACTGGGGCTTCCCCACCTATAACTGGGAAGAAATGGCCAAGGACGGCTATGCCTGGTGGAAAGCCCGCATGGGCAAAATGGCAGAATACTTCGACGCCTTCCGCATTGACCACGTCCTGGGATTTTTCCGCATCTGGGAAATTCCCGTTCCGCACAAGAGCGGCCTCATGGGCCACTTCAACCCGGCGCTGCCCTACAGCGGAGACGAACTGCGCGCCATGGGCTTCAACCCCGGCGACGCGGACGGGACGGACACCCTCTTCGTGGAAGACCCCCGGAGGGCCGACTGCTGGCACCCCCGCATCGCCGGAGAAAAGACCCGGCGCTTCGCCTGGTTGCCGGACCACCTCAAGCAGCGCTACATGCAGCTGAGCGAAGACTTCTTCTGGCACCGCCACGACGACTTCTGGCGGGACACCGCCCTCCGCAAACTCCCGGCCCTCCTTCGTTCCACGGGCATGCTTGCCTGCGGCGAAGACCTGGGCATGATTCCCGCCTGCGTGGCCTCCGTCATGGACAGCCTCAACATCCTTTCCCTGGAAATCCAGCGCATGCCCAAGGACCCGAAGGAAGCCTTCGGCCATCCGGACCGCTATCCGTACTGGTGCGTCTGCGCCACGGGCACGCACGACACCTCGCCGCTCCGCGCCTGGTGGGAAGAGGACCGCGCCCTCACCCAGCGCTACTACAACGAAGTGCTCGGTTGTGAGGGAGACGCCCCCTATTTCTGCGAGCCCTGGGTGGCCGATCTGATTGTGGCCCAGCATATGAAATCGCCCGCCATGCTGGCCATCCTGCCCCTGCAGGACTGGCTCGCCACCGACGGAGAGGTCCGTTACAACGGCAATCCGGCCGACGAGCGCATCAACGTGCCGGCCATTCCGCGCTATTACTGGCGCTACCGTATGCACTGCACGCTGGAGAGCCTGACGGCCGATGACAAACTGAATCAACATATCCGCTCGCTCGTGCGTGCCGGCGGAAGAGGAAAATAGTATGAAACGATTTCTTTTAAGCTTGATCCTGCTGGCCTCCTGCACAGGACTCTGGGGCCAGGTAGTCTATACGGACGCATCGGCCCTTCCGCTGTACGGAAAGGCTGCACAGACGGAAGGGTACCGCCGGCTTCCGGCCTCCCTGGAGGGCGTGGTGCGGACTTCTTTATGGAACCTCGGCATCCATTCGGCCGGCCTGTACGTGCGCTTCCGCACCGATGCGCCGGAAATCCATGCCCGGTGGAGCAATACCGGCCACCACATGCCCCACATGACCGACTGCGGCACCGGAGGGCTGGACCTGTACGTCCATCTGGACGGAGCGTGGAAATACCTTCGCTCCGGCTTTGGGAAAGCGACAGGCGCCCGGAAGGAGTATGAAGTGCGGCTGGTGGGCAACATGCAGCCCGCCATGCGGGAATATATGCTGTATCTGGGACTGTATGACGAAACGCTTTCACTGGAACTGGGGGTTCCGGAAGGGTATGCCCTCTATCGGCCGGAACTGGACAGCCCGGTTTCGGAAAAGCCCCTGGTGATGTACGGAACCAGCATCCTGCAGGGAGGCTGCGCTTCCCGTCCCGGGATGGCCCATACCAACATCCTGGCCCGCCGGCTGGACCGCACGGTCATCAACCTCGGCTTCAGCGGAAACGCCCATCTGGACTACGAGATTGCCCGGCTGATGGCTTCGGTGCCGGATCCTTCCGTCTTTGTGCTGGACTATGTCCCCAACGCATCGGAAGGCCAGATTGAGGAAAGGGGCGAGACCTTTTTCCGGATTCTCCGGGAAGCGCATCCCGACGTGCCGGTGATTTTTGTGGAAGATCCCCATTTTTCCCATTCGGTCCTGGACCAGGCCGTCGCCGCTGAAGTGTCCGGCAGAAATGCGGCACAGAAAGCCCTCTACGAGCGCCTGGTGGCAGCCGGAGAGAAGCGTCTTTTCTATGTTTACTCCTTTGGAATGACACAGCAGGAAGACTTTGTGGACGGTGTCCATTTTACCGACAGGGGCATGACGCACTATGCCGATCTGCTGGAACCGTTTCTGCGGGAAGCGCTGATCCTGTCGGACCCATGAGAAGCGGGGAAGCAACGGTCGTGAAGAACGCCGGCAGC
Source organism: uncultured Bacteroidia bacterium (assembly GCA_902794005.1). GTDB lineage: Bacteria > Bacteroidota > Bacteroidia > Bacteroidales > UBA932 > Cryptobacteroides. The sequence goes on from CADBFO010000018.1 coordinate 16,963, forward strand.
CACTATCTGCTGTCGGAGCTGCCTGCGTGGGACCTTTTTCCTGCGGTGCTGCGCGGAAAAATCCGCCTCAAGGAAAACGTCGTCACCAATCCCGTCGCCGTGGGAGACCGTGTCCGCTATCAGGCCGATGAGGACGGCTGTGTCATCACCGACATCCTGCCCCGGCGCAACTACCTCATCCGCCGCTCCACCAACCTGTCGCGGCAGGCGCATATCATCGCCGCCAATATCGACAGGGCGTATCTCATTGTATCCCTGTATTTTCCGGAAGTCAAACTTCCTTTCTTGGACCGGATCCTGGTCACCTGCGAACTCTATGGCATCCCCGCCACCATCGTACTGAGCAAAACGGACCTGTACCGGGAACTGGCCCCGGAGGAAATCGCCCGTTTCCGCTCCATTTACGAGAAGGCAGGCTATCCGGTGATTGAAGCCTCGGTGCCGGAAGGGACAGGAATTGAGGAAATCCGGGAGAGCTGCCGGGGGCGGGTGAACCTCTTTTCCGGAGAGTCGGGCGTAGGGAAATCGTCCCTTATCAAGGCGCTGGACCCGACGCTGGATCCCAAGATCGGCGCCATCTCGACCGTTCATCTGCAGGGGAAACACACCACTTCCCTGTATGAGATGTACCCGCTCTGTTCCGGCGGTTTCGTGATTGACTCCCCGGGCATCCGGGGCTTCGGCCTGGTGGATGTGGAGAAGGAGGAGATTGCACGCTATTTCCCGGAAATGCTGCAGGCGGCCGAGGGGTGCCGCTTCACGCCCTGCACGCACACGCACGAGCCCGGCTGCGCCGTGAAGGAGGCGGTGGACAGGGGACTCATCTCCCCGGAGCGTTACGGCTCCTACCTGGGCATGCTGGAAGAAGACAAGAAGTTTCGATAGAGCGCCCCGGCATGCTGAATGAAGGGTTGTTTGAATGAAGGGGGTCATGCTGAATGAAGGGGGGGCATTCTGAACGAAGGGTGTCATGCTGAATGAAGGGGGGTCATTCTGAACGAAGTGAAGAATCTATGGCCATGAAACTGAACAGGGAAATACTCCGGCTGGCCGGGCCCAGTATCCTCGCCAATATCACCGTTCCGCTGGTCGGGATGGCGGATATCGCCGTGGTTGGGCACCTTGGCACAACCGGCGGTGTTTCCGGGGCGGCGCTCATCGGCGGCATCTCCGTGGGGACGATGCTCTTCGACCTCCTGTACTGGAACTTCGGTTTCCTCCGCGCCGGCACCGGAGGCCTTACCGCCCAGGCCTACGGACGGCTCAATGCCGGCAGCCCGGGCACCGCGTCTGGGGCGAGATCGGCCCAAAATGCTCCGGAGATTGTTTCCATACTGGGGCGGGCGCTGCGGATTGCGGCACTCTCCGGCCTGGCTCTCGTTGCGCTGCAATGGGTGGTCGTGCAACTGGCATTCCTGGTCGTGCAGTGTTCCCCCGAAGTCCGCACGCTGGCCACCCAATACTTCTACATCCGCATCTGGGCCGCGCCGGCCACCCTTTCACTTTTTGCCTTCAAAGGGTGGTTCATCGGCTTGCAGGATAGTCTCAGCCCCATGCTGGTGGACCTGTGGGTGAACGGCGTAAACATCTTGCTCTCCGTACTCCTCGCCTTCGGACTTGCACTCCCGGCCGGCGGTACCCTTGCAGCACTCGGCTCCGGCATCGTAGCCCCGGCCGGCAGCACCCTTGCAGCTCTCGGCTCCGGCATCGTAGCCCCGGCCGGCAGCACCCTTGCGGCACTCGGCTCCGGCATCGTAGCCCCGGCCGGCGGGGTGCTCGTTCCGGGGCTGGGCTTTGCTGGAGTGGCGTGGGGCACCGTCATCGCCCAATGGACCGGCCTCCTCCTCGCACTACTGGTGGCACGTAAACACCTATCCCTGAGCCACTTGCTTATAATCCTCTGCGCTTTTTGCGCAGAGGATTATACGGAAAACATTGACAATCAGAAAGTTACCGGCCACCCTTCTTCAGGGGCAACCGCAAAAGTTCCGATTCCTGGAGCACCGGAGGCTCCCGAAACTCCCAATACTCCCGAAACTCCCAAGGTTCCTGAGGCACCGGAGGCTCCTGCGTCCGCCACATCGAGTCCGGCTGCAATTTCATCCGTCCATCGGCCCAGTTTCTTCACCCTGAACCGGGACCTTTTCCTGCGGTCGGTGGGGATGATTGCAGTGTATATCGGCTTTACGGTCCTGAGTGCGCGGCTTGGCGACCTGATGCTCGCCATCAGCACCATCCTCATGAAGTTTCTCATGGTTTTCAGCTACTTCACCGACGGTTTCGCCTATGCCGGCGAGGCGTTGACGGGCCGATTCATCGGCGAACGCTCTACCGACGGCGTCCGTTCCACCGTGCGGGGAACCTTTGCCTGGGGCTTTGGCCTGGCGGCAGCCTTCATGCTGGTTTACGGTCTGGGCGGCATGCCCCTTTTCCGCCTTATGACCTCTGACAACTCGGTGGTGGAAGCGGGCCGACAATTCATCCCATGGCTCCTGCTGATGCCGCTTATCGGCTACCCCGCCTTTATCTGGGACGGCATTTTTATCGGCGCAACTGCATCCAAAGACCTCAGAAACAGCACCTTACTATGCGCCGTAGGCTTTTTTGCAATGTGGTTTGCCGGCCGATGGCTGGCCGATGCCTTCAACGCCGGAAGCGTGGGAAGCCCCTCCCCGGAAACGGCCCTCCACATCCTCATGGCCGCCTACTTTACCCACCTGGCCATCCGCACCCTGTACCTCACCCTGCGATACAAGTCCGCCGTGCTCCGGCCCTTGATTTAGCGATGCCGCCACCGCGCACCAAGGACATTCCGGCTTCCAGTCAACCCCTGACTGTCATAAGGATCTCAGTCTTAACGACAATAAGTAAACTTATACCAGTAATAATCTATAAACCCAAGTCAACCTGAATCAGGACGGGAAAACGGGGGGGGTGGCTGGTAACATGCTGATTCTCTGTTGTTTCTATATAATCCTCTGCACTTTTTGCGCAGAGGATTATACGTAACGCGCTGGAAATCATTTTATTAGCAGCCACTATGATGGTTAACCGTTTCCGGCACTTGTCTGATGAGGGCACAACTCTCTGCCACGCACGCTTGGAGCCGATTGTTACTATTTTCGCACAGCACAATCAAGAGCATGATAAGTATTTGCATCTGTGCTTCAAGAGTTGAAGCACGGTTTGGCGTGTGGAGAGGCGAAAGTGTGCTTGAGGCGGGGTTCCAGCAGGGGGGTGAAGCACGATAAGGGCAACCCAGGACGCAAAGTGTGCTTCAAGAGTTGAAGCACACGAGGGGTGCCAGAGCAAGAGTATGCAAAGGGACGAAGGGTGCGAGGGATGCAAGAGCCACGAGGAGATCAGAGTTGCGAGAGTGCCAGAGTTGAAGCACGGTTTGGTGTGTGGAGAGGCGAAAGTGTGCCTGAGGCGGGGTTCCAGCAGGGGGGTGAAGCACGATAAGGGCAACTCAGGACGCAAAGTGTGCTTCAAGAGTTGAAGCACACGAGGGATGCCAGAGCAAGAGTATGCAAGGGAACGAGTGATGCGAGGGATGCCAGAGCAAGAGTATGCAAAGGGACGAGGGGTGCAAGGGATGCAAGAGCCACGAGGAGATCAGAGTTGCGAGGGTGCCAGAGTTGAAGCACGGTTTGGTGTGTGGAGAGGCGAAAGTGTGCTTGAGGCGGGGTTCCGGCAGGGGGGTGAAGCACGATAAGGGCAACCCAGGACGCAAAGTGTGCTTCAAGAGTTGAAGCACACGAGGGATGCCAGAGCAAGAGTATGCAAAGGGACGAGGGGTGCAAGGGATGCAAGAGCCACGAGGAGATCAGAGTTGCGAGGGTGCCAGAGATACAAGGAGTGCCAGAGCTACAGCACGGTTTGGCGCATGTGCATGCCCTGAGTCGGCTTAGTGCTTGAGGTATTTCCAGCCGAGGACGGGGAGGACGAAGGCGAGGAGGCAGGCGACAATCCAGAAGATGGAGACGGGGCCGAAGTCGTAGATGCCTTCGGAAGCGAAACCGTCGATGAGGAAGCCGCTGGTCATGGACTGCAGGCCGGCGGCGGCGTAGCTGGAGATGCCCACGATACCCAGGGCGGCGCCGGTGGCCCTGCGCGGCACAAAGTCCAGCGCCATGAGGCCGGCCACGATGCAGAATACCACCGAGAAGGCAAAGCTGAACACGGCCACAAAGGCCATATTCATCGCAAAATCTCCGCCCCAGAACAGGAAACCGGCCAGGGAGAGGACGGCCAGCACACCGGAAAGGACCACGGGCCGCACGCGGTTGCCCCGGAACGCCACGTCGGAAAGCCAGCCCGCGCAGAGGTTGCCGGCCACTCCGAAGATTTCGGCCAGGCCGATAATCTGCGTGGCCCGCTCCAGCGAAAAACTCTTCTGCTTCTGAAGGAAAAGCACTCCCCAGTCGCTTACGGCGTGCTGGGTAATGTACAAAAAAGCGGTGGAGACGGCAATGACCCAGATGCCGGGATGACGGAAAACCCACCGTTGCAACTCCCTGGTCGGTTTCTGGTCCATCGGCCTCACCTGTTCGCCGGAGAGTTCCTGCACGGAGGGAAGGCCCTCGCTTTCGGGGGTATCGGCAATGAAAATGAGCGAAACGGCAAGGCCGATGAAGCCCGCCACCGCCGCCGCCAGGAAGCCCCACTGCCAGCCGACGGCCGCCACGATGAAGCCCGTCATAATCATGGAGACGGCTTTCCCGAGCTGCGGCGTGGAACTGAATATGCTGTACATGGTGCCCCGGCGCGAAAGCGGATACCAGCGCGACAGGCTGATGGTGCCGGGGGGCGAACCCATGCTCTGCATCCAGCCGTTCAGCCCCCAAAGGACGGCGAACGTGAGGAGGACCAGCAGGGAGCCCAGCCCCATCGGCCCGTGCAACAGGCCCAGCACCCCCAGAACCAGGTTCACCAAAGCCGATATGCCGATTCCCACCGCCATGAAACGGCGGATGTTGCAGTAATCGGCAATGAATCCGTTGATGAATTTTCCGACGGCATAGACAAAATAGAAGGCCGATCCGATGATGCCCAGCTGCCCCGCCGTGAGCACGCCACCGTCGATGAGCGGCTGCTTCACGACGCCCAGCGTCATCCGGCACACATAATATAACGTATAAGCCACCGTCACGCCCCAGAACGTCCTGGAACGCAGACGCTTATAGGCAGCCTCCACTTCCCCCGCCGGCACTTTCTGCACCCGCGGCTTGCTGATTCGGAAGAAGGAGTAAAACGACATGCTGCAAAGATAGGCAATTTTTGCCTTACGGCAAGTATTGTGTATTTTGCGTTTCCTGCTTACCTTTGCAGGCAAATGGTAAAAGCGATTGTATTTGACATTGGCGGTGTTCTGGTAGATTTGGACCTGAACCGCTGCATCCGGGCTTTCCGGGAGATTCTGGGCTTTGAGCGCATCACGGAACTGCTGGATGCCAGCCACCAGAAAGGCATCTATGGAGAGATGGAGGCCGGACGCCTTCGCGCTGAGCGTTTCCGCGAACTCATCCTGCAGGAGTCCCGTCCGGGATGCACCGGGGCCGATGTGGACCGCGCCATGGCCGCCCTCCTCACCGGCGTCCCGGACACTTCGGCGCAGGCCGTCAAGAACTTATCGGCCCGTTATCCGCTTTATCTCCTTTCCAACAACAATCCCATTTCCATGGCCCGCACGTATGAGCTTTTCCGCGAGGCGGGCATCGAGCCGGAGTCGGCCTTCAAAGGCCAGTTCATTTCCTGGGAGATGAAACTCATGAAGCCCACGCAGGAATGCTACCGGGAAGTACAGCGCCGGATTGGCCTCCCTCCCGGGGAAATCCTCTTCGTGGATGACAGCCGGACCAATGTGGATGCCGCCCTCCAGGCCGGCTGGCAGGCCCGCCACTATGTGCCCGGAACATCCCTGCAAGCCCTCCTGGCCGATTTGGAATAAATAGAAAAGCCCGCAGGCGAATTGTCACAATTGGCCGCGGGCGAGTATGGTAAGGTATCAATATTTATGTCTGACACGGTAATATCCAATACCGTGCCAAAACATAAACGATGATTTTATTTTGCTTTCTTTTTGCGTTTCTTGGCATTCCAGTCCCCGTAAATCTCGCTCACGTTGCCGGCCGTGATGAATCCGTGGATGTCGTTCTCCTTGAGATAACTCATCAGGCTGGCGAACTCGTCCTGGGTGAGGAGGGCCTGGATTTCCACATTGTGATGGCCGTTGTAGCCGCCCGTGACATCGTACAGGGAGCAGCCGCGCTGCAGCTCTTCGATGATGTACTTGCGGATGCGCTCGTACTGGGAGGAAATGATGCACACCCGCTTGCGTCGGTTCAGGCTGGCCGTGAAGTAATCCAGGGCCAGGCCGTTGATCCAGGTGCCGATGAGGCCGATGACCACCATCCGGAAGGGATTGATGGCAAAAGCCGTACAGCAGATGAGGGCGCCGGCCACCGTGACGGATGTGCCGATTTCGAAGTGCAGATACTTGTTCACAATCTTCGCGAGGATATCCAGGCCGCCGGTGGAAGCGTTGATGTTGAACAGGATGGTCTGCGAAGCGCTGAGAACGAGCACAAAGCACAGGAGGTCGAACCAAGGATCGGCCATGACCGATGTCTGGCCGGGCTCCAACAGCTGCTCATAGGGAAGAATCTTCTCCCAGAGCTCCAGCAGCGGACCCAGGATCAGGGCCGTATAGACCGTCTTGGCCCCGAACTCCGCACCGATGAGAACCCACGCCAGCAGCAGCAGGATGGCATTGATGATGGTGACCATCACGGATACCTTGATGGGAATGCCGGCCAGGGTGAACACCTCGGACAACACCATGGAAAGTCCCGTGATGGAGCCCACGATGAGATTGCTGGGCATGAGGAAATAATAGACCGAGGCCGCTGCGATGAACATGCCGAAGGTCATGATGAAAAGTTCCTTCCAGAATTTGAATGTGGCCAGTGGCTTCAGGAGATCGCTCACTTTCATTTTGCTTAGTTTTAGTGCATAAAGGTAACACTTTTCTAGCAAAATGCGATAAAAAATTAATAATATTTGTAGAAAAGGGCGATAGACTCCATTCCGGCAAAGAACTGGCGAAGCAGGTAGCTCTCGTTGGGAGAGTGGATGGTGTCCCTCTCCAGGCCGAAGCCCATCAGGAGCGGATCGATTCCCAGAATCTTCTGCATGCACGCAAGGATGGCGATGGAACCGCCTCCGCGGGCGGGAACCGGCTCGATGCCATAGACCTCCGCCATGGCGCGGGAGGCCGCCTGGTAAGCGGCGGAACTGATCGGGATGAGGAAGCCGTCGCCGCCTTCGCAAGGCTTGATGTCCAGCTTTACATACGGCGGGGCAATGCGCTCCAGATGCTCCTTGAACAGTTGGGTAATCTTGGCCGATGTCTGCCAGGGAACCAGCCGCATGGACAGCTTGGCGTGCGCCGTGGAAGGAAGCACCGTCTTGGCGCCCGTGCCCGTATAACCGCCCCAGATGCCGCACACATCCAGGCAAGGCCGGATGGCCGTGCGTTCCAGGGTGGTATAGCCCTTCTCGCCCTTCACCTCGTTGATGTTCAGGAACTTCTTGTACTCCTCCATGTCGAAGGGCGCCTTGTTCAGGAGGGCCCGGTCATCGGCCGACAGTTCCACCACGTCGTCGTAGAAGCCGGGGATGGCGACGCGGCCGTCGGCATCGTGCAGGGAGGCGATGAGGGCGCAGAGTTCGTTGATGGGATTGGCCACGGCGCCGCCGTAATGGCCGGAATGGAGGTCCTTGTTGGGACCGGTCACCGTCACTTCCAGATAGGCGAGGCCACGCATGCCGCAGTTGATGGACGGTACCTTCTCGGAAATCATGGTGGTATCGGAGACCAGGATGACGTCGGCCTTCAGGAGGTCTTTGTGCTCCTGAACCCAAGCCGGGAGGGACGGGCTGCCGATTTCCTCCTCGCCCTCGAAGATGAACTTCACGTTGTGCTTCAGCCGACCGGTCTTGAGCAGGAACTCGAAAGCCTTCAGGTGCATGAAAAGCTGGCCCTTGTCGTCGTTGGCGCCACGGGCATAGATGGCATCCTCCCCGGACACGGGGTCCTTGCCCAGAACGGGCTCGAAGGGGTCTGTGCGCCACTTTTCCAGCGGCTCCGGGGGCTGGACGTCGTAGTGGCCATAGACCAGGACGGTCTTTTCCGCCCCCATGTCCTTGCTGCCAAAGACCACGGGATGGCCGGCGGTCTCATACACGTCGGCCCGGTCGGCACCGGCCTCTTTGAGGAGTTCGGTGAGGCGGGTGGCGCAGCGGTACATGTCGGCCTTGTGCTCCGGCTTGGCGCTGACGGAGGGAATGCGGAGAAGAGAGAAGAGTTCTTCGAAGAAACGTTCGCGGTTGGTCTGGATATAGTTTTTCATGCTACTGTTGATTTTCTGCCTGGCCTCCGGCGAGGTCCAGAATTTCGGATGTTATCTTTTGCTGGCGGCCCTTGTTGTACTGGAGGGTGAGTTCGGCAAGCAGGTTTTCGGCGTTGTCGGTGGCCGTCTGCATGGCCACGGTGCGGGCGGCGTGCTCGGCGGCGGCGCTGTCCAGAAGGGCTGCGTAGAGTTTGAGTTTCACCGTCTTGGGAAGGAGCACTTTCAGAAGTTCCTGCCGGGATGGTTCGATGATGACGTCGGAAGATTCTTCGCTGTCGCTCAGAATGACAGCATCATCCTGAGGCGCGGCGCTTGTGTCATCCTGAGGCGCTTGTGCCGAAGGATCTGCGCCCATCAGCACCTCCACTACCGGCTGCTGCTTTGCGGTGGAAACGAAGTGGTTATAGACCATGAGCACCTGTGCAATCCTGCCTTCCTCCAGCTGTACGGCCAGTTTTTCGGCCAGGCTGGCCACCGGGGCAAAGGAAGGATGCTCCGACAGGGCGGTGTAGTCTTCCGGTGAAGGGAAACCGTCCTTGCGCATGGCATCGGCCATTTTCCGGCCGATGGAATACACCGCGTCGCCCTCCCTGCGCACGGAACGCACCTTGGCGATGACGTTGGCGTTGAAGCCGCCGCAGAGCGACGAGTTGGAAGCGATGGCGATGACGGCGCGGGGGGCGTCGAGCACCCGATCGGCCGTTTTCGTGCACGAGTCACCGCCGGCCGAAGCCAGGATGCGCTGCAGCTGCCGCTCGTACGGACGCATGTTCTCGATGGCGGTCTGCGCCTTCCGCAGTTTGGCCGAAGACACCAGCTTCATCGCCGAAGTAATCTTCAGCGTATTCTTCACAGACGCGATCCGTCCTTTTATTTCCTTTAATGTTGGCATACCGATTCTTCGCTAGATTCTTCGCTTCGCTCAGAATGACAGGCTTCGCTCAGAATGACAGGAGGGGTTAGTTCATGGCCAGGATTACGGAGGAGGCGGTTTCGGCAAGGATCTGTTCTATCTCCGGGGTGAGTTTTCCCTCACCGAGGGGGTCCAGGACATCGGCCCTGTGGGCGGCGCGGAGACGGTCCAGGAAAGCCTCCTGGAAAGGACGGACCTGTGCGATGGAAAGATCCCGCATGAGCGCATGGGTTCCACAGTAGAGAATGGCCACCTGCTCCCCTACCGGCATGGGACTGTACTGGGGCTGGATGAGCAGCTGGTTGTTCTTGCGCCCTTTGTCCAGCGCCAGTTCCGTGACCTTGTCCACATCGGAGGAGAATTTGGAGAAGGCCTCCAGCTCGGCCCACTGGGCCTGGTCGATCTTGAGCGTGCCGGCCACCTTTTTCATGGATTTCACCTGGGCGCTGCTGCCTACGCGGGACACGCTGATGCCCACATTCACAGCCGGCCGCACACCCTGGTTGAACAGGCTCTGCTCCAGGTAAATCTGGCCGTCGGTGATGGAAATCACATTGGTGGGAATGTAGGCCGACACGTCGCCGGCCTGCGTCTCGATGATGGGAAGGGCCGTCAGCGAACCGCCGCCGCGCACCTTGTCTTTCAGGACGGCGGGAAGGTCGTTCATCTGCGCCGCCACCTCCTGCTGGTCGATGATGCGGGCGGAGCGCTCCAGCAGTCGGCTGTGCAGATAGAAAATGTCTCCCGGATAGGCCTCGCGTCCGGACGGGCGGCGCAGAATCAGGGACACTTCGCGGTAGGCCACGGCCTGTTTGGAAAGGTCGTCATACACCACCAGGGCATGGCGGCCCGTGTCACGGAAATACTCGCCGATGGCCGCCCCCGCAAACGGAGCGTAATACTGCAGGGCCGCCGGATCGGCCGCCGTGGCAGCCACCACCGTGGTGTAATCCATGGCCCCGTGCTCCCGCAGCGTCTTCACGATGGACGCCACGGTGGAACCCTTCTGGCCGATGGCCACATAGATGCAGTACACCGGTTTTCCGGCCTCGTAGGCGGAACGCTGGTTGATGATGGCGTCGATGGCGATGGCCGTCTTGCCTGTCTGGCGGTCTCCGATGATGAGCTCGCGCTGCCCGCGGCCGATGGGAATCATGGCGTCGATGGCCTTGAGGCCCGTCTGCAGCGGCTCCGACACCGGCTGGCGGAAAATGACCCCGGGCGCCTTGCGCTCCAGCGGCATGTCCACCTTCTCCCCATCGACGGGGCCCAGGCCGTCCAGCGGATTGCCCAGCGGGTCGATCACACGGCCCAGCAGATTGTCATTCACGCCGACGGAGGCGATGCGGCCGGTCCGGCGCACCACCATTCCTTCCTTCACGTGGTCCGTGGGCCCCATCAGGACGGCGCCCACATTGTCGGCTTCCAGGTTCATCACCACGGCCATCAATCCACCGCCGCAGTCCAGCAGTTCGCCGGCCTCGGCATGGTCCAGGCCATAGATGCGCACCACGCCGTCACTCACCTGCAGGGCCTTGCCGATCTCCTCGAAGCGGAGATCGTTTTTCATGTCTTCGAGCTGCCCGAGCAGGATATCGCTGACTTCGCTGGGTTTCAGGGTTGTATTTGCCATTAGATTATTCTTCTGTTTCGTTCAATAAATTGTTCGCGGATCAGGTCCAGCTGACGCTTGACGCTGGCGTCCAGGAGGTAGTCGTCGATGTCGAAGACAAAACCGCCCACGATGGACGGGTCCACATCCACGTCGATGATGACATCATCCCCGGTTTTCTGCCGGACCAGCGCTTTCAGACGCTGCAGCAGGCGTTCCGACGGTTCGGTGACCGTGGTCAGGTGCGCCCGCCGGATGCCGATGCTCCGGTGGTACATGTCCACGAAATCCCGCAGGATGTCCTCGGCCAGCTCCATACGGCCATTTTTGTTGAGCAGCGTCAGGAAACGGCTGAGTTCCGGCGACATCCGGTTTCCCAGGGCCGTCTGAAGCAGTTTTTTCTTGTCGAACGCGCTCACCACGTCTCCGGCGGCACCGACCATGCGCCGGAGGTCGGGCAGGGAGCGGAGCGCCTGCAGCAGGGTCTCGGCCTCGGAACACACGATGTCGCCATGTCCGGTGTCGCGGACATACTTCACGAGCGCCCTGGCGTAGCGGGTTATGACAATGGCTCTGTTCATTTAGGAACGCATCTGGGATTTTGAGGCTTCATCCACCAGTTCGTCGATAAAAACCTTTTGGTTGCCTTCGTCGGACAGTTCGTGACGGAGCACTTTCTCCGCCACCCGGACGCTCAGGAGGGCCACTTCGCGACGGACGTCGCGCAGGGCGCTCTCCTTCTCTGCGGCAATCTGGAGCTTGGCCTCCGCCAGGATTTTGTCGGCCTCGGCCTGGGCTTGCGCTTTGGCATCGGCCACAATCCGGGCCTTGGTTTCGGTGGCCTCGCGCAGCATCTGGGACTGCTCCTTGCGGGTTGTCTCCAGCATTTGCGCCTGCTCTACCTTCCAGCTGGCCATCTGGGCCTGGATTTCATCGGCCTCCCTGAGAGACTGCGCAATCTTGGCGCTGCGTTTGTCCACCATGTCCGTGATGACCGGGAAGCCGAACTTCGCCAGGAGGAAAAACACAATGCCGAAGATGACGACCATCCAGAACAGAAGGCCGAATTCCGGAGTAATCAGATTCATTTCAGTACGACGACGAGAAGGCAGACAATGATGGCGAACAGGGCGGCGCCTTCCACCATACCGGCGGCGATAATCATGGCCGTGCGCAGATTGCCGGCACTCTCGGGCTGGCGGGCGATGGATTCCATCGTGGATTTGCCGATTTTTCCGATACCGAAAGCTGCGGCAACGGCAGCGAGGGCAGCAGCGAGGGCGGCACCGAACTTGGCGAGGGCGGCCCCTGTGGCGGCCTGGAGAATCAAAGTAGCTAAAATCATAATATAAAATATTAAAAGTTAATCATTTATGGACAACATCTGTCATTCTGAGCCATCTGTCATTCTGAGCCATCTGTCATTCTGAGCGAAGCGAAGAATCTCATTCTTCCTTCTGTCGGGCCAGGCCGATATAGATGGAGCTGAGCATGGTGAACACATAGGCCTGGATGAAGCTCACCAGGCACTCCAGAATATCCAGGAACACCCCGAAAAGTACGCTCACCAGCGTCATGCCTCCGCTCATGAGCGGACCGTATTTGGCCATGATGAAGATGACACACACTATGCACAGAATCATGATGTGCCCCGCCAGCATATTGGCAAACAGACGGACGGTGAGGGATACCGGCTTCATGAGGGCGCTGAACAGCTCGATGACGGGCATGACGGGTTTCAGGAAGCCCGGGACATCCGGGGCAAAGATTTCTTTATAATAGTGTTTGGTCCCCGTGAGGTTCACGGTGAAGAAGGTGCACAGGGCCAGCACCAGCGTAATGGCAATGTTGCCGGTGAGGTTGGCCCCGCCCGGGAAGAACGGGATGATGCCCAGGAAGTTGTTCAGCAGAATCCACAGGAAGGCCATGCACAGATAGGGCGAATACCTGCGGTAATCCTCACCGATGTTCTCCCGCGCCATGTCGTGTACCATCATCACCAGCGGCTCCACGGCGGCGGCAAGGCCCGTGGGGGCCTCCTTCAGCGCATCGTGCTTTTTGTACCAGCGCGCAGTGAGGAGGATGACCACCAGCAGCAGCAGCGTGCTCATCATCAGCGACAGCACGTTTTTGGTGATGGAAAGGTCCAGCGGACGCTTTCCCGTGGCGGCATTCACCAGTTTGCCCTCCCCGTTCAGGGTGTAACCGTTCTCCGCCGCATGGTGCAAGGTGAACACATGCACCCCGTCGTCTATCACGATGCAGGGCAGCGGAATGGCGACGGGTCTGCCCTTCCACTCGGTGATGTGCCACTCGTACTCGTCCCCGATATGCTCGAAGATGATTCCGGTGACGTCAATAGATTCTTCGCTTTCGCTCAGAATGACAGGAGTGTCCTGAGGCACTTGTGCCGAAGGATCTCCCTGCAAAAGCAAGAGTGATATGAGGAAGGTGAGTATCATGCCTCCACGCACACTTTTACCACATTGTCCCTCACCTCCACGAAGCCTTCCCGGATGGGAAGGAACTTCTCCTCCCCGCCCTCGACATAACGGATATTGCCTTTTTCCAACGCCGTGATGAGGGCGGCATGGTCCTTGAGCACGGTGAAAGGCCCCTCCACGCCGGGGAGGGTAACCAGCGTGACATCGGCCTGTACCAACGTCCCTTCGGGACTGAGGATATGCAATGCGATGGTCATTCTGAACGATGTGAAGAATCTACTTGGCGGCGGCGAGGATGGCCTCGCCCTTCTTGATGGCATCCTCGATGGTTCCCACGTTCAGGAAAGCCTGTTCGGGAAGATGGTCCACCGCTCCGTCCATGATCATGTTGAACCCCTTGATGGTGTCTTCGATGGACACCATCACGCCCTTCACGCCGGTGAAGTGCTCGGCCACGAAGAAGGGCTGGGAAAGGAAACGCTGCACGCGACGGGCACGGTTGACGGTGGTCTTGTCCTCTTCCGAAAGCTCGTCCATGCCCAGGATGGCGATGATGTCCTGCAACTCCTGGTTGCGCTGGAGGATCTGCTTCACGCGCTGGGCCGTCTCGTAATGCGCCTTGCCCACGATGTTGGGATCCAGGATGCGGGAGGTGCTTTCCAGCGGGTCCACGGCCGGGTAGATGCCCAGGGCCGTGATTTTACGGCTGAGCACCGTGGTGGCGTCCAGGTGCGTGAAGGTGGTGGCCGGAGCAGGGTCCGTGAGGTCGTCGGCCGGAACGTAAACGGCCTGCACGGAAGTGATGGAGCCGTTCTTGGTGGAAGTGATGCGCTCCTGCATCTTGCCCATTTCGGTGGCCAGGGTGGGCTGGTAACCCACGGCCGAGGGCATGCGCCCCAGGAGGGCCGACACCTCCGACCCGGCCTGGGTGAAACGGAAGATGTTGTCGATGAACAGGAGGATGTCGCGCGGGCCGTCTCCGGCATTTCCGTCACGGAAGCTCTCGGCCAGGGTGAGGCCGCTGAGGGCCACGCTGGAACGGGCCCCCGGGGGTTCGTTCATCTGGCCGAACACCATGGACACCTGGCTCTTTTCCAGTTCCTTGGGATCGACGAGGGAAAGGTCCCATCGGCCCTCCTCCATGGCTTTTTCGAAAGCCTCGCCATAGCGGATGACGCGGGACTCGATCATTTCGCGGAGGAGGTCGTTTCCTTCACGGGTGCGCTCCCCCACGCCGGCGAAAACGGAGAAGCCGTTGTGCGCCTTGGCGATGTTGTTGATGAGTTCCTTGATGAGCACCGTCTTGCCCACGCCGGCACCGCCGAAAAGGCCGATTTTCCCGCCTTTCAGGTAGGGCTCCAGCAGGTCGATGACCTTGATGCCGGTGAAAAGCACCTCCTGCGAAGTGGTGAGGTCTTCGAACTTGGGCGGCTCGCGGTGGATGGGGAGCGTGTCGTGACGGTCCAGCGGGGCCATGCCGTCGATGGCGTCTCCGGTGACGTTCATCACGCGGCCGCGGATCTGGGCCCCCACGGGCATGGAGATGGGCCGGAAGGTGTTTTCCACCTCCAGACCGCGGCAGAGGCCGTCGGTGGAGTCCATGGCCACGCAGCGCACGGTGTCTTCTCCGATGTGCTGCTGCACCTCCAGGATGACGGTTTTCCCGTCGGGGCGCTTCACGGTAAGGGCATCGTCGATGCGCGGCAGATCCAGCTCCTCATTGCGGGCCGATATGTTGAAATGCACATCCACCACCGGTCCTACGACCTGAGCGATGTGCCCGTTTGCGTTGGGCATAGGCTTAAAGGATGGACTTTACCTTTTCTATGATGTGGGCGGCATCCAGGCCGTAGAGGGCCATGAGGCCGGCCGGGGTTCCGGTTTCTCCGAAGCGGTCTCCGCCGTTCATGAAGCAGAGCCTGACAGGGTATTCCTGCGCCAGGAGGGCTGCTACGGCCTCTCCCAGGCCACCGGCCATGTTGTGCTCTTCGGCCACGATGGCCTTGCCGGTTTTCCTGACGGACGTCACGATGGTGTCCCCGTCCAGGGGCTTGATGGTGGCCACATTCACCACTTCTACGGAAATTCCTTCCGCCTCAAGGGCTTCCGCTGCCTGAAGGGCTTCCCATACCAGGTGGCCGCAGCAGAAGACGGAGACATCCTTGCCCTCGTTCATCACGTATGCCTTGCCTATCTCGAAAGGCTCGTCGGGGTCTGTGAAATTGGGCACGGAAGGACGGCCGAAACGAAGATACACGGGGCCGTCGTATTTGGCGGCGGCCAGGGTGGCCTGCAGGGTCTGGTTGTAGTCGCAGGGGTTCACCACCACCATTTCGGGAAGGGCGCGCATGAGGGCGATGTCCTCCATGGTCTGGTGCGTGGCACCGTCCTCACCCAGGGTGATGCCGGCGTGGGAGGAGGCAATCTTCACATTGGTCTTGCCATAGGAGACCTCCTGGCGCAGCTGGTCGTACACGCGGCCGGTCACGAATTCGGCAAACGAGCCGATGAAGGGAATCTTGCCGGCGATGGCCAGGCCGGCGGCCGCGCCCACCATATTGGCCTCGGCGATGCCGCACTGGATGAATCTTTCGGGAAACTCGGCGGCAAAGTCGTCCATTTTGAGGGAGCCTTTGAGGTCTGCGGTGAGGGCGACGACGCGCCCGTCGGCCTTTCCGGCCCTCAGGAGACCTTCACCGAAGCCGCTGCGGGTGTCTTTCTTTCCTGTATCGATGTATTTTTTCATAATCTTCTGCTTTAATAATCACCAAGGGTTTCTTCCAGTTGGGCGAGCGCCTGCTGGCACTGCTCCTCGTTGGGAGCCTTGCCATGCCACTTGTGGGTGCCGGCCATGAAATCCACGCCGTGACCCATGTCGGTCTTGAAGAGGATCATCGTGGGACGGTTGGTCTTCCTGCCCATTTCCCGGGCCTTGGCGAAAGCCGCGAGGATGGCTTCCATGTCGTGACCGTCGGCGGTAACCGTGTTCCAGCCGAAGGCCTGCCATTTGAGCTGGAGGTCTCCGCCGCCGCAGACGGACTCGATGCTGCCGTCAATCTGCTGGCCGTTCCAGTCCGTTATGCCGATGAGGTTGCCCAGGGAGTGATGGGTGGCGAACTCGGCCCCTTCCCAGATCTGGCCTTCTTCGCACTCGCCGTCGCCGCAGAGGACATACACCAGGTGCTTGTCCCCGTCCATTTTCTTGGCCAGCGCCAGGCCGGCGGCCACGGAGAGGCCCTGTCCCAGGGAACCGGAAGCCTGCGTGACGCCCGGAAGGCTCCTGCGGACGGAAGGATGCCCCTGGAGGCGGGACCCCATCTTGCGGAGGGTGCCCAGCTCGCTTACCGGGAAGTAACCGGCACGGGCCAGAACGGAATAATAGACCGGGGCCAGGTGACCGGCAGAGAGGATGAACATGTCCTGTCCCTTGCCGTCACGGGTCCAGGTGGCGGGGTTGTGGTCCATGACCTCGAAATACAAGGCCGTGAGAATGTCCGTCGTGGACAGGGAGCCGCCCGGATGGCCGGATTTGGCCGATGTCACCATGCGGATGATGTCCCGGCGCACCTGCGACGCAATTTTTTGAAGGTTTTCTTTAGCCATACTTTTATTTTGGATAATCTTTATAATCACGGGGAATTTTTCAAAGATACGCATTTTTTCTGTATTTTTGCACATATAACTATGACAAGACCATGACCAACTACAAAAAAAACGGCAGTTCCGCCTATTTGGCAGGAATTGTCCTGGTTGCCGTGATCGGCGGACTCCTCTTCGGTTATGACACCGCTGTCATTTCCGGTGCCGAAAAAGGCCTCCAGGCCTTCTTCCAGGGCGCAACCGATTTCAACTATACCGCCGGGCTGCACGGGTTCACCACTTCCAGCGCGCTCATCGGCTGTATCATCGGCGCGCTCATCTCCGGGTTCCTGGCTTCCCGCCTGGGACGGAAGAAGTCGCTGTTTGTCGCCGGCATCCTCTTTCTCCTGAGCGCGCTGGGGTCCTACTATCCCGAGTTCCTGTTCTTTGAGAAGGGCGCCGCCAGCAAGGGCCTTCTGATGGCTTTCAACGGATACCGCATCCTGGGCGGCATCGGCGTGGGTCTGGCATCGGCCCTGTGTCCCATGTACATCGCGGAAGTGGCGCCGGCCTCCAAGCGGGGAACGCTGGTGAGCTGGAACCAGTTTGCCATCATCTTCGGCCAGCTGGTGGTGTATTTCGTGAATTTCCTCATTATCCAAAGCCACGCCAACGATCCCGAAGTGGTCGCCTGGACCAATGCCGTCGGCTGGAGAGTGATGTTCGTGTCGGAAGCCGTTCCCGCCGCGCTCTTCTCCATCCTCATTCTGCTGGTTCCCGAAACGCCGCGCTATCTGGCCATGCACGGACAGGCGCCCAAGGCCTTCCACGTGCTTGCCCGCATCAACGGCGAGCACCGCGCCAACGAGATTCTGCTGGAAATCAAGGCTACCCTGCAACAGGACAGCCACAAAAGGCACGAGCATCTGTTCGCATACGGATTCATGGTCGTTTTCATCGGCTGCATGCTCAGCGTCTTCCAGCAGATTATCGGCATCAATGCCGTGCTGTACTTCGCCCCGCGCATCTTCGAATCCATGGGCGTGAGCAACAATATGCTGTTCACCGTGATGATGGGCGTCATCAATATTTCCTTTACCCTGGTGGCCGTTTTCACCGTGGAGAAGCTGGGTCGCAAGCCCCTTCTGATCACCGGCTCGCTGGGCATGGCGCTGGGTGCGCTGGGCGTGGCCCTTTCCAATGTGGTGAGCCTGCCCGCCCTGGTTCCCGTCATCAGCATCATGCTGTACAGCGCCTGCTTCATGTTCAGCTGGGGCCCCATCTGCTGGGTTTATATCTCTGAATTGTTCCCCAACACCATCCGCAGCCAGGCGACGGCCTGGGCCGTGGCGTTCCAGTGGGTTTTCAACTTCATCGTAAGCTCCACCTTCGTTCCCATGTACACGCGCAGCCCGTTCTTCGCCTACGCCCTGTACGGAGTCATCTGCCTGATTGCCGCCGTGTTCGTGTGGAAACTGGTCCCCGAAACCAAGGGAAAGACCCTGGAAGAAATGACCGCCCTGTGGCGGAGCAGAAAATAAACATCCCCATGAAAAAAAGCATCATTTTCGCCTGTGCGGCAGCGCTTGTCCTGACCGCCTGCTCCCAAAAAGCCGAACAGCAGCTCCATACCCTCACCAACGAGGCCGGAATGGAGGTTCGCATCACCCCTTTCGGCGCCCGCATCGTCTCCATCCTGGTCCCGGACAAAAACGGGGAAATACGGGATGTCGTGCTGGGTTTCGACGCCATCAGCGACTACCATCCCCAGAACAACCAGACGGATTTCGGCGCCGCCATCGGCCGGTATGCCAACCGCATCAACCAGGGAAGGTTCACCCTGGACGGCGTAGAATACCGGCTGCCGCAGAACAATTACGGTCACTGCCTGCACGGCGGTCCCTCCGGCTGGCAGTACTGCAATTTTGAAACGGTCGAGGCCGATTCCCGGCACGTCAAGCTGCGCCTGGTGTCGCCCGACGGGGACAACGGCTTCCCCGGTACGGTGACGGCCACCGTCAGCTATACGCTCACCCCGGACAACGCCATTGACATTGTCTATGAAGCGGTTACCGACAAGGCCACCGTCATCAACATGACCAACCACTCGTATTTCAACCTTTCCGGAGAACCGGCCACCCATTGCATCGAGGATGACATCCTCTATGTGAATGCCAGCCATTTCACCCCGGTGGACAGCACGTTCATGACAACGGGCGAAATCCGCCCGGTAGCCGGCACGCCTTTCGATTTCACGGTCGCCAAGCGCATCGGCCAGGACATCAATGCCGACTGCGACCAAATCCGGAACGGACACGGGTACGACCACAACTGGGTGCTGGACACCGGCGGAAGCATCCAGGCCGTGGCCGCCGAACTGTACTGCCCGGCCACCGGCATCAACCTCAAAGTCTATACCGACGAGCCCGGCATCCAGGTCTATGCCGGCAATTTCCTGGACGGCAGCGTGGTGGGCAAAAAGGGCATCGCCTATCCCTTCCGCAGCGCCATCTGCCTGGAGACGCAGCACTATCCCGACACGCCCAACAAGGCCGACTGGCCCTCGGCCGTGCTCCGGCCCGGAGAAACCTACACCAGCCATTGCATCTTTGCTTTTGGCGTGAAATAGACAGATCCTTCAACTGCGTTCAGGATGACAAAAAAAGTGGCTGCCCGACCGGGTAGCCACTTGCTTGTTCACCAATTGATGTTTTAGTCGGCCAGGGAGAAGCGCTTGAAGGCAACAATCTTGGCATCCTTGTCGGCAGCGGCAAGGGCTTCCTTCACGGTCTTCTTGTCGTCGGACAGCTGGTACTCCTGCTCCATGAGGGTGCTTTCCTTCAGGAACTTCTGGATACGGCCGTTGACGATACCGTTGATCATCTGAACCTTCTGCTCCAGGGAGGCCAGCGTTTCAGCGCCGATCTTGGCGATGATTTCGCGGGCCTGCTGAGCCTGCTCGGAAGTGAGCCAGCCCTTGGCGGTATTGGACTCGATGTGGTCTTCGCTGTCCACGTGGGCGGGGTTGATACCGGCCTTCACAGCCTTCTGAACCTGCTCGTCCTTGGTCTTCTGGATGGCGACGGTCTTTTCAGACTCGATAACCTCGGCAGGAACGGATTCGGCATCTACGGCCACGGGGTTCATGGAAGCCACCTGCATGGCGATACCGCGTGCGATATCGGCAGGAACTTCCTTGGAGAAAGCCACAATGGCGCCGAGCTTGCCGTTGAAGTGCACATATTCGCTCACGTACGGGGCCTCGAGGGCGCCGTAATAAGCCAGCACATGCTTTTCACCGGTCTTACCGGCCTGGTTGGTGATGTCCTCTTCGATGGAGTAACCATCTGCAAGTTTCACAGCCTTCAGTTCCTCTGCGCTGGCCGGGAAAGCGGCGATGGCGGCGTCGGCGATGTTGCCGGAGAGGGTCTTGAAGTCCGGTGTGGCGGCCACGAAGTCGGTCTCGCAACCGAGGCAGACAAGGATGGCCTTTCCGCCGTTGATGCGGCTGAGGACGGCACCCTGGGTGGTCTCGTTGTCACCGCGCTTGGCGAGGGTGGATTTACCTTTCTCGCGAAGGATTTCAACCGCGCGCTTGAACTCGCCGGCAGCTTCTTCAAGTGCCTTTTTGCAGTCCATCATACCGGCGCTGGTCATATCGCGGAGTTTCTTGATATCTGCTAAGGAGATAGCCATAATTACTTGCTTTTAAAGGTTAATTACTCTTCGGTGGCGGGAGCTTCCACAGCCTCGGCGGCCTCGGTGGCTTCGGTTTCAGCTTCGGCCTTGGGGGCGCGGCGGGAGCGGAGCTTCTTGGCGGGGGCGGCAGCCTCAGTTTCCTGGGCGGGAGCAGCCTCAACCTCTTTCTCCTTCTCGAGCTTGCGCTCTTCGAGGCCTTCGTTGATGGCCTGGCACATCACATCCATGATGAGCTCGATGGACTTCGTGGAATCGTCGTTTGCCGGAATCATGTAATCAATGGGCGTGGGATCGCAACATGTATCAACCATAGCGATAACCGGGATGTTCAGACGGACGGCCTCCTTGACGGCATTGGCCTCTTTCTGAATATCGACCACGAAGAGGGCGCTCGGGAGACGGGACATGTCGCGGATGGAACCGAGGTTCTTCTCCAGCTTGGCCCGCTGGCGCTCCACCTGGAGACGCTCACGCTTGGCGAGTTTCTCAAAGGTGCCATCTTCCTTCATCTTGTCGATGGTGTTCATTTTCTTGACGGCCTTGCGAATGGTGGGGAAGTTGGTAAGCATACCGCCCGGCCAACGCTCGGTCACGGAAGGCATATTGACGGCGGCGGCCTTTTCGGCGACTACGTCTTTAGCCTGTTTTTTGGTGGCAACGAAGAGGACCTTGCGGCCGCTGCGGGCCATTTCCTTGAGGACCTCGGCTGCCTCGTCAATTTTGACGACGGTCTTGTGCAGGTCGATGATGTGGATGCCGTTCCTCTCTACGAAGATATACGGAGCCATCTTGGGGTTCCACTTGCGGGCCAGGTGGCCGAAGTGTGCGCCTGCATCAAGCAACTGTTCGAAATTTGTTCTAGACATGGGTTTGTTTGTGTCTTTGTTTTTAACTCTTTCATCAATCCGGAGTAGGAACCTGGTTCATCTCCGAAATTTTTTCGCGGCCCGGCAATCCCTTTTGTAGCCTGGGAAGATTCTCATCCTCACCGGGATCTCAGGATTTGATGATACCAGAGGCCGTGCTGACGTAATACCAGAAGCAGCGATTAACGCTTGCTGAACTGGAAGCGACGACGTGCGCCAGGCTGACCGGGTTTCTTACGCTCGACTTCGCGGGCGTCGCGGGTGAGGAAGCCGGCGGCAGCCGGCGGCCTTCAGCGTGGAGCGGTAAGCCTCTTTGTCCACCTCGCACAGAGCGCGGGCGATTCCGAGACGAACGGCTTCGGCCTGACCTTTGGTACCACCACCTACGAGGGTAACCTTGATGTCAAACTGACCTGCAGTACCGGTGACCTCGAGGGCCTGGTTGGCGATGTACTGGAGGGTGCCCTCCTTGAAGTACTCTTCCATGGGGCGGTCGTTGATGACGAACTTGCCCGTACCGGGTACTACATAAACACGAGCGACAGCTGATTTACGTCTTCCAAGGGCGTGTTTCTGTTCCATGTGCTCTGTTTAGATTTCGTTAAACTTAATGGGTTTGGGATTCTGGGCCTGGTGCGGATGCTCGGGACCGGCATAAACGTACAGATTGCCGATGAGCTTGTCACCAAGACGGGTCTTCGGGAGCATGCCCTTCACAGACCGACGGATGAGTTCGGCGGGTCTTTTTGCAAGGATCTCGTGCGGGGTGGTGAAGCGCTGGCCACCGGGATAGCCGGTGTAGCGGGTGTAAACGCGGTCGGTCATCTTTTTGCCGGTGAGACGGATCTTTTCGGCATTTACGATGATGACGTTGTCACCACAGTCCACATGCGGGGTGAAGCCGGGCTTGTTCTTGCCACGCAGCACCAGGGCGACGCGGGAAGCCAGGCGACCGAGCACGAGGTCGGTTGCATCAATGACGAGCCACTCCTTGTTCACAGTTGCCTTGTTCAGGGAAACTGTTTTGTAGCTAAGTGTGTCCACTGTCTTGATTATTAATGGTTTAACATAAAAAGTTGCGATCCCCCTACAGTTAGAGGGACCGCAAAGGTAGCAATTATTTGGGAGAAAACCAAATCAGATGCCAATTGGCCGTTTTTCCGCCGGCAAGGATCCTTGCCTTGCCCGATCGACTTCTCAGAACTCCGGCCGGGCGCCAGCGCGGCAATCGGCAAACCGACAGTCAATACACATAGGGAGGAATGTTACAGGGACGGCCTTGCTATAAAACAAAGGGGAATCTGAAAACGCGAGATGACGTCCATTCTCCCCGGATAAAGTCCCGGAGTTCTCCGTCGTATGCATTCAGATAATCGGTGAAGTCTTTTTCCAACGCCTCCTGCGCTTTCAGAAGAGGAGGTGGTTGGTGCAGCTTGGCTATCCACTTGCCGGACTCGGCGTCATACTTGAAACGGAAGAGATATTGCCCTTTCTCCAACCCATAACCATCTGTGGGAAAACCCTTCAAGTAAGTATTCAGCCTATTATCCTCTTCAGGGCCAAGGCCTCGACGATTATGGAAAACCTGGCTGAGGGATACCTTGCCTTGTGCAACCGAAACCACGATCTCTTCCTCATGATCTCTGTTGAATCCACTGTGAATATAGCGGACGATTTTACCCCTTCCTGCTATTAATTTATCGGAAAACCATGACGCACAAACTTTTCCGTTCCTGACATATCTTTCAAGAATTCTGCATACCGTATCATAGTCGCACTCAATGTCAACATCTTCGGCGAAGTGGTATTCTATTCCGTCAACGACCTTTTTTTCAAATACGACGTCTTTTTTGACAACTTTCTCCAGAAACAGCATCCCGTCCGAGACAGACCAGTATGCGACGTAACCTCTCCAATTCCCGGTTGAACGGCTTTCCCATCCAAGGACATCCTGCAAATGGTAATAGGTCAGAGAATCAAGCCTCTCAAGGGGAGCGTCCAACAGGGCCCATTCTTCGCCATCCAAAACGATCACGTCGCCCTCCTGACCGGTTGCCCACGAAAAAGGACTGGCCAGTATCACGCATGCAATAATGAGAAAGAGTCGTTTCATGGTTGATTATCAGCTACTCGTTCTAGATAAAACCCTTTAGCAAAAGGCATGCCACCCACCAGACTCCGGGCCTGTGAGGCCTCGCCACTTCATCGTCCGGACACCAGAACGACCCGACAGTGTCTGGACGACCGCGTATTTCAGAGCCCGTACACGCCTTCCACGGCGGGGGTTTTGCATCGGCTTGCAGCAGCAAGATTTCGCCGACGGGGCTGGGTGGGCGGCTGGTGGATGGGTGGCTGGTGGCTAGCTGGGTGGGCAGGCTGGGTGGGCAGTGGCCGGGCGGCTGGGTGGGCAGGCTGGGCGGCTAGTGGCGCGTATTGCGCTGATATTCAGTCGTTTATGTATAATCCTCTGCGCAAAAAGCGCAGAGGATTATAAGCAATGCGCTGATTCTCAAACACTTGCAAGCCACCTGTAAGACCTTTCCGGACAATCGGACAAGCCGGAGGACTATAAGCCGTACACGCCTTCCACGGCGGGGGTTTCGGCACCCCAGCGCACTGCCACATAATCCAGGGTGGAGAGGATTTCGGCCGGGTCTTTGGAGGTGACCAGTTTGATGCGGGTGTCCTTGAAGTCGCGGAGGCCCTTGAAGTAGCAGCTGAAGTGGCGGCGCATCTCATAGACGCCCGTCACGGGGCCTTTCAGGTCCAGGGACAGCCGGAAATGACGCTTGGCGAGGGCCACGCGGTCCCGCACGCTCATGGGCGGCAGTTCGGAACCCGTGTCCAGCAGCTGCCGGATTTCGGTGAAGATCCAGGGGTGGCCGAAGCTGGCGCGCCCCACCATGATGCCGTCCACGCCATAGCGGTCGAAGGCTTCCCGGGCTTTCTGCGCCGAGGAAATATCGCCGTTGCCAATAATAGGTATGCGCATGCGCGGGTTGTTCTTCACTGCGCCGATGAGGGTCCAGTCGGCCTCCCCCTTGTACATCTGGCAGCGGGTGCGGCCGTGGATGGTAAGGGCCGATATGCCGCAGTCCTGCAGCCTTTCGGCCAGGTCCACGATGATTTTTGAGCTGTCGTCCCAGCCCAGGCGGGTTTTCACGGTGACGGGCTTACCGGGAACGGCCTCCACGATGGCCTTGGTGATGGCCACCATCTTGTCGGGCTCGCGCATCATGCCGCTGCCCGCTCCCCTGCCGGCAATTTTGGAAACCGGGCAGCCGAAGTTGATGTCCACGATATCGGCCCCGTGACCGCCGGCGAGTTCCCGGGCGTTTGCGGCCATCCGCGCGGCATCCACCATCGCCTCGGGGATGCTGCCGTAGATTTGCACGGCCACCGGCGCCTCCTGCTCCAGGGTATGCATCTTGGCGATGGTCTTTGCCACATCGCGCACCAGGCCGTCGGAGCTCACGAACTCCGTGGTGACCATGGCGGCGCCCGCCTCCCTGCACAGGATGCGGAAAGAGGCGTCGGTGACATCCTCCATGGGCGCCAGGGTAACCGGACGCTCCCCCAAATCGATGTTTCCAATTTTCATTCCGCGTGCAAAGATAGGCAAAAATTGCTATATTTGCAGGATATGATTTACGGACTCGCGCTCAAAATAAGGCATTTCTTTTACGATAAAGGGTGGAAGAAAAGTTTCTCCCCTCATGTTCCCACTCTCTGTGTTGGCAATGTGACGGCCGGCGGAACGGGCAAAACGCCCCACGTGGAAATGATTCTTCGGATGCTCATTGCGCATTGGAAACAGCCCGCCGTCCTTTCCAGGGGGTACAAACGCAAGTCCAAAGGCTTCCAGATTGTTCCCCACGACGGGTCGGCCCTCCAGTATGGCGACGAGCCCGTCCAGATGGCCCGCAAGTTTCCGGACATCACCGTCGCGGTGGACAAAGACCGGGTCCACGGGTGCGAGCAGCTCCGGGGGGCCGGGGTCATCGTCCTGGACGATGCCTTCCAGTACCGCCGCCTGCAGCCCACGCTGAGCATCGTGCTGGTGGACTATCATCGGCCCATATTCAAGGACCGGCTGCTGCCCTGGGGACGGCTGAGGGATCTTCCCTCCCGCCTGAAAAAGGCCGATACCGTCATGGTCACCAAATGTCCCGCCTATCTGGACGAGGAAGAACGGGCCTCCTGGCGCAAGCATCTGAAACTGTCGGCCGACCAGCCCCTTTTCTTCACCACCCTCCGCTACACCTCCCCCGTCGGCGTTTTCCCGGATGCAGACCCGCACTACATGTATTCCAAGCAGTGCATCCCCATCACCGGCATCGCCCGCAACAAACCCTTCCTGGACTACCTTTCGGACAGCTACAGAATCGTCCGGAGTCTCCAGCTTCCGGATCACCACGCCTTCACCCGGGCCGATATCCGGAAGATGGCATCGGCCGTAAAGAAACAGCCCACGGCCTGCCTCATGACCACGGAGAAAGACGCGCAACGGCTCCGGGACTGCAAAAACATGCCCGAAGCCATCCGCAAACGCCTGTTCTACATTCCCATCGAAGCCACTTTCCTCACCCCGGAGGAAGAGGAGGCCTTTTCCAACGGAATGCTTGCCGCCCTGTAACCTGTTTCCCGGCCGGTGTCGCTTTTTATGGTGGCAGCCAATATGCTCACATTCAGCCGTTTACGCATAATCCTCTGCGCTTTTTGCGCAGAGGATTATGCGTAAACAACTGGAAACCAGCACGTTACAAGCCACACCCACAAAGCCACGCGGATTTTTTTACATAGACAGTACGTTCAGTACGGCAATGAGTTCCTGGTTGATGGGTTTGTCCATCTTAATGGCGCGGGAGATGGGGACATAGACGATTTCGTCGTTCTTGATGCCCACCATCACGTTGCGCTGCCCTTCCATGAGGGCTTCGATGGCGGCGTATCCCATGCGGGAAGCCAGGATGCGGTCGTAGGCGCTGGGGGTGCCGCCGCGCTGGAGGTGGCCCAGGATGGTCACATGGGAACCCAGCTGGGGGTACTCGTTCCTGACACGCTCGGCATAGTACATGGCGCCGCCCTTGCCGTCTTTGTGCGATTCGCTCACCAGCACGATGGCGCTGTTCTTGCTCTTGCGCTTGCCCCGCTCGATGAATTCGGCCAGCTGGTCCACGTCCGTCTTGCCTTCGGGGATGATGGCGGCCTCGGCCCCGGACGCAATGGCGCTGTTCTGGGCCAGGAAACCGGCGTCACGGCCCATCACCTCCACGAAAAACACGCGGTCGTGGCTGTTGGCGGTGTCGCGGATTTTGTCCACGCACTCTACGATGGTGTTGAGGGCGCTGTCGTAGCCGATGGTGGAGTCTGTGCCATACAGGTCGTTGTCGATGGTGCCGGGCAGGCCGATGATGGGAATGTCATACTCCCGGGCAAAAAGCTGCGCCCCGGTGAGGGAACCGTTTCCGCCGATCACCACCAGGGCGTCGATGCCTGCCTCCACGATGTTTTCATAGGCTTTCCGGCGGCCTTCCGGCGTAAGGAATTCCTGGCAGCGGGCCGTTTTGAGGATGGTGCCGCCGCGCTGGATGGTGTTGGACACGGACGAGGACGTGAACTTCACGAACTCTTTGTCGATAAGGCCCTGATACCCCCTCATCACGCCAATCACATTCATGTCGTGGTAACGGGCGGTGCGGGTGACGGCACGGATGGCCGCATTCATCCCGGGAGAGTCTCCTCCGGAGGTGAGGACGCCGATGGTATTGATTTTCCTTTCCATATTTTATTCAAAACTTTCAAGTTCCGCTCCGGGGCAGGAATTCAAGCGCTCCAGAATCCGGGCGGTAGTCTCGCGCTTGGGGAAATGGAGCACCATTTCCGCCTTGTAGCCACCTTCCTGCTTGGAAAGGGAGAACGACTTCAGGCTCTTCTTGAAAGCCGTGGCGGCCCCGGTAAGGGCATTCTGGTCGGAAGAGGTGAGGACAGCGGTGAACTCCTTGTCACCCAGACGCACCGTGTAATAGTTGAGCAGTTCCAGGCAGATGAGCACGACAATTTCGCAGACAAGGGCCACCTCAAACATGCCGGTCCCGCTGGCCAGGCCGATGGCGCCCGTCACCCAGATGCCGGCCGCGGTGGTGAGGCCGCTCACGTGATTCTTCGTCTTCATGATGATGCCGCCGCCCAGGAAACCCAGGCCTCCCACCACGCCTGCGGCGATGCGGGCCGCATCGTACCTCACCGCGTCGGGGAAGCCGAACTGCGAAATGACCATGAAAAGACAGGAACCGATTGCCACCAGGACATGCGTCCGGATACCGGCTTCCTTGGCCCGAAGCTCGCGTTCGTAGCCGATGACGGCTCCGAAAACGGCGGCGACAAGCAGACGGATGGTTAAGTCAATGGTTGTCATGTGCTTCCAATATTTGGTTCTGTACGCGCACCGACTCGTCATGGATGGCGGTCATGATGCTGACGATGGCCTCTTCGGAGAGGCCCATCGACGCAGCCCTGTCCACCATGTCGGAAAGAAGCTGCTCCCAGCGGACGGCCTGCAGAATGGCCACGTTGTGGTCTTTCTTGTATCGGCCGATGCTCCGGCTCACATCCATGCGGTCTTTGAGGAGATGAAGCAGATTCTCGTCGATGACGTCGATGCGGGCGCGGAGGGTGTCGATTCCTTCCCGGTACGACTCATTGTCGGAGGTGTTTTCACGGATGACGAGGCTCTCCAGAAGCGCCCGGAGGTCTTTCGGGGTGAGCTGCTGCCTGGCGTCGCTCCAGGCGCAGGAAGGGTCGCAATGGCTTTCCACCATGAGGCCGTCCAGGCCCAGGTCCATGGCCCGCTGGGACAGGCTCTGCAGATATTTGCGGTCTCCGCCCATGTGGGACGGATCGGCAAAGAAGGTCATTTGGGGATAGCGCGTGCGCAGTTCGATGGCAATCTTCCAGCCGGGGTCGTTGCGGTACGGGATGCTGGCCGATGTGGAAAAGCCCCGGTGCACCACGCCCAGTTTGCGGATGCCGGCCTGGTTCAGGCGTTCCAGGGCGCCCACCCAAAGGTCGATGTCGGGGTTCACTGGATTCTTTACCAGGACGGGGATGTCGGTACCGGAGAGGGCGTCGGCAATCTCCTGCATCAGGAAGGGGTTGGCGCTGGTACGGGCCCCGATCCAGATGATGTCCACCCCGTGCTTGATGCACTCCAGCACGTGTTTTTCGGTGGCCACCTCGGTGCAGACTTTCATGCCGAAGTTTTCCTTCACCTTCCTGAGCCATCTGAGGCCCTCGATCCCCACGCCCTCAAAGGAGCCGGGGTGCGTACGCGGCTTCCAGATGCCGGCCCGATAGACGTGGATGCCGAATTCGTGCAGGCCCCTGGCCGTTTCCATCACTTGTTGCTCGGTCTCGGCACTGCAGGGACCGGCGATGCACATGGGACGCGGAAGGGTGAAGAAACCCCACTCGGTCCCGGGGATTATGTCAAGTTCGTGTGTCATAGTCTGTCATTCTGAGCGTCAGCGAAGAATCTTTTTGATTCGGTTGGCTTCGGCAATGAGTTCCCGGAGCCGGGCTTCGTCATAAGCGGACACGGCCTCGCGGAACTCTTTCATTTTTTCGATATACGTATCCAACACATGGAGGATGTTGTCGTGGTTCTGGGACAGGATGGGGACCCACATGTCGGCACTGGACTTGGCGAGGCGCACCGTGGAGGAGAAACCGCCGGAGGCCAGGTCGAAGATGTGCTTCTCGTCCTTTTCCTTGTCCAGGACGGTAAGGGCCAGGGCGAAGGAAGTGATATGGGAGATGTGGGACACGTAGGCCGTGTGGACGTCGTGCTGGTCGGCATTCATGTAGATGGGGCGCATGTTCAGGACGCCGTACAGCTCGCCGATGGTTTGAAGCGCCCTGGGGTCACTATCCTCGGAATTGGCGAAGATGCAGGCCCGGCCGTCGAAAAGGCCCGGCTGCGCGGCCCACGGGCCGGAATACTCCGTACCCGCCATGGGGTGCGTGCTCACAAACTGCCGACGCCGGGAATGGTACTGCGTCGCATGGCAGATCTGGCTTTTGGTGGAGCACACGTCGATGACAATCTTCTCTCCGGCATCGGCCCCTGCCAGGGAGGCGAAGCGGTTCAGGATGTCCGGAACCATTTTCACGGCGGCGCTCACGGGGACGGCCACCACGACGATATCGGCCCTTTGGATGCAGTCTTCGTAGGAGACCACGTCGTCCACCAGGCCGATGGTCTTGGCAGCCTCGGCGGCGACAGGGTCCTGCTCCACGCCCAGTACCGTCGTCGCAAAACCTCTCCGTTTGAGGTCGATGGCCATGGACCCGCCGATGAGCCCCAGCCCGATAACACCTACCGTTCTCATACTACCTGTCATTCTGCATTCCACCCTTGTCATTCTGCATTCCACCCTTGTCATTCTGAACGAAGTGAAGAATCTTCCCGTACGCCCTCTCCAGCGTGGGGACATCGGCACAGAGCGAAATCCTCAGATGGTTTTCGCCGCCGCTGCCGAAGATGAAGCCCGGCGTGAGGAAAACGCCCGCCTCGTAGAGGATGCGGTCGCTCAGCTCCGCGGCAGGCGACGTCCCTTTTTCCGCCGCCTCGCGCACGGAAAGGGGTGTTTTGCTGCACGGGACGCGGGCCCAGACGTAGAGGCCGCCGGCAGACGGGTCATAGACGCAGCCCAGGGCGTCCATGATGCGGCGGGCCAACACCTGGCGGCGGCGGTACTCGGCGTTGAGGCCTTCGTACCAGGCGGCATCGGCCTTCAAGGCCTCCACGGCCGCCTCCTGGATGCCGCGGAACATGCCGGAATCCATCTGCGTCTTCACTTTGAGGAGTTCCTTGAGCACATCGGCCGCGCCTACGATCATGCCCACGCGCCAGCCGGCCATGTTGTGGCTCTTGGACAGGGAATTCATCTCCAGGCAAACTTCGCGGGCGCCGGGGACCGAAAGGATGGACTGAGGCTCATTGAGGATGAAGCTGTAGGGATTGTCGTTCACCAGCAGGATGCCGTGGCGCCGGGCGAAGTCCACCAGCTTTTCGAAAACGTCCCGCCGGGCGGGGGCGCCGGTGGGCATGTTGGGATAGTTGACCCACATGATTTTAACGCCGGTGAGGTCGGTCTTTTCCAGGGATTCGAAGTCCGGATACCAGCCGTCGGCCTCCACCAGGTCATAGGTGAGCAGTTCTGCTTCGCACATGCGGGTGGCCGATGTGTATGTAGGATAGCCGGGATTGGGCACCAGCACTTTGTCTCCGGGGTTCAGGAACGCCAGCGAGAGGAGAAGGATTCCCTCCTTGGAGCCCATGAGGGGCTGGATTTCGGTGGCGGGGTCCAGCGGCACGCCATACCAGCGGGCATACCAGTCGGCGATGGCTTCGCGGAGTTCCGGGAGGCCGGTATAGCCCTGGTAGCCGTGGGTGCCGGAGCGGCGGGCGCAGTCACAGAGGGCGCCGACGACCGCCGGCGAAGGGGCTCCGTCCGGCGAGCCGACGCCCAGGTTGATGACCGGGTCCAGGCCGCGGGAGGCCCTGTCGGCATTGATTCCGGCGATTTCCTTATTTTTGAGCGAAAAGTAATATTCCTTGACAGAAAGCGTTCTGCGGGCGGGTTCAATGATCATACGTTCGTTTTATAGGGCGGCTTTGTATTCTCCCAGCACTTCCAGGTCTTCCAGAAGGGGACGGATGGCCTGCAGCGCCTGGGTATAACGCAGGTAGTCGGCGAATTTGATATCGACATAGAAGAAATACTGCCACTGCCGGCCGGGGATGGGCAGCGACTGGATGCGCGTGAGGTTCATCTCGTAGAACGAGAGGATGGTGAGAATCTGCGCCAGGGAACCGGGCTTGTGCGGAAGGGTGAAGCACAGGAGGGCCTTGTCGGGGCCGGTCACTTCCAGGCTGTCGTCCAGGATGAGGAAACGGGTGAAGTTCTGCTTGTGGGTCTCGATGCCGGAGGCCAGAATCTCCAGGCCGTATAATTGTGCGGCAAGTTCGGAGGCCACGGCACCCACGCCTTTTTCGCCGGAAAGAGCCAGCTGGGCGGCGCTTTTGGCCGTGTCGTCGCTTTCGGTGAGACGGATCCAGGGGGCGTTCTGCTCGAACCACGGGCGGGTCTGGTTGATGGCCATGTAGTGCGTACGCACCTCGCGGATGTCTTCCAGCCGCTGCCCGGGGAGCGCCATCAGGTTCTGGCCGATGCGGATGTACACCTCCCCTTTCACCCTGCGGCCTCTCTGGCGCAGGAGTTCGAAATTGTGCAGCAGACCGCCGGAGACGGTATTCTCGATGGCCATGACGGCGGCATCGGCCCGGCCTTCGTCCAAGGCGGCGTAGAGGCCCTCGAAGGTGTCGCACTCGACGATGGAGAGAGATTCTTCGCTCCGCCCTTCGGCAAGCTCAGGGCAAGCTTCAGAATGACAGGAAGGGGCGGAATGAGCGGCATAAAAAAGACGGGCTGCCTGTTCGTGAAAGCAGCCCTTGTACCCCTGTATGGCTACACGTGCGGCCATTTAGACGGTGAGGATATCCTTCTCCTTGGCGGCGATGAGCTCGTCCACCTTCTTCACCCACTTGTCCGTGACCTTCTGCAGCTCGGCCTCGCCTTCCTTTTCTCCGTCTTCGGAAAGGCCTTCCTCCTTCTGGGCTTTCTTGAGGAGGTCGATACCGTCGCGGCGGGCGTTGCGGATGGTTACCTTGGTGGTTTCGCCCTGGGCCTTGGCCTTTTTGATGAGGTCCTTGCGGCGCTCCTCGGTGAGGGCGGGCACCATGCAGCGGATGATTTCACCGTTGTTGGACGGCGTGAGGCCCACGTTGGCGTCCAGGATGGCTTTCTCGATTTTGCCGATCATGGAGCGCTCCCAAGGCTGGATGGCGATGGTCTTGGCGTCCGGCGTCGTTACGGAGGCCACCTGGTTGAGGGGTGTAGCCGTGCCGTAATAGTCCACCATCACGGGGTTGAGGAGGGCCGGCGAAGCCTTGCCCACCCGGTAGTTCTTGAGGTCTTCTTCCAGAAAATCTACAGTATCCTGCATTTTGGCGGACATGGCGTCCACAATTTCCTTGGCTTTCGGTAACATAGTTCTTCGTTTTACTCAATTTGCAAATATAAGAAAAAAAAATCATGTATCCGCAGAATGGCCCAAAATCCACAGGGTATAAAAAACCTCCCGGCATCTGTAACCGGGAGGTTGCTCCATCATAGCAATGCAGGTTACTCGAAACTGAGTTCCAGGCGGTAATCATAATACCTTGTTGACACGGAATCGGGCATGGGTGCGCTGTGGCTGTCAACGCGGCAGGAGTACAGGCCGATCGGGGCGATTTCGCGGCCGCGTTGACACGGAATCGGGCATGGGTGCGCTGCGGCTGTCAACGCGGCAGGAGCACAGCCCGATTTCGCCGGTTTCGTTGCCACGTTGACACAGAATCGGCCACAGGGGCGCTACGGCCGTCAACGCGGCAGGAGCGCAGGCGGGCATGCGGCAGCGAGGCGGCGGCCATCGGCGGCGAAGCGGTGGCCATCGGCCCATCGGCCAAACGGCCAAACGGGTTGCCATTTTGGGAAAAGTTTCTATCTTTGCAGAAACGACAACTAAAGGATTATGCTTAAAAAGATTAGAGTGGCGCTGGCCTGGATTTTCTGGATGGGGATTACGCTCCTTTTCCTGGATTTCACGGGGGCGCTGCACGGGTATCTGGGCTGGATGGCCAAAATCCAGTTTCTCCCCGCCGTATTGGCCCTCAATGTGGGCGTCATCGTGGCCCTGGTGCTGCTGACGCTGGTTTTCGGCCGGGTGTACTGCTCGGTGATTTGCCCGCTGGGCGTGTTCCAGGACGGGATTTCCTGGCTGGGTACGCATAAGAAAAAAGCGCCCTACAGTTATAAGAAGGAAAACAAATGGCTGCGCTACGGCGTATGGGCCTTGTTCGTGGTGGCCCTGGTGGCCGGCGTACAGGCTGCCGTGGCCCTTCTGGCTCCCTACAGCGCATACGGCCGCATGGTGCAGAACCTGCTGCAACCCATTTACTTATGGGGCAACAATCTGCTGGCCGGCCTTGCCGAGCGCGCCGGCAGCTACACCTTCTATGAAAAAGACGTATGGATGCGCAGCGTACCCACCTTTGTGGTGGCGCTCGTCACGCTGGCAGTGATTGTA
This sequence comes from uncultured Bacteroidia bacterium, assembly GCA_902794005.1. Classification (GTDB taxonomy): domain Bacteria; phylum Bacteroidota; class Bacteroidia; order Bacteroidales; family UBA932; genus Cryptobacteroides. The sequence continues at coordinate 50,685 of CADBFO010000018.1, forward strand.
GCGCTCTCTTTCAAGGGCGGCCGAACCTACTGCAACAGCATCTGCCCGGTGGGCACCACGCTCAGTTTCTTCTCCCGCTTTGCCATGTTCCGGCCGATGATCGACACGGGGAAGTGCAAGCACTGCAAGGCCTGCGAGCTGCATTGCAAAGCCCGGTGCATCGAAATCACCAAGGACAGCGCCCGCATCGACCATTCCCGCTGTGTGGACTGCTTCAACTGCATCGATGAGTGCAAGTTCGGGGCGCTGCAGTACCGGTTTGCGTGGGGAAAAGATTCTTCGCCTTCGGCGCAGAATGACAAGGGGCAGGCGCAGAATGACAAGGGGCGCAGGGCGATGATGGCGGGAACGGTGGCCGTGGCGGGTGCCGCGGCGCTGAAGGGTGTGGAGGCCCGGGCGCAGGAGGCTGCCAAGAAGGTGGACGGCGGTTTTGCCGACGTGCTTCCCAAGCAGGCTCCCGTCCGCGAAACACCCGTGACGCCGCCCGGCTCCAAGAGCGTGAAGGACTTCTACCGCAGATGCACGGCCTGCCAGCTTTGCGTGGCGGAGTGCCCCAACAACGTCCTTCGGCCCTCCGGCAGCCTGGAGCATCTGATGCAGCCGGAAATGTCCTTCGAGAAGGGCTGGTGCCGCCCGGAATGCACCCGCTGCAGCGAGCTGTGCCCGGCGGGGGCTATCGGCAAAATCGGCCGGGAGGAAAAGACGCAGTACCGTGTGGGCACCTCGCATGTGAACCTGGAACTGTGCGTATCGGCCAGCGGAAAAGCCCTGTGCGGAAAATGCGCGCAGATTTGCCCTTCCGGCGCCATCCGGATGGTGGAAAACGAAGAGACGGGGCTGCTGTTCCCGGTTGTGGCCGAAGAGATTTGCACCGGCTGCGGCGCCTGCGAGCATCTGTGCCCGGTAAGGCCTGTCAGCGCCATTACGGTGAACGGCAGGAGCCAGCATGTATAAAGATTCTTCACTTCGTTCAGAATGACAAGGATAGGTTCAGAAGAACCAAGGATTAGTTCAGAATGACAAGACCATGAAAAGAAGAGATTTCATCAAAATAAGCGGCGCAGCAACCATAGCGGCAGCTTGCGCACCCAAAAAAACCCAGTCATCGGCCCCGGCGGAAGGCCCTGAGCAGATGCTGGTGCGGGAGAACCCGCGAAACGGCGACAAGGTGGCCATGCTGGGCTTCGGCTGCATGCGCTGGCCCATGATCAAGGATGCCGAGGGGAAGGATGTCATCGACCAGGAGGCCGTGAACGAAATGGTGGACTATGCCCTGGCGCACGGGGTGAACTACTTCGACACCTCCCCCGCCTACCTCCAGGGACAGAGTGAAAAGGCCGCCGGAGAGGCCCTGAGCCGGCATCCGCGCGATAGTTATTTCATCGCCACCAAGCTTTCCAACTTCTGGGACCGCTCCACGGAAGGCTCGCTCAAGATGTACCACGAGTCCTTCAAGCAGCTCAAGACCGACTACTTCGACTATTACCTGCTGCATTCCATCGGCCGGGGCGGAAAGGAAGCCTTCAACAAGCGCTATGTGGAAAATGGCATGATTGACTTCCTGCTCAAGGAAAAGGAGGCCGGGCGCATCCGCAACCTGGGCTTCAGCTTCCACGGCGCCAAGCACGAGTTCGACTCCTTCATGGAAATGTACGACAGCGGGGAAATGCACTGGGACTTCTGCCAGATCGAGATGAACTACGTGGACTGGACCCATGCCGACGGCGTGCGCAACGTAAATGCCGATTACCTCTATGCCGAGCTGGACAAACGCGAAATTCCCATCGTCATCATGGAACCGCTCCTGGGAGGCCGACTGGCCAACGTGCCGGAAGGCATTGCCCGCCAGATGAAGCAGCGGGAGCCGGACCTGAGCATCGCCTCCTGGGCCTTCCGCTTCTGCGGAACTTATCCCCGGGTGCTGTGTACCCTGTCGGGCATGACGTCCATGGATCCGCTGAAGGACAACATCAAGACCTTCGGCCACTTCAAGCCCCTCACGGAAGAGGAGCTGGACTTCCTGGAGCAGATGGCGGTCCAGATGAAGGAGTATCCGCTGGTGAACTGCACCGACTGCAAGTACTGCATGCCCTGCCCCTGGGGGATCGACATTCCCGGCACTTTCCAGCACTACAACAAGGCCATCACGGAAGGCACCTACGCCCAGAGCCGGGAGCAGAAAGACTACGCCAAGCTCAAGAAGGCCTACCTGGTGAGCTACGACCGTGCGGTGGCCACCGTCCGCCAGGCCGACCACTGCATCAGCTGCGGAGACTGTCTGCCCCGCTGCCCCCAGAGCATTGCCATCCCCAAGCAGCTGCGGCGCATCGCCGAATATGTGGAAGGCCTGAAGCAGGATACGCTGTAGCCCCCGGGGGGAGGTGATGGCGGGGTGTGATGGTGGGGTGAGGGTGCTGGCGGGGTGCTGGCGGCGTGTGATGGTGCTGGCGGGGCAGGACGGGTGGCCGATAAGCGCATCACAATCAGGCGTTTACGTAAAATCCTCTGCGCTTTTTGCGCAGAGGATTTTGCATAAATGGCTCACGGCCAAATGGTTAGCAGCCAGGCCTGATTAGCGAAGTTTGGTGTAACCGTAACGGGCTTCTTCGGCCAGTTCGATTTCGATGCGCATGAGGCGGTTGTACTTGGCGATGCGGTCGGTACGGGACAGGGAGCCGGTCTTGATCTGGCCGCTGTTGGTGGCCACGGCGATATCGGCAATGGTGGTGTCCTCCGTTTCACCGGAACGGTGGCTGGTGACGGTGGTGTAGCCGTGACGGTGGGCCATTTCGATGGCGTCGAGGGTCTCGGTGAGGGAGCCGATCTGGTTCACCTTGATGAGGATGCTGTTGCCGGCACCCATTTCGATACCCTTCTGCAGGTACTTCACGTTGGTGACGAAGAGGTCGTCGCCCACGAGCTGGCACTTGTCGCCGATGGCTTTGGTGAGCTTCACCCAGCCTTCCCAGTCTTCCTCGGACAGACCGTCTTCGATGGAGTCGATGGGGTATTTGCTGATGAGCTGCTTGAGGTAGTTGATCTGCTGGTCGGAGGTGAGCTTGCGGCCGCGAGGGTCTTTCTTCTTGCCATCCTTGAGCTGCTTGTAGTCATAGTAGAACTTGCCGTCCTCCTTGAAGCAGAACTCGGAAGCGGCGCAGTCCATGGCGATGGTGATGTCCTTACCGGGCACATAGCCGGCGCCTTCGATGGCGGCGATGATGCAGTCCAGAGCGTCGTTGATACCCTTCAGGGCAGGAGCGAAGCCACCTTCGTCACCCACGGCGGTGGACAGGCCACGGCCCTTGAGCACTTTCTGCAGGGCGTGGAACACCTCGGCACCCATGCGGACGGCCTCGGCCTCATTCTTGGCGCCGATGGGACGGATCATGAACTCCTGGAAGGCGATGGGGGCATCGGAGTGGGCTCCGCCGTTGATGATGTTCATCATGGGAACGGGCAGAACATAGGCGTTGGTGCCGCCGATGTAGCGGTACAGGGGCATGCCCAGCTCTGCGGCGGCAGCCTTGGCAACGGCGAGGCTCACGCCCAGGATGGCGTTGGCGCCCAGCTTGCTCTTGGTGGGCGTGCCGTCCAGCTCGATCATGGCCTTGTCGATGGCGCGCTGCTGGGTGGCGTCCATGCCGATAATCTCGGGGGCAATCACCTTGTTCACGTTATCGACTGCCTTGAGAACGCCTTTGCCGCCGTAACGCTTCTTGTCGCCGTCACGCAGCTCCAGGGCCTCGTTCTCGCCGGTGGAAGCACCGGAAGGAACAGCGGCCACGCCGACAAAACCGGAATCAAGGGTAACTTCAACTTCGATGGTAGGATTTCCGCGGGAATCCAGGATTTCTCTACCGAAAACAGATACGATTTGCATAAAATATGGGATTAAAAAGTTTAAGTCTGCTTTTGCGACGCAAATTTACGAATATTTCGGCAGATTATCAATCTATTTTTCCCGGATGGGCAACAGCTCTTGCAAAAGCAGGAGAGAATGGCTATCTTGCAACTATGAAAAACAGCATCATCTTTTTAGTGGCGCTTGCGTTGGTGAGCGCCTCCTGCGCCCGGCAGGAGCAGCCCCTTCGCAGAGTGGGGGTTTTCGACGGGTATGGCGGTGCACAGACGTGCATCTGGGAAGCCGTGGCGGCATGCCGCCTGGACGGAGACCTGAACGTGAGGACCATCACCACGGGAGACATTGCCCGCGGGGTGCTGGACTCGCTGGACGCGATTGTGATCCCCGGCGGAGGCGGCAGTCGGCAATACCTGAACCTGGGCGGAGAGAACGTGCGTCGCATCAAGGAGTTCGTCACGCGCGGCGGCGGGGCCGTGGGCATCTGCGCCGGGGCCTACCTCTTTTCCGACACCCCAGACTACACCTGCCTCGGCATCAGCGGGGCCTGCGCCATCGACCGGGAACACGATAATCGCGGCCACGGCAATGCGGCGTTCCGGCTCACCGAAGAAGGCAAGCGCCTCTTCCCCGAATACGCCCGGGCCGATACCCTTTTCTGTATGTACTACGAAGGACCGGTCCTTATTCCGGCCGAGGGCGGCTACACCGAGTTCGCTACCATGCTCAGCGACGTGCACGAGGAAGGGGACGCTCCGGCGAATATGACCAACAATCGGCCTTTCTTCCTGGGGAACAACTATGGCAAGGGGCGCGTGTTCTGCACCATCGCCCACCCCGAAGCCACCCCCGGCAAGATGTGGATGATTGCCCGGATGGTGCGTTGGGTGCTGGGAGAGGAAGCGCTTCCGCAGCGTTTTTCCACGGATCCCGCCCTGCAGGAAGCCTCGCTGGTGAATCGCGAATGCCTGATGAGCATCGAGGATTTGAAGAAGGAGAGCTCCTGCCTCCAGACCTTCTTCTACGGAAGCGAAGCGGAGAAGCTGCAGGCGCTCCAATGGCTCAAGGAGCACTCCTCCTGGGACGCCAAACGCTGGGTGCAGGGCCTGCTCTTTGACGACTCGCCCCTGGTGCGCGCCGCCGCCGCGCAGTACATTGCCGACGCCCACTACCTCACCTACCTTCCCGACGTGGAAGCGCTGTACCTGAGCGAGGCCGATGCCGCCACGCGCGAGCAGGTGGGCCACAGCCTGGAGCGCCTCCGCCGCCTCCTCCCGGAGTAGGCTTATCGGGCAAAAAGGATTTATTTGTAGGATAATTTTTGTTTTTATGAACAAGCAGCAGATACGGGCACTTGCAGGACCAAAGGAATAGCAGAAGGGAGAGCAGAAGGGAGGGCAGAGGGAAGGGCAGAGGGAAGGGCAGAGGGAAAGGCAGAGATGCAGCGGGAAGTAGTGCTCCGGATGAAGGCCAAAGGGATGGATGAAAAAACCATCGCAGATTTAGTAGGCATCAGCCCAGAGAAAGTGAGCGAGGTGGGGTAAAAAGTTCAGCATGACAGGAGGCTCCCAGGATGAGACTGTCATGCTGAACGAAGTGAAGAAAGCTTTTGCGTAAACTAGTTGTCGTTGAGGGCGATGTGAAAAACGTGCGTGCAGAAGGGTTCGAAATAAGCGGACCCGAAGTCACTCGCTTTAAAATCGACGTCTCCGGAGAAATATTCCGAACCGCCATCATAATTGTACAAATACATCGTAAAACGAAGCACCTCGTATTTCTGGGGCAAGATAAAAAAGGTAAAGCCCGAAGATGCGCCCACGCCAATTGTCCTGGCGTCATTGACAGTTACTCCATTTTCGGGATTGTCATAAGGCAAATCTCCATCGGCAAAAGTGCATGTGCCGTCCGGCTGAATGGTTGCCCGGTAATTCCCGGCGACCGGAAGATCAATCAGGTTGTTCCCGTCGTCAAGACTGTACCCGGACACACTGAAATTCTGCCAATCAAGTCGCACCCTGTAAGACTTGTTGTTGGTGAAAACAACCCGGATGGGTGTGACAAAAGGACGGAAGGGAATGGTCACCTCCCCGGTAGCTTCGGGGACGTGTTTTGCCGCCGTCATGAAAAGTCGCGTAAAGTCACCCGGCACGAGCGGAGTTCGCACCCGCGCCTCCACCACATTCTCGTTCAGGCTGATATTGGTCGAACCGGCGGGATACACGCCGTAGAAAGTATGGGGCGTACCTGTCGTCCCCCAGGTAATGGGGCTGGCCGATGTCCAGGCACCGGAACTGCGCTCATAGGTGCTGTTCACCCTAGGATTCTGCGAACCGTCGTTCAGCACGTTCAGCAGCACTTTGTCTCCGCTGCCACTCCACTGATAGGTAACCGGAGCCGACCGATTATCGTTGTTGGTGGCATATACCTTCGTTTCTGTCTGCCCGGGGTCAATTTCGGCACGGAAGACAACCGGTTTCCCCGCAAAAGGGTCCTCGGGCTGAACCTCCTTCCGGCAAGACGGAGCCACAAGCGCCGCCACGAAAAAGAAATAGATCAAACTGCACTGTTTCATAGGCGAAAACTAAAAGCTGATGATACCGTCGTGCCGATGCGTATTTCCGCTGTCGATGGTGAAGCCACCCAGGGAAGGATCGGGAAGCGGCGGGGTAAAATTGTCGCGGATGGGGCGAATCTGGAGCCCATGCGTGCGCAGGAATCCCGAGTACTCGGTGGGAGAAGCCTTGTGCGTATAGACTGGGATACACTGGGGGATGTTGGCGCTGGCCGAACCGTCGTCGGCGCGGCGCATCACAAAGGTTCGGGCATAACGGGCCAGGAGAACACCGTCATAACGGGGGCCGGCATAAGGGGCCGACGTCCAATACATGCCCTCCTGGAACATATTCTGCGGATGACCGGCATCGACGCTGCCGTCATCCGTAGGAAAGCCCGCCAATCGGCCCAGGGCCGGGAAGAAGATGATGCCCTTGGTCGTATCCGTAGGGTGGCAGTAGAGCCACATTCCCTCACTCTGGAGCGGGGTATCTTCATCGCCCGGCGTAGTGTAGCCGATATAGAAGCTGGCTTTTATACCGTTGATGGCAAGGGTAGGATCCGGCTCTTCTCCTGCAGGGAAGTCGCTGTCGTACATCTGCCGGTCCATGGCGATTTTGTTGAATCCGGTGAAGGCATACTCGTTGGGAACTTTGAAGCCGGGCGGACAGGGATCGTAAATGGTCTTTAAGGTATAGTCGTGATGATCTCCAATATGTTCGTCTTCTTCAGTCACCTTGGTAAGAATGGCATTGTCCCACAGATTATCATAGCGCAAACCGCTCCATATCCGTTGATAGCTCGAGCCGCCGCATGCAAAGAAATCCCTCGGGTTCTCGATAGAAAGGCCGATATTGCTTTCGAGATCGTTGAACCACCATGTATAATTATTCCTGTCGAAATCGGAGTTGATGACCGTGCCGTCTTCCAGATAAATACTCTTTCCGTAGGAAGTCACCGTCGAGCCGCCCTGATCCACATCCTTGGGCATGCCGATGCTCATCATCGGGTCTTTCCGCCCCCACTGATAGTACACGGCCGATGTGGTTTCGGGGTCTCCGGCCTGCAGGAGATTGAGGGTTCCCTGCTTTCCGGAGGTTTGCTGCTGAAACTTGACCATGCAGAAGCGGCTGGGCTTGGTGGATACGTAGCCCAGGTTGATGTTCATCATCTCATTGCTGCCCAGGTCTGTCATGCGACCGGTCTCGGCCTCCGTGGCATTGAGCATACGGGCAGGGTTTTTCCAGTAGAAGACATCCTGGGTTTTGATGGTGTTTTTGGGAAGCACCCAGATATGCCAGCTCCATACGGGGACACCGGCGGAGTTACAGACAGCAATGACCGCATTGCCGCCGGCAAGGTTGTTAAGGGCCTCTTTATTTACGCGGAAATAAAGGTAATGGGGCTTGTATCCGTCGGTGTCATCATCGCGGATAGACTGACCGTCATCCACAGTAGGGACGTATATCATGTCCTTCACATCCTGCCAGACAAGATGAGGATAGCGGAAGTGACCAAACCCGGCACCCGCGGGCGTTGCCCGGGTAATCCAGGGTCCGTTGTCAATGCGGGCATTTTTACCGCCACTTCCGTTGGCTCGCAGGAAACGCCCCTGCAGGATGCCGTCACTGGAGGTTGCCGCACTATTGTAGGCCCCAACGTTGAGGCCGCCACCCTGATAGGCGTTCCCGTACACCACGGGAATCTTATACCAGCCCGCGCCGGAAATGACATAACAGTTGGCGGTTTCGTATGGTTCGAAATTACTGCTGCGCAAATCGTAGCCATCGTATGCCTGCCCTGTTTCCCAGTTATAGTTGCCCAAATTGATGGCGCCCGAAACCTCCGCGTTTCCCAGATCTGCCTCTGAATCGTACCAAATGTTGGCCGGAGCAGAGGCCAGGAAAGAGGCATTGAACAGCTTGTCGCCTTTCTGGAGGTCCTCGTCGGTGCTGACCGGGTCCGGAGCCAGCCCGTCACCCTTTTCTCCGTTACCGTCCCCAAGGGCGATGAATTCCGGACGGGAGGTCACCCAGCTGCCGTCCGAGTTGTAGCCCACCGCTTTCCAGGGCCAGGGTTCGGTAACCTCTTTATTCTCCTTGCGGTCCCAGCGTTTCCGGTAGCTGCGAACGGAATAGAAATTCTCCTTCACTTCACCGTTTGTACCAAAGATGTCCTGCTTGCGCTGAGTCACCTGAAATACGTACTCGATATCCGGAATGCCGGATTTGACATAGAGCTTGCGCGTTGCCGGAAGGGTGAACCACCCTTTGTCCGTGTCGGTGAACTGGTTGGCGCTTTTTTGAAGATGCAATTTGCGTACACGCTCGCTGCCGCCGCCATCCACAAAAGTAACCTCAAGCGTAAGGTAGGTCTGCTCTACGGGAAGGGCCAGCAGCGTAATTTTAAGCGTATCCGAGCCCAAAGCCCGACGCTCGTTCTCAGGAATGTCCACAAAAACGCTGCGCTTGGTATTGGTAGAGTTCGTAAGCGTAAAATCACCCGTAAGACCGTCTGTAGAGGAAGCCTCCACCTTCACTGTAAAATCACCGGCAAGGGCGCTGCTGTTCAGGATGTCTCCCGGTTTCTCGGAAACCAACGCTACCCGCTTAACCTTGAAATCCTTGGCTCCGCCCGTGGCGGTCGGGTCGTCTCCGGAGAAAATATAAAATTTATAGGCATTGAAAAGCGGCTTGAAACGAAGCGGCACCTTCTTCACGCCCACATCCTTGCCCGCCACCTTGGCCGCCGCGTACATGTACGCATCCTTCATCACCGGTGCATACTCAAAGTTGGCAGGGGGCATACCGCCGCCCTTGCCGATATAGCTCTGCGCCTGCGGAACGCTTCCGCCCACAGAAGCACTTTTCCCGTCCGTGGCCAGCGTGAATGTCATCGGCCGGTTTACAGGGTCTGCCACATAGTCGGGAGAAGGATAACTGGCGAAGAAATAATGATCCTCGTCGCCCGTTTCCCAATACAATTTATCGTCGTCGTCAAAGGGCTTGGCTTCCGCTTCGCTCTGATCCGTGCCCATACGGTTTGTGCCGGTATTCTCCACGACTTTGTAGTCGACCTCGGTCTTGTTCCCCTTGGTAACGCCATCCTTGGAGAGAATGCGGACGACGTCTCCCTCGGTTCCCCAAGTGAGCCAGTTGATCCGTTCGCGACGCTCCTCCCCCACAAAAACCGTTTCGTTGCTGTAAACCGTTTTTGTTTTGGGGAGGGAGGCATCATAATCCGTAGACAAGCCAAAATGTACGACCGGATCATACTCCCCCGGACGTTCTGCATCATGGTCCAGTTCCTTTGTACACGATGCCAATGCCAGCAAGGCGCCGGCAAGCCATAAAATGTAATATTTCTTATTCATACCATCCTCCTCCTTGCCAGTCATTATCCTTGTCGCCTTCTGTTCCGCTGCCGATATCTTCCCAACGCAGGACCCCCTGTCCCATGGTTACCAGCATGCCGGAGGGGTCCACGAAGAGGAAGTTCTGGACGAACTCAATCCAAGGGGTGATTTTTATGTTTGCGGACACGATGTAGTCTCCGGGCTTGCGGTAGGGACGGATATCAACGCTGTCGTCCCAGATACCGGTGCCGATACCTTCCAAGGTGCCCAGGCTGATTGTATAATTATGGTTGCGGACCACTCCGTAGCGCCCCACCGGATAGGTGGTGACTCCACTGACAAGCGCGTCATTGTTGATGTGCTCTACGGGAATCTTGTAATAGAACACACCGCCCTTGAAGCCGTCGATACGTACCGGGGTATTCATCTCCGTCAAATCGAGGATACGGTTCCCCGTATATTCGCTGGCGTCATCCTGCGCCGTATAAGAGGTGACTCCGTCTTTCAGCTGCAGGGCCACCCGCTCGCCGTAGTCGTGACCTTTGCAGTACAGCAGGCCGGCGGCAGAGACAATGTCAACATCGTCCCCGTCCAGCAGGACAAAATCTGTCCCGTCCTTCTTGTAATACTTCTGGTCCACGTCCTGCATAATGGCCGATACCAGATTCTTCCTGGTGTAGAACACCCCTTTGTAACGGAAGAAATCGCTCTCGGTCGTGTATCCCGCATCGTCGGTACCCTCCGTGAGCTCGAAAGAGAGCTTCGAGAGAATCAGCACATGTGTTGCGCGGGTGTACAGGGTAGGATCCGTATCATTGTCATCGGTATCCGTAAGCGGAAGGGCATCGGCGTCCGATGTGTTTTCCAGGCAGTAGAGCGAGGTGCCGAAATCGGCCGAAATGGCGGCAGGCTTGATGTAGGCATACTGCTCATCATCCCCGGGCGTTACAAGCTGTGTCTGGGAAACGGAGCTGTTCTGCGTATGGGAATAATTGGGGTCCTGTCCCCAATAGCTGCGTTTTTTATCGTGGCTGTTCCAGTTCCAGCTGAAATTCCAGGCCGGATTAATCTGCTTGAACCGATAGCTGTAGCGGTTCAGGGCATTGAGGCCCCACTTCTGGATGGTGACTTTTCCAGTAAGATTGTTCTGGGGAGTAACCACGGGTATCGTGTACGCTGTCTGCCCGGGGTCGCTTTCTGTCTGGCCGTTGGCTTTCACCGTAACCTTGGCCGCCATGCGTTCCACATAGACGCTCATGGGATGGGCTTTGGCATCGTCTTTGGTGGCCTGGAGATAAAAACTGGACACGTCCTGTTCGCAGACCGGCGCGCCGTACGCACTGGCATAAGAAACCGAAGACATGAAGAACGGATCCACGGACGTGGTGGTTTCGGTACCGCCCTGGGGCGTATAAGTAACCGTGACGGAAACTCCGCTCTTGTAGCTTGTCTCTTTCTCCTGCTTGACGATCTTGGCCTCGGAAAGGGGCTTATCCACCAAGTCGTAGGGCTGGTTCACCAGCAGGAGAATCTTATAGGGCCTCTCGTCCAACTCAACCGTAAACTGGGCATAACCGCCCACGGCCACGCCGTCCTGCATCTTCTGCTCTTCAAAAGTTACGTCGATGTTGCTGGGCGTGGTATTGTTATACGTGGCCACGCGGTGCGTCTGGTATTTGCCGCTCGCGTCATAGAAATAGATATCCACCTTGCCGATCAGATGCTCTTCGATGGTCCGGGTCTCGAAACCATCCTCCAGGCTGGCCTTGGTTGCAGGAGCCATCTGGCCCGTGGACTGGAGCGCGAAGGACATATAATATTTGTTCTTGCCCGTTTCCGGACAGCTTTCCGGGGTATATTTGTCATACACACAGCCGGTAAGGGTCATGAGTACGCAAAGCGATATGGCTGTTCTTTTCATCATTTGTCAATTCCGGTAGCCTTCCACTCGTAAGAATAGTGGCGGACAAGGTTAAACAGGGTGCCCACGGCGACATCGTTGCCGGCTTTGTCTTTGCGGGCATAGAGGGTGCGCATCTGCAGCCAGGCCGTCCAGGCGGGGTTCATGTATGTGACGGTTGGCGACGTGCTGGCGCTGTATTCCATGGTGACGCCGTCTGCGCTGTAGGTAAACTGCGTCCATACACCGGTTCTCTCATTGTTCTCATCCACCTCGTACTTTTTCATGACGGCGGTGAGGCAGGGCTCCTTGAAGGTAGGGTCCGCCGCCATTTTGTCTGCAAGGACCTTGGCGCTCATTTCGGGCACGTAGGCCACCAAGGCATCGGCGGTTTCCGTTGCAGAAACCTCATAGTTGACTTTCCGGAAAATGATATCGCCGTTTACAAAGTCTCCACCGTCCACCATTTCGTCGAAGGGCGTCACCAGCGTGCCGGTAAGCCATTCCTTGGGGAACAGGCGGAACTTGTTTTTGTAACCCGTGAGCTTGGCCGAAAGAATCTCAACCTGACTGGCGGGAAGCTGCCCGGCAGCAGGAAGGTAGCGAAGCTGCATCCGGACCAGGGCATACTGCATGGAAAGGGTTCCGGGAAGCTTGGTGGAAATGCCTTTGTAGTACTTCAGTTTGGAGGATTCCTGCGGGGAAGAGTTCCCGACCTGCGAGCCGAAAATCTGGAACCCGTGCATGGGAATTCCATTTGAATGGTATGTATCCTGGGACGTCGTATAATTCACATAGACATCGCTGTCAACATCGGCCATGGTGGAAGCGTCCACGTCAGCGGGCATGTTGGCAATGGCCACAACGGCCAGGGCCTCATAAGGTTTCTCTACCCTGAAATCGACACGATAGCCGTCCGCCCCCATGTCTTCGACATGCAGCGGAGTTACCGCGCCGATACGCGTCGCCCGGGACGGGTTGAAATCCAGCTTCCCGTCGCTGTCCAAATCCTCGAAGGCATCGGTCGCATCGAAGAGAAAAAGCTTGAGCGAAGAGATGGTTTTCTCGTAGTCGTAGTGAATGTTGGCGGGCACGGGGTCCTCGAATTCACCCTTGGTGACGATGCCGCCATCGGCCCCGAAGGGACGGACGGCCAGCTGCAGGGACAGCTCCAGCGGAGCGGACGCGCCCTCGTCCAGAGGCGTGCGCTCGCAAGCGGCGAATACCGCACAGAGTCCCAGCAGCGTCAGACTGATATGCAGGTGTTTTCTCATCGCTCCAAACCGCTATTTTGCAGGACAATCTGCCAACCGTTGATATATACCTGGGCGGCAATGAACTCGCCCTCTTCCCCCGACGGAGCCTTCCTGTACTCCAGGAACACGGCTACGGAGAAATCGTCCTGGCGGTCCAGGTATTCCTGGTCCGGGATGTCGGTCACGTAGTGTCCCTTGACCATGAGCACGTAGTCCACCAGCGGGATATCGAAGATTGTCTTGCCGTTGGAACGCTGGGTAATCACCAGGCGGGCGATATTGGAGGAACGCTTGAACAGGCGTCCGATGGACAATTCGGCCACCGCGGCCGTGAGCAGCTGGGTGCCGTCGTTCATGAGCACGCTACCCTGCTTGGTGTTGAAGGGAAGATAGGTAATGGGATTGTACGTGTGGATGTTGCCGTCCCAGCCCAGGCAGTCGTTGTATTCGTAGATGACGAAGTCGAACTCTTCGGGCTTCAGGTTCACGTCCTCGTTAATGGCCTGCAGCAGCACCGTCACGCTGTTGGTAACCTTCACCAGCGGAATGAGGATGGTGCTCACGGTGCCCCGGGGAAGGTTTAAAAGGTCGGCATTCTCCACATAGCCGTAGAACAGGCTGCCCAGCCATTTGTCCGAGTAGTTTTCCTGTGCCTTGGTGCGTACCTGCGTCCTGAGGCGGCACTCCAGTTCCTCCTTGGTGGCCGGGTCTGCCACGGAAAAGCTGTCGCTGTCCTGCAAACCGCACCAGGCCACCAGGTCGTAGATTCCGGAGGGAAGGCCGGGGATTTCCAGGATGTAGCCCTCTTCACTGAGCTTAACCCCGCCTTCCGCCGCCTTGGTCACAAACTTGCCCTGCTTGTCAAAAACATACAAGGCAACCGAGTGAACCTCGTTGCGGAAAGCGTCGGCATACTTGAGGTTGAAGTCAAACTTGAAGCGCACGGATACGACGCAGTCGGCATTGGACTCGCCATCGTAAATGACTTTGTCGCAGGATGCGGCAAACATGCCCAGAAGGGCCGTCAAAAGGAGTATGATCGGTTTTCTTTTCATATCGTACTGGCAGGGCTTTTATCTTCTTCCCTTTCTTGGCAACCCGGAGCGGTATCACCCCCTCCGGGCCGATTTCAACGTTTCCGGCCATGCCGGAAAGCGGTTTTATTCCTGCAGATTGGATTTCTGGGTAACAATGTTCCAGGCGTTGACGTTCACGCGGGCGCCCAGGTACCACTTGTCGGCCTTTTCGCCGGGGACGATGGGCTCGTCCGGATCAAACACGCCGTGACCCAGGGAAAGGAGCTCTCCCAGCGTAATCTTGTAGTAGTTGTTGCGGACAATACCGTAGTTGCCTTCCAGAGGGAGGGGCTGATTGGGATTGGTGCTCTTCTTGGTGCCCAGGTGCTCCACGGGAATGGCATACCACATCTTGCCGTCTTTGTACATGTTGGCAATGTCGGGGATGTCCTTGAAGAAGGCCTGCGTGACGTGGGCGGCGTCGGCAGCATTATAAGTGTAACCGCCCTGACCGTCGTCGGCACGCTCAAAAAGGGTAAGGCCGGAGGGATCCACCGTCACATAACCGTCGGAATAGTTATTGCAGCCCTGGTTTGCGGCCAGATCGAAGTTCTTGGTGGCATCACCCGTCACCTTGACGGCTTTCTTGATGTCGGAAGCCTTCACATCGTCCTTGCTGAGCACTTTGTAGTCATTGCCGTCCTGCACATAGAACGTGTAATTGGTCTGGACATTGGCCAGCATGTGATCCAGATAGTCGGCAAGCGTATAGACATTGCCGTTGTAGTCATACAGGTCCTGAGCGGCCTGGTTTTTCAGCTTGACCGTGGCCAGCACCATCATGGAAGTACCCACCTTGCGGGCATCGGCCTGACCGCCGACGTCGAAGGTGTTCTCCAGGCAATACGTCCGGCGAAGCTTGTCCAGACCGGAGGCTGCAGGGGCGGAATGGGCGGTGAGCTGATTCCAGCTGTAGTACTGAAGGACATGACTCTGCAGGGCCTCGCGTCCAAGGTTCTCGGCGGAAGTAGGATAGAATTTTTCACCGAGGAACGCGTAATCGGCGGGGGAATAGTGGGGGTCCTTGGCCCAGTTGATGCGGTTGGTGCCAATGAGCCAGTCCTGGGCCCAGTCGGCCGTCTCCCAGGCCTTGTCGATGTTCTTCATGAAATACCCCTGGGTGGCGACGGCGTTCAGGGCCCAGCCGTCAAGGGTGATGTCATAGTTCTGTTCCATGGCGTTGCTTTCGACAGCAAGGCTGGTCACTTCCACCTTGGCGGCCATACGCTCGATGTAAACGTCAACGGGGTCGTTAACGGCTTCATCTTCCGAATCCTTGAGCTTCGTCTCGTCAATGGAAATGGCATAAACTTCCTTATTGTTTTCGAAGACCGGAGAATTGGTCATGGTAAAGTAGATTTCTCCGCCGCCGGGAAGCTGGCCGAAGCCCAGCTCTGCGTAATTGGCCGACCCGGTGACGCCGTTGTCGCCGGTGGCCAGGGCGGCAATCACGTCATTGAGGGACTTGTGACGGAAGTAGTCCGGCTCGGCGCTGTTGGCTACGCAAATCACCTGGTTGGGCTTTACATTCATGATGGATTCAATCACCACGACACCCTTGCCGCCGTTGCCCCAGATGGCCTCGACGGAACCGCCGGAAGTCTGTTTATCTTGCGTGAAAGCGCCGTGCATTTCGCCCTTACCGTAGGTGATGTAAGCACCGTCCTTGTAGAAGTAGAAAAAAAGGCTGTTGATGGCCTGTTCCGCATCGGTTCCGTTGGTGTAGCCGCCGTTGCCAGTGCCGTCGGCCTTGGTGGCACCCTCGGAAGGGACACGGATCTGGAAACCCATGTACTTGTGGGCGCCGTCGGTGGCGTTATCATCCACATTGGTTTCCTTGTTACATCCCACCAGCGCTACGCCGGCGAGTGCAGCAATCAGTAAATACTTGATCTTCATAATAATTAAATGTATTGATTAATTGTTGATTTCTTCCTTTATCTCGTAGTCGATACGGTAGTCCGTGCGGCGAAGGTACGGGAGGCAGTCATTCACGATGGTGCGCCAGTCCCCCGCATAACGGGACTTGATCATCCACTCCTTGTCGTCAGGGAGGCGGTCTCCGTCGATGATTTCCAGGATCTCCGCCCGGTGAGGAAGTGACGATCGCTCCACGAACTCCCGAAGGCCGCTCCAGTTCTCCGCCTCGTACTCCATCTCCACCAGACTGCCGTCCAGACGGCACACCGACACCACGTAGTCTCGGATGGACTCCGTACGGGACTTCGCAAGGGCGTCGTTCTTCTCCGCAGGACCCTCCGGAGAGGCGTAACCCTTGATCCACACTTTCTTGATGCTCCACGCAGGATTCCGGAGCGCGTTCTCGATGGTGGTGCGCATCCCTTCCAGCTCCTTCGCGTTGGAATGGTAGCGAGGATGGATGGACGTCTCCCCTACAGGGAAGTCGATGTACGCACGGCCGTCGATCGAACGCGTGCGGCTCTCCTTCGACTTCTCCACCACCACCGTCCGCTCA
>CADBFO010000019.1 GCA_902794005.1 uncultured Bacteroidia bacterium
CAAGAACCACTTTCTTTCCGGACTGAGTGCCGTCAATCTTCAAAACATTCAATTCCATAATTAGTCCTCCAGAATTAAGTAAGAACCTTTGGCTCCGGGTACGGAACCCTTAACGACGATGAGATTGTTCTCAGGGATGACTTTGAGGACCTCGAGGTTGAATACCTTCACACGCTCGTTGCCCATGTGACCGGCCATGCGCATTCCCGGGAAAACGCGGGAAGGCCAGGACGATGCACCCATGGAACCAGGGTGACGGAGACGGTTGTGCTGACCATGGGTCACACCACCGACACCGGCGAATCCATGACGCTTTACGACGCCCTGGAAACCCTTACCTTTAGAAGTACCCACCACATCGATGTACTTGACGTCCTCGGTGAAAACGTCGGCCACGGTGACGGTGTCTCCAAGCTTGAGCTCTCCGGCGAAGTCTGCGGGGAATTCCACAAGTTTCTTCTTGGGAGTAGTTCCAGCCTTTTCGAAATGGCCCTTCAGGGCCGCGCTGGTGCGTTTCTCTTTCTTTTCGTCATAGGCAAGCTGAATGGCGGCATAACCGTCGGTTTCCACCGTACGAACCTGCGTGACAACACACGGACCAGCCTCAATGACAGTGCACGGGATATTCTTCCCGTCGGCACCGAAGACGGAAATCATTCCGACTTTCTTTCCAATTAAACCAGGCATTGGTGTTTGTTAATTAATTGTGCTTTAACCGTAAAAAATTACGGCCCGCACACATTTGCGGACCGCAAAGATACGGATAAATATTTGATTTTCCAAAAGTTATTAACAGCCTTTTTCACAAGTCCCCAGCCCGAAACGGGGCGTCGGCCGATTCACAAACAAGTGTGGCCGACTAAGAAGATTCTTCGCTTCGCCCTTCGGCAAGCTCAGGGCGAGGTTCAAAATGTGACATGAACCCCGAAAGTTAGACAAAAAACTTTCGGGGTTCATGTTAAAAGTGAGTCAACCACATCATAAGTATTAGAAGGAGAATCCGATGGAAGGCCCGATTGAGACGTTTGTACGGGATTCTGTCTTATCGAGATAATGGAATGTCACAGGCTGTATCTCCAGAGAAAGCCCTAAAGACACTTGACTACCCTTTCCCCCAATCTTTCTAGAAACACCAAAATCAAGTGATGAATAAACGCTTCCACTTATATTCAAAGAATGATCAAGGTTTTTTAAGTAAGCATAGTCATCTGGATTTACTGTCGATCCGAAGTCGTATCCTGCAAGAAGATGAAAACTAAATTCTGTATTTTGAAAAGCACCATATCCCACTTTGGCACTTACATAGGGGCTCCACTTTTTAGATGGCGCAAAATCATATTTGCCATATAAGTACGGCCGAAATGAATGATGATTATCTGATTGGACGAACACGGCCTCAATTCCACTTGGCAGTAATCGACTCTGGAAGAATCCATAGTTGATACCAGCACCAACAGTGATATGGTCAGTAGGTTTATAGCCCCCATATAGATCAACACCAAAGTGGTTGGAACTGCGATAAGCCAAACTAATTCCATACGAAGCATTTATACCGATTTCATAATGTCGCTTCTCCTGAGCAGAAACCGCAATAATCGATAAGAGGAGGCAAAATACGGCTAGAGTAACTCTATTCGTCATATCTAAAAATTAAAACTTATATGTGTAAGGAGGAAGAGAAACGCTCGTTGATTCCCAGAAACCAGGGCCATTTGTCAAATCTAACAGAGCATCGATACTTAATGTAAAGCGTCCTGTGAAGGAATATGCCGGCTCATCTTCTCCGCATTCAAAAAATAACGTTCGCACACCAAAATTACTCGTGGTAGCATTAATAGGCCGCCATTGTGCTATGTAGCGATGAGGTGAGCTATCATTAATATAAAATGGATGATAATGCTTAGCATATTCTCCAGGGCTAAAGCCTGCACTCAAGGTGTATGAACGAGAAATCATCTTCCCGTTATACCATCCGAGAATTCCCTTTTTTCTAAAACAGAGATCAACACGTCCTATTTTCACAGATGCTTCGGGGTAATCGATTCCTCGGCGTGTAATCCATGCTTTTCGTTTTGAATTAACGTTTTGTCTTTCCTCGGTCAAAGTAACGAAATCTGAGAATGCTTTTGTTTCAGAGTTTGCGAGAGTATTGTATTCCGGCATACCTAGACCAAGTTCAACAAGTTTATCATATGAACGGACGTCACGATAATCAACCTCTTCGCCTGCGATTCTTACTTTCCCTTCTGTATTGAGTAATTTTGCAACAGCCTCGTCGCTTACAGGCAGGAACGCCGCATAATCTTCTTCATATTCGGGATAATAGAGGTTAGGAAACTTTGCCTTAAACTCTTCATATCCACCTTCTCGCTGATAATAATCGTCCGCTTCTGCCATGGCCTGATGGAACTCATCGTAAAGAGACTTGAAGTTTTCAACTCCTGTGGACTTGGTGGCTATTCCCGAACGTACAGACTGTACCGCCGTTAAAAAGTCAGCCTCAGAGTCGAATGACAGTATTGAGGTACTCACTGAAGAACCTGAAACAATGGTGTTTTCATCGTTCGCAACATTATCCATCTTGTTGCAAGAGATCATGACCATAGCTCCCGCCATAATCATGCTAAGGGATGATAAAATATTTTTTTTCATCACTTTTGTAGAATAATAATTGGCCACAAAAGTAATGTGTAAGGACTCTTCTGCAAAATCAGATTCGGTGAACCTGACAATAATTCAGGTGAACTTGACACTTTGAGTGGTTAAAAATCATATATCTAGTAAGGAACGCAATATTTTAGTACGTTCAGGAGTCATTATGAATGAGACCTTCTCAAAAGGGGAACGAAGGGAAACAGTAAAGTTGCGTCTGGGGCCAGATGTAATTTTTTTGACAAACTCTATGTTAAGGATTGTTTGTCGATTGCTTCTAAAGAACTGTGCAGGGTCCAAGCCATCCATTAGGTCCTTAAGAGGCATATCTATAGCGGCAAAACTACCATCATCCAGATATGCCCGTGTGTAACCTTGCTCGGTGAAAACATAGACCAGGTTTTGTACAGGACAGATCAACGTCTCGTTACCCATGTTACTGAGCATCAGTCGCTTCCTATATTTTACTTCGCCATGAACGAGTTCGTTAGCCAAAGCCTTCAGAAGAGATGGGTGAATTCTTTCCTGTCTACTTTCGCACTTAATAAGTGCGCGTTCCAGTTCTTCGGGCACAATAGGCTTCAAAAGATAGTCTGCGCAATTGTATTCAAAGGCCTTCAAGGCATATTCGTCGTATGCGGTCGTAAATACAACCATGGCAGGTGTTTCCACGTTGTCGAATACGGAAAAAGACATTCCGTCATCAATCTTGATATCTGCAAAAATGATATCCAGATTCTGATGTTTTCGGACAGCAGCGATGGAATCGTCGATGTTGCTGGAGAATCCAATGATATCTATGTCCGGACGAAGTCTCTTTAGTTGCATGGAAAGGACCTGTGCCAGCTTTATTTCGTCTTCAATAATCCAAACTTTCATCTTTCAGTTCTTCTTCATAGATTAACGGGAGTTGTACGCGAAACATTGTTCCGTCATTCTGAATGACAAGTTCTTTACCAGAAACGAGCCTTATCCGCTTTCGTAGATTATTAAGGCCGAATTCAGTCGTTTGTAAATAACCGTCTTTTAACGGAACGATATTGTTTTCAACCACAAGAGTATCGGCCTGCTTATAAATACTGATGTGTAAAAAAAGATTTGACCCATGTCCGTTATGTTTCACAGCATTCTCCACCAATTGCTGAACCGAAACAGGAGCAACATAGGCGTTTGTTTTTTTTAGAGCTTTATCAATAACAACATCAATTCCTGTATATCGGTAATTAACAAGTGTGATATATTCTTCTGAAAAGTGGAGTTCCTCCATCAAGGAGATTACGTGTTTTTCGCTATTCTGTACCAAGTAACGATAAATATGAGAGAGACTTTGAAGAAACTTTTCAGCATCATCCGGCGCAGTTCGTATCATGCCGCCAAGAGTACTGAAACAGTTAAACATAAAGTGATTATTAGTCTGAAGAGCAAGATTGTCCAGTTTGGATTGGAGCGCATTTGACTCTTCTGCATGGTGCCTGCTAAGGAGAAAGGATATGAAATACGTAGTGGACAGTACGGTCACAACAGTAAAGTCCGTGGCAAATACACGAAGGAATAATCCGTCATTATCCGGATAGACTGCTTGATATACCACTCCGATAACTAGTGAAGAAAGCACGTTGAGAAGGGTGAGAACAATTACTTGTATAAAAGGTCGGGCGAAAGTCCATCTCTGGTTCCAAAAAACACGGATTATGATTTTACTATAAACAAGAGATAATTCCACAAGTACAACAATCTCTATCATATGTTCTACCATGTCCACTATAATCTCCCGAAACAGGGGCTCACCATGCAATTGACGATAATAGGGCAGATTTAAGATGCACCACACCATCCAACTAAGAATCACTGCGTTCACAAGAAGCAAAAGGTGACGTCTCTTTATCTCTTCTTTAGATGTCGATTTCGTGTCGAAAATGCTAAAATGCTTCATCTGATTTCTTTTTTGCAAAGATACGACTATTCCGTGGTTCTTTTCTTACGATAGCCTTCTATTTGAAAGCTTGATTGTGTCAAAATGACGTATTTTAGTCATTATCTGTCGTCTTTTCACATGAACAATAAGATTATATTGCTATCCTCCATTTTAATAGCAAGTGCATTGGGTGAAAGTTTTGCACAAGCCCCATCTCCCTTGAATCCTGGGACCGATTACCCTGATGAGATATTTGTAACGGCCGATGCACGACAACGTTGGGACTGATGCCGTTTTAGGCTCTCTGGCAGGCCTCTATGACCGGATAAGATTCTATGCAGCGGCCACTCCGGGATCTGTTATCGGCGGAGGGTGTTTCAGCTAAAATGCCAAAGCTGTCCGGAAAATTATTCCAGGCCGCGGGCGCGAAGGAGGGCAGTGAGCGCCCGTCGGGCTGGCCGCCAAGTTGTTGACCCTGAGCGAGTTGCAGAGTATTCCTCGTTCGATTTTTGAACGAGGAATATGGCGGAAGTAATTGTGGGACAACACATTAAGAGTCCCTCCACTGTGACATATTTATCCACAAACCGTATGGCTCCTCGACGGAGAGAGATTCTTCACTGCGTTCAGAATGACAGGTCTATGTCATTCTGAGGCAGGTTTACCTGCCGAAGAATCTACTTTTTGGTCGGCCCCGTTTCGGGAGGGGGCAACGTTGATAGTTTTGATATCGACAGATTCACAATCTGTCGATGTCCGCCCAGCCGAAGCGGGCGGGATAGAGCCACGCACGGGAGGTGCGCTCCATGACGCCGTAGTCCAGGGAAACCTTGGGACACTCGGCATAGGCCCTTTCCAGCCATACGGAGTCCGTGATGTGCTCCTGCCAGCCGCGGAAGAGTTCCGTCACCTCGGGAATGTAGCGCTCCATCTCGGCGGCGATGGTGGAGGCCTTCCACACGAAGATACCGCTGTTCCAGAAGAATTCGCCGGTGCGGACAAACACCTCGGCCAACTCCAGCGGAGGCTTCTCCGTGAAGGTTTTCACCTGCAGCGGGCCGGCCATCAGGTGGGCGTTGCGGCCCTCTTTCACCTGAATGTAGCCAAAATTCACGTCCGGATTCTTGGGGACGATGCCGAGCGTCATCAGGACATCGTTCTCCTCCACATAGCCGAAGGCGTCTTCCACCGTGTGGGCGAACATGCTTTCGTCCCGGATGACAAGGTCCCACGGAGTGGCCACGAGCACGGCCTCGGGGTCCCGTGCCAGAAGCGTATAGGCGGCAAGGGCCATGCAGGGGGCCGTCTTGCGGGCGAAAGGTTCCAACAGGAGGTTTTCCTTCGGGAGCATGGGAAGCACCCGGCGGGCTTCCTCGCCGAAACGGGCCAGGGTCACCACGAGGATATGGTCTTCAGGAACAACCTCGCGGAAACGGTCGTATGTAACCTGCAGCTGCTTGGGCGAGCCGGTGCCGTCGGCCATGATGACACAATAGCGGTGAGATGTGCTCATAAGCTAAACATACATTGGAATCCATGCCTGCGGGAAGTATCGGACCACCGTCTCTTTCCCGTCAAACAGGACGGTGACGATGTCGAAATAAACCTCCTTCCCGTCCAGCTGCTTTTTGTTCAGATATTGAAGGGCGGCGGCCGATATCCGCTTCTGCTTGACGGTGTTCACCTGGTCTGTCACCGAGGTGCTGACGGGAGCCGTGCGGGCTTTCACCTCCACGAAATGAAGACCGTCCGGGCCTTCCGAGACAATGTCCAGCTCCAGGTGGCCCGAACGCCAGTTCCGGTCCAGAATCTGATGCCCCCGCGAGAGCAGGAAATCGCAGGCCATCTGTTCGCCCGCCTCCCCAATCTTGCTGGTTCTTTGAACGTTCATATTCGGTTATTGGTTTTAGTCAAATTTTACAACCGTGACCCCGGAGCCCCCAAACTGGATGTGCTCGTCGGCCGCCGACTGTACGCCGGGCACCGTGCGGACATACTTCTGGATTTCCTCCCGCAGGGCGCCTGTTCCTTTACCATGCAAAATTCGCACCGAAGGAACACCCAACATGATGGCATCGTCGATATAACGCATCACAATTTCCAGCGCATCGTTCACCCGCTCTCCCCGCACGTCCAGTTCCAGCTTGAAGTTGGCCTTCCGCTCGCTCATGGCGGTATCAATCACCTGGCGGGGACGGGCGGCCGGAGCCTTCACCACGGCCTTGTATTCATTGGCGGTTATGCGCTCCACGCGGTCCAGGGGAAGCTTGGTGGTAAGGTTTCCCACGATCACCGACACGGCCTTGGTGCTCACGGTGGACACCTCTCCCACCATGCCGCCTTCCTTGATGCGCACCTTCTCGCCCACCTTGAGCGGGGCCGAGCGGAAAGCCGCCATCTTGCGCGCCTGCGCCTCTTCCTCCTCCATCTGCTGAAGCGTCTCCCCGGAAACCCTGCGACGCTTGCGCAGTTTCTCGCGCTCCTTGCGTTCCTTGACGGCCTGCAGTTTCTTGTCGATATAGGCGTCCCGCTGGGCGCGGCTGTCGGCCAGGGCGCCCAGGAAGCCCTGCAGTTCGGCCCTGGCCTCCTGCGTCTCCTCTTTCCGGGCCTGGGATTCCCTGATGGTGCGGATGGTGTTTTCCACCTGCCTGTTGGCCCCGTGAATAATCTTTTCCGCCTCGGCACGGGCTTCGTCCAGGATGCGGCGGCGCATCTCCTTGATGTCCTCCAGTTCTTTCTCGTAGCGGTCGGTCAGGCCTTCCAGGGTCTTGTCCGTCGCGCGGATTTTGGTAAGCTTCTCGTCCAGGGCACGGCGGCTGCGGGCAATCTTGCGAAGGTTCCGTTCAATGCCCACGAACTGTTCTCCGGCGCGTTCCTCGGCGTCGTGCACAATCTTCTCCGGCATTCCCATCTTCCGCGCCAGTTCAAAGGCGAACGAAGAACCGGGGAGGCCGATTTCCAGCTGGAACAGCGGTGCCACGGTGGCGGCATCGAACTGCATGGCCCCGTTCACGACACCCGTATCGGCCGACGATGCATACAGCTTCAGGTTGGTATAGTGCGTGGTGATGACCCCGTAGGCCCCGCGGCTGTCCAGCTCGTGCAGGATGGCCTCGGCAATGGCGCCGCCGGCCGCCGGTTCCGTCCCGGAGCCGAACTCGTCGATGAGCACCAGCGTCCGGGCATCGGCCACGGAGAGCATGGCCTTCATGTCGGAGAGGAAACTGCTGTAGGTGGAAAGGTCGTTTTCCAGGGACTGGTCGTCCCCGATGGAAACCATAATCCGGTCAAAAACAGGCAGTTCCGACGTTTCAGAAGTGGGAATGAGCATGCCCCACTGGAACATGTACTGGAGAAGGCCCACCGTCTTGAGGCACACCGACTTGCCGCCCGCGTTGGGGCCGGAAATCAAAAGGATGCGTTTTTCGGGGGTGAGCGTAACCGTCAGGGGGACAATGCTTTTCTTCTCCTTCCGGAGACTCTTTTCCAACAACGGGTGTCGTGCCTTCCGCAGGCTCAGCGACCCGTCTTCCGACAGCACCGGCATCCCGGCGATATAGTCCAGCGACACCTGGGCCTTGGCCATGTTGAAGTCCAGTTCTCCTACAAAAGCGGCGCCGGCAATGAGTTCCGGCACAAAGGGGCGCAGGAACTCGGCAAACTCGTACAGAATCTTGGAAATCTCGCGCGTCTCGGCGAAATGCAGCTCGGAAATCTCGTTCTGGAGGGCCACAATCTCGGCCGGCTCCATGAAGGTGGTCTTGCCCGTGGCACTCTCGTCATACACGAAACCCTGGAATGCCCGCTTTTTGGCCGATGTCACCGGAATGAGCATCTTCCCGTCGCGGATGGCCACCGAGGCGTCGCTGTCCGCAAGCCCCTCCTGCTGCGCCTGCCGCAAAATGGCATTCATGCGCTTGGAGACATTGATTTCCTTTTCCTTGATGCTCCGGCGAATCCTGTACAGCTCGTCCGAAGCAGTATCCTTGATTTCCCCGTGGCGGTCCAGGATGGCATCGATGCGCCGGATTACCTCGGCCGGGGCCGATACGCCCGAGGCCAGATGCTGCAGGTTGGGGTAAATCCCCTCTTTCACGGTGTGGAAAAAGTGCAGGGCCTTGCGGAGCGTATCCAGCAGCGTGCGCAGTTTCCCGAGGGAAAGCACGTCAATGGAAGCGTTCTTGCCGATGGGTTCCAGAAAGCCGATGGCGTCGATGTATCCGGCCGTCGGGAAGTTTTCCTCGAACATGAGGATGAGACGCATTTCGTCGGCAAGGAGGTGTCTGCGATGGATTTCCTCCCCGTTTGTGCTGAGCTCCTCCTCCGCCACCCGACGGGCGGCATAGTCGGTGGAGCAGCGGCCCTCGATGGCAGCCCGCACTTTGTCAAAACCCAGTTTCGCTTCCAGCCGGCCGTCCATCTAGTTTTTCTCCTCCTTTTGCATCACCGAATTCAGAATCTTCCTGAGTTCCGGCATATCTTGAACGGTCCGGATTTCGCCTCCCCGGACAAAACTGACGTTGCCCGTCTCCTCGGAGACCACCAGGATATCGGCGTCGGTGTCTTCACTGAGGCCGATGGCCGCGCGGTGCCGCATGCCGTAGTGGGCCGGAATGTCCGTGCGGTTGGTCATGGGGAGCTGGCAGCGGGCGGCGGCGATATGGTCTCCAACGATAATCATGGCACCGTCGTGAAGGGGAGAATTCTTGAAGAAAATGTTCATGATGAGCCGACGGTTGATATCGGCCTCGAAACGGTCCCCGGTGGCGATGTACTCTTCCATGGAATTCTTGTGCTGCAGCACGATGAGAGCGCCGGTCTTTTCGGCCGACATGGCACGTACGGCCTCTCCCAGCTCTTCCACGCTCTGGCTTCCCATCTTCTCTTCCTTGATGCCCAGGAGGCGGTTGAAAATTTGCCCGCCCCGGCGCGAGATGCCCGACTGAACGGCCAGGCGGTTCAGCAGATGGCGGATTTCCGGCTGGAACAGGATGATGATGGCCAGCACGCCCACGTCCAGAAGGGTGTTCAGCAGCACCGTCATCATGCGCATGTTCAAGGCGCTCACCACCGCCTGGAGAATGAGGATGAACACCAGGACCAGAACAATGTTCAGGATCGTGCTGTCTCCCCGGATGCTCCGGATCAGGAGGAAAATGATGACGGCCACCATGAGAATGTCCAGCAGGTCTGCCCAGCCGAAACTCAAAAAGCCGAATATGCCCGTTGCCTGTAATAGCATAGTTTGCAAAGTTAAGAATTATTCTTTATAAAATCCGGCATTTTTTCTTTGGCGGGAAAAGAGTATTTGGATCGACTAAAATAAATCCGACCGTTTTTGTCATAGTCATATCAAACAACATGCGTGACAGTCAGCTTGTTACAATATTATTTGTCACACGCTGACCGGGATTTTTCGGTTTTTTGCATACTACATTTGTGGTGAACCAAACACCACAAACCATGAAAAAAGCCATTATATTTATCGCTACTCTGCTCACTTCCGTTCACGTCTTATCTGTCTCCGAGTTTTATACAAACCCTTCTGAATAACATCCCCGCCCTATCATTACCGGAGGGAAGGGCGGCTTTCCAGAAGCACGGCATACATAGAATGCAACAACCTTCTGGATATCCGTGAATACCGCCGGGAAACCATCTCTGCCTACCGCACCCTCTCCACGGTCAACCACCTTCGGGGCCGGCAGTTCCTGGCCGGAATAAGAATGTCGCTCTGACACACTGCAAAATCGGCATAATTTTACTATTTTTGCCGTACAAATTCTGATGCAGAGAATGGTGAGCGTACTGAAATTCGGAGGTTCTTCGGTGGCGTCGGCCACCAATATGTCGCGTGTGCTGGATATTGTGGAGAAGGAAGCGGCGAAGGGAAAGGTGGTGCTGGTGAGCAGCGCCATCAGCGGTTGCACGGACGCCCTCCTGAAGGGGGACGAAAAGAGCCTGGCCGATATGGAAATCCGCCACCGGGACATTGTGACGCGCCTTTTTACCGGTGCCGATCGAAAACAGGTGCAGCAGCGGGTGGACGAACTCTTCGGGCAGCTGCGTCAGGCCCCCCGCGAAGAGCAGGTGACCTACGGCGAAATCCTTTCCACCACCCTCCTCTGCGCCAAACTCCAGGCCGAAGGCATCCCCGCCCTCTGGCTGGACTCCCGTGAACTGGTGGTAAAGAGTGACGAGCCCGAAACTTTCAGAAGAATCCGACAGGCCATAGAAGGAACGGAAGCCCGAATTTACGTGGCTCCCGGCTTTATCTGCCGGAACCAGGAAGGGAAAATTGATACCCTGGGCCGGGGCGGGTCGGACTACAGCGCGGCGCTTTTCGCTGCCGCCATCGGGGCCGGAAGCCTCCAGATATGGACCGACGTCCCCGGCTTCATGACGGCCAACCCCAAACAGGTGCCCGCCGCCCGCACCATCCCCCGGATGTCCTACGCCGCCGCCCTGGACATGGCCTCACACGGAGCCAAGGTGCTGTATGCGCCCACGGTGGCGCCGGCCATGGCCGCCGGGATCGACATCGAAATCCGCAACACCTTCGCCCCGGAAGGGAAATACACCGTCATCGGGGCCGAAAAAGACCCAGCCCGCTGGATTGGCGTAACCTCCGAAGGCGGGCACGTGCGCATCGTCGGCACCCGGCCGGCCGGAGAGGAGGGCCTTTCCGCCATGCCCGACAGCGATCGGGCGTCGGCCATGAAAGCCCTGACGGAAGCGGGAATTGCGGCGCTGAGCATCCGGGCCGACGGCGCCAGCCTGGACATTCAAGTGCGGGAGCCGGTGCTGGAACAGGCCCTGCGCGCCCTGCACCGGGCGTTTTTCCAAGAACTCCCCGTAGAGGAAATCAAGCTTTTCATCGCCGGCGACGGAGCCGTGGCACAGGCCCTTCTGGGCATGCTGCAACAAACGGCCGACACGGTAAAAGAACGCACCGGCAAGCTCCTCCGCGTGGTGGGAAGGGCCAACAGCCGGCGCTGGGGCATCGACCTCGGCGGCCGGCCGCAGCTGACACAGGACGGGGACTACATCGCCGCCATCCTGCAGTCGGCCCCCAAAGCTTCTCTTTTTGTGGATGTGACCGACAGCGAAACGCTCTATAAACGCTATGGGGAACTGCTGGAAGCGGGTATCGGCATCGTGTCCAGCAACCGGCGCTCCATTGCCGTTCCCTATCCGGAATATGCCGCCATGCAGGCCGCCGCCCGCGAAAACGGCGTTCCGTTCCGCTACGAAACCACCGTAGGCGCGGCCCTGCCCATGCTGGAATCCATTGCCCGCGGCGCCAACAGCTGCGACGAAATCCTGTCCATCGAGGCCGTGGTATCCTGCACGCTGAACCAGATTCTGGGAGACTATCGGCCCGGCGGGGAAAGCTTTGCCTCGCTGGTGCGGAAAGCCCAGGCGGCCGGCCTCACCGAATCCGACCCCCGGCTGGACCTGAGCGGCCGGGACGCCCTGCGAAAACTCCTTATCCTGGCCCGCGAAGCCGGCGTGCAGCTGGAAGAGAGCGACGTGGAGATTACCCCGGTGGTGCCGCTCACAAGCGGTTCCGTAGAAGAATTCTATTCCGCCCTGGAAGCGCAGGAGGAGTCCCTTTCCCGTGCCGCCCATGAAGCCGAACGCCAAGGCTTCCGCCGCCGTTTCGTGGCTTCGCTGGAAAAAACGGCGGAAGGTTACAGGGCCGGCATCGGCATCCGCAATGTGCCGCCGGTACATCCCGCCTACCACCTCCGGGGCACCGAGAACGCCATCATTGTGCGCAGCGCCTTCCATCCCTACCCGCTGGTCATCCAAGGCCCCGGCGAAGGCGCCCGCGAAGCCGCCTCCAGCATCCTCAACGACCTTTTGCGCTAGCCATATATGAAAAGAATCCTCCTTTCCACGCTGGGCATCCTGACCGCTTTCGGTCTTCAGGCCCAAACCGCTCGCATCCAGGCCGGCAAGGCGGTGCTGGACGCCCCCTTCGGCCCGCAGGACGAGCAGAACTTCGCCACCCCGCCCAAAGACTTCCGGCCCCAGACCTGGTTCCATTTCATCGGCGACAATGTGTCCCGCGAGGGCATGGATGCCGACCTGGAAGCCATCGCCGCGGCCGGCATTTCCGGCATTCAGTGGTTTCACGGGGCTTTCGGAGGCCGATGGCCGGGCGTGGAGCAGCCCATCGTCCCGCTCTCCGAAGACTGGGACCGGATGGTGGCCTACCTGGGGGAGAAGGCCCGCAGCCTGGACCTTCGGCTCACCATCCAGACCTGTCCCGGCTGGGCCATGGCCGGCGGTCCCTGGGTGCAGCCCGAAGATGCCATGCGGGACCTTATCTGGAGCCGCACGGACGTGACGGGCGGCGCCACGGGCATCCTCCTTCCCAAAGGCCGTCCCTCGGACGAAGACTGGCGGGACTACCGGGACATCTGCGTCCTGGCCTTCCCCACGCCGGAGGGTGACACGGGAGCGCCCCTTGAACTGAAAGACATCCGGGGCGACGCCGCCTGGACGGCCCTCCTGAAAGGGGAAAAAGGCGTTACCGAACCCAAGAGCGGCACCCACACCGTCACCTTCCGGGCCGATGCCCCGCTGCGTTCGCTGGAAATGCCCGCCGTGCAGGAACTGAGCCACGCATTCTGCAACACCCCGGGGGTCACCATCGACCTTCAGGCCTTTTGCAACGACGGCATGCAGCGGGAAGTGGCCCACGTACGCTTGCCCATGTCCAGCTGGCAGGACAACGAGCCCTTTGTGGTGGCGCTGAACGAGGTGTCCGACGTCCGGGAATACCGGCTCACCCTCACCAACGAGCACCCGATGAACCTGGCCCGCCTGCGCTTTTATTCGGCCTCCCGGCACAATGACTGGCGCGCCGCCGGCGGGCGTACCCTGCGCGGCCGGGAAAAGTACCAGGAAAAAGCAAGCCGGGCCGCCGAAACGTATGTGAATCCAGACGGAATCCTGGACCTCACCGCCCTCATGGAGCCAGACGGACGGCTGAACTGGACGGCCCCGGCCGGCAAGTGGACCATTCTGCGCTACGGGCATGTGAACATCGGCTACAAGAACGGTCCCGCCCCGGCCAATGCCACAGGCTGGGAATGCAACAAACTGGACCCCCGGGGCGCACGGGTACAGTTCACCAACTATGTGGGCCGCCTCTGCGACGGTCCGCTCCGGGGCAAGGCCGACGGCATGCTCATGGACAGCTGGGAATGCCGCAACCAGAACTGGACCGGAGAGATGGAGGCCGAATTCGCCTCCCTCGCGGGTTACAGCCTCCGGCCATGGATGCCCGCCCTTTCGGGCTATGTGCTGGGCAGCCCGTCGGCCACGGCGCAGTTCCTGGGAGACTGGCTCCGGGTGAAAACCGACCTCTACAACCGGAACTTCTTCGGCGAAATGGTGCGCCTGGCCCACGAAAAAGGCCTGGACGTACAGTACGAAACCGCCGGCGGAGACATCGTTTCCATGGACTTCATGGAGTATTACAAGTATGCCGATGTCCCCATGACCGAGTTCTGGCATCCCTTCTCGGAAGGGTACGTGGGCGACCTCAACTTCAAGCCCGTCAAACCCACGGCATCAGCCGCCCACCTTTACGGCAAGCGCCGGGTGGCGGCGGAAAGTTTCACCTCCTTCGACCTCAACTGGGACGAGCACTGGGAAATGCTCAAGGAAGTGGCCAACCTGAACATGACCGAGGGCGTGACCCACAATGTCTTCCACACCTATACGCACAACCCGCAGGTGGGTTTCCTGCCGCCGGGGACCAGCTTCGGAAACAAAATCGGCACGCCCTTCCTCCGGGGGCAGACCTGGTGGAAATATATGCCGTATTTCACGCAGTACCTGGCCCGCACCACCTATCTGCTGGAACGCGGTCTCCCCGTGGTGGATGTGCTGTGGTACACCGGCGACGAGGTGGGCTACCAGAAGCCCGACCAGCGATTCCCCTTCCCGAAGGGGTACAAATACGATTACTGCAATCCGGACGCCCTGTTCAACCGCCTCAGCGTGAAAAACGGACGCCTTACCACGGAAGACGGCATCTCCTACGGCATGCTCTGGATTCCGGAAAATGAACGCATGGGGGCGAAGACGGTGGAAAAGCTGCGCGAACTCATCGCCGCGGGGGTGAAAGTGCTGCTGGGCCCCACCATCACTGCCGGCAGCCTGCAGGCTTTGGGCCTGGAACCCAAGCTTCTTTGCGGGGAACAGCTTCTCTGGACCCACCGGAAGGCCGACGGCGCCGAGTGGTACTACATCACCGCCCCTACGGGCAAAGACTTCCACGGAACGGTGAAGCTGCGTGCAAAGGGAAAGGCCGAAATCTGGGATGCCGTCAGCGGAACCGTGGCCGGCCTGGAAAGCACGCAGGAGGGAGATTATCAAGTGGTCCGCCTGAACCTGGAGCGCGCCGGAAACTGCTTTGTGGTTTTCCGCCCCGGGAGTACGAAGGCAGCCGTACGGCCGCCGGCAACCACCCGCTCCATGGAGCCGGCCTCCTGGACCCTCAGCTTTCCGAAGGGGTGGGGCGCTCCCGAAAAACCGCTGAAAATCAAAGCGCTCAAGCCTTGGAAAGAGCTCCCGCTCGGAGAGGAAGGCAAGGCTTTCTCGGGCACCGCCGTGTATGAGACCGTTTTCACGCTTCCGAAGGCCGGCACATTCGTGCTGGATCTGGGCCGGGTGGACATGATTGCCGACGTTTCCCTGAACGGAACGCCGGCGGGCGTGCTCTGGGCCGCTCCTTACAAAGTCACCCTGCAGGGGAAAGCCGGCCGCAACACCCTTCGCATCGCCGTCACCAGCACCTGGTTCAACCGCCTGGCCTATGACGCATCCCTCCCCGAAGCGGAGCGCAAGACCTGGACCATCGCCGGCCCTGCGGCAGGCAGCCCCCTTCGCGAGTCCGGCCTGATCGGCCCGGTGAAAATTTTATTTTGAATAATTATAAATTATATCTACCTTTGTGCCCAGTCAAACAACAAATCATTTACAACAATATGAAAGATCTGAAAGGCACCAAGACCGAAAAGAACCTCCAGGAGGCATTTGCCGGTGAATCCCAGGCCCGCAACAAGTACACCTACTTTGCATCCAAGGCCAAGAAGGACGGCTTCGTCCAAATCTCCAAGATTTTCGAAGAAACCGCTCACAACGAAAAGGAGCACGCCGAACTCTGGTTCAAGTACCTTTGTGGCGGTGATATCCCCAGCACGGCCGAAAACCTCGCTGCCGCCGCTGCCGGTGAAAATTTCGAATGGACCGACATGTACGACCGTATGGCCAAGGAAGCCGAGGAAGAAGGCTTCAAGGAGATTGCCGCCAAGTTCCGCATGGTAGGCGCTATCGAAAAAGAGCACGAAGCCCGCTATCGCAAGCTTCTGGACAACGTGCAGAAGGAAATCGTCTTCTCCCGTGACGGAGACTGCATCTGGCAGTGCTCCAACTGCGGCCACATCGTCGTGGGCAAGAAAGCCCCGGCCATGTGCCCTGTCTGCGCCCATCCCCAGAGCTTCTTCGAGCTCAAGGCCAACAACTATTAGAGCAAGTCTCCGAACTCGTGAACGCCCTGCAATCCTTCGGTAAGCAGAGCGGCCACCACAGCCCCCTTCGCGAAGCCTTCCCTGGAGAAGGCTTCGTGTTTTAATGTAATCTTGTCACAGGCCGACGTGAAAGCAACCGTGTGGATACCGGGCACTTCCCCTTCCCGGACGGCCGTGATTTCAGGGGTCTCCCCCAGACCTTCCTCCACGATGGCTCCCAGGCTCTTGGCCGTTCCGGAAGGAGCGTCCAGTTTGTGGATATGGTGGATTTCCTCTATCTCCGGCGTGTAACCGGCATCTTTGAGCATCTCGGACACCTTGGCCACAGCCTTGAAAAGGGCATTCACCCCCAGCGAAAAATTGGAGGCATAAATCATGGGCGTACCGGCGTCCAGAAAGCAATCGCGCACCTGGTCCCGGATATCGTTCCATCCCGTGGTGCCGATGACCGCGGCCTTGAAATGCCTGGCGATGAAAGGATAATTGGCCCGGAAAGCCTCCGGCGTAGTAAAATCAATGCACACGCACGCTTGGGCCACCGCCGGATCTGTTCCGGTGATATCCTCGCTGGCTTCCACCAGCTCGATTCCCCGGCCAAGCAATTCCTTTTCTATCATGTGGCCCATCTTTCCGTAGCCACTCAAAATTACCTTGATCATATTCTCTGTTTTGCCGCCTCGACACAAAAACGGCCTTTTACAGCCTTGTTCCTGCAGAGGCGGTCAGTTCCTTGTACATTCGCACATACTGTTCCACGGCTTTTTCCAGCTCGGCCGCCAGGATGTGCTCGTCGGGCCGATGCGCCACGCGGATGGTCCCCGGCCCGCAGATGATTTTGTGGCCGAAGCCCGTCAGGTGCGGCGCATCGCTGCCAAAAGCCACCGGTGCGCTTTCGAAGCCCAGCAGCGTCACATAGCGCGCCGGCGCGTCGCCGCCCCGGGCCACGACGGAGACTGCCTGCTCCCCGGAAAGGACGGCCATCCAGTCCTGCACCGCCTGGTCGGAGACGAACGTGGTGCGGAAGTAAAGGCGGCAGCCAAGCTCCGGCGAAAGGATGTTCTGCGGATTGTCGCTGTGCAGCAGTCCCACGTTCCAGCTGGTTTCCCCCAGCACGGGGTCCTCGCCAAAATCCACGGCTTTTAGCTTGTTATAGAACTCGTTGAACAAATCCACGGCACTCACGCCGTACTGCGGGTAGCCCGAATGGAAAGCCTCGCCGTGAAAGCGGAGCTCGTACGACTTCGTCCCCTTTGAGGCACTCGCCATCTTGTTCTCCGTAGGTTCGCCCACAATGAGAAACGGAGCCCGGAATCCCGTCTTTGCAAAGGCCTTGGCACCCCACGAGCCCGTTTCCTCTCCGGCAAGCAGCAGCAGGCCGAAGTCTGTAAAGCCGCCGGCTTCCAGTTCCTTGCACGCCGTGTACATCGCAAAAATCTGCCCCTTGGCATCGCAGCTTCCCCGTCCTTCAACCCTGTCCTCATGCATCGTCGGGGGAATATACGGCGGAACGGTGTCCATGTGGGTGCAAAAAACCAGCTTCGGGGTGCCCCATTGCAGGAAAAGATTCACCGTGCCGTCCCCCACCTCCTGCGCCTCGATGGACGGGGCCTCCAGGGTGCGGAGCAGCCAATCGGCCACCTCCCGTTCCTTTCCGGAAGTGGAATCAATGCTCAGCAGTTCCTTAAAGAATGTCCAGTTCATAAGATTCTTCGCTTTGCTCAGAATGACAAGGGGGTGCCCGGAATGACCGCTCAGCCCAGCCAGCCGCTGGCAAGCAGCACCTGGGCAATCTGTACAGCATTGGTGGCGGCGCCTTTTCGGATGTTGTCGGAAACGCACCAGAGGTTCAGGCCGCTTTCCACGGAAGGGTCCCGGCGGATGCGGCCCACGAACACATCGTCCTTGCCCCAGGCATACAGCGGCATCGGATAAACATTGTTGGAAGGGTCGTCCTGGACCACTACGCCGGGCATATCGGCCATGAGCTGACGGGCTTCGCAGAGGTCGTAAGGCTTGCAGAACTCGACGTTCACACTCTCGGAATGGCCGCCTTCCACCGGTACGCGCACCGTGGTTGCGCTGATGGCGATGAGCGGATCCCGCAGAATCTTGTGGGTTTCGTTCACCATTTTCATCTCTTCTTTGGTATAGCCGTCGGGGAGGAAGGAATCGATATGGGGCAGCACGTTCATGTCGATGGGATGGGGAAACTTGGTGCCGCTGCCGCCGGCCCGTTCGGCCTCCAACTGTTCGATGCCCCGCTGACCGGCTCCGGTAACACTCTGGTAAGTACTTACGACGATGCGCTTGATGCAGTACTTCCTGTGCAATGGTGCCAAAGGCAAGACCATCTGGATGGTGGAACAGTTGGGGTTGGCGATGATATGGTCATCGGCCGTAAGGATATCGGCATTGATTTCCGGCACCACCAGCGGCACCGACGGGTCCATGCGCCAAAAGGAGGAATTGTCCACCACGTAGCAGCCCGTCTCCGCAAAACGGGGAGCAAGTTCGGCCGATGTGGCACCGCCGGCGCTGAAAAGGGCCAATGCCGGCCTTCGGGCAATGGCCTCGTCGGCACTCATTACCGTCCATTCCTTCCCTTGGAATCTCACTTTCTTCCCCCAGGAGCGCGCCGAAGCCACCGGCAACAGTTCCGTCACCGGAAAGTTTCTCTCCTGCAATACTTCCAACATTTTGGAGCCCACCAGTCCCGTGGCTCCCACTACGGCTACAATCATTTCAGTTCGTTTTAAATGCTCTGTAGGTGTATCCTGCCGCTTCCCAGCGCGGCATTTCCACCTTCTTTACAATGGAATAGAAGCGGTCGAAGTCGGCCGCGAAAGCCTCGTCCGTAGGCCAGTCGGGACGGGAATTCCAGGCCCGCTCCCAGATTCCCAGGGCCTTGGGCAGCATCTGGAAGGTGGTATTCTGGAAATTCCGCAGGTTTTCCGACCACAGCAGGGCTTCGGCACCCACAATCATTTCCGGCTTCAGCAACTGAGGACGGCCCTGGGCGGCATGCGCCCAGTCCACGGGCGTGTCCACCCCTTCCCAGCGCACGGATTCGTAGATTTTCCACGGCTGCAGGGCAAAGGCCTTGCGCTCGTCCACATACCCGCCCCAGTGCAGGCCCACAATTTCCGGATCATCCGTATAGGCAAGGTCCACATAAGCGTTCTGCACATTGGAAAGCAGCACGGGGATGCCCTCGTTGGCCAGCCTGTAGGTGAGTTCGATATCGTCTCCCCGGGTGCTCCAGGCGTTCACGAAAAGCAGCTGCTTCTTGAGCGTTTCCAGGGTTTCGGGCTCGATGCCCTGCACCATTTCCTGCCAGCCGGCCAGCTTGATTCCACGCTCCTGCGCCAGCGCCAGGATTCCCCGGGTGAACTTGTCTTTCATTTGTTTACGGTCACGTCCGGCCCAGGTGCCTCCCGGCACTTCATCTCCGCCGATATGGATGGCCAGAAGGGGTACGCCGGCTTCCTTGTGCATCCGGATTACCTCGTCGAAGACAACGCCATAGAACTTGTACACGCCCGGATAGTCCGGGTCCAGCACATTGTCCGTGAAGTCCTGGGCGCTCCAGTAGCGGGACGTATCGGCCGGATCCTGCAGGCGGAAGCTGCTGTCGCCGGTACGGCGCTCGTAGGCCTGCATGGCCTTGATGGAAGAGCGCGAATGGCCCGGCGCATCAAATTCGGGCACCACGGAAATACCCCGTTCCCACGCATGCTGCAAAATCTCCTTGTACTCCGCCTCGGTGTAGAAAGTGGTGTTGCCGATATGGCCGTTGGCCATCGGCTTCAGCGCCCTTGTCTCCTGCAAGTCCCAGTCCGGGAGGGCATGATGGCCGCTGAAGGCCGTCAAGTCCGGCAGGGTGGGGATATCCAGGCACCAGGCCTCGTCGTCCCCCAGGTGGAAATGCAGCATGTTCACCTTGTAGGAAGCCATGATATCCAGCACTTTAAGCACTTCATCCTTGCTGCGGAAGTCCCGAACCACATCCAGCATAAAGCCTCGCAGGCCCAGGTCCGGCCAGTCCTCGATGACCATGTCCGGCAGTTCCTCCGGCAGTTTCTCCAGGGTTTGGCGGGCATAAATCTCTCCTTCCCGGTCGGCAGATTCCACAGCCGATTCCCCGCCGCTGATTGTGATGCGGTACCAGCCGGCAGGGCGGGGTTCATCGGTCCCGGTCTTTTCGGTGCCGAGGGTCACGCGCTTGGGCCGGGGGATGAGGTCTCCGGGCTGCACCTCGTAGCGGGCGGCATACCAGTCGGCGCTCACAGGGGTCCCCTTGCGGTCCAGAAAGTGATACGTCACCTCCAGCGGCTGGTCCTCATGCCCTTTCCGCTGCATCACAAAGCCTTCCGGGGCCCAGGAGTGACGCGGGAGCGGCCGGGCCAGATATTTGATGGTGAAGGTTTTGGACGCATCGGCCGGGATGTCTATATAGCGGGAGGTTCCCTGATAATGCGGCATGGCCAGCCCCTCCGGAGAAACCACTTCCAGATTGCCGTAGAGTTCCTGGAACCAGACGCGGGCGCCGCCCGGCACGTTCCGGAGCACCAGCGTATGCTCTGCGCGGCCATCGGCCCGCTTTTCCCCTTCCGTCCATTCCACCGTAGCCGGTCCGCTGCACGCCATCAGCGCCAGCACCGCCAAAATTCCCCATTTACTGTGACACATATCTTATTGATTTTAAATGTTTTACATTAAGTTCTCTGCGCTTTTTGCGCAGAGGATTATCCGTAATTGGCTGGTTTTCAGCACCGTATCGGCCACCCCTTAACGAAGCAGGTCTTCCAGGTGGACGCTGCCGGCGGTCTTTTCGTCCCGGTATTTCACGATCACGGGGCAGTACAGGTGCACGCCGCTCTCCAGGGGCCTGCCATTCCGGATGATGGGCTTGGAGCCGCTCACCACCACGGCGTTCCTCGGGACAATGATGCGTCCGTCGGCATTGCGCTTGATGAATTCGCCGGTGGTGGAGTCGAAGATGGCGGTGGAGGAGGTGATGATGACGCCGGAGGCTATCACCGCGCCTTCCTGCACGACGGTGCCTTCGTAGATGCCGCAGTTGCCGCCCACGAAAGCGCCGTCCTCGATGATGGTGGGCAGGGCGCCGGCCGGTTCCAGCACGCCCCCGATCTGCGTAGAGGCCGATATGTGGATGTTCCGCCCCACCTGGGCGCAGGAGCCGATGGTAACGTGGCTGTCCACCATGGTGCCCTCTCCGACGTATGCGCCCACGTTCACGTATGCCGGAGGCATCACGATGCTGCCGGGAGCAAGGTACGCGCCGCGCCGGATGCTGGAGCCGCCGGGGACGATGCGAACGCCGTCCGCCGCCGTGAATTTCCGCACCGGGAAGGTGTCTTTGTCAAAGAAGGAAAACTGCCCCTCGGACATGTCCGTGATGGCACCCAGTTTGAAGCCGGCCAGAATCACTTCCTTCACCCATTTGTTCACTTTCCATTGGCCGTTCACTTTTTCCGCCACGCGGAGTTCTCCCTTTTCCAGGGCATCCAGCACTTTATTGAATTCTGCAAGGGTAATTTCCATCAGAACAGGTCTTTAAGGGTTTGCTTGATCAATTCTTCCGTTGCCCGGGAGGCCGATACCAGGGGCAGGCGCAGGCGGTTTTCCATCAGGCCCAGCTCGGCCATGGCCGCCTTGGCCGGAATGGGATTGGGCTCCACGAAAAGGGCCTTGAACAGGGGTTTCAGGCGCTGCTCCATTCTGGCGGCCTCTTCCAACTTGCCCGCCTGGATGGCGTGCACAAAATCCGCCATGGCCGACGGGAACACGTTGGAAGCCACGGAGACCACGCCGTCGGCCCCCTTCTGCATGAGGGCGAGGGTGTCTTCGTCGTTGCCGCTGAGGACGGAAAAGCCTTCGGGACGGCCTTCCAGGATGGCCTGGATCTGGTCCATCTTGCCGGAGGCCTCCTTGATGCCCACGATGTTGGGGATGTCCCGGGCCAGGGCCAGGGTGGTGTCGGCCTCGAGGTTGGAGCCGGTGCGGCCGGGGACGTTGTACAGGATAACGGGCTTGGGAGTGCTTGCGGCGATCGTCTTAAAGTATTGGTAAATACCTCTTTGCGGCGGCTTGTTATAGAAGGGGACAACCACCAGGAAGGCATCGGCATCCTGCAGCAGGCGCATATTGGCGAGGGTGGCGTCCACCGAGTTGGAGCCCACGCCGGCCACCACCGGTTTTCCGGCGGCGTGCTGCAAGGCCACTTCCAGCACCTGCAGTTTTTCCGACTCGCTGAGGGTGGGCGTTTCACCGGTGGTGCCCAGCGGCACCAAGAAATCCGTGCCGGCCGTCACCTGCCAGTCCACCGTAGCGGCAAAAGCTTCATAATCCACTTCGGTCCCCTTGAACGGAGTAAGCAGCGCCGTTCCGCAACCACTGAACTGTATCGTTTTCATACGAATCTACATTTTTACAAATGTACAAAGAATTTCCGGATAATACACAGTGGCTGCTAATAAAATGATTTTCAGTGTATTACGCATAATCCTCTGCGCAAAAAGCGCAGAGGATTATACATAAACAGCTATGTATCAAGCGATTAGTGGCCACCGGATTGCATGAATTCCTCGGCTTTCAGGGTGCTTATCCTTTCCTGGATGGAGGGAGCGCGGTCGTTTTGGGGGCCGGTCTCTTTCAAGTACCGCTCGTAGCACTCTATCGCTTTCCGGTTTTGTTTCAGAAGTTCATAAAGATAGCCCATCTGCACAAAGGCCATCTTGTATTTGGGATTGAGCCGATAGGCTTCCCTGTAGTGATGCAGTGCCTGAGGCATGTCCTCCGGCCGATGGCTGAAACCCTGGGCATACATCCGGTGCAGTTGGAAAAGCATCATCTCGTCCGGCTGGCTCATCTCCCAAGCGCGGTCCACCCAAGGTTTCACCGCCTCGAAAGGAAGCATCAAATCCAAGCGGAGGGCTGCGATGTTATAGGCCAGGTTCACATCGGAGGAATCGATTTGCCAGGCGGCGCGCAGTTCCTTGTCGGCCCGGTAGGCACGAGGCGTATGCCAGTAGCTCTGACCCAGATAATAGTGGATGGGATAAGTGTCGTTACCCAGTTCCAGCTGGCGCTCGAAAAGGGTGGCGGCCGCGTCATATTCCCCTTTCCGATAATGGGCCAGGCCGCACAGCGGAGCCACTACCGGGTTGTCCGGATCCTCCTGCAAATAACTGTCCGTGAGGGCGATGGCTTCATCGTAATCCTCCCGTCCCAGAAGGATATCGAAAACCTTGGAAACGATGGTGGCGTTCTGCGGCTTCAGGGCCAGGGAGCGCCGATAATACCACAGGGCCGAATCGGCCTGTTCCAGCTGCTTGAAACCGTCTCCCACATAGCCCAGCACGGCGGGAATGGTGTCCAGCGCCAGGGCCTCCTTGCCGGCTTCCACAGCCTGCTGCCAGGCTTTGACACGATAGAAAATCTGCATTTTACGCAGTTTGAAAAGGAGGTTGCCGGGAGTACGCAGGGACAACATGTTGTACAGACCTGCGGCGTCTTCGTAGTTGCCGCTCTGAAAATGGCAGTCGGCCAGTTCGGAAAGCACCTCCACATCCATTCGCTCCGGGGTTACCAGCGTAGAAAGCAGGCCGATGGCTTCGTCCGTCCTGAGGACGCTGCGGAGGTATCGGCTTTGGGCAATGAGGGAATCGCGATGAGTGGTCTGCGCACCCAACGGCACGCAGACCATCATCCACAGGACAAGAAGGAAGATCTTTTTCATCGTAATTGGAAGATAACCGGGAAGACCATGGTCACCGGGACGGCCTCGCCTTCGGCATTGCGGCCCGGCTCCCATTTCGGGGAAGCTGTAACCACTTTCAAGGCCATCTCGTCCAAGTCTTGGCGGATGCCTCTGAGCACCTTGACATCCTTGACGGAGCCGTCCGTATCCACGGTAAAACTCATTATAATACGGCCTTGCACTTTGTCATTGATGGCCGTTTGGGGATACTTGAGTTGGCTGTTGACCCATTGGGAGAACTCATTGGCACTGCCACCGTTGAACGAAGGTTTCACTCCCACCATGGCAAAGGGGACGGCACCGGTCAACTCCTCTGCGCTTAGCTTTATGGCTTTTGCGGGAAGGCTCTCCAGCGCCTCGGACTCTTCTGCAGGGACAGGTGTTTCAGCGGTTTTCTTGGGATTGCAGGCGAACATAAAGGTCGCCAGCACGGGAATCAGGGCCAGATACGACCAGCGCATCCAACCGGCAGTTGTGGGTTTGAGCATCATGGCAATTCGATTTTTGAGTTTTGCGTGCTGGAAGCCGCTGGCCAGGGAGAAACGCTGTTCCCCCACGGCTTTTCGCACAAGAAGTAATTGATAT
The DNA here is from genome assembly GCA_902794005.1 of uncultured Bacteroidia bacterium. Lineage (GTDB taxonomy): Bacteria > Bacteroidota > Bacteroidia > Bacteroidales > UBA932 > Cryptobacteroides. The sequence continues at coordinate 24,488 of CADBFO010000019.1, forward strand.
TGAGTAGCATCGATGCCTTTTTGAAGAACTCCCTCATCGGCCTGGTATTCGTGCAGGAGCCGAAGTTCTTCCCGGATAATCCACACCAGCGGATTCCACCAGAAAAGAAGTTGAATGGGGGAGAAAAGGAGCAGGTCCAGCGTATGTCTGTAGTGCACGTGCATCCGCTCATGGGTGAAGATGGCAGGGTTCTGCTCTAAGTCCTGCCGGCTCATCACCACCGTTCGCCCCCAACTGAAAGAGCGCACGTTATTTTCCAGCAAAACCAGGGTACAATCTTCCAGAACGGTCTTTTTTCCGCGACGGATGAGCCCGTTCACCTTCCGGGCCGATACCAGGTACAGCCCCAAAGAACAGGCGGCTCCGCACACATAGAGGGCCAGCAGGATTTCCGGCCAGGGGAAAGGCTTGGGAGAAGTTACGGCCCTCTCCCACGCCACGCCCACCATGGAAACCTCCTGGGCGATACCGGCAGCCGTCACGGTTCTGAGCCGGATGACCGGCAGCAGCAGGCAAAGGTAACTGCCCGCCAGCAGGAGCAAGCGGTTCAGACCGAAGAACGTGGTCCGGCGCATCACGAGCAGGTAGAAGGCGTAGAACAGGCCCAGATAGAGCCCCGCACGCGCGATATATAAAAGGAACGGCGTCATTTTTTCTCGATTTTGGCAATGAGGTCTTTCAACTGTTGGATATCCATTTTATCCTCCTCCACGAACTGCGATACCAGGCTCAGGTAGGAGTTGTCATAATAGCGGGCCACCACCTCCGATACCGTATCTCCACGGTATTGCCTTTCGGTGGTTTTCACCTTGTACCGGAAAGAGTTGGCCATGGGCTCCCGCTCCAGGAAATCCTTCTCTTCCAGGAACTTGACCAGTGTGGCCACTGTGTTGTAATGAGGCTTGGGTTCCGGGATGTATGCAATAAGGTCCCTGATGAACATGCTGCCGTGTGCCCAGAAAATGTTCATGAGCATCTCCTCCTTTTCCGTGAGTTTCTGTTTCATATGTTTTGGATGGTTCTGCTGCAAAGATACAACAATTTTTCTTATCTCCTAATTTTTTTAGGAGTATTCCGTAGATTTTTAGGAGCCTCTGAATGGCGCAGCTGGGTGGCTGGTATCTCCCTGACTATGAGAATATTACGCATAATCCTCTGCGCAAAAAGCGCAGAGGATTATACATAAACGCATGTGTATCAGATAGTTGGCAGCCACCCGGGGCGGCCAGAGCAAGTCGCCACAATCCGGAGCAAACCGGGGCGGCCAGAGCAAGCCACCACCACAGAGGCGGGAAGGACCTTACCAGGCCATATCCCAGGCCACACGCCGGGCGCGCTGGCTCTGGGCGGCATTCATCTTGCCGAAGTTCCATTTGACGCCCAGGAGGACGTATCGGCCCATCACCAGGCGATAGGTATCTTCTTCATAATTGGCGGTGACGGCATGGCTGCGGCCACGGGTCTGGTTCAGGATGTCAAAGGCCTTGAGGCTCAGGGTGAAAGCGCCGATGTTCCTGGACACTTCGGCGTTCCAGCGGAATTCCGGCCTGTCGTAGCCGGCGGCATAGCCCCGTCATGCGGTTCTGGAACATGCTGTCGTTCAAGATAAATACCTGAGCATGAGCCTGCAGACACAGCAAGAGGAGGAAAAGGAGTATCAGTTTTTTCATGATGGCTTCTGCTGCGGGTTGAATGGGATTACATCACCGATATCAGACACGAATGGTCAACCGGCCTGGCCGAAGAGCCGGAGGTTTTCGAAGCCGGGACGGAGTTCGCCGGCCTCGATGCGGTGGATGATGGCGGTGACTTTTTCGTTCATCGGCGTAGGAAAACCAATCCTACGGCCATAGGCGGCAATGGCGCCGTTGATGGCATCGACCTCGGTCTTCTTGCCCTTTTCGATGTCCTGCAGCATGCTGGCCTTGAGTTTTGCGTGCTTTTTGATGGCGATGGGAAGGATCAGCAGCGAGAGGGCCTTCTTCACGGGCCCGTGGTAGTCCAGCAGTTTCACGGCGTCCTTGCCCTGCACGGGCTCGATTTTGATGCCGCCTTTTTCGCACACGTCGATGCATTCCTTGATGAGGGCCAGCACCACTTTGCGGGAGGTCTTGTCGGCCGCCGCCTCGCCAAAGGTGCAGCCCAGCACCGTGCTCATGCCGGAAAAAGCGCTGTTGATGAGGAGTTTGCTCCAGCGGGTGCCCACGAAATTGGGCTCCACGGTCACGGGGCCCATCAGCTCCAGAAGGGCTTTCACCTGGTCCATATATTTGTGCGGCTTCCGGGCGGTGGTGCCCAGCGAGAAGGTAAGGCTGTCCGGCGAACTGGTGAGTTCGCACACCCCCGGGCCGATCATCGTCGCCCCCCAGGCCACCGTGCAGCCCAGCACCCGGTCTTCACCCACGATATCGGCAATTCCCTGCTCCGGAAGGCCGTTCTGCAGGGTGACGATGACACCGTCCGGAGCCAGATAGTCCTTGAGGAAAGTGACCACCTCGGCATTCTGCTGCTGCTTGGTGAGGAGAAAAATGATGTCATAGAGCCCGGTCATCTTGTCCGGAGTATAAGCGGTGACAGGCTGAATGAACTCCACTGTACCGGTGACATGGGCTCCCTGCTGCTGCAGGGCCTCCACATGCTTTACGTTGCGGTTGATGAGGTCGATCCTGCCTCCTTTGCGGGTAATATAGGCGCCCAGGATGGTTCCCAGGGACCCTGCGCCGTAAATAGCGTTTCTCATAGTGATTTCTATCTGTTTCTGTATCAATTACTTCTGTATAATCCTCTGCTCTTTTTGCGCAGAGGATTATATGTAAACAGCTGTGCTACAGCGGATTAACGGCCACCAGTTCGGCGGGGCCGATGAGGTAAACTTCGGTGAAACGGTCCTCCGGGCCAGGGTGGAAGTCCACTTGCAGCCAGTCGCCACGGCGGCATTGCAGCCGATAGGAGATGTCCGGTCCCGGCGCCCCGCCATTCCCGGCAGGCTCGTTCCCGCCATCCTCCCCGGCTTCACCGGGAATCGGCCCGGCAGCGGGAATGCCGGCTTTGAAAGCGGCCAGGGCCGACGCCGTGAGGCCGGTGCCGCAGGCAAGGGTTTCGCCTTCCACGCCTTTTTCGAAAGTGCGCACATGCAGGCCGTCGGCAGCCTGTGCCACGAAATTCACGTTGGCTCCTTCCGGCTGGAAGGCAGGGTCCCAGCGGAGCGGCTTGGCATCGGCCTCCATGTCCAAGGGTGCCACATCGGCCACAAACTTGACGAAGTGCCGGGTGCCGGTGTTCAGAAAGTAGCCGTCCTTCATAGGCATAATCCCGTGAACATCAATCATTTTCAGCCGAACCGTCCATTTTTCTCCGGGAATCTCCTGCGACAAAATCTCCGCAGTGTGTTCGCCGTCGGGGGCGAGGAAACGGTAGATGGCACCATCGGCCGGACGGATGCCGAGGTAATCGGCAAATGCCACGATGCATCGACCGCCGTTGCCGCACATCATGCCGCCGGACCCGTCGGGATTGTAGAATTCCATCACGAAATCCGGAGAAGCGGGCCGGTCGGAGACGGGGCGGGTCAGAATCATGAGCCCGTCCGTATGGTACGCGCGGCACAATGCGCCGATTCTGTCCGCCTCCCGGAAGGGGTCCATGCTCCCCCGTCGGCCGTCCAGCACGATAAAATCGTTCCCCGCTCCGGAGAACTTAAAAACCCGTGGCACGTAACTTTCTGTCATTTAATCTCTTATGTATAATTCTCTGCGCAAAAAGTGCAGAGGATTTTGTGTAAACAACTGTATTTTAGGCACTTATCTGCCACCCTCGGCAGCGGCAGCGGCAGCGTCAGCGGTGGCGTCGGCGGTGGCGTCGGCGGCAGCGGCGGCCTCGCGCACCAGGGCTGCCAGGAGTTTGATGCCGGGCTCCATCTTGGCTTCATCGACGAAGGAGAAGTTCAAGCGCATGGTGTTGCGATGGCTGCCGTCCGTGTAGAAGAAGGAGCCGGCCACGTATGCCACGCCGGCAGAAAGGGCCTTGTCGTACAACGCCACCGTATCCAGGGCCGGCGGCAGGGTGAGCCAGAGGAACAGGCCCCCTTCCGGATCGGTCCAGGATACGCCCGCAGGCATATATTTTTCCAGCAGGGAGACCATGAGGTCCCGCCTCCGCCGATATTCCGCGATGCTCTTCTGCAAATTGGCATCCAGCATCCCCGAGCCCATGAATTCCGCCGCCAGGTATTGGTCAAAAACCGGCGGGCAAAGGTCCAGGCACTGTTTGCAGATATAAATCTGTTCCAGCAGCTCTTCCGGGCCGATGATCCATCCCAGCCGGAACCCGGGCGCAAAAATCTTGGAAAAGCTGCCCAGCTGCAGCGTGCGTTCCGGGGCCAGCTCCCGGATGGTGGTCACCGGCTCTCCGCTGTAGCGTAGTTCACGGTACGGGCTGTCCTCCACGATGAGGCAGTCCAGCTCCCGGGCAATGCGCACAATCTCCTGCCGTTCCTGAAGGGTCATCGTCTTCCCCGACGGATTGTTGAAGTCCGGAATCACGTAGATGAATTTGACGGGAGATTCTTCGCTACGCTCAGAATGACAGGAAGCATGCTCGGAATGACGGGCCGAAACGGCGGAAATCTCCTGCACCCGGGCCCGGTAGGCCCTGAAACTTTGCAGGGCGCCCAGATAAACGGGATTTTCGGCCAGCACCACGTCGCCGGGGTCCAGGAACACCCGCGAGCACACGTCGATCCCCTGCTGGGAAGAGGTGGTGATCTGCACCTGCGAAACGGGAACGCCGTAGCGCTTCGCAATCACCTCGCGAAGCTCCGGAACACCCTGGGTGGCACCATATTGCAAGGCCTTGGTTCCGTATCGGCCCAGCACTTTTTCTGCCAGGCCGGGGATGTCGGCCAGGGGAAAGGTGACGGCAGCGGGATAGCCGCCGGCAAAGGAACAAATGGCCGAAAGGTCCACCTTGCGGAAAATTTCCCGCACGGGCGAACGCAGGAACGAGGGCACATCGGCCGAAAAGTATTTGCTGTAATCCATCTAAGCTCTTGTGATATGCGCACCGAGGGCGTTGAGGCGGCCTTCGATGTCTTCGTAACCGCGGTCGATCTGCTCGATGTTGTCGATGGTGGACGTGCCCTTGGCGCACATCGCGGCCAGCAGCATGGCGATACCGGCGCGGATATCCGGGGACACCAGCCGGGAGGCCTTGAGGGTGATCCGGTGATCATGGCCGATGACCACTGCGCGGTGCGGGTCGCAGAGAATGATCTGGGCGCCCATGTCGATGAGCCGGTCCACGAAGAACAGGCGGCTTTCGAACATCTTCTGGTGGATGAGGACGCTGCCCTTGCACTGAGTGGCCACCACCAGCATCACGGACAGGAGGTCCGGGGTGAGGCCGGGCCAGGGGGCGTCGGCCAGGGTCATGATGGAGCCGTCCAGGAAGGAGTCGATTTCGTAGCTTTCCTGCGCAGGGACGTAGATGTCGTCTCCCTGCTGCTCCAGCTTGATGCCCAGGCGGCGGAAGGCGTCGGGAATGATGCCCAGGTCGTAATAGGAGACGTCCTTGATGGTGATGCTGCTCTGGCAGATGGCGGCCATGCCGATGAAGGAGCCCACCTCGATCATGTCCGGCAGAATCTTGTGCAGGGTGCCGTGCAGGGTTTCCACGCCGTGGATGCGCAGGAGGTTGGATCCCACGCCGTCGATGAAGGCGCCCATGCGGTTGAGCATCTTGCACAGCTGCTGAAGGTACGGTTCGCAGGCGGCGTTGTAGATGGTGGTGGTGCCCTTGGCCAGCACGGCGGCCATCACGATGTTGGCCGTACCGGTGACGGAAGCCTCGTCCAGGAGCATGTATCGGCCTGTCAGGCGGCCTTCCTGCGTGAGGTGGAACGCCCGGCGGGAAGGGTCATAGGACATTTCCGCGCCCAGCTTTACCATTCCGTCCAGGTGGGTGTCCACCCTGCGCCGGCCGATTTTGTCGCCGCCCGGCTTGGCGAACCAGGCGTGGCCGAAGCGGGCCAGGAGCGGCCCCACCACCATCACCGAACCGCGGAGCTTGGCGCATTTGGCCACAAACTCCTCGGTTTCGATGTAGGCGGTGTCCACTTCGTCGGCCTGGAAGGTGTACATGCCTTTGGCGAGGCGGGTCACTTTGACGCCCATATTCTGCAACAGTTCCATGAGGTTCTTCACGTCCAGAATCTCCGGGATGTTGCTGATGGTGACGGGCTCGCTGGTCAGGAGCACGGCGCTGATCACCTCCAGGGCTTCGTTCTTGGCGCCCTGCGGGGTAATGGTTCCGGACAGTTTGTGTCCGCCTTCGATGATAAATTTTGCCATAGTGTACAAATATACTCTTTTTTGTCGGATTCCCGAAATTAACGGGGGCGCTATGAATACTGAAATTTTTTCCTTACCTTTGAAACGATTAACCACGGCCAAGATGAAATCCGCAAAAGAACTCCTACTGAGCATCTGGGACTTCTACCGGGACGGCTTCAGGAACATGACCTGGGGACGGCCGCTCATTTGGCTCATTCTCCTTAAAATCTTCATCCTCTTCGCCATTCTCCGTCTGTTCTTCTTCAAACCGGCCATGCGCGGTCTCACAGACGAGCAAAAAAGCGAGCTGGTGGGTGCACATCTTACAGAAAAAACCTTATCACATACAGATACACTAACCTTTAACTGATTTTACTATGGATGTAGTCATTTGGTCTCGCATCCAATTCGCCATGACCGCAGCCTATCACTGGCTGTTCGTCCCCCTTACCCTGGGCCTGGCGCTGGTAATGGCCGTGATGGAGACGCTCTACGTGGTCAAGAAGGACCCGTTTTGGAAGAAGACGGCACAGTTCTGGATAAAACTGTTCGCCATCAATTTTGCCGTGGGCATTGCCACCGGTATCATCCTGGAGTTCGAATTCGGCACCAACTGGAGCAACTACTCCTGGTTCGTGGGCGATATGTTCGGCGCTCCGCTGGCCATCGAGGGCATCCTGGCGTTCTTCATGGAAGCCACCTTCTTTGCCGTCATGTTTTTTGGCTGGGAAAAGGTCTCGCCCAAATTCCACCTGGCGTCCACCTGGCTCACCGGCATTGGCGCCACCATATCGGCCTATTGGATCCTGGTGGCCAACGGATGGATGCAAAACCCTGTGGGCACCACGTTCAATCCCGACACGGTACGCAGCGAGATGGCATCGGCAGCGGCCTTCTGGGAAGTGGTCACCAACCCCGTGGCCGTGAGCAAGTTCTTCCATTCCGTCACCAGCGGCTGGGTGACCGGCGGAGTCTTCGTCGTCGGTGTCAGCGCCTGGTATCTCCTGAAAGGACGGGAGAAGCACTTTGCGCTGAAGAGCATCCTCGTGGGTGGTCTCGTGGGCCTGGCAGGCAGCGCCGCCGTCATGCTTTCCGGCGATGCTTCCGGCATCCACGCCGCTGAATTCCAACCCATGAAGCTGGCCGCTGCAGAAGGGCTGGAAGACGGCGGAAAGGGCGCAGCCTTCACCATCGTCCCGGGCATCAAGGTGCCGCACATGCTGTCTCTGCTCGCCACCCATGACTGGAACGGCTATGTCCCGGGCATCAACGACATCCTCCGCGGTTACACCGACAATGACGGAAACGTGATTCCTTCCGTGGCCGATAAGATGGCTATGGGCCGCACCGCCCTGGACGCCCTGGCCACCTACAGGGCCAACCGGGACACCAATCCCGAGGTGGCGGCCGCTGCCAAAGCCGTACTGAACGCCAATGTACAATATATGGGCTACGGCCATCTGGAGAAGCCCGAGGATGTAATTCCGCCCGTGGGTGTGGTGTTCTGGGCCTTCCGCTTCATGGTGGGTCTGGGCATGCTGCTGGCCCTGGTGCTGCTGCTCACCGTCTGGTTTGCCTGGAAGGGCAAGCTGGAAGGGTACCGCTGGCTGCTGTGGACGGCCATCTGGTGCATTCCGCTGGTGTACATTTGCGGCCAGTCCGGCTGGATTGTAGCCGAAGTGGGCCGCCAGCCCTGGACCATCCAGGGCCTGCTGCCGGTGAACGTGGCCATCTCCAGCCTAAGCGCAGGAGCCGTAAAGACCACCTTCTTCGTGTTCCTGGCCGTGTTCGCCCTCTTCCTCGTGATTGAAATCCGGATCATGTTGCGTGCCATCCGGAAAGGACCTGAAGTTGAACCTGGTAATGCTTAGACTATGAGTTACGAATTCTTACAGAACTACTGGTGGTGCCTGGTAGCCCTGCTGGCAGGGTTGCTGGTGGCCCTGATGTTTGTACAGGGCGCCAACCTGCACCTAGGAAACCGCGCGCTGGACGAAGCCCGTAAACGGATGATCCTGAATTCCACCGGGCGCAAGTGGGAACTTACCTTCACCACACTGGTCACCTTCGGCGGAGCGTTCTTCGCCTCCTTTCCGTTATTCTACAGCACCAGTTTCGGCGGTGCCTACTGGGTGTGGGTGCTGCTCCTGCTCACCTTCGTATTCCAGGCAGTGGCCTACGAGTTTCAGAACAAAAAGGGCAACCTGTTGGGCGTGAAGGGCTTCCGTATCGCCCTCATGATCAACGGCATCCTGGCCCCCTTCCTGGTGGGAACGGCCGTGGGAACCTTCTTCACCGGTTCGGATTTCACCGTGAACAAACTGGCCATCGCCAACCCGTCGGCCCCGGTCATCAGTACTTGGGGGAATGGCTGGCATGGCCTGGAGGCTCTGGGACAGTATCACGCCGTCCTTCTGGGCTGCACCCTGGTCTTTCTGGCAGCCATCCTGGGAGCCCTGTATGTCCTCAACAATGTAGATGATAAGAAAACTGAGGCCGAGATGCGCCGCTGCATCAAAATGGCAGCCGTCCCCTTCCTGCTGCTCTTCATAAGCTGGACGGGCATCCTGCTTTGCCGCCAAGGCTTCGCCGTTGATGCCCGGGGCGTGGTTTCCATGGAGCCTTACAAATACCTGCACAACCTGCTGGAGATGCCGGTGGTGCTGGTGATGCTGCTCGCAGGCGTCGTTCTTGTGCTCTGTAGTCTGTACCTGGGCGCCTTCAGCCAGTCCCGCAAGGGCATCTGGATGGCCATGCCCGGCACCGTGCTGGTGGTGATGAGCGTGTTCTTCCTGGCCGGTTTCAACGGAACGGCCTACTATCCGTCCTGCACAGACCTCCAGAGTTCCCTCACCCTGCAGAACAGTTCTTCCAGCCGGTTCACCCTCACCGTGATGTTCTGGGTATCCCTGCTCATCCCGTTTGTGCTGGCGTATATTGTCTATGCCTGGAGGGCGATGGACCGCAAATCCATCACGGCCGATGAAATAGAAAGCACCGACCACAAATATTGACGGCGGTCACACGTGCTCCACCTCGGGGTGCAGCGTGATACCGTATTTCTGCGCAATGGCCTGGATGACTTGGTTCTCCAGGCCAATAATGTCTTGGGGAGAAGCTGTGCCTGAGGCGTTTACCGGCTGCCCGGGATACACTTGCGCACCGCCGTTGCGGGCGCCCTTGAAACCACACTGGTCGATCATCCATGCGGCCGGGACTTTGATGCTGTCTCCCACCTCGAAGTGAGGGACGGCGTAGTCGGGGCCATTGTCCTCGCGGGCGATGGCCACGATACGCTCGAAGTGCCCGCGGGAGATGACGGGATTGCAGAAAAAGCTGCCCGCGCTGCCCAGCTCTTCCACGGCCGGAAGTTTGGCCTGCCGGATGCCGATGATGGCCTCCCGGATGAGCTGCGGGGTGAGGGATTCTTCGCTGCGCTCAGAATGACAGGAGAGAGAAGCAGAATGACAGGAAAGGGCTTTGCGGACGCCACCGTAGTCCAGTTTGGGCCGGGGTGTGCGGCTGAGGCGGTAAGTGACGGCGGTGATGATGAATCGGCCTTTCCACTCCGTCTTGAAACGGGAGGTGCGGTAGCCGTACCGGCAGTCGGCCGGGTCGATGTCCACGAACTGTCCGGTGGTGCGGTCATAGGCCCGGATGCCGGCGATGATGTCTTTGGCCTCCACGCCGTAGGCGCCGATGTTCTGCACGGCCGATGCGCCCACCTCGCCGGGAATGAGCGACAGGTTTTCCGGCCCCCAGAGGCCCTCGGAGGCCGCCCAGGCGCAGAAATCGTCGAAGACAACGCCGGCGCCGAGGGTGACAGATTCTTCGCTTCGCTCAGAATGACAGGAATGGGAGGAATGACAGATGGCCACATGAAGGACTGTGCCGGGGAAGTCTTTGGTAAAGAGGAGGTTGGAGCCGCCGCCCATCACCAGCACCGGCCGGGGGAGGGCGCTCCAGTCCAGGGCCGCCAGGTCGGCCTCTTCCGTCACTTCCACAAACAGGGCGCACTTCACCCGCATCCGGAAGGTGTTCCGGGCGGAAAGGTCATAATATGGGGTCTTTGATATCACTGCTGCGCCGGGGGGGTCAGGGCAATCTGAAGCTCGTCCAGCTGGGTCTGGTCAATCTCGGACGGGGAGTCGATCATCACATCGCGGCCCTGGTTGTTCTTGGGGAAGGCGATGTAGTCGCGGATGGTGTCCTGCCCGCCCATGAGGGCGCACACGCGGTCGAAGCCGAAGGCCAGGCCCCCGTGCGGCGGAGCACCGAACTTGAAGGCGTTGATGATGAACCCGAACTTGTATTCCGCCTCTTCCGGACCAATCCCCAGCACCTCGAACATACGCTTCTGCATGTCGGCGTTGTGGATACGGACGGAACCGCCGCCCAGCTCGTTGCCGTTCAGGACGAAGTCGTAGGCATTGGCGCAGACGCGCTCCAGGTCTTCTTTCTTGTCGCTGTAGAACCACTGCTCATGCTCCGGCTTGGGCGCGGTGAAGGGGTGGTGCATGGCGTAGAAACGCCGGGTTTCGTCGTCCCATTCCAGAAGCGGGAAGTCCACAATCCACAGCGGAGCAAACTCCTTGGGGTTGCGAAGGCCCAGGCGGCCGCCCATTTCCAGACGGAGGACGCCCAGCATGGTCTGCACTTTGCGCTTGGACGGGCCGCTCATCACCAGCATGAGGTCGCCGGGCCGGGCGCCGGCCTTTTCCGCCAGTTTGGCCAGGTCGTCGGCCCCGTAGAATTTGTCGATGGAGGATTTGTAGGTTCCGTCGGCATTGACTTTCACGTATATGAGGCCTTTGGCGCCCACCTGCGGGCGTTTCACCCATTCGGTGAGCTCGTCAATCTGCTTGCGGGTGTATTCGGCCGCGCCGGGGACGCAGATGGCGCCGATGTAGGCGGCATCGTCCAGGACGCTGAAGCCCTTGCCTTTGGCGGCCTCGGTGATTTCGTGGATGGTCATGCCGAAACGCACGTCCGGCTTGTCGGAGCCGTAGTTGTCCATAGCGTCGTACCAGCTCATGCGGAGCATGGGGTTGGGAATGTCCACGTCCAGCACGTTCTTGAAGATGGTGCGCATCATGCCTTCGAACATGCCCAGGACGTCTTCCTGCTCCACGAAGGACATTTCGCAGTCGATCTGGGTGAATTCGGGCTGACGGTCGGCGCGGAGGTCTTCGTCACGGAAGCAGCGGACAATCTGGAAGTAGCGGTCGTAACCGGCCACCATCAGCAGCTGCTTGAAGGTCTGGGGGCTCTGCGGCAGGGCGTAGAACTGACCGGGGTTCATGCGGGAAGGAACCACGAAGTCGCGGGCGCCTTCCGGGGTGCTCTTGATGAGGTACGGGGTCTCTATCTCCATGAAGCCGTTGGCGTCCAGGTAGTTGCGCACTTCGTGGGCCACGCGGTGCCTCAGGGCCAGGGCGCGCTGCAGCGGGCCGCGGCGCAGGTCCAGGTAGCGGTATTTGGCGCGCAGGTCCTCGCCGCCGTCACTCTCCTCCTCGATGGTGAAGGGCGGGATTGCGCTCCTGTTCAGAATGTTGATGGCCGATACCCGGATCTCGATGTCGCCCGTAGGCATTTTGGCGTTCTTGGCTTGACGTTCCACGACCTCACCCTTGATCTGGATCACGAATTCGCGGCCCAGGGAGGTGGCGGTTTCCACAAGGTCCGCAGGAGCATCGGCCTCCACGACCAGCTGGGTGATGCCGTAACGGTCGCGAAGGTCCACGAACGTCATACCGCCCAGTTTACGGGCTTTCTGAACCCATCCGGCCAGGGTCACCTGCTGTCCCTTGTTCTCAATGCGGAGCTCTCCGCAAGTGTGTGTTCTGTACATGATTTATGCTGTTTTTGTCTATTGCGTTGTAACAATCTACAAAAATAGCAAAAAAAGCCGAAATACGATGCTTTGCGCCCGGGGCGCGCCGGGAGATGCACCATCCCCGCCATCGCATCCGCTTCGGAACCGGACTTTTACCGACATTTCAAGAAGGATAATTTATTATCTTTGCAGCATGAAACATTTTGTACTGATTGTTTGCATTGCGCTGGCGGTAGTGTCGTGCCGGGCCCCCAAAACCCTCATCGAAGGGTCCTGGGACCCGGCCGTACGGGAGTCGCTGAACACCCTCCTCGCCTCGGCGGAACCGGGCAGTTATGCCGTCTTTGATTTTGACAAGACCTCCATCGTCCACGACGTGACCCAGGCTCTCTGGGTATATCAGATTGAGCATCTGCGCTATGCCGATGCCCCCAAGCACCATTTTCTGGACGGCATTCCGGACCCGTCCCGCCTCATTCCCGGAACAGAGGTTACGTTTGCCAAAATGGGCGAAATGCTTCAGATAGAATACAATTTGCTGCGCAATTTCCTGGATCACGGGCAAAGCTGGAACAAGATTTACGAGATGGTCCTGTACCAGGATTTCCGCGCCCGCATGTTCTCCCTGCTGGTGGGCATGGACGAAGCCTTCGGCGAAGAAGTCTCCTACCTCTGGATGCCGGGCCTGCTGGCCGGTTATACGGAAAAGGAAGCCCGCGAAGTGGTGCACGATGCCATTGTAGAGCATCTGGGGGCCGATAAGCTGGCCGTCGAGGAGTGGCGCTCCAAGGACGGGAAATGGGGCGGCATGGTGGAACGCGGAATCTACTTCTCCCCGGAGATGAAAGACCTTTTCCATTGCCTGAAAGCCAACAAGATTGAGGCTTACGTATGCTCCGCTTCCCTGGAGCTCATCGTGGAAGTGCTGGCCTGCGATCCGGAAATCGGCGCAGGGCTTCCGCCGGAGCAGGTTTTCGGCCTTCGCTTTGTTCCTTCGGAGCCGCTGGAAGCCCGGTATGACAGATCCTATGTGCAGCCCATTGGCCCGGGAAAAGTAACTTGTATCCAAACGTTTATGGCCCCTTCGCACGGGGGCCGCGGACCTGTCCTCGTGGGCGGCGATTCCAACGGTGACGTTCCCATGCTCAGCGCTTTTGAAGACATGCAGCGCGGCCTCATTATCGATGTGGGCCGCCGGGCCGATTCCGCCATCGGCCAGCTTGTCCATTCCGGCGACGGCCGTTATCTGGTGCAGCCGGCTTTTGCCAAGGCCGACGCTGCCGTGGAAGGAGGAGGAATCTAGCATGGAAGTTCGCGCCAAAAAGGCCCTCGGCCAGCATTTTCTCACCGACCAGAAGGTGGCCCGCGCCATCGTCGATGCCTTGGAACCTTTCCCGACAAAGCCTTCGCTTCGCTCGAAGGCGCCCGGGGGCGCCCGGCCGTGCCCGGGTCTTTTGCAGAAAGACGGAAAGAGCCTTGAAGCCACAGGGGGGGCGGGTGAATCCTATTCCCCCGTATTGGAAGTCGGCCCCGGCATGGGGGTGCTTACGCAGTATCTGCTGGAGCGCGGCGACATCGACCTCCGGCTTGTGGAAATTGACTCGGAGAGCGTGGAATACCTTCTCACCCACTTCCAGGGCATGCAGGGCCGGCTCATGGAGGCCGATTTCCTCACGCTCCGCCTGGAGAAAATCTTCGACGGGGATTTCGCCGTCATCGGCAATTTCCCCTACAACATCTCCTCGCAGATCTTTTTCAAAGTGCTGGATTACAAGGACCGTATCCCCGTCGTGGTGGGCATGGTCCAAAAAGAGGTGGCCGAGCGCATCGCCTGTCCGCCCGGTTCCAAAACCTACGGCATCCTGAGCGTGCTGCTGCAAGCCTGGTACGATATCGAGTACCTGTTCACCGTGGGGTCCGGCTGCTTTGCCCCGCCGCCCAAGGTGGAGAGTGCCGTCATCCGTCTGCGGCGGAACGCTCGTGAGTCCCTGGGCTGTGACGAGGCTCTGTTCAAGACGGTGGTGAAAACGGCTTTCGGCCAGCGCCGGAAAATGATGCGGAACCCCCTGAAGCCCCTCGCCCGCGCCAAGGCCGACCGCCTGGGCTGGTCCGAGGATGAGCTGGCCGCCTTCCTGGCCCGGGACGTCTTCTCCCTTCGGCCGGAACGGCTCGGTGTGGAGGACTTCATCGCCCTCACCAATCTCCTGGCTTAACCCCTTGCTTTCTGGTTTTACCCAGCGCATCCTGGTTTCATGATTTCCAGGCGTGCCTTGCCTGTCGGTTTCATGATCCACGGGCGCGCCTTGCCGGTTTCACCCACTGCCTCCTGGGCTCACCCAGCCTGCCGACCGTGCCTTGCCTGTCGGTTTCATGATCCACGGGTGCGCCTTGCCGGTTTCACCCACTGCCCCCTGGGCTCACCCAGCCTGCAGACCGTGCCTTGCCTGTCGGTCTCACCCCTTGCCTCCTGGTCTCACACCCGTGCTTCCTGGTTTCATCCCTTGCCCCCGGTCTCATGATCCACGGGGGCTTTAAACTGCTTGGGCGATGTCCAAGGTATCTGCGGGGCAACGGCAGGCATTTACGGGCCCTTTCACGGAGCCCGAAAAATGCCTGTCCGTAGCCGACACGCCTGCTTATGCGTGGCGGCGGTGCCAGGCAGGCCAGGTGGCCGCCGGACTGCTTCCTTTTGGAAAAACCTCATCGGAAAGTCCTAAGGCTGAACCTTCGGGACAGAAACGAAGCCATTACTTTCCGCAGGGTTCATAAGCTAGACCTTTAGAAAAAGGTAGTGGCACGTAATTCATTGTGTAGCAAGATTTTATGCATAATCCTCTGCGCAAAAAGCGCAGAGGATTATATACAACACGTTGACTATCAATTACTTCATGGCCACCAGACAACACCGAGGGGGTACCTGACCAAAGGGAGACCAGTCGAAGGGCCACCTGATCGAAGAGCCGAACAGAACAGCTGTCTAGTCCTGATGTAAGTTTACCGAAGTTGAACAGTAAGTAGTTAGGACGTAGAAGTCCTGATATCGGTTTACATTGATGTCGCGAGGATACAATATTTTCGCGGCATTTTTATCACGGCACCGCCGCCGCTCGATAAGCAGGAGCGGCGGCTCCAACACGGCCGGCTCCGGTGGGCTCCGGGCAAGGGCCCTCCTCCCCGGCCGGTTGTTGCCGGTCTTGCCTGAGGGTCCAATGCAGCCTGGCCTGCATGAGGACAGCAGGGATGGCAAGCAAGTAGCTGAGACAGAGATACTTACGCATAATCCTCTGCGCTTTTTGCGCAGAGGATTATTGACAAACGGTTGACTATCAGTTGCTTGGCTGCCACCCGTGCCTCTTTTTATAGCAGCGGTGTGCACGTAATAGGGCGTTTTGGTACAGGAGGGGCCGAAAAACGTGGCGGCGCAGACGGCGTGGTAACCTCAGAGGGCTGTATTGCGGCCACGTTGACACCTGGAGGGGGGCAGGGGGGCGTTTTTCTGTCAACGTAGCAAGGCTTTTCGCTGAGTCGGGCCATTTTGCTGCCGCGTTGACACTTGGAGTGGCGCCGGGGGCCGTTTTCCCGTCAACGTAGCAAGGCTTTTCGCTGAGTCGGGCCATTTTGCTGCCGCGTTGATATTTTCACGGCACCGCCGACGCTCGATAAGCAGGAGCGGCGGCTACAACACGGCCGGCTCCGGTGGGCTCCGGGCAAGGGCCCTCCTCCCCGGCCGGTTGTTGCCGGTCTTGCCTGAGGGTCCAATGCAGCCTGGCCTGCATGGGGACAGCAGGGATGGCAAACAAGTAGCTGAGACAGAGCCGTTTACGCATAATCCTCTGCGCAAAAAGCGCAGAGGATTATGCGTAAACAACTATGTGTCAGGCGGTTGGCGATCACCAACCTAAACGTCAATCGTTTCCGGAACTTGTCTGATGAGGGCACAGATCTCTGCCACGCACGCTTGGAGCCGATTGTTACCACTTTCGCACGGAACAATCAAGAATTTGCGTCTGTGCTTCAAGAGTTGAAGCACGGTTTGGCGCGTGGAGGGCAGAAAACGTGCTTGAGGTGGGGTTCCGGCAGGGGGGTGAAGCACGATAAGGGCAAGCCAGGACGTAAAGTGCGCTTCAAGAGTTGAAGCACACCCCGACAAGCGACAACGGTAACAGGCAAGCCGACGGCAAGGCAGCGAAAAGGGCAGAGGCAACGGGGCGAAACAACGGTAAGGCTAGGCGAGACGATGAGGGCGAGGCAAGCCGACGGCAAGGCAGCGGAAAGGGCGGAGGCAACGGGGCGAAACAACGGTAAGGCTAGGCGAGACAACGGTAACAGGAAAGCCGACGGCAAGGCAGCGAAAAAGGGCGGAGACGACGGGGCGAAACAACGGCAAGGCTAGGCGAGACAACGGCAAGGCAAGCCGACGGCAAGGCAGCGGAAAGGGCGGAGACGACGGGGGCGAAACAACGGCAAGGCAAGCCAATGACGGGGGCCAACGGCCAGTCGGCCGGGGGGCTAGAACTGGAAGTAGATGAAGGATTGGAGGTCGGCGGTGATGAACTGGAAGAAGAAGACCACGATGACGACCACGACCACGGCCATCCAGAACAGGGGCAGGCGGGCGAAGACGATGCGATAGCGGCGTTTGAAGCGCTCGGGCAGCCAGTGGACAAGCATGCCCAGCACGAACACCAGCAGAACGGTGCGGTGCTGCCAGGCCATGGCAGGCACCAGGGAAAGGTTCCAGGCCGAGCCGATTTGGTTAACCATGTTTTTGGCGGTGTTCCAGGCCTGCTCGTTGGCAAGGGCCGGGTCCAGGTTGGAGCCGCTGCGGAAAAACAGCCGCGTGAAGGTGATGAACACGAAGGTCTGGAAAATATCCCATGCGCGGGAAATCCAGCGGGCACGGGCCGAAGGCAACTGCACCGGAATCACCGCCCCTTTGGCCGTCAGCGCCGGCGCTTTGACCACCGCATCCTTCCCCAGGACGGCCCAGCGGTAGCAGTACTTCACGAAAGTCCCCACCCAGATAATGAGCAGCCACACCGCGAACATGTTCCACACCGGGGCGTGCGTCCATCGCACCAGCAGGGCGCTTATACTCATGAGAGAACTGATCAGCAACAGTTTCTGCAGCATGCTCCGCTTGGTCCAAATCTTATAGATGACCATGCCGATGCCGTTGAGACCGCCCCAAATCATGAAATTCCAGCTGGCTCCGTGCCAGAGGCCGCCCAGCAGCATGGTGTTCATGGAATTGATGTTGGTGGTGATGAGCTTGCGGTCCCGGGGCCGCTTCCAGGCCCATAGGCCGATGCCCGCCGCCAGAACGAACACCCCGAACGCCACCCACCAGCTTCCGCTGAGGAAACTGCCAAAAACCGCCACCGCCGCAATGATGATGAACGTCCCCACCGTGGCGCTGCGGTTGCCGCCCAAGGGGATGTACAGGTAATCCCGGAGCCATCGGCTCAGGGTCATGTGCCAGCGGCGCCAGAACTGCTGCGTGTTCACCGCCTTGTACGGCGAGTCGAAGTTCTTGGGCAGATAGAATCCCATGAGCATGGCGACGCCCGTGGCGATGTCCGTGTAGCCGGAGAAGTCGGCATACACTTGCAGGGAATAGCAGAAAAGGGCCGACAGGTTCTCAAAGCCGCTGTACATCAGAGGATTCTCAAATACGCGGTCACAGAAATTCACGGCCAGGTAGTCGGCCAGGATGAGCTTTTTCAGCAGGCCGTTCATGATCCAGAAAATGGCGATTCCGAACCATCGGCGCGAAAGATTATAGGGCTTGTGAAGCTGCTGGATGAACTCTGAAGCGCGTACGATGGGGCCGGCCACCAGTTGCGGGAAGAAGGAAAGGTAGAAGCCGAAGTCCAGAAAATTCTCCACCGGGGAGATGTGCCGCCGCTTCACGTCCACCACATAACTCACCGCCTGGAAGGTGAAGAAGGAGATGCCAACCGGAAGGATGATGGCGTCTGCCCGGAAGAGGGATGTGCCGGTGAGCATGTTGAGCCACTCTCCCAGGACATCGTGCACCTCCAGGTTCAGCCCCAGGAGATTGTTCACGAAGTCCGTAAGGAAATAGGCGTATTTGAAATAGGCCAGGATGCCCAGGTCCACCACGACGCTGAAGGCGGTGAGGGCCGATCGGCCTTTTTCCGAACGGATCCGATGCAAGCATTTGGCCGCGAAGAAGTTATAGACAATCACAAAGAGCAGCAACGCCAGAAAAACGCCGCTGGTCTTGTAGTAGAAGAAAAGCGAGACGGCAAAGAGGTATCCGTTGCGCAGCAGCGCTTTGGAATGGAAAAGGGAAAAGACGGCGAACACCAGCGCGAAGAACGCCCAGAAATAGAACTGGGTGAACAGCAGCGGGTGGGCCTGGTCAAAAGACAGCAGGCTCACGAAGAACTCGCGTATGATTTCCCGGAGACTGTTCATCGGCGGTAATATTCATCCATGATGGCATCGAACAGAAGGTCTCCCACCAGCCGGTAGCCATTGGGCGTGAAGTGGACTTTGTCGGCCTGGGCCAGACCGGCCTGCTCCCAAAGGGCCATGGAACCGGAACCGCCCATCACCTGATACCAGTCCCAGAAAACGGCATGGAATTCCTTGGCCAGATCGCGGAAGGCGTCCTCGACCGCCCGGGTGTGAGGGTTGTTCTCCCGGCGACGCCAACTGTCGTTGATGCCGCTGAACAGGATGGCGCAGCGGGGATTCACCCGGCGAACGCGCTTCACCAGCTCACGGTAATTGGCCTTGAAGCGGCGTACGTTGAAATCGGCCCCTTGAATATCGTTGATGCCGATGGAGAAGATAACCATGTCGGGCATCACGCGGTGCATCTCCTGCTCCCAGAGGTCGCATTTGAGCCAGGAATCCGTGGTGGCGCCGTTCACGCCCGCCTCGCTGAGCGAAAAACCGCCGCCGGGCTTGTCCAGATACAGCCCGCGCAGAGAGTAGGAGCCCTTCCCGGTAAAGGCCAGCTGAATCCAGTCGGTGTAATAAGGGAGGTCGAAGTGCCTGAGCCCGGCGGTGCCCACTCCGCGGAGGGTATCCCGTCCGTTCAGCAGCAGGACAGGCTCCAGCGAGCCGCCGCCCAATACGTCCACCTTGTTGAACGTGTAGCGCTGTTGCAAAAGCCGCTTTTCCCGCGGCACCAGGTCGATGACCACCCGGGCCGATGTGTCCTGTGCCGTCACCGCCATTCCGGCCAGGCCCAGTTTTTCGTCGCCCGGCTTTAGGCAGTTGACACCCTCCCAGATTCCCATAAAAGAGCTGTTGTAACTCACCGGGGTGTTGGTATGGGCGGCCGAGAAAGGGAAAACCAGTCCCCGCCCCCCGGCGATTCCATAGCGGAGGCCCAGGAAATTGCGGCGCAGGCGGTCGCTGAGCGTCCCGCCCTGTATATGCGAGCCGCCCACATGGAGGATGCGGACATCCCCGCCGCCGGTGAGCAGAAGCGTATCCAGCTTACGGCAGAAAAGCTGAAAATCCGGCGCCGAACCGGCTGGCATCTGGAGATAATTGAGGTCTGTGCGGACAAAGGGATAACGGGGCTGTCTGCGAGCCTGGGAAGGCAGCAGGAGCAGCAAAAAAAGAACCGTTAGAACCGCTTTCCTCATGGCTGCATGGCCTTTTTCACCCGATCCTCCGGAAGGGTTTTCCGAAGCCGGTAAAAATCATAATACGTGAGGAAGGAACGGGACAGCGCTTCTCCCACCCGCCGGGCGCCGGCCGGCGTAAAGTGGATGTAGTCCGGTCCGGCATAGGCCGGGCGATGCTTGACCCACTGGACCATGGAATTTTCGCCGCCCATCATGCGGTAGAGGTCCCAGTAGGCGGCATCGTTGCGCAGAACCGTGGCCTTGAGCGAATCCACCATCTCCGGCAGATGCGGCCAGGTAACAATGCGCCCGTTCACGCTCTTTCCCATGTCGGACGGGCCGATAAACAGGATTTTGGCCTGCGGGGCCACCTCGTGAAAGTAGGCGAGCTGCTTTTGGATTTGCTCCTGATACTGCTCGATGGTCTTGGTACTGCGCACCATGGGCATCATATTTCCTCCGAACTGGAGGATGATGAGCCGGGTATCCGTAAGGGTGAAACAGTCTTCCATGAGCGGCTTGGAAATGCGGGAGAAAATCGTCCCGGAGCTGCCCCGGAGCGGAATGTTGTCCACGGCTACGCCGCCGGCTCCGTCGGCCCCGACCGCGTAAATCTCGGCACTGCCCCTGAAACTGAGGGTGGCCTTCCGCACCGGACGGCCGAAGTTCCAGGTGACCAGGGTGCCGTTCTCCCCGTTTTCCACCACGGGAACGGGCTTCAGCGTATCCGAAACGGCTTTTACCTCCAGGCTCTCTCCGCGGCCGTACAGGACCGATACGCTTTCGAAGGTCTTGACCCCTTCGCGGGCAAGTTTGTTTTTGGTGCCGCGCAGGCTGATGGTGCCGCCCCCGGAAAGCTTCACCACCTGGGCCAGCATGCCGTACCGGTTGTGCCCCGCCCGCTGGGTGGTGGAATCTCCATACATGGTATATTGCGCGAAGCCTCCCGAGGCCGATTTGTAAATGCTGGCCGAAGGGACGTTGCTCACGGCCGGGAAAAGACCGGTTCCGCCGCCGCCGAAGCGCTCCTGCAGCTCCTGCCTGAGGTCCTGCGAAATGCGGTCCATCTCAATCTGGGAGTCTCCGTAATGCACGATGCGGACCGGCCGGTCTCCGGCATTCTCCATCCGGAGGAAAAGGGTGTCGAAGAAATGATAGTCATCCTCCGGAAGAAAAATCCGGTCCGGGTTTTCGTAAAAAAACTTGCGGTAATAGCTGAGGGTGTCTTCCTCCATGCGGAAGCGCCCCTCCACGGCGTTGAGCACGGAATCCACGTCCACCTTCTTCTCTCCGGCCTCCTGCGCCATCCGTTCAAAAGAAGCGAAACGAAGGTTCAGGGGCCCGAGGGGTACGCCCTCGGCCGGGGTCACCAGCCACAGCAAACCCAACATGGCAAACACGCCAAGGAGAAAAAACAGAACTTGCTTCGCTTTCATGGAATTGCAAAGGTACGGATTTTATTTACAAAAAAGGGGCTGACTCAAAAGATTCTTCACTTCGCCCTTCGGCAAGCTCAGGGCAAGTTTCAGAATGACAGCCTTATGTCTTTATGACGGCCTTATGTCATTCTGAGGCAGGTTCACCTGCCCAAGAATCTACTTTTGAGTCAGCCCCTTCATTCCGTGGAAAAGGAGAACACTACAGGTTGGGATTCTCCTTGCACCACTGGGCCGTGGCGGGAACGATTCCCAGGCCGATAATCTCGTCACGCATCTTGCAAAGGTGCTCATAGGAAGCGTCCAGTGCGGCAATCTCCTCGGCGGTACCCTGCGGAGCCGTGAAGTGGCAGCCGGTGGCGTCGATGGTGGTGGGCATGGCCATCATCACATTCTTGTACTTGCCTTCGTTCACATAGGTGCCGGCAGGCCAGGTGAACACCTCGCCGCCCATGGCGGCCTCGATCATCTTCACAGCCTGATAGGCAGGGCTCTGGAAGGAGCTGCGGCCACGGAGCTTGATGATATTGGAACCACCCTGGATGGTGTTGTGCTTGATTTCTGCGAAACGCTCTGCGCTGAGACCCATCTCTGCGAGGGGCTTTCCGTCAATCTTCACCTGGGAAGCGAATACGGCCATGGCCTCTCCGTGACCGCCATAGGTGTGGGCGCCGGTGACCTTGCACTGCTGTACGCCGAATTCCTGGGCCAGGGCTTCCTGCAGACGGGTGCTGTCAAGGGCGGCCAGGGAGGTGAGGCGGGACGGCTCCAGACCGGAGTGGATGAGAGCGGTAAGGGCGGTGACATCGGCCGGGTTGAAGATGACCACGACGAATTTGGCGTCCGGGCAATACTTCTTGATGTTGTCACCAAACTCGGCGGCAATCTGGCAGTTGCCCTTGAGGAGGTCCTCACGGGTCATTCCCTCTTTACGGGGAGCTCCGCCGGAGGAGATGATGTACTTGGCGTCCTTGAAGGCGACGGCCGGGTCGATGGTGGCGGTAAGGTTCACGCCGGGGAAGGCGCAATGGTCCATTTCCGCGAGGACACCCTTGAGGCCGGGCTCAAAGATATCGTACAGGCAGATGTTGGGAGTGAGACCGAGCATGCAGGCAGTCTGGGCCATGTTGGAGCCGATCATGCCGGCGGCGCCCACAATCAGGAGCTTTTCATCAGTAAGGAATTTCATGACAGTATCGTTTAAAAATAAAGATTCTTCGCTCATTCAAGACGACAAAGATACGAAA
>CADBFO010000020.1 GCA_902794005.1 uncultured Bacteroidia bacterium
GCCGCAAACTGGCCATCGTGCCCATCCTGCGCGCCGGCATCGGCATGGTGGAAGGTCTTCTTTCCCTGATTCCGGTTGCCAAAGTGGGACATATCGGCCTGTACCGTGACGAAAAGACGCACAAACCCGTGGTTTATTTCTGCAAGCTCCCGGCCGATGTGAATGACCGCCTCGTCATCCTCACGGACCCGATGCTGGCCACCGGCGGCAGTGCCAGCGATGCCATCGACATGCTCAAGGAGCGCGGCTGCAACAACATCCGCCTCATGTGCCTGGTGGCCGCCCCCGAAGGGATTGCCAAGGTGCAGGAAATGCACCCCGACGTGGACATTTACGTGGCCGCCGTCGATGAAAAGCTGAACGAAAACGCTTATATCGTCCCCGGCCTTGGCGATGCCGGAGACCGTATCTTCGGAACCAAGTAATGAAAAAGAGCCTTCTGACCATCACAGCTGCCATCCTGCTGACAGCCTGCACCCCGGACCCGCAACCCTCCCTGATCCTGCACTACGACCGCCCGGCCGCTTTCTTCGAGGAGTCGCTGCCGCTCGGAAACGGACGCCTGGGCGCCCTGGTTTATGGCGGCCCCGTTACGGACCGCATCTCCCTGAACGACATCACCCTATGGACCGGGGAACCGGACCGCGGCAAGGACCACCCGGACTATACCCTGGTGAACACTCTCACCCCGTGGGGAGAAGCCGCCGCCTGGCTTCCCAAGGTGCGTGAAGCCCTGGATGCCGAAGACTACCGGAAGGCCGACGAGCTCCAGCGCCGCCTGCAGGGCCACAACAGCGAAATGTACCAGCCGCTGGGCACGCTGCAAATCACCTTCCCGGAAGGGGAAATCACCGACTATTACCGGGAACTGGACCTTGCAAACGCCACGGCCACGGTAAGATACAAGCGCGACGGCGTTCCCTTCCAGGCGCAGTATTTCGTATCCGCCCCCGACAGCGTCATCGTCATCCGCCTTACGGGCGAGGGGCCCGTGGAGGCCGTCATCGGCCTGGACTCGGAACTTCCGCACCACACGGAGGCGGAGGGCTGCACCCTCGTGAGCGACGGCTATGCGGCCTGGCACGTGATTCAGGACGGGCGTGAGCCGGACCGCCTGTACGATCCCGAGCGCGGCATCCATTACCGCACCGTCGTCCGCTGCGAAGGAGCATCGGCCCGGGACGGCAAACTGCACGTCGGCGGAACCCGGGAAGCCGTGATTGTCGTGGCCAACCAGACCAGCTACAACGGCTTTGACAAAGACCCTGTGAAGGAAGGCCGGGAATACAAGAATGCCGCCACGAACAATGCCCTGGCCGCCGTCCAAAAGGGCTGGAAAGCCCTCAAGGCCAGCCATGAGGCCGACTACAAAACCTTCTTCGACCGCGTGAGCCTGAACCTGGGCACCACCGACCCCGCCGTCAGCGCCCTGCCCACGGACCAGCAGCTGCTGCGCTATGCCGAAGGCGAGGCCAACCCGGAGCTGGAAGTTCTCTACTTCCAGTACGGCCGGTACCTGCTCATCGCATCGTCCCGCACGGAGGGCATTCCCGCCAACCTGCAGGGCCTCTGGAACGAGAGAATGACCCCGCCCTGGCGGTCGAACTATACCACCAACATCAACCTGGAAGAAAACTACTGGGCCGCCGAATCGGCCGGATTGCCGGAAATGCACAAGGTGCTGCTGGGATTCATCCGCAACCTCTCGGTAAACGGCGCCGTCACGGCCAGGAATTTCTACGGCGTGGAGGAAGGCTGGTGCCAGGCCCACAACAGCGACGCCTGGGCCATGACCTGTCCCGTGGGCCTGGGAACCGGAGACCCGAGCTGGGCCAACTGGAACACCGGGGGCGCCTGGCTGGCCACCCACATCTGGGAACACTGGCTCTTCACCCGTGACATGGATGCCCTCCGGCGCGACTATCCCGCCCTGAAGGGAGCGGCCGCCTTCTGCCTGAACATCCTGGTGGAAAAGGACGGAGAGCTCATCACCTCGCCCTCCACCTCGCCGGAAAACAGATACATCACCCCCGACGGCTATGTCGGCCGAACGGCCTACGGCACCACGTCCGACCTGGCCATCATCCGTGAATGCCTCACGAACGCCAGGGATGCCGCCCGGCTGCTGGGAGACGAGGCTTTCGCACAACGGGCAGACGCCGTGCTCCCCCGCCTCCGCGGCTATCACGTGGGCAAAAACGGCGCCCTGCAGGAGTGGTACCACGACTGGGAGGACAAAGATCCCCGTCACCGTCACCAGTCTCATCTTATCGGCGCATATCCCGGCCATCAGATTCAGGCGGGCACGCCCCTGGCCGATGCCGCCCTCAAGAGCCTGGAGCTCCGGGGCTTCGAGACCACCGGCTGGAGCAGCGGCTGGCGCGTGAACCTGTATGCCCGCCTGGGAGACGGCGAGAATGCCTACAAAACGTACCGCAAGCTGCTGCGCTACGTGAACCCGGACAAGTCTCAGGGCACGAATTACAGCAACGGCGGCGGCACCTATCCCAACCTGATGGACGCCCATCCGCCGTTCCAGATTGATGGCAACTTCGGCGGCTGCGCCGGTGTCATCGAAATGCTGGTCCAGAGCACGCCGGAGGGCGTAACGCCCCTTCCCGCCCTGCCCAAGGCCTGGCCCGAAGGCTCGCTGAAAGGAGTCCGCACCCGTACCGGGCAGACGGTGGAACTCAGCTGGAAAAACGGTAAAATCGAAAAATACAAACTCAAGTAATATGCAAAGAAGAAATTTCCTCCGGGCAACCGCTCTCGGCGCTGCCGCCACCATGCTTCCCCTGAATGCGTTCGCATCGGCCCCGGCCGCCAAAGCAAACAGGAAATCGGCCAACGGAAAGGTCCAGCTGGGCTTTATCGGCCTGGGACAGCAGGCCATGTACCTCCTGCGGGGCTTCATGGGCATGGACGACGTGCGCGTAGTGGCCGGCTGCGACGTCTATGACGTCAAGCGCGACCGCTTCGTCAAGCGCGTCAAGGACTATTACACCGCAAAAGGAGAGAAGAGGGTGAAAGTGGATGTCTATGAAGACTATCACGACCTCCTGGCCCGCGAGGACATCGACGCCGTGGTCATCGCCACGCCGGACCACCAGCATGCCGTGATGGCCATCGCCGCCTGCAAGGCCGGGAAAGACATCTATCTGGAAAAGCCCGCCACGCTCACCATCTACGAAGGCCAGCAGTTGGTGAAGGCCGTACGCAAGTACAACCGCATCCTGCAGATGGGCTCCCAGCAGCGTTCCAGCGAGGAATTCATCCACGCCGCCAACCTGGCCCGCGAAGGAGAACTGGGCCAGATTCACAAGCTCAAGGTGTATGTGGGCCGCAACAGCGTGAACCCCGTCACCGCCGCACCGGCCCCCTGCAATCTGCCCCGCATGGCCGTTCCCGCCGGCCTCAACTGGGACAAATGGCTGGGGCCTCTCCCCGAGAGCGTCTATTACCATTCCGACCTGAATCCCGTCATCACGGCCGAGGAACCCAACGAAAAGCTCTGGGGTGCCTGGCGCTGGTACAAGGTGTCCGGCGGCGGACTCATGACCGACTGGGGCGCCCACATGTTCGACGTGGCGCAGTGGGCCCTGGGCAAGGACGGCAGCGGTCCGGTGGAGGTGATTCCTCCCGGATACAGCTATTATGACCATCTCACTTTCAAATACGACAACGGCATCCTCCTGTCCGAAGAACCCTTCGACGGCACCACCCCCGGCGTGCAGATTTACGGCTCCGACGGCTGGGTGAAGGTGAGCCGCGGCAAGCTGGAAGCCTCCGAAAAGAAATTCGAGATGCCCGTACACGAAAACGACGCCGACGTTCCCTATGAGGTGAAGGTGGGCCACCACCGCAAGTTCATCGAAGCCGTCCTGAGCCGGAACGACCCCAACGTCCCCATCGAGGTGGGTCATTCCTCCTGCACCGTCTGCAACCTGGGCAACATCGCCATGGAACTGGGCCGGCCGGTGGTCTGGAACCCCATCGTACAAAAGTTCATGCACGATCCCGAGGCCAGCGCCCTGCTGCACTACGCCTACCGGGCCGGATACGAGCACGACCTGGACGTCTGATGAAAAAATGGCTCCTGGCGGGCATCGGATGGCTGGTGCCGCTGCTGTTCGCCGCCGCACAGACGCCGGCACAGCACTACGTTGACCAGCAGCTCCGGAGCGGTCCCCTGAAAGGGGCCGCCTGGGGTGTTCTGGCGGTGGACCGGGACGGCAACGTCCTGTGCAGCCACAATGCCTCGCAGCGCCTGACGCCGGCTTCCAACCTGAAACTGGTCACCACCGGAACCGCCCTCCACGCCTTCGGCCCGGACTACCGCTTTCCCACCGAACTGGGCTATACCGGAGAAATCCGGAACGGCGTGCTGGTGGGCGACGTGTACATCATCGGGCACGGAGACCCCACCATCGGCGCCAAAGACAGCATCGCCACGGATACGGGGCGGCTGTTCCAGCTCTGGAAATCGTTCCTGAACAAGGCCGGCATCCGGGCCATTGACGGGCGCATCGTGGGCCATGGCGCGGCGTACGAAGGCAACCTGGAGCACCGGAGCTGGAGCTACGACGACCTGGGCACCTACTACGGCAGCGGCTCCAACGCCCTCTGCTTCTACCAGAACGCCATCGATTTCTCGGTGAAAGCCGATACCGAAGGCCGGCCCGTCCGGATTCAGCAGACCTACCCGGAAACCCCGTGGATGCACTTCGGGAACCACAGCCTCACCGGGCCGGCCGGAACGGGGAACAGCCTGTATCTGTACACCACGGACCTGGCCCCCTACAGCGAAATGCGGGGCTCCTTCGCCATCGACCGCGCCCCCAAGACCGAGCACTTCGCCAACAAGTTCGGCGCCCTCACCTGCGCCTATTATTTCTGGAAAAACCTCAAGGAAACCGGTTGGGACGTGAGCGGCGGCTATGCCGACGTGGATCGCAACGGCCGCATCCGCGGGGCCGATTTCATCCCGCGCGAAAAGGCGGAAGACCCGGTGGTCGTGGGGCAGACCCAGTCGGCCCCCCTGAAGGAGATTGCCCGCATCACCAATGTGCGCAGCGACAATTTCTACGCCGAGGCCCTGCTCCGCGCCATGGGAGAAGAGGCCACCCGCGTCGCCCTGTACGACAGCTGCCTGGTGGCCCAGCGGGAAGTGCTGGAAGAGCTGGGCGTGTCGGCCGCAGAGATTCAGATTGCCGACGGCAGCGGCCTTTCCCGCATGAACTACCTTTCCCCGGAGTGGATGGTCTCCTATCTGCAGGCCATGCAGAAGAGCCCCGCCTTCGGGTCCTTCCTCGCCTCCCTTCCCACCCCCGGCGAAGGCACCCTCGGCACCCTGCTTCCCAAGCTGGAAGGGCGGGAACGCATCCATGTCAAGAGCGGATCCATGGACGGCGTCCTCTGCTATTCGGGCTATATCCTCGGGGCCGACGGCCGTCCCCAGGTGATTCTTTCCGTCATGACCAACAACGCCACCGGCAAGCCGGCCGAGGTCAGGGCCGTTTTGGCGCGCTTATTGAAGTTGCTAATGGAATAATTTTCGTACCTTTGCAAGATATATGCGCAAATGGACAACCATCATCCTTCTGGCATTGTCGGCCACTTCCTGTAAAGTGGCGGACACCCTGGCCGACACCGCCGCCGAGCTGTTCCGCGGAGAGGTGGTGGCCCGCGCAGGAGACCACATGCTCCGCCGCAGCCAGCTGGAAAAATATATCCCGCAGGGCGTTTCGTCGGAAGACAGCATCAACCTGGCCCGCCAGTACATCGACGCCTGGGCCGAAGACATCCTCCTGCTGGACATGGCGGACAAGCAGCTCTCCAAAGAGGAAAAAGACGTTTCCAGGGAACTGGAAGACTACCGCCGCACCCTCCTGAAATACCGTTACGAGCAGCGTTACATCGAGGAGCGCCTGGACACGCTCATCACCGACGAGGAGGTGTCCCGCTTTTACCGGGATAATCCCGAAAAATTCAGCCTGGAACGCCCCGTGGTCAAGGTTCGCTACCTGATTATTCCGGCCGATGCCAAGAGCGTCAAGAACCTCCGCCGCCTTCTGGCCTCGGAGGAGGAGAGCGACATCATGGACGCAGCCGCCATTGCCGCCGTATCGGCCATCAAGTTTGCCGACCAGTCCGACACCTGGACCGACGCCCTCACCCTGGCGCAGGACCTGGGCATGGAATACCAGACGCTCCTGGGCTCCCTGAAATCCAACAACATCGAATATACGGACGCCGCGGGCCATCTTCACCTGGCCCACATCACCGAAATGATCGCCGAAGGCAAAACCGCCCCGGAAGAGTTTGTGCGGGAACGGATCCGGGACCTCATCCTGAGCACCCGCAAGCACAACCTGGAGGTGAGTCTGGAACGCGAACTGCTGGAGGATGCCCGCCGCCACAATAAATACGTAATCTATTGAGTATGAAACATATTTTTCTCTCCGTCGCCGCACTGATGCTGTGCCTGAGCCTGAATGCCCAGAAATACAGGGGCGTCGTGGACAAGACCGTCGCCGTCGTGGGCGGTGAAACCATCCTCATCTCCGATATCGAGGCGCAGATTCAGGAGGAGCTCCGCTCCGGCCGGCCGTCCAGCGACCGGGACATGCGCTGCGAAGTGCTGGAAAGCATGCTGGATGCCAAAATCTTTCTCATGCAGGCCCGCATCGACTCCCTCACGGTGAACAACGAGATGGTTCAGAGCAACCTCTCCCAACGGATTGACTGGTTCCGTACCCAGGCCGGCGGTGACGAAGAGCTGGAAAAGTACTTCGGAAAGCCTCTGTACAAACTCCGCCAGGACTGGACCAAGGCCCTGGAAGACCAGAGCCTCATTGAGCAGGAACGCTCCAGCATCGCCTCCAAGATTCCCGAGATAACCCCCTATGATGTAAAGAAATACATCGAAAACACAGACCCTGAAGACCTTCCCGTGGTTCCCGTCAAGTACCAGCTGAGCCAGATCTGCATCTATCCGGACCGCGCCAAGGCCGCCCTCTCGGTGAAGGAGAAACTCCTGAGCCTCCGCGAGCGCATCATGAACGGGGAAAAATTCGCCACCCTGGCCCGCATCTACTCCGAAGACCCGGGCAGCGCCCGCCGCGGCGGCGAACTGGGCCTTGCGTCCAAGACCATCTTCTGGCCCGCCTTCTCCGATGCCGCCATGGCTCTCCGCCCCGGCACCATTTCCCAAATCGTGGAAACGCCGGACGGCTTCCATATCATCGAGGTCATCGAGAAGAAGGGAGACATGTTCAACGCCCGCCACATCCTGCTCAAGCCCCAGTACACCAACGAAGACCGGGAAGAGGCCTTCCACCAGCTGGACAGCATCCGCACGGCCATCCTGAACGATGAAATCAAATTCGACATGGCCGCCATGTTCTATTCCCAGGACCCTGCCACCCGCACCAACGGCGGCCAGATGGCCGACCCGATGACCGGCTCCTCCTATTTCGAGATTGACGGGCTCAAGCCTGCCGACTATTCCGCCATCAAAGACCTCAAGGTGGGTGAAATCTCCGAGCCGGTGGAGTCTCTGGACAACGAGGGCTACATGCAGGGCCGGAGCGGAAACCTGGTGTATAAGATTATCCGGGTGGACAAGATTCTCCCGGCCCATACCGCCACGTTCGAAAACGACTACAACGAGCTTCTGGAGCGGGTTCAGGGCGCCAAACAGATCGAGGCCATCGACGCCTTCCTCAATGAGAAGGTCAAGGACACCTACATTGTCATCGACCCTCTCTTCAAGGAGTGTGAGTTCTCCCGCGAAATCTGGAATTCCCGGAAGTAGTGCGCAGTAGAGCCCCGCATACCCTCCTGGCATGGCTGGCGTTTTTGACGGCAGCCGTTTTGCCCCTCCGCGCCCAGCAGAACGGCCAGGACGGGAAAGTGGTCCTCCTCCACGCCCGGAGCGCCCAGCTCATCGAGCAGGACGGCCAGAGTTTCCGCAAGGTCATCGGCCCGGCACGCTTCCTTCACAATGACACCTACCTGCTCTGCGACACGGCCCTCTGGAACGTGAACACCAATGTGATTGATGCCATGGGGAACGTGCGCATCATCCAGGACCGCACCCAGCTCAGCAGCGAAACGCTCCAGTATGTGGTGGACGACAGCATGGCCAAGTTCCGCGGCGCCCTGGTGCAGCTGGAGGACAAAGACCAGAACATCCTGCGCACGCGCTATCTGGACTACAATACCAAGGATTCCGTGGCCATTTTCCAGGACGGAGCCGCCATGCGGGACAAGGACGGGCAAATCATCGAGAGCCTGTACGGCACCTACGATTCCAAGGCCAATCTCTTCGTGTTCAACGACCAGGTGAACATGTACCTGGACACCACCTTCGTGAAGACCTCCCGCCTGGAATACCGGAGCGACCTTTCCACCGCCTATTTCGGTTATGGTACCGACATGTGGCAGGACGACAAGATGCTCAGCGCCAACGACGGCTGGTACAACCGCAACCTGGAGACCTTCTTCTTCCGCCGCAGGGTCCACGTGCTCACCGAAGACCAGGAAACATGGGCCGATTCCCTCTACTACTACCGCACCCGCAACGACGCCGACCTCCGCGGCCACGTGGAACTGATGGACACCACCCGCAACGTATATGCCCTGGCCGGGCGCTTTGAATACGAAGATTCGCTCTCGCAGGTGCGCATGACGCGGGATCCGGCCGTGATGTCCGTGTCGGAGGAGAAAGGGCAGCGGGACACGCTGTACCTGGGCGGAGACCTCATGATTCTGCGCGGCATCCCCCGCTGCGACATTCCCGAGGCATGGACGAAAGATGCCGAAAAACGGCTCAATGACATCTCCGGAGACCCGGTGATGGAATACCGGAAGAAAGCGGCCGAAGAAGCGGCCAAGGCGGCTGCAAAGGCGGCGGAAGAAGCCGGAAAGAACAACCCCAACCGTCCGCCGGACAAACCCAAAAAGGGCGGAGAGAAGCCCCAGGGCGAGACCAAGCCGGCGGCGGCCGACAGCCCGGCGGCGGACACGCTGGCCGCCCAGCCTGCGGACAGCCTCCTGGCATCGGCCCTTCCCGACAGCCTGGCTACGCTGCCGGCCGTGGATACCCTGCCGCCGCCCAAGGACTCCACCAAAGTCATTTTCATCTGGGTCACCAAGAACGTGCGCATGTTCCGCCGGAACATGCAGATGCGGGCCGATTCGCTCACCTACTCCGACCTGGATTCCCTGGCCCGCCTGTACCAGGACCCCATCTTCTTCAATGAAGGCAACCGCCAGTATGCGGCGGACAGCATCTACATGGTCATCAAGGACAAGCAGATGCAGAAAGCCCACCTGCTGTCCAACGCCTTCATCACCATCGAGGAGCAGGAGCATTGCTACGACCAGATCCGGGGAACGGAAATGGTGGCCTATTTCGACTCCACCAGCGCCCTCTCCCGCTTTGACGCGCTGGGCGGGGCCTCCTCCATCTTTTATCTGGAAGAGCAAGGGGCCCTGGCCACGGTGAACAAAGTGGAGTCCAAGATGATTTACGCCACGTTCAAGGACGGGGAACTCAATCAGATTTACTACTACGAGAATCCCAAGAACGACGGTTATCCCTCCGTACAGATGCCCAAGGAGGACCGCATGCTCAAGGGCTTCCGCTGGGATCCGGACAAGCGCCCCAAATGTCCGAGGGACGTCACCGCCCTGGTGCCCCGTGCCAGCGAGCGTTTTGCCTACCTGGCCCGCCCGCACACGGAATTCAAACAGACCAACCTCTATTTCCCCGGCCACGTGAACAGGATTTACCGGGAAATCGCCGTCAGGGACTCCCTGCAGGTGGCCCGGGAACGGGCCCGCCGGGAGGCCGAAGGCATGGCGCCGCTGGACAGCCTGACCGTTCCGGCCGACAGTCTGCAAGCCTCCATCGACAGCCTGAAAACGCCGCTGGACAGCCTGAAAGCACCCCTGGACAGCCTGAAGGCGCCCGTTGACAGTCTGAAGGCACCGGCCGATTCGCTCGCCCCCGTCGCGGAGAAAGCCCTCACGCCGGACGAACTGCGCGCCAAAGAAAATGCAGAGAAGGAAGCCGCCAGAAAAGCCGCCCGGGAAGCCAAATGGGCCGAGGAGGACCGCCGCTACGAAGAAAAACAGGCCGCCAAGGCCTTGCGGAAACTGGAGAAGGAACGGGCGCGGAAACTCAAGATGCTCAGGAAACTGGAGAAGAAAGCCCAAAAAGAGCGCCGCATCTTCGAAAGGTACCTGGAAAGGGAGAGAAAGAAAGCACTGAAAAAGAAAAATAAAGAAATCAAACCATGAAAAAGACTGTTCTTGTATCGGGCGGCGCCGGTTTCATCGGCAGCCATGTTACGGTGGAACTCATCCAGGCCGGTTATGATGTGGTGGTGGCCGACAATTTCTCCAACTGCGACCGCACCGGCTATGAGGGAGTGAAAAAGATTACCGGCCGGGAGGATATTCCGCTGGAAGTGATGGATTTCTGCGACATGAAGGCCGTGGAAGCCCTTTTCGGGAAGTATCCCATCGATGCCGTCATCCACTTCGCCGCCTACAAGGCCGTGGGAGAATCCGTGGCGCAGCCGCTCAAGTACTACAAGAACAACCTCAGCAGCTTCCTCAACGTACTGGAGGCGGCGCAGAAAAAGGGCAGTTTCGTGCTCTTCTCCTCATCGGCCACCGTCTATGGAGAGCCGGACAGCGTGCCCGTAACGGAAGCCACGCCCCGCAAGCCCGCCACGTCCCCTTACGGCAACACCAAGACCATCTGCGAGGACATTCTGCACGATACGGTGAAAGCCTCGGAAGGCAGGCTCAAGGGCATTCTGCTGCGGTATTTCAACCCCATCGGCGCCCATCCCAGCGCCCTCATCGGAGAGCTGCCCCGCGGCGTTCCCAACAACCTGGTTCCCTTCATCACCCAGACGGCCATCGGCAAGCGGGAGTGCCTGCGCATTTTCGGCAACGACTACCCCACGCCCGACGGCACCTGCCTGAGGGACTACATTGACATTGTGGACCTGGCCAAGGCGCATGTCTATGCCGTAGGCCGCATGGTGGAAGGCAGGATGAAGCAGGACTGCGAGGTGTTCAACGTGGGCACCGGCCGCCCCGTGAGCGTGCTGGAACTGGTGAACGCGTTTGAGAAAGTGAACGGCGTCAAGCTCAACTACAAGTTTGCCCCGCGCCGCGCCGGGGACGTCACCGCCATCTGGGCCGACCCCACCCTGGCCAATACCGAAATGGGCTGGAAGGCCACGCGCACGGTGGAACAGACGCTCAAGTCCGCCTGGGAGTGGGAGAAACACCTGGCAGGGAAATAAGCCTTTCTCAGGACTTGGATTGTAACCAGGTACGAAAAGCGGCCCGGTAGCTTTCGCTGACGGGAAGGGAAACGCCTTCCAATTCCAAGGAAGTGGCGCTGGCGCTGCGGATGCGGGACAGATTGACGATATAGGAACGGTGAATGCGCATGAAACGCTCCGGGGGCAGCTGTTCCATCAGGCGTTTCAGGCTGTACAGCACCACAAGCGGGGTATCCTGGGTGTCCAGCCAGATTTTCACATACTCACTCATGCTTTCGATGTAACGGATGCTGTCCCAGCGAACGTTCACGGTTTTGTAATCGGTTTTGACGTGCAGCACGCCGGGCTCGCCCTGCCGGGCAGCCTGTTCCACCTCCAGGATGTGCCGGACCCGCAGGACGGCCTGGCGGAAATCCTCCAGGGAGAAGGGTTTCAGCAAATAGTCCACGGCATGAACCCGGAAGCCCTCTACGGCATATCCGGCATACGCCGTGGTGAAAACCACCAGCGGCGGACGGACCAGGGAGCGAACCAGGTCGATCCCGTTCACATCCGGCATGTTGATGTCCACGAACAGCACGTCGGCCTGCTCCACATAAGGAAGGGCGGCCGACGCCGAGGTGCAGGCGGCCAGCACTTCCAGGCCCTCCGTCCTGGAGGCATACGATTCCAACTGCCGCAGGGCAAGGGGTTCGTCGTCCAGCAAAACGGCTTTTATCATATCCGGTCCTCCCTTGCCGGCATACGCAGGCGTACATCGTAAACTTTCGCGGTCTCCTCTATCTCCAGTGAATAGCGGGCACCGTACAGCAGATCCAGACGCTTGCGGATGTTGTCCAGGCCCAGGCCGTGTTCCGCATCGTCCTTGGCCAGGTGCCGGCTGTTTACACACTTGAAACAGACGGAACCGTCGTGAACGGCCACCGAGATATGGATAAAGGATTTCTCCTCGTAACTGACCCCATGCTTGAAGGCATTTTCCGCAAAGGAGGCCAGCAGAAGCGGAGGCACATGGGCGTCTTCCGGAATGTCTTCCTGAATATCCAGCACCACATCCACGAAATCCGGATAGCGCAGGCGCATCAGGGAAACATAATGTCCCAGATACTCCGTTTCCCGGGAAAGGGATATGGTGGGCGCCTGGCCCTCATAGAGCACGATCCGCATCAGCTTGGAGAACACCTCGATGCTTTCCCGGGCCTTTTCCGGGTCGATATCCACCAGCGCGTGGATATTGTTGAGCGTGTTCATGAAAAAGTGCGGATTAATCTGATACCGAAGCGTTTCCAGTTGCTGATGCAGGCTCTGCTCCTTCAGTTCCTGCAGCTTCTGCTCACTGCGGATATTCCGGAAAAAGGCTTTCACGCCCAGGTTCGCCAGCACCACCAGCATCCCCATAATCACCTTCATCACCTCCGGGGTGACCGGCCGGGGGCGTCCCGGCGGAGCGGAATGGAAGCCCTCGGGCCATTCCGGAGGAGGCGGACCGCCCCCCGCCATCTCAGGCGGCCGGTTTCCGCCGAGAAAGCAATACACGGCAAAAACCACAAGCAGGGTGAACGTAACGGCCAGATAGGGCCAGATTCTCCGCTGCTTCAGGAAGGGAGCCGCCAGGTGGTTGTGCAGGACAAACAGCAGCAGGAAAGGCAGGATGCCGCCCCAGACAGACAGGATGTCCTGCCAGGACAGTTTTTCATCGGTGCCGGAAAGCACGGATACCGACAGCACCAGGGGAACCAGTGCAAACACCAGCCCCCAAACGGCCGCGTACAGCCACAGCTCTCTTTTGTACATTGTATCCATCTTCGCAAAAATACAAAAAATTATGTAACTTTGTGTTTTGTTCAATGGTTTCATTATGAAACGACTAACGATTCTGATTACCCTCTTCTGCCTGGCCCTGCTCCCCCTGCTGGCCCAGCCCGCTCCGGTTCAGATACCGGACCACAGCGTCAACCTGAAAGACTTTGGCGCCGTGCCGGACGGGCAGACCCTCAACACAGAGGCGTTTGAAAAAGCGATATCGGCCCTCAACAAAAAGGGAGGCGGCCGCCTTGTGGTGCCGGAAGGCCTGTGGCTCACCGGTCCCATCAGCCTGAAAAACTGCATCGACCTTCACCTGGAAAGAGGCGCGCTGGTCCTGTTCTCGCCGGACAAGACCCTGTACCTGAAAGACGGCTCCGTGAGGCCGGCCATATCGGCCAGCAAACGGCACGACGTGAGCATTTCCGGCGAAGGCATCCTGGATGGGAACGGCGGCTTCTGGCGGCCGGTCAAGCGCGGAAAGGTGAGCGACGTGGAGTGGAAGGAATACCTGAAAAAAGGCGGCGAGGTCACCGAAGACGGCAGCCTGTGGTATGCCTACAACCTGAAAGGGTATGAAAACATCGGCCCGGATGCCCGGACGCAGGAAAAGATGCGCACCCATCTGGTCCGGTTCACCGACTGCGAACGGGTGAGCGTGACGGGGGTCACTCTCCAGAACGCGCCCAAATTCCACCTGGTGCCCTCCCGCTGCAAGGACGTCACCATTGAAGACGTCACGGTCCGATGCCCCTGGAACGCGCAGAACGGCGACGGAATCGACCTGATGAGCTGCCAGCGGGTGGTGGTCCGCGGCTGCACCGTGGACGTGGGCGACGACGGCATCTGCCTCAAGGCCGGAGCCGGGGCGGAAGGCGTAAAGGACGGCCCATGCAAAGACATCCTCATCGAATACAATACCGTTTACCATGCCCATGGCGGCTTTGTGATCGGCTCTGAATTCTGCGGCGGCATGGAAAACATCACCGTACGGCACAACACCTTTTCCGGCACCGACACCGGCCTGCGTTTCAAAAGCGCCCCGGAGCGCGGCGGCACCACGCGGAATCTCCGCA
This sequence comes from uncultured Bacteroidia bacterium, assembly GCA_902794005.1. Classification (GTDB taxonomy): domain Bacteria; phylum Bacteroidota; class Bacteroidia; order Bacteroidales; family UBA932; genus Cryptobacteroides. Next base: position 14,192 of record CADBFO010000020.1, read on the forward strand.
TCAGCGACATCGTAATGAACGATATCCGGGACGAGGCCATCGTGTTCGAAACCACCTATGCCGACCGCCCGGCGGGCTATGAAAACAACCAGGCCGCCCGGACGCAGGCCTTCCTGCCCGACTTCCAGGACATCGTAATGGAGCGCATCACCGTCTGGGGCGCCGCCACCGGCATCCGTGCCAAAGGCAATCTTCAGATGATCCATGACATCACCGTCAAAGACGCCGTGCTGTATGTACGCAAGGCCACGGATATCGATGACGATCGGATGATTGCCCTGGAAAACGTGCGCCTGGTCCAGTTCGCTGAGAAAAAACCGGCATTCGCTGAATAAAGCACGGAACGGCCGCAGATTTGATTGAACACATCCTGAAAAGTATGTGTCAACTAAAATCTTACGGCCATGAAGAAGATATTTTTATTGCCCTTCTGCGTGCTGGCGGCATGCGCGGGCTGCAGCAAAGACAACATCTTTAACGACGGGAGCGAAGAGTTATACGGCGGCGGCAGCACATCGGGTGTTACCGGCGCAACCACCATTGCGGTTTCGACGGATGAAGAAGACCTCATCTCCCGCACCAACTTCGACCGCACCATTTCCATCACTTTCAACGACGGCGGCGCAGCCTCAGTGAGCGGCGACGCCAACGGCATCGTGAAAGTGAATGGCAACCAAGTCACGGCCGACAACACCGCCACCTCCGAAAAAGTGAAGTACGAACTCTCGGGCTCCACTTCCAACGGTTTCTTCAAACTCTACTCCAATAACAAGCAGGCCATTGTCCTGAACAGCGTCTCCATCACCAATCCGGGCGGAGCCGCCATCAACAACCAGGGCAAGAAACGCTGCTTTGTAGTAGTGAACGGAAGCAGTACCCTGGCCGATGGTTCCTCGTACACGCAAACACCTGAAAATGAAGACGAAAAAGCTGTTTTCTTCTCAGAAGGCCAACTCATCTTCAGCGGGGAGGGCACGCTTACCGTAACCGCAAAGGGCAAATCCGGCATCACCTCCGACGACTATCTGCATTTTATGGCCTCCCCCACCGTCAAGGTCACTTCCAGCGCCGGACATGCCGTGCGCGGCAAAGACGCCGTCATCGTCAGTGACGGCGTGCTGGAAGCCATCGCCACCAAAGCCATGAAAAAGGGCGTGGCCTCCGACAGCCTGGTGCTCTTCAACGGCGGCAAGACCACCATCGCCGTAAGCGGCGGCACCGCCTATGACGACGACGACCAGGAATACAAGGCATCGGCCGGCGTCAAGGCCGACCAGCTCTTTGTCATGAACGCCGGCACGCTTACGGTAACCAGCTCCGGCTCGGGCGGAAAAGGCATCAGCGGAGACGGGCCGGCCTATTTCCAGGGCGGAAGCGTGAACGTGACCGTAACGGGCAGCAACTATGGCCAGTCCAACTCCTCCAGCGACAGTTCCAAGAGCGCCAAGGGCATCAAGTTCGACGGCGACATCTACATCAGCGGCGGCAGCGTATCGGCCAAAGCCTCCAACCACGAGGGCATCGAGTCCAAGGGCAAGATTGAAATCACCGGCGGCAGCGTGTATGCCCAGTCCAAGGACGACGCCATCAACAGCGCCGGCATGCTGGCCATCACCGGCGGCAGCGTGTGCGCCTATTCCACCGGCAACGACGGCATCGACGCCAACGGCAACCTCTATATCGAAGGCGGCGTGGTCTATGCCATCGGCAGCGGCGGGGCCGAAAATGCCATCGATGCCAACACCGAAGGCGGCTTCCGACTGTACGTGAACGGCGGCGTGCTGTTTACCCTCGGCATCCTGGAAAACGGCGCGCAGTTGAGCCAGAACTGCTATCAGGCCTCTTCCTGGAGCAAGAACACCTGGTATTCCCTCTCGGTGGGCAATGACACCTGGTGCTTCAAGACTCCTTCCGGCGGCGGCACCGGCCTGGTGGTTTCCGCTTCCTCCCAACCCACCCTCCTTTCCGGCGTAACGCCTTCCGGCGGCACCTCCGTCTTTGACGGTATGGGCGTACTGGAGGGTTCCGCTTCCGGTGGCACCGCCGTGAGCCTGAGCACCTACAGCAGCGGCTCCGGCATGGGTGGTCCCGGCGGCATGGGCGGTCCCGGCATGGGTGGCGGAAGAGGCTGGTAAAAAAACGTCTGCCATGAAAAAGATACTGACTGTCTGGGCCCTGGCCCTCCTGCTGGTTCCGGCAGCGGGGGCCCAGGATACCGCCATAATCAACAAGAAGAACCTGGTCATCAAGGAATGGAAGACCGACCCCAAGGGCGGGAACAAAGTCCTGGACCATATCACCACCTTTTCTTCCGAAGGGAAGAAGATAGAAGAGATTGAATACAGCTCCACCGGCCAGAAGTGGCGCAAACGCTTCGAATACGGCCCCGACGGACGGGTTTCCCGCGAGCTGGTGTACGACGAGCGCAACCGGCTCCTGACCTACAAGAAATTCGAATTCAACGAGTTCGGGAAAAAGAAGCTGCAGTACACCTACAATCCCAAAGGGAAACTCCTGAGCATCAAGCACTACGAATACATCGCACAAGATGGAGGAGAATAAACATATCTCTTTTGTCCAGCCTTTGGAGGCCCTTCGGCCCGTTACGCTCACGGAAATGGACTCCGTAAAGCTGATGAACCGCATCGACTCCAAGTACCTCACCACGGAAGCCGTGCTGCTACGCATACTCTCTGCCGCGGCGGCAGCCGGCTACCGGGTGCTGGTAACAGAGTCGATGCGCATCAGCCCCTATGATTCCGTTTACTTCGACACGGCCGGTCTCAAGATGTTCTACGACCATCGCAACGGCCGGCTGGTGCGCCAGAAAGTGCGAACGCGCAGCTACGTGAATTCCGGCACCACTTTCCTGGAAATCAAGCGGAAAAACAACAAGGGGCGCACCAAGAAAAAGCGCATCGGCATCCCCGCCGGGGAACTGACGGGTTTCAAGGCCGACGGGGCCGCCTGCGAATACCTGGCCTCGCACTCCCCGTTCCGCTCCGAGGACCTCTCCCCTTCCGTGGAAACGCTGTTTCACCGCATCACCCTGGTGAACCCCGCCTTCACCGAACGGCTCACCATCGACACCCGGCTGTGCTTCAAGAATTTCCGCACCGGGAAAGAGACTTCCCTGCAGGATGCGGTCATCATTGAACTCAAGCAGGACGGCCGGGCGGAGAGCCGGATGAAAAGCATCCTTCTGGACCTCCGGGTAAAGCCTGTCCGCGTCAGCAAATACTGTATCGCCCTCACCCTTACCGACCCCCTGGCCAAGACCGGCCGCTTCAAGGAAAAAGTGAGGACCCTTGAAAAAACCATTGGAAAGAAACTCGTAACAATATGATTATCGACCACTTATTCCGTTTTGTCCAAGACACGGACCTCGCCGCCTTCGGGGAGCTGGAAGAAGACGCCCTGATGGATGTGCAAGCCATTACGGACGCCATGCTCACCACCGCTCAGAAGTTGTCCGAGCTGGGCATCCGCTTTGTCCTGAACCTGGCCGTGTGCTGGATTCTGGTACATTTCTTCTATTACAGAAAGAGCAAGCGCCGCGACTACTACTTCACCTTCATGGTGTTCTCGTCGGCCATGCTCATCCTGCTGTACATCATGGGCAACGTAGAGGTGGGCGTGGGCCTTACCCTGGGTCTGTTCGCCATTTTCGGGGTAATCCGCTACCGCACCGAGACCGTTCCCATCCGGGAGATGACCTACCTGTTCGTCATCATCGCCCTGGCGGCCGCCAACGGCCTGGCCCCGGTGTATCACCTGGTGGACGTGAGCACGGCGCCGCACTACAGCCTCAGCTGGGGCAGCGTGGGGGTGATGGCCCTGGTGAACCTGCTGATCATCGTCCTTGTCGGGGTGCTGGAGAGCGAAAGCCTCGTCCGGCACACCACCGCCAAGCTGGTGCTGTACGACCGCATCGAACTCATCGTTCCGGAAAGACGGGCCGAGCTCATCTCCGACCTCGAAAAACGCATCGGCGTGAAGGTGGAGAATGTGGAGATCGGCCATGTGGACTTCCTGAAGGATTCGGCCTTTATCAAAGTGTATTATAACCTGCCTAAGGGGGAAAGCAACAGCGTGAACACCCTCACCCGGGCCAAAGACTACGTAGAATGAAAAAACTTTTATTGCTCACGGCCCTGCTGCTGCCCATGGCGGCGCAGGCCCAGGATTTCGCCGCACGCGCCTCGGCCGGGGTGGACTACAAGATTGCCAAGCGCCTCCATCTGACGGCCGAGGAGGAGATTCGGTCGGCCGACAGTTTTTCTTCCCTCGGAAGCCTCCGCACCACGCTGGGGCTCACTTACAAGCCCGTGAAGTTTCTCAAACTGGGCGCAGGCTATACCCTGATCAACCCCTGGAAGGTGGACAAGGACTTGGATGACGGAACGCTTTATTCCGGCTTCTGGGCTCCCCGGCACCGTTTTTACGTGGATGCGCGCGCTGCGCTGAACCTGGGCGACTTCCAGCTTTTCATCAAAGAGCGCCTGCAACTTACCCACAACGGCGATTCCGGCATGAACGTGTATCAGGACCCGCGCAACGCCCTGGCCCTGAAAAGCCGCATCGGCGTAAAGTACAAGGGCTGGAAAGTAGTGGAACCGTCGGCCTACTTTGAGCTGCGCACCCAGCTGAACGGAGCCTGGGGCACCACCTCCGGCAGCCAGCAGACCAACAAAAGCGGCAGGACCTATTACGCCTTCACCCCCGGCGGATATACGCATGTCTATAACGACCGTTACCGGGGCTGTATCGAACTGGACTGGAACATCAGCAAGCGGCACACGCTGTCTCCGTATGTGCTGCTGGACGCGGGCTCCGAATATAAGCTGGACACCAACAGCGAAGGCACGCGCCTTTTCAGCGCCGGATACAGCAACTACTTCCGCGTGAGCCTGGGAGTGGGGTATGTGTTCAGCTTCTGATCAGGGCTGTCGCCCACACCTCGCAGCCTTCGCATCGTCCCACGAAGCCCAGCCGTTCGGTGGTGGTGGCCTTTACGGAAACGCGGTCTTCGCCTACGCACAGGATGCCGGCGAGGACCGTTCTCATTTGGGCGATGTGCGGAGAGAGTTTGGGCTTTTGCAGGGCGATGGTGATGTCCACATTCCCCACGGTGTAACCCTTTTCGTGAACGAGGGCCACCACCTTTTCCAGCAGGAGCTTGCTGTCGGCCCCCTTCCACTCGTCGGACGTATCCGGAAAAAGATGGCCGATATCCCCCAGCGCCAGGCAGCCCAGCAGGGCGTCGCAGAGTGCGTGGATGGCCACATCTCCGTCCGAATGGGCCACAAAGCCGGTTTCCGAAGGGATGCGCACGCCACCCAGCCACATGGGCAGCCCGGGCGAAAGGGCATGCACGTCGTAACCATTTCCGATTCGAATATCCATGTTTGACTCGTTTTTTGCAAAGATACCAAAAATTCCCGGTATTGCATCTTTGGCACGATGGTCCCTCACGGCGGGGGGTGTTGTCCCTCACACAGCGGTGCGTAACGTGCTGGCCCTCACACGGCGGCGCGGGGTGGGGGCGCATAATGTGCTGGCCCTCACACGGCGGTGCGGGGTGGGGGCGCATAATGTGCTGGCCCTCACACGGCGGTACGGGGTGGCGTAATGCGTTATCCCTCACGGCCACGCGAGATGGCGCGTAACGTGCTGATTATGAACCGGTTGCGCATAATCCTCTGCGCAAAAAGTGCAGAGGATTGTGCGTAATATGCTGATAGTGAAGAACTTATTTGCCACGGGGTTTTATCCTGTCCTGATATCGGTTTACATTGATGTCGCGAGGATACAATATTTTCGCGGCATTTTTTACGGCACCGCCGCCGCTCGATAAGCAGGAGCGGCGGCTACAACACGGCCGGCTCCGGTGGGCTCCGGGCAAGGGCCCTCCTCCCCGGCCGCTTGTTGCCGGTCTTGCCTGAGGGTCCAATGGAACCTGGCCTGCATCGGGACAGCAGGGGTGGCAAACAAGTAGCTGAGACAGAGCCGTTTACGCAAAATCCTCTGCACTTTTTGCGCAGAGGATTATATGTAACATATTCATTACCAGCAGATTAGGATCCACCCCTACAAAGCGGGATTTGCGAAGGGTTGCAAAAACGCTCTGCAAAAGGCTCCAGAAACGGGATTCGCAAAAGGCTACGAAAACGCGATCGCAAAGGGTTGAAAAACACTCTGCAAAGGCCTGCAAAGCGGGATTTGCGAAGGGAGCGGCTAGAGGTAGCGGAGATAAACGGCGGTAGCGGCGGTGACGGCGGCCGTTTCGGTACGGAGCCGCGAGGCCCCCAGGTGCACGGGAATGTAGCCCTGCGACAAGGCCAGCTGCGCCTCTTCGGGGGAGAAATCCCCTTCCGGGCCGATCAGCACCCTAACGTCCGTTCCGTCATAGGCTTCCAGCACCTCCTTGATGCTGCGACGGGGGACGGATTCGTCCTCGAAGCAGTAGGCGATGAGCCGAAGGGGCGCCCGGTCGCTGCCAGGGCCCTCGGGCATGACGGAGGTGCCCCCGTCGGTCCGGAGGAAGTCCTTCACGCTCACGGGCTCGGCGATTTCCGGAATCCGGGCCTTGAGGGACTGCTTGGTGGCGGAGAGGGCGATGCGCCCGGCCCGTTCGGTTTTGTAAACACGGCGCTCGGAGCGGTCGCCGATGAGCGGCACGATGCGGTCCACGCCCACTTCAGTGGCCTTTTCCACAAACCACTCGAAGCGGTCGTTGTTCTTGGTGGGACAGCAGCCGATGGTGAGGCGGTACGGATGCCCGCCGAAGCCCGGCACGCCGGAAAGCACCCGGGCCGATGCCCCTTTTACAGAGTCATCCACCAGGGCGCAGTGGTAAAGCGTCCCCAGCCCGTCGATGACATCGATTTCATCACCGGTCCGGTGCCGGAGCACCCGCACGCAGTGTCCGCTTTCTTCGGCATCCAGCCGGCAGACGCCGTCGGAAACATCGTATGCGTAGAACAGTTCCATCGGCACAAATTTACTTGCAAAGCGAGAGAAAAACAAATAAAGCTGCCGGAAAGCAAACAGCCGCCACCGGAAGGGTGACGGCTGCAAGCATAAGGTTCATCAGTTGAGGGTGAAGACGTCGAAAACGCCGGCGGAACCGTACACGATTTCACCCGTGTCGGGGTCCAGCGCGGCGGTGTCGGACAGGTAGAACATCTTCTTTTCCGGATCGTAGTACGGATGCTGGAGACCGTGGTCCTGATACCATTTGTCAATGTAGTCTCTCCACTGGGCGTAGCCTTCCTTGTAGTTGGGACCGCCGAACATGCAGGCGACGGCGCCGCGGTCGGCAATCATCCAGTCTTCGCAGCCCATGTACTGGAACGGGACATAGACCAGGTTGGTTTCCGTATCCCAGAACCAGACATAATCCTGGACGGGATATCCGGGACCGGAATCGTGGCCCCAGCAGTCGGGCAGATAGCACTGGAGGACATTGGTGTCGAATTCTCTGGCATACATTTCCTTCTCTTCAACTTCTCCCCACCACCCTTCTTCGATGACACCTTCTCCGAACTTGCGGTAGGAAGTGGGCATCTGGAGGGTGAGCTCGGCGCTTTCATATCCATAGACGGAGGTGAAGTTGTTCACTTTGAGGGTGATGGTGTAGAATTCGTTCAGGACAATGTCGGCCTTGTTGTAATGGATGGCGATGTTGCCCACGCGGTCTCCGTCATTGATGGTCACCACAGAAGGGACCGTAAAGACGGAAGGGCCATCGGCCGATATGCTGACGTCGAGGTCTCCCGAAGTGCCCAGGCGCACCACAGGCACTTCGATGACGGGATTGGAAGTGAGATCGTAACTGAAAGCTTCCTTGAAGAAGTAGCTTTCGGTACTGGAACCACCACCGACGTTTTCGCCCTGTTTGTTACAGGAAACCGCAAAGACAAGGACGGCGGCAGACAGGAATATGTTCAATAATTTTTTCATGATCAAGTCTTTATAAGATTAGTACTTCATCCCTTCCGTGTCAATCTCCGTACCGTAGTAAGGACGGAAATCGTCGTTGCCCTTCCACACGTACAGGCTGGCCTGCGGCGTATGCGGGTTGTTGAAATGGAAGATGGCAGGATTGGCATTCAGCTCGGCCTGGTTCCAGCCGGGCGTCTGGCCGGTGTAGGGACCGTCAACGTCAAAGCCGTGCTGGTAGCGTTCCAGGTTGCAGCCCAGATAGGCACGGTGGATACCGCGCTCCAGGCGCTTGGAATCGAAGTAAGGGATGCCTTCACCCCAGAATTCGATGCCTTTCTGGAAGTACATTTCCTCGATGAAATCCTCCAGCGAGGAGGCCGTGCAGGCATAGGAGCTGTTGCGGGTCTTCACGATTTCTTCCAGGGCGCTCCTGCCGGCGGCCACACCGCTGGTGTGCGCCAGGGCTTCGGCCCTGATGAAATACATTTCTTCCACACGCATGCAGGGATAATCGGTGGCGCCGCCGGTGGAATACACGGAGTAGGCGCCGTTGTGCGGACGGAACTTGATATTCACATACAGCCAGGGCCAGCCCACGAAGCCGTAGTAAGGATTGATGCGGGAGCGGACCCAGGACGGGCTGGAGTTCAGGCGATACTCCCTGCTGCCGGTACCGGTGTACTCGTCGCTCCAGTCTTCCTGCACATTGGAGGAGTTGCCGGCCTTTGCGTACCTGTTGTTGATCAACTTGCCACTGGCGTCTTTCTCGATGAGATAGGGCTGTCCCTCCACCTGGTTCGTGGATTTGTAGAAGAACTCCGGTCCCAGCCAGGACCTCTTGCGCCAGTCATTGTCGGACAGGCGCTCATACCAGTTGCGGGCCAGGGAACGGCCGACACGCCATCCATAGACGGAGAAGTTGGTCTCGGTTCCCATAATCATGGCAAAGACAAAGGACTCGGTGGAAGCGGCGGCCGTATTGGACTCGGAAATGGTAGTGGCCAGCATCCAGGAGTTCTGGCTGTTGCGGTTGTTGAAGCCGTTTACGGGGTCGGTCCACTGGTCTTCGGTGAGCGGCGTGCAGCCGGAGGTGGTGATGGCCTTGTCGGCATAGGCGGCCGCCTTCTGCCAATAATCGGCCTCGTCCTTGTAGGTGGCGGCGGTTTTTACGCGGGACGCCAGATTCAGGTAGGCACGGGCATACAGGCCATAGACGACCCCCATGTCGGGCTGTACCTTGTCGGTGCGGACAAAGCCTTCCAGGTACTTTTCGGCTTCGCCCAGGTCGGAGAGGATGAGGTCATAGACGGCATCCACGGTGGCCCGGGGGTTGTTGGAAAGCACCTCGGACGGGGTTTCGTCGGTGACGATGGGAACGCCCAGGTTGGTAAGGTCGTTCTCGGTATTGGCCACCCAGGTGTAGCGGGTGTCCGTGGGTTTTTTCCATTCCATAATCTGCACCAGGTCCATGTAGTAGAGGGCGCGGTAGGCATAGCACTCTCCCAGGATGGCCTTCTGGGCGTCGGTCATGTCTTCGGTGTTTTTGAGCAGGCCGATGATGTCGTTGACATTCTTGATGTACGCATAGTACAGGTAGGAAGGGTACAGGCCGCGGTTGGATCCCGTGGCGGCGATGTTCAGCTGGGCATAGGCACCCATGGTATTGTAGCCGTTGGCGCCGGAGCATACCATCTGGGAAGTGGTGTGTTCAAGCATGACGCGCATGCCGCCGTAAGAAATCATTTCCAGACCGCCGTCGGCATTCTTGTAACCGGCCATGGTGGTGTAAATGGCGTTCACCATGCCGTTCAGGGCCGATTCGGATTGGGCAATCTGATTTCCCAGGACATAATCGCTGGGGAAGGTTTCCTTGATACATCCGGAGAAGACGAGGAGGGTGGCAGCAAGGGCCAGATATGTTTTCTTCATAAAACTGTCTCCTTAAATGGTTAGAATACAAGGTTGATACCGCCCGAGAGGGTGCGGATGGGAGAGTAGAGTTCCGGGTTGGTGTAACCGGCAATGTTGTAGCGGGGGTCAAAGCCCTTCCGCATGGAGATGAAGCCGAGGTTCTCGCCGGAGAAGTAGATGCGGATGGTCTCGATGCCAACTTTGCGGGTGAGTTTGGACGGCAGGGTGTAACCGAAGTTCACGTTCTGCAGGTTCAGGTAGCTGGCGTTGGTGAGGAAACGGGAGCTCATGGCCGTCTGGCCGTAGGTCTCGTTGTCCTTGAAGCGAGGCACGTCCGTGTTGGTGTTGGTGGGAGTCCAGGCATTGTAGATGTCCTTGTGCCAGTTGGTGGCCGTGGCGGCCCCGGTGTGCATGAGAGTGGCATATACATAGTCGCGGGCCAGACCGCCAATCTGGAAGTTCAGGTTCACGGAGAGGTCGAATCCGAAGGCCTGGATGCTGGTGCCGAAACCGCCGTACAGCGGGGCCATGGCATCGCCCAGGCGGTAATCGGTGGCGACTGAAGGATTGTTGGTGGTCTCGCGGCCGGTCACGTTTCCGTCCGGGTCAAGGATGTCCTTGTAGTACAGGGCCTCGCCGGTCTCCTTGTCAACGCCGGCATACTCGGGATAGTACCAGGTGTAGAGCGGGAGTCCTTCGGCCACGAAGTATTTATACTTGGAAACGAAGGAACCGTCCAGGTTCACGTAGCCGGGATATCCGTCCACGGTGGTCTTCTTGATATCGTCGGGGAGCTTCAGGACCTTGTTCTTGACATAGGTAAGGTTGAAGTTGGCCGTCCACACCACGTTGCGGGTTTGCAGGATGGTTCCGTTGAGGTCCAGTTCAACACCGCGGTTACGCATGTCGCCCAGGTTGGTGTAGTAGCTGGTATAGCCGGAGGACGGGGGCGTATTCAGGGAGAACAGCATGTCGGAAGTCTTGCGGTAGAAGAAGTCCACGGAACCGTTCAGGCGGCTCTTGAAGAGCTCGAATTCGATACCGGCGTTGTAGTTGGTGTTGGTTTCCCAGGTGATGTCCTCGGAGCCCTTCTGCCGCCACTGGTAAGCCACTTCGTTGTTGTTGTTCACGATGTTGTAACTGTCGGCATACAGATAGTTTCCGATGTTGTCGTTACCCTGCGAACCCACGGAGAACTTGAGCTTGAGGCTGTTCACCCAGGACGCCTTGAAGAAGTCTTCCTTGGAGATGATCCAGGCGCCGCCCAGGGACCAGAAGTTACCCCAGCGGTGGTTCTTTGCGAAACGGGAGGAAGCGTCGCGGCGGAAGGAGGCCGATGCGTAATACTTGCCGGCATAGTTGTACAGGCCGCGGGCGAAGTAACCCTCGTTGTTGTACACGTTGTTGTAGGATGACGGATCCGGGTCTTTCTGCAGCAGGGCGTCCAGTTCGCGGGCGTTGTCGATACCGAAATTGATACCGGAACCGCCCAGATGCTCGAACTTGTAGTTGTAATACTCGTGGCCCAGCATGACATTCACATCGTGTTTCCCGAACACCTTGGCATAGTTGAGGAGCTGCTGGGTGTTGAAGGTGAAGGTGCGGTTGGCACTCTTGTAGATGTAGCCGTTGTCGCTGGAGGAAGTGTAGTTGTCCACGAAGGGGCTGGTCACATACGTGCTGCGGCGGTCGTAGTCGTAGATGTTCACGTTGAGGGTGAAGGTGAAGTCCTTCAGGAACTTGATGTCGGCGAATCCGCCCACCGTGAAGGCGTTGCCGTCGGTGGTGTCGTCGCGGTACTTGTTGGAGAAAATGGCGTTGCCGCCCACGCCGCCGGCGCGGTTGAGGCCGTACTGCTGGGCGAAGTCAAACATCTGTTCCCCCCATTTGTCCGTCAAGATGCGGCCGTTGGCGTCGCGGAAATAGACGGGGAAGATAGGGGCCTGGGACTGGATGATGGGCCAGATGGTACCCGAGCCGATGGTGCCTTCCGACGTCTGGGAAAGATCGTAGCGGGTATAGCCGAAATTGGCGCCGATCTTGAGCCATTCGCGGGCCTGGTAGTCGGCCTTGATACGGCCGGTGGTACGCTTCTGGAGGGAACCCTCCTGGATGCCTTCGTTGCTCAGGTGGCCCAGGGAGGCAAAGTAGTTCACCTTGCCGGACATGCCGGAGACGGAGACATTGTATTCCTGGCGAAGGCCGTTCTGCAGGCCGATTTTCTCCCAGTCGTCGGGCTGGAGCCAGAAGGTCTTGCCGCCGTTCTCATAGAATGCGCCCAGGGAGGCCTTGGGGTTCATGCTGCCGTTGGAAAGGATGAAATCCTCGCCGGTAGGGACCGTATAAACCATGTAGCCGGGGCCTACGCCCGTGGAGTTGTCGGTGAGGCGGGAGTTGGCCAGGGCGTGGGCTTCGGCATCCGTGTAGGTGCGGTTGCCGGCATCGTCGGTGAGCGTCGAATAGTTGTTGTAGAGCATCTTGTAATAGAGCTCATAGAACTGCTGGGTGTTCACGGTCTCGTAGTGGGGAAGGCCGTTCTGGTTGGCGCCCCACTTGGCGTCCACGCTGATTTTGGCCTTGCCGCTCTGACCGCGACGGGTGGTGATCATGATGACACCGTTGGCGCCGCGGGCGCCGTACAGGGCGTTGGAAGCGGCATCCTTGAGCACGGTCATGGACTCGATATCGCTGGAGTTGATCAGGTTGATATCGCCGTCAAACGGCATTCCGTCCACAATAATGAGGGGTTCGGTGTCCGAAGAGATGGAGCCGACACCGCGGATGGTGATGGACGGAGATGCGCCGGGCTGGGAGGACGAATTGGTAATCTGCACACCGGCTACGCGTCCGGCCAGGGCCTGTGCGGCATTGGACTGCTGCGAGCGCAGCAGGTCATCGGCCTTCATGACGCCGGCCGATCCCGTAAAAGCCTCCCTCTTCATTTTACCGAAGGCCACCACAACGACATCGTCCAGGAGCTCGGCATCTTCTTCGAGGGTGATGGTAAGCCTGGTCTGCCCGTTTACGGGGATGGATTGCGGGACATATCCCACACAGGAAACATCAAGGGTGGCCGTTTCGGGCACCTTGATGACAAAAGTTCCATCCAGGTCGGTCACGACACCATTGGTGGTGGAACCGGCCTGAAGAATTCCTGCTCCGACGACGGGCTGCCCGGACGTGTCCAGGACCGTACCGCGCACCGTCGTCTGCGCCCAGGCTGTCATGCCAACTGCCAGGGACGACAAAATCAGAATGAATCTTTTCATGCGGAAAGGGTTTAAAACGTGGTTAAGTAATGGGTTGTCAGTTATTTCCGGATAATCTCAATTTCCCCGCGGAGGCCCACTTTCAGGATTTGGGAGGCCTTGCCCCTGCTCTGGGTATCCACGGACGGGGGAACCACAAAATCCACGGCATCCTTCATCTCCTGCGGAATGTCGGAGAAGCGCTGCGGCGTGGGTTCGCCCGAGATATTGGCCGATGTGCTCACGACGGGCCGCCCCAGCTTGAAGGCCAGCTGACGGCACCAGTCCATGAGCGGAATGCGGATGCCCACGCTGCCGTCGGCCGCCACGCAGGAAGCCGCCAGGTGCCACTTGTCGCCCGTCTCCGAGCACACGGCGCCGGGGTAGATGATGGTCATGGGCGCGTCGTTCACCTCCACCAGGTCGATGGCGATGTCGGGAATCTCCTTCACGAACTTGGCCACCATGTCCAGGTCGCTTGCGAGCAGTACCAGGGACTTGCTGTCGGAGCGCTGCTTGATTTCAAAGATGCGGGCCACGGCATCGGCATTGGTGGCGTCGCAGCCCAAGCCCCATACCGTGTCGGTGGGGTATAGAATGGTTCCGCCCTCGCGCAGGGTGCGCAAGGCTTCAGCGAGTATTTCTTCCGGTTTCATAATGCCACAAAGTTAGGTCAATTGCACAAACTTTGCAAGAAGGTTTTTGAATTGAATCAAAAAAAACGGGCGCCCCGCACACACGCAGGACACCCGTTCTATTCGCAATAAGCAGTGTCGGCAAAACCGGCTACTCTAAAGTGAACTTGGACGAAGCAAGCATCAAACCGTAATCCGACGCATCTTCGCCGCCACGTTTTTCGGCCCCTCCTGCACCAAAACGCCCCTTTTACGTGCACATAAAAAGAGGCACGGGTGGCAGACAAGCGCCTGATATTCAACGGATTACGCATAATCCTCTGCGCAAAAAGCGCAGAGGATTATGCGTAAGTGTCTCTGTCTCAGCTACTTGCTTGCCACCCCTGCTGTCCTCATGCAGGTCAGGCTCCATTGGGCCCTCAGGCAAGACCGGCAACAAAACAGCCCAACTCAGCGAAAAGCCTTGCTACGTTGACGGGAAAACGGCCCCCGGCGCCACTCCAAGTGTCAACGCGGCAGCAAAATGGCCCGACTCAGCGAAAAACCTTGCCACGTTGACAGAAAAACAGCCCCTAACGCCCCTCCAAGTGTCAACGCGGCAACAAAACAGCCCGACTCAGCGAAAAACCTTGCCACGTTGACAGAAAAACGACCCCAGGCGCCCCTCCAAGTGTCAACGCGGCAACAAAATGGCCCAACTCAGCGAAAAACCTTGCCACGTTGACGGGAAAACGGCCCCCGGCGCCACTCCAAGTGTCAACGCGGCGCAGCGATCAACAGCGTGCCATGTTTCCGCCGCCCCGGTCTCCTACTCTCCGCGGCGGGATTCATAATAGGTGGCGATGATGGGGTAGTGGTCCGAGTATTTCACGTGGGGAACCGTGTAAGAAACGGCATTCAAGTCTTTCGGGGCCAGGATGTAGTCGATGCGCAGGAGCGGCCAGAGGGTGCGGTAGGTGGCGCCGAAGCCCTTGCCGGCCTTGACGAAGCTGTCGTGGCGGCCGCGCAGCAAGCGCATGTAGGTGTAGGACAGGGGATTGTCGTTGAAGTCTCCCAGCACGATGCTGCGCACCGGAGCGTTGTCCACGCCGCGCAGCACCTCCGCCACCTGTTTGGGGCGTTCGGTGATGGAACGGCGCATCTTGCGTTCCGTCTCTTCCACGACGCCGTCCTTCTTCACCAGGTTGGACAGGGAAATGTTGTAACTCTCAAAGTGACAATTATACAGGCGCACGGTGGCGCTGTCCAGCCTCACGTCCGTCCACAGGGCCAGGTTGGTGGATTTCTCAAAGTCTATCTTTCCCTTTCCGCTCACCGGGCGGCGGCTCAGGGTGACATTTCCAAAGTGCCCGTTGGCCCCCGTAAGCACATAATACTCGGCCTTGTAGCCGGGAAAATGTTGGCGGATCCAGCTGTCCATGGAAACGTCCAGCGGCAGGTGGAATTCCTGCAGGCAGATGATGTCGGCCTCCTGGGCGCGGAGCCATCGGCTCACCGAATCGGCCAGGGCCAGGCGTTTGTTGTCGGACGGACCGTGGGCAAAGAGCCCCACATTGTAGGAGATTACCTTCAGCGAGGGGTCTCCGGCCGGGTCGCTCCGCCGGAACTGGACGTATCGGCCCGCAAAGAAGAGGGAGGGAAGCAGCGCCAGAAAAAGGAGCCCCCGCATGTGCGAGCGGCGCACCAGGGCCCAGATGAACAGGCCGGCGGCCAGGGGCAGCACCAGAGGATACAACAACCCGAAAAGGGTGAAGAACCAGGCTTTGGCCGGATCCACCACCACCGACAGGTAGGCCAGCAGCAGGAAAACGCTCAGCACCACCGAGGCAGTGCCGAACGAAAGGTGCGACAGCCAATGCCGTTTCTTTTTTTCCGGGGCAGCCATTTAGCGGTACAGTTCTCCTTTTTTGCGCCAGTAGCGGATGAGCAGCCAGCCAAAGAGCGCGCCGCCCAGGTGGGCGAAATGCGCCACGCCCATCTGGGTGCCCGTAATGCCGGTGAGCAGTTCAATGCCGATGAAGATAATCACCCACCATTTGGCATCCAGGGTGACGGGCGGGAAAATGAGCGTGAGCCGGGCTTCCGGATACAGCATGGCAAAGGCCACCAGCACGCCATAGACGGCGCCGGAAGCGCCCAGCACGCCGGGGATGCTGTTGTAGATGCTCTGGGGGTCCACGCCGGGATATTCTTTGATAAGCCGTTGAACCTCAAAAAATTCCACGCCGGTATGCAGCAACACCGCACCGAAGCCGGTGATGAGGTAGAACCAGATGAACTTGCGGGTGCCCAGCGCGCGTTCCACCACCATGCCGAACATCACCAGCGAGTACATGTTGAAGAAAATGTGCATCCAGCCGTCGTGCATGAACATGTGCGTAAGGGGTTGCCACCAGCGGAATTCCGTGCTCAGCGGAAAGGCCATGGCGAAGGTATCTTTCATGAACACGGGGTTGATGAGGGTGGCCACAAACAGGATTATGTTCACGTACAGCAGGTTCCGGGTTACGACGGGTATGTTCTGAAGAGGGTTGTTGGTCATGTTAGAATCGTTTTTCCAGATCGTCGGCCGGGACGATGGAGATGATTCGCCGTCCGGCGGCCGTAAATTCGGGATTTTCACTTTGCAGGAGGGCGTCCACCAGGCGCTGCGCCTCCAGCGGGGAAGTCATTTTTCCGGAGGCCGACGCCCCCAGGACGGCGAACTTCTGCGCCAGCGACTGCTCCATCACTTCGGGGAGGCCGCCGCTTTCGTCGGAGAGGATGAGCAGAAGGTCCCCGACCAGGGTTTCCACGCGGCCGGGCGTTGCGTCATACCCTTCCGGAACGCCGCTCACCACCACGGTGTCCGGGCCGAAGGGGGCAATCTCAAAGCCCAGTTTCCGAAGGGTGTCTCCATGCTCGTCCAGGGTGAGCCGTCCTTTCACGCCCACGTTCACCTGCACCGGGAAAAGCGCCGTCTGGGAAACGTGTGCCTGTTCGCCGAGGGCCTTGCGGAAACGGTCGTAAAACAGCCGTTCCCGTGCCCGCCTCACATGCACCACCATAATGCCCGAGGCCGATTGCGTGAGGATGTACCGGCCCTGGACGATGAGCATCTGCGCCGTGGGCAGCGTCCGGTCCTCGAACAGCGCCCCGTAATTGGGATTCGGGTCTGTGTAGTGCCTGGTGCTTCCTCCCATTCCACTCCCTTCTGTCATTCTGAGCCCTTCTGTCATTCTGAGCCCTTCTGTCATTCTGGGCCCTTCTGTCATTCTGAGCGCCAGCGAAGAATCCCCCTCCTGCTCAAACGGATTGTAATTCCAGTCCACCCCCACCGTAGGCGTGCTGGAGGGCCGATACTCCTCGAAGCGGGTGCCCAAGACAGGGATATCCCGGGCTTCCGGGTTGTCAAAGTCCAGGGAACCGGCCACGCTGGATCGGCCCATGGCCTCTTTTACGGCGGCCATCACCGTCTGGAACAGCAGCTGGTCATCCTCGAACTTGATTTCGGCCTTGGTGGGATGGATGTTCACGTCCACGGTGGCGGGGTCCACTTCCAGATAGATGAAGTAGGAGGGCGTGCTGCCTTCCGGAATCAGGTTTTCGTAGGCCTTCATCACCGCTTTGTGCAGGTAGGGGCTGCGGAAATATCGGCCGTTCACAAAGAAAAACTGGTTCCCAAGGGTTTTGCGGGCACTTTCGGGCTTGCCCACATAGCCTTGCAGGGAAGCGATGCTGGTTTGGGCGCCGATGTCCACGATGTCGCCCACGACGGAGGGCCCCAGAAGGTCCTGGATGCGGAATTTGAAGCTTTTGGCGGCTTTCACCACATGGATGTCCCGGCCGTTGTGGGAGAGCGAGAAGGCAATGTCGGGCCGGGTGAGGGCCACGCGCTGGAACGCTTCCACAATGTGGCGCAGCTCCACGTTGTCGCTCTTGAGGAATTTGCGCCGGGCGGGAATGTTGTAGAAGAGGTTGCGCACGCTGATGTTGGTGCCCACCGGGCAGCTCACCTCGCGGGTGCCCTTGTTCGCGGAGCCGGCCATCACCACCTCCACGCCGGCCTCTTCGGAGGCGATGCGGGTGCGGAGGGAGACTTCGGCCACGGCGGCGATGGACGCCAGCGCCTCTCCGCGGAAACCGAAGGTAAGGATATGGTGCAGGTCTTCGGCCGATGACAGCTTGCTGGTGGCATGCCGCTCGAAGCACAGCACGGCGTCGTCCGGCGTCATGCCGCAGCCGTTGTCGATGACCTGGATGAGCGTGCGGCCGGCATCCGTAATCACCACCTTCACGTCCGTGGCGCCGGCGTCCACCGCATTCTCCATGAGCTCCTTCACCACGGAAGCCGGTCTTTGAACTACCTCTCCCGCAGCAATCATGTCTGCGATATTTTTCGGTAATATCCTTAATTCCATTTTGTCATTCCGGGCGAAGAGTTATTCCAAGCCCTTTGTCATTCTGAGCCCCTCTGTCATTCTGAGCGCAGCGAAGAATCTGTCTCCCTCTGTCATTCTGAGCCCTCCTGTCATTCTGAAGCTTGCCCTGAGCTTGCCGAAGGGCGCAGCGAAGAATCTGTCTCCATTTGTCATTCTGACCCTCCTGTCATTCTGAAGCTTGCCCTGAGCCTGCCGAAGGGCGCAGCGAAGAATCTACAGCAATTCAAAAAACTTGGAAATGTAAATGAGCACCAGGACAATGAGCACCAGGGTAACGATGGTGATCACGGTGTGGGCCACCCGCATGTCGCTGCGGGTTTTCTGGTAGTTGCCGTTGCGGAACGCACCCCTGAGGCTGCTGCCGGGAACATACGTTCCTTCCTGACGGGCCTTCTCGTTGGTGCCGTCCACTTCCCCGAACAGGGCTTTCCGCTTTTCCTCCTCCGGGTCATAGTACCGGGGCTTGTAGTTGAACACGCGGTGCGGCTGGTTCCCGAAAAAGCCGAAATTGAACAGATTGGCCATAGTGCTGTCTGGTTGTTACTCCACAAAAGTACCAAAAAAACGCGTGCCTTGCAAGTTTTTTGCCCCCCTCGTGCCCCAAACACCCCTTTCCGTGCGCGGCGCCGTGATTTTCGGCCTCAAAAACTCCCTTTCCGTGCAAGAGGCGGCCCAAACCCGGTATTGTAAAAGAGGACGGGACATTTTCGGGTGGCAAGTAATCGCCTGTCTATCAATACCTTGCACATAATCCTCTGCGCTATTTGCGCAGAGGATTGTATACAACATGCTGTGTATTAGCTTGTTAGCTGCCACCCCGGCCTGGCGCAAGGGAAAATGCAACCGATACCGCCTGTGCTTCAACTCTTGAAGCACGATTAACTGCATGGAAGGCCGAAAATGTGCTTGAGGCAGGGTCCAGGCAGTGAGATGAAGCACGAAAATGCCTTCTGGTGATTCAAAGTGTGCTTCAACTCTTGAAG
>CADBFO010000021.1 GCA_902794005.1 uncultured Bacteroidia bacterium
AGCGAGCTGACGCAGGCCCCAATCCTCCTGGTACACAACCTCACCGCCATTGTCGGTGATGAGCTTGACGTACTTGGCAACCGCTTCCTTCATCTGGGTGTCAGACAAAACGGGAGTTGCAATGAAAACGGTTTCGTACTGGTTAACCATAATTAATTGTTTATAAATGTTTTACATTCTTTCCGGGCCAAAATGAGCCCAAAAAGGACTGCAAATATACGAAATTTTACAGCAAAAACAAAAAAATTTCACCTATTGCCCGCTCGGAAAACACTGAGTAACTTTGGCTTGCAAACCTGGATGTGCGGTCTCGTGACCGGACGCCGTCAATTCTCCTGTTTGCACCGATGCCGGCAGGCCGGACCCACCCCGACCCACCGGCATCGCCGTATTGAAAAAGGTCTATTTCTCGGGAATATTCGCCAGGACGGCCTTCAAATAATCCCACGTACGGGCTACGGAGGCAACATGCACCTTCTCGTCCGGGCTGTGCGGATATTTGATGGTAGGGCCGATGGAAACCATCTCCCAGTTGGGATACTTGGCGCCCATGATGGCGCATTCAAGACCGCCGTGCGTAGCCATCACCTTCATAGGGTAGCCGTACACTTTCTGGAACTGTTCCATGCACACCTTGTTGATGGGCGTATCCAGCTTGGGAGTCCAGCCCGAATAGCCGCCCTTGAAGGTGATTTCTTCGGCGCCGGCCAGCTCGAAGAGGCAGCGGACACGCTGGGCCAGGTAGTCCTTGGAGGTGTCCACGGCGCTGCGCATGAGGGAATGGATGGTGATCTTTCCCTGCTGGGTGCGGACGATGGCCAGGTTGATGGACGTTTCCGTGAGGCCGGGCATGGACTGGCTCATGCGAATGACACCGGAGGGAGCGGCGATAATGGCCTTGACGGCACGCAGCATGGACTTGCCCTGGATAAACTTGGGCTGCACGGGAACATGGTCCTCAATGTCCAGCCGGGCCGAAGGATCGCTGTCCTGGAATTCGGTTTTGATGGTCTCGAAGATGGAAAGGATGAGGGCGCGTGCCGCATCGTACTTGTCGGCCGGGACAAGAATTTCGGCCGTAGCCTCGAACGGGATGGCGTTCCGGAGCGAACCGCCGCGGAAGAAGACCACCCTCACGCCATAGTCTTCCAGCAGGGGCAGGAGGATTCTGGCCACCACCTTGTTGGCATTGGCGCGGTACAGGGAGATATCCATGCCGGAGTGTCCGCCCTGAAGGCCGCTCACCGTGAAACGCAAAGCCTCCATCCCTTCGGGCGTGTTGTACTTGTGATACTTGAAACTGGCCGATACATCCAGGCCGCCGGCGCAGCCCACGCAGAGTTCGCCCTCTTCTTCGGAGTCCAGGTTAAGGAGAATATCGCCCTTGAGGACGCCGGGCTTCAGACAATTGGCGCCGGTCATGCCGGTTTCCTCATCATAGGTTACCAGCAACTCCAGCGGGCCGTGCTTCACGGAAGGCTCTTCCGCGGCGGCCAGTCCCAGGGCCACGCCGATGCCGTTGTCGGCACCCAGCGTCGTGCGGTCGGCCGTCACCCACTCGCCGTCAACATAGGCATTGATGGGGTCTTTCAGGAAATCATGCGGGGAATCGGAGGTCTTCTGGGGAACCATGTCCATGTGGCCCTGCAGGATAACGCCCTTGCGGTTTTCCATGCCGGGAGTGGCGGGAACGCGGATGATGATGTTCCCCGTATCGTCCTTGATGGTTTCAAAGCCATGGGAGACGCCCCAGTTATACAGATACTCGATTACTTTCCCTTCGTGCTTGGAAGGACGGGGAATCTGGGTGAGCGCATAGAAGTTCTTCCAGATTACTTTGGGTTCCAGATTTTGAATACTCATAAAATATCAGTGTAGTTTTAGTGAATGATTATTTCGATTGCAGATACAGGACACTCTCCCGGCCCAGCTGATAGAACGGGATGCGGGTCTGGAGCAGGGGCTGGCTGTCCCTGCTGAGCGTCACCTTGCAGACCGCAGGAATCCGGTAGCGGACAGAGCCTTTCACCTTTCGCTTGTCGTGGGACTCCTCCGGAAGGGAGCCTTCCGGCTGGAGTTCCAGATAATAGGGAATCCCCTTTACGCCTTCCGTAACGGCACCGTCCTCGGTCAGGCGGAACACCAGGTAGCGATGGTTCTTGACGGCGGAGGACGGAGTAACCTCGAAGGAATAGCTTTGCCTGCGTACCTCGGAGTAGCCGCAGAACAGGGACATGTATTCTTTCTCCAGGCGGTCGAGTTCCTTCAGGGCGGCGCTCATGGCCTCGCCGGAATAGCTGGCATCGGTGTTTCCGGAAGCGATGTTGTGACGGTCCCTGCGAACGGACAGGATCATGTCGGCCGCATCGGAAACTTTGTCTTCCAGGGTTTTCTCCACCAGAACCTTGTGCTCTACCGGCACCTGTACCACTGCCGTGTCTGTCTGGACGGACTCATAGACAATCTGGATGGCTTCCTTCTCCGCTTCGGTGAGCCCCCTGCCGGTGAAGTCTCCGGAAAGGCCGGGAAGGAAACGCCAGCTGACACCGTTGCCCCTGTCGGCTCCGCCGACGGATACAAGGCCCTGGGCGCTCATGGACAGCAGTGCGGCACTTTCGGCGTCGCAGGTGTACCAGGCGTTCATATCGGCCTCCGTGTGGGGAATGAGTTCCACACGGGTAATTTCGGTTGTGACCATGTCTTTGTCACGCACCGATGTATTGAGCATTTTCTTGGCAAAGGCGGCGTAAGGGCCGGCGAAGAAAGATTCCTGCCGGACATCCACCTTCACCGTGACCGACGTGGCCGGCAATGCATAGGACACCTCCTGAGCCCGGACAGAAACGGACAGAAGGCAAAGGAAGAGGATCATCGCGGTTTTTTTCATCATTATTTCCATCTTTTATGGGTCCAGAGATAATTCCAAGGCTGTTTTTGAAGGTCTTGCTCCAGCAGGCGGTAATAGCGTTGCATCAGTTCCACGGGATTCTCTCCCGCAGCATGTTCGCTGAGCGGAACCAGCGTCATCCGGTAGCCGCCATCCTCCCGGGCCTCAAAACGGAGGTATGCCACCGCCATGTCCAGCTTTACGGCCAAGGCGGCGGATCCGGTCATGGTGGCCGTTTCCTGATGCAGAAAATCCACACGCACGTTATCGTGGCTATTGTAGGGATACTGGTCCGTGATGAAGACATAGACAAACTTTCGCTCCTTGTTTTTCAGGGCGAAACGAAGCACCTCCCCCGCTTCCAGGTATCCGTCGAAGCCCAGATCGGCCACGGCTGCCGTGCGGCAACGGGCCATCCGGCGATCCATGCGGGCATTGTGGAGACGAAGATAGGTAACGGCAATGTCTCTTGCCGTAAAATCCAGAGGAACGCCATATGAGTAATTGAGGATACCGCCGATGAGCTCCCAGTTGCCGGTATGCGCCTGAAGGAGCATCAGCTGACGGGCCCCGCCGTACAGGCGGTTGAATTCCTCGGGGTTGGTAAACTCCACGATGTGGCTGTCCCGGAGGCGTTTCCGGCCTTTGTCGCCCCGGCATCGGCCAAACCACAGCGTTTCCATAAAAATAGTGGCCAGATGGCGGTAGAAACGCTTATGGATTGCCTGAAGCTCATCATAATTGTTCTCCGGAAAACTGCGGCTCAGGTTCACCATCACCACATCGGAGCGGTAACGGAGCACGCTGCGCAGAAACCAGGCGAGGAAAGCCTTCATACCTTTTATTTAAGAGGATATTCGTTTACCACTTCCAACAGGCGGTCGGGATAGTTGGAGATGATGGCTTCCACTCCCAGGCCGATGAGCCGGCGCATCTCGTCCTTGTCGTCCACCGTCCAGGTAACCACCTGCATCCCGCGGTCGTGGGCATACTTCATCAGTTCCTCATTCACGTTGCCGTGTTCCGGACTCAGCCACTCGGGCGTGAAGTCCAGCTTGGACATCGCCTCCTCCACGTCCTTCTCATAGTCTTCCAGAAGATAGGCAAGGATATGGCCGGGGTACTTCTCGTTGATATAGTTGAGGGAACGCTCGTCGAAGCACTGGATAATGAGGCGGTTTCCCAGGTTCAAGGAGTCGAGCATGGCCACGCACAGGTCCGTGAACGCATGATATTCGGGCCAGTTCACGCCTTCGATGCCCCCGTCGCCGTCGGGGTCGCTCTTGATCTCGACATTGTATTTCATGGGAGCGAGACCTTTCTCACGGGTATAAGCTTCCACGGCCCGGATCACATCGGCCGCAACGGGCTTGACACAGGGGATGCATTTTTTCTCCGGCCAGTCCGGATTGGGTTTGGACCCCACATCGTATTTGACGATTTCGCTGTACGGGAGTTCATACAGATAGGTTTTGGGGTCTGTCTCCAGAACGGGCGTCCCGTCCGGATAGGAAGCATAACGGTGATGGAAATACTTGTCGTGCGAAAGGATAACCTTCTTGTCCTGTGTTATGCAGAGATCCATCTCCAGGGTATTGACGCCCAAATCCACGGCGTTGAGCATGGCCTCCAGGGACTCTTCCGGAAACAGCCCCATGCCCCCACGGTGGGCCTGGACATCGGTCACCCTTTCCTTTCCCTTCCGGGTTCCGCAGGAAACCAGCATGGCTGCCACGGCGGCGATCCAAAGCAGATTGCGTCTCATAGTATATTTTTACTTGTCGTTTTCCAATCAGACAAATGTAGTTATTTCCCCCCAAATAAACAAGCAGGAGCTTGTAGAGGCATATAAATTTGGCAAAGTCAGAAATTATAACCATTTTTGTAAGGATAAGCCAAAACTAAAACTATCAATATTATGTTCAAAGGTCACCCCAAAGGATTAATTCCGGCCGCGCTCAGCAATATGGGCGAGCGATTCGGCTATTATATCATGAATGCAGTCCTGCTGCTGTTCCTGTGCTCCAAATTCGGATTGTCAGACAGCACCGCCGGACTTATCTATTCCGTGTTTTATTCTTCCATCTACATCCTGGCGCTGGTGGGCGGTATCATTGCCGACCGAACCCAGGATTACAAGGGGACCATCCAGAAGGGCCTGCTGGTCATGGCCCTGGGATATATTCTTCTGGCCATCCCCGTAACGGCCACCTCCGGAAATCTGTCGTGGCTGCTTCCTTTCACTTGCGTAGCGCTGGCCCTCATCGCCTTTGGCAACGGTTTGTTCAAGGGCAATCTCCAGGCCATCGTCGGCCAGATGTATGACAACCTGGAGGCCGAGGAAGCCAAAAAGGGTCCCGAGGCCCTGGAACTGGCGAAGAGCAAGAGAGATTCCGGCTTCCAAATTTTCTATGTGTTCATCAATATCGGCGGCCTCATCGCCCCCTTCGTCGCGCCCCTGCTTCGGGAATGGTGGCTCAAGGCCAACGGTTTCCTGTACAATGCCAACCTGCCGGAACTGTGCCACAAAGTGCTGAACGGAACCATCGGAGACCAGACCGCCAAGTATGATACCCTTTCCGCGGCTGCCAACCTGGGCGGCGGCGCCTTTGAACCCTCCGCCTATCTGGAGGTCTTCAACCAG
This sequence comes from uncultured Bacteroidia bacterium, assembly GCA_902794005.1. GTDB lineage: Bacteria > Bacteroidota > Bacteroidia > Bacteroidales > UBA932 > Cryptobacteroides. The sequence goes on from CADBFO010000021.1 coordinate 5,532, forward strand.
GGCGTTCACTTCTCTTTCTTCGCTTCCGTGGCCGCCATGATTATTTCACTGGTTATCTTCCTCTATTACAAGAAGATTTTCCCTACCCCGCAAAAGCATGCCGCCGCTTCTTCCGCCTCTTATACGGAGCAGGAGAAGATTGCCATGGCCAAGGAAATCAAACAGCGCATGTACGCTCTCTTCGCCGTTCTGGGTATCGCGATTTTCTTCTGGTTCTCCTTCCATCAGAACGGACAGTCCCTTTCCGTCTTTGCCCGTGACTTTGTGAAAACGGACAAAATCGCTCCCGAAATCTGGCAGGCGGTCAATCCTTTCTTCGTCATTGTCCTCACGCCCATCATCATGTGGATCTTCGGCTCGCTGGCCAAGCAAGGCAAGAGCGTTTCCACGCCCCGGAAGATTGCCATCGGCATGGGAATCGCCGGCGTAGCCTATCTGTTCCTCGCAGCATTCTCTTACATGCAGGGATATCCCTCCGGTACCGATTTCCGCGCCATGGACGAATCTGTCGCCGCCGGCATGAAGGCCGACTGGTGGGTTCTCATCGTCACTTACTTCTTCCTGACCGTTGCGGAACTCTTCATCTCCCCGCTGGGACTCTCCTTCGTCTCTAAAGTGGCTCCCAAGCACATGCTGGGTCTCTGCCAGGGATTGTGGCTGGGAGCAACGGCCCTGGGCAACCTTCTGATCTGGATCGGCCCCGTCATGTACAATGCCTGGCCCATCTGGAAGTGCTGGACCGTGTTCCTGGTGGTCTGTCTCATTTCCATGGGCATCATGCTGGGAATGGTCAAATGGCTGGAAAGAGTGACCGGCGAATAGGCATTGAGTGCCCAGACTCTATATAATATCTGGTCCTAACGGCTCCGGGAAAACCACGGCATCGTACGGTGTTCTCCCGGAGCTGCTGGACTGTAGCGAGTTCGTGAATTCCGACGAGTTTGCCAAACACCTTTCCCCCTTCTCCCCGGAAATCGCCTACATCACGGCAAGCCGCCTGATGCTCCGGAAAGTCAAGTACCTCTTCGACCGCCGGGAAGATTTCTGCATCGAGACCACCCTGGCCACGCGCTCGCTCATCAAGATGGTGAACAGCGCCCAGCAGAAAGGATACTACGTCACCGTACTGTATTTTTGGCTTGCAAGCCCCGACATTGCCGTTGAGCGGGTGGCGGCCCGGGTTCGCGCCGGCGGACATGATGTCTCCGAAGAAACCATCCGCCGACGATACAGGATGGGCCTCAACTACTTCTTCCACAGCTATATGCACCTGTGCGACAAGTGGATTCTGGCCGACAATTCCACCCCGCCTTTCGATGTCATCGCCGAGGGATCCAAGAAAGGCCTGGTCATCCGCGATATGGAAAGATACAATTTTGTGCGCTCTCTGCTGACGGACGATATCGAACCCCTGACCCCCATCAGGGACGTCGCAGAATCCATTGTAAAAGAAATCGCCAAGGTTCCCCTGGCGCATGACGGAGTCCCTTATCAGAATGATTGAAAACAAAGCATACTATTTTGACATCTTCCGCGCCGACGAGGCCCTGCTGGAAAAATTGGTCCAGGAGGCCCTTTCCGGCGGAGGCAGCTATTGCGACCTGTATTTTGAAAACACCACATACGGCAGCCTCCTGCTCAGAGACGGAGCCGTCACTTCCGGCGGCAACCACATCGATTTCGGCGTGGGGGTCCGCGTTCTCAGCGGAGAAAAAACCGGCTATGCCTATTCGGAGAGCACGGCCTGGGCCGATTTGCTCGCCTGCGCGCATGCAGCCGCACAGATTGCGGAAAAGCCCGTGGACGTAAGCCCCTACGGGACCCGGAATCCCAGCCGCGGAGAGCCCAACCCGGCGGCGGACCGCTATCCCGTGCTCCGGCACTGGCGGGGAACGCCCCTTTCCGACTTCCTCCCCTTTCTCCAAAGGCTGGAGGCATCGGTCAGGCAGAAAGACGGCCGCATCGTGAAAATCATCGCCAACCTGGCTTTTCAGGTCAGCGATATCCTCATGTACAACAGTTTCCGCGAACTCAAATGGGACACCCGTCCCATGGGCAGCATCTCCCTGTCGGTGGTCTTTCAGCAAAACGGCCAGACCGAGAACAAATCCACCTCCCGCAGTTTCCGCAAGGGGGCCGAAATGCTTTCCGACGCCCTCATCGAAGAGATGGCCGCAGAGGTGGTTCAGGGCATTGACGAGCGTTTTGCCGCCCGCCGCCCCAAGGGAGGCCGCATGAGCGTGGTGATGGGCGCCGGTGCTTCCGGCATCCTTCTCCATGAAGCCATGGGACATGCTTTCGAGGCCGATTTCAACCGCAAAGGCACGTCCATCTTTGCCGACAGGATGGGACAGCAGATTTGCCCGAAAGGAATCCAGATCATCGATGACGGAACGCTTGCCGGCAACCGGGGCGCCCTGAATTTTGACGACGAAGGCATCCCCGGCCAGAAGACCTATATGGTGGAGGACGGAGTCCTCACCTCCTATCTCCACGACCGCATCTCCGCGGCCCATTACGGGGTTCGTCCCACCGGAAACGGCCGGCGCGAGAGCTTCCGCTACGCCCCCATCCCGCGGATGCGGGCCACCTATATGGAAAGCGGAAACGCCAAAGCCCAAGACCTCATTGCAGAGGTGTCCAAAGGCATTTTTGTGGATGAATTCTCCAACGGACAGGTGCAAATCGGCGAAGGAGATTTCACTTTTTACGTAAAATCCGGTTTCCTGATTGAGAACGGCCGGCTCACCCAGCCCGTGAAAGACATCAACATCATCGGCAACGGACCTGCCGCCCTGGCCGATATCCGCGGGGTGGCCGACGACCTTGCCGTTGACCCCGGCGCCTGGACCTGCGGAAAAGAGCAGTCCGTCCCCGTGAGCTGCGGCATCCCGACCGTCCTGATCGGAAACTTAACCGTGGGAGGAGAATAATGATGGATAATGCCCTTTTGACCCAAGAAGAAATCGCGCTGGCCCGCCACTGCCTGGAGTATGCACGGCAGCAAGGCGCCGGGAAAGTGAGGATTACCCTGAGCAAAAGCCTGATGAACCTCATCGGCCTTCTCTCGGGAGAGGTGGACAAAACGGCCCACGCCCTGGACCGCAGCCTGCAAATCCAGCTGTTCGTAGAAGGAAAGTATGGTGCTTTCTCCAGCAACAAACTGGAAAAAGAGGGTCTGGAAGCCTTCATTTCCGAGGCCATTGATACGGTGAAGATGCTGGAGCCCGACAGTTTCCGGGAGCTTCCCGCCCCGGAACGCCTTTGTACGAAAGCCCTCACCGGTCGTGAACTGGACCTCTACGATCCCGCCTATGCCTCCCTGTCGGCCCAGAAGCGCAAAGAGATTGCCCTGGCTTCCATGGCCTGGAACAGGCTGCAGGGCCGGCAGGAAGGCTGGAAACTCATTGCCGAGGAAGGAGAATACTCCGACAGCGTCTTCGATTCCCTGACCCTTGACAGCCAGGGCCTTTATGCCCGCCATACGGAGACCTCCTTCGAAATCGGATACGAATCCACTGTGGAAGATGCGGAAGGAAACCATTTCTCCAGCTACTGGTGGGATGCCGCTCCCCTGCTGGAAAATCTGCAGTGGAAAAACTGCGCCGAGACCGCCTGCCGGCGCGCCGTGGAACAAATCGGTCCCCGGAGCGTGGAAAGCGGAAAATACAACGTAGTGGTGGACAGCGAGTGCGCGTCCAAACTGCTCACACCCGTGCTGAATGCCCTGGGAGGTTTTTCGCTGCAGCAGAAAAACTCGTTCCTGGTGGACAGTCTCGGGAAACGGCTTTTCCCGGAGAACCTGACCATTCTGGACCTGCCGCTCACGCCCGGCGACACCGGCTGCCGCCTCTTCGACAGCGAAGGGGTTGCCACGCGGGAAATGCCCGTCATTGAAAACGGCGTGGTAAAAACCTATTTCCTGAACACGTACATCGCCGGCAAGATGCAGGCCGAACCCACCATCGAGGATGTCACCCGCATCAAGCTGCTCCCGGTGGGCGACAGCAAAACCCGCGAACAACTGATGGCCCAGGTGGGCGACGGCATTCTGGTAACGGGTTTCAACGGTGGCAATTCCAACCCCGCCACCGGCAATTTCTCCTACGGAATCGAAGGATTCCTTTTCCGGAACGGCCGCCCGGTGCACCCTGTCAGGGAAATGCTCATCACCGGCAATTTCCTCAGCCTCTGGGGAAACCTTATCGGCACGGCCGATGACGCACGCCCCTGCCTTTCCAAACTCATCCCCACCCTGGCCTTCCGCCAGGTGGATGTCAGCGCATAATGTATGAAAACCGCCGTCGTCATCCTCAATTACAATACGAAGGACTACCTCCGCAAGTTCCTTCCGGGACTCATCGCCTCCTGTGAGGGGCAGGATGCCCGGGTATTTGTGGTGGACAACGCCTCCGGCGACGGATCCGTCCAGATGATGGAAGCGGAATTCCCGGACATTCCGCTCATTGTGCTGGAGAAGAATTTCGGGTTCACAGGAGGCTACAACCGGGCCCTGGAAATGATTGAGGCCGACTATTTTGTCCTCATCAACAGCGATATCGAAGTGCCGGAAGGCTGGCTGAAGCCTCTTACGGACTGGATGGACAGCCATCCGCAGTGCGGAGCCTGCGGTCCCAAGCTCCTCTCCTGGCACCGGCGGGACCGCTTCGAATACGCCGGGGCGGCCGGGGGGCTTATCGACCGCTACGGCTATCCCTTCTGCCGGGGCCGGATCATGCTGAAAGTGGAAAAAGACCGCGGGCAGTACGACAGCCCGCAGAACGTGCTCTGGGTAAGCGGCGCCTGCCTGATGGTGCGTTCCTGCGTATGGAAGGCCCTGGGGGGCCTGGACGAGCGTTTTTTTGCCCACATGGAAGAGATCGACCTTTGCTGGAGAATGCAGCTCGGAGGCTGGAAGGTGACGGTGGTGCCCGCATCGGCCGTATGGCATATCGGCGGCGGAACCCTTCGCAACGAATCGCCCTTCAAGCTCTACCTGAACTTTAGGAACAACCTCCTGCTGCTGGAAAACAACCTGCCGGCCACATTCGCTGCCGAAGGCGCGAAAACCCCTTACGGGAAAGCGCGGCGGCGCATCCTTGCCCGCATGTGCCTGGACGGCCTGTCGGCCCTGGTCTATCTCGTGACCCGCCGCCGGACTTTCTACAAAGCCGTCCTGGAGGCGCACCGGGAATACCGCCGGCTCCGGCGCAAGGGGACCATCCCTCCCGCACCGCAGATGCCGGAAGGCCTGTACCGCGGCTGGATTGTCCCGAAAGGCTTGTTCAGGAGATTATAAGACGGGGGATTCCTCAGCATTTTGGGCAGCACCTCGAAAACAGGCGGTAATGAAGCCACGATTTTTGGCCCCGGGCCTCGCAGAATGCCCCGGCGGAAAACATTCTTTTTGTTACCGTACCAATTTTTTGTATCTTTGCGTAATAGGACAATGACAGCGCATATATGAAGATTATCATCGAAGGCGCCGGGCAGACGGGTTCCCACCTCGCGAAAATGCTCAGCGTGGAAGCCAACGAAATCACCGTCATCGATTCGGATGCCGGCCGCATCCGCTCACTTGCCTCCCAGGCCGATGTCGTCACCATCCAAGGCCCACCTTCCACCATCGGCATCCTGAAAGATGCCGGCTGCGACGGAGCCGACCTTTTCATCGCCGTCAACCCCAGCATGGAGCAGAGCGTCAATATCGTAAGCGCCCTTCTGGCCAAGAAGCTGGGCACCAAGCGCGTGATTGCCCGTATCGACGACGAAGCCTATCTCTCCCCCGAGAACAAACTGCTGTTCAAGGACATGGGCCTGGACATGATGTTTTTCCCCGAGAAGAGCGCCAGTGATGAAATCGTGGATCTGCTGCGCAGCAGCGCCTCCACGGACACCCTGGATTTTGCCCGGGGCAAACTGCAGCTTTCGGTCTTCAAGCTGGACGACGACTCCCCGCTTCTGGACATGAACGTGACGGAATTCGCCCATGCCGTGAAGAATATCGAAGCCGCATCCGATTTTCGCATCGTCGCCATTTCACGCGGCGGGAAGACCATTATCCCCAAGTTTGACACCACTTTCAAATTCCACGATTACCTTTATATCATTTCCCGCCGGGACGGCATGCCCGCCCTCATGAGATTCCTGGGAAAAGACAAGATCGACATCCGCCGGGTCATGATTCTCGGAGGCAGCGAAATCGGCTATATGGTGGCCGAAAGACTTGCCGGGCAGAAACTGGACGACATCAAGCTCATCGAGGTGGACCGGAATCGTGCCCGACACCTTTCGGAAGTCCTCCCGGACGAGGTAACGGTGGTCTGCGGAGATGCCCGCAATTCCGATTTTCTCCAGGAGGAGGACATCCGCGGCTTCCAGGCGGTGCTGGCGTTCACCGGAAACGACGAAGTGAACATCCTTTCCTGCGTAGTGGCCAAGAAAATGGGGGTTCCCCGCGTCATTGCACAGGTGGAAAACCTCGAATACCTGCGTCTGGCTGAAGAAATGGGCGTCGATACCGTCATCAACAAGAAACTGATTACGGCCAGCCGCATCTTCAAGTTCACCCTCTCGGACAAAGTGAGGTCGGTCCGCTATGTGAGCGGTACGGATGCCGAGGTGCTGGAATACACGGCCGCCCCCGGTTCCCGCATTACCAAAAGCATCCTGAAGGAGATTGAATTCCCGGCCAATGCCATCATCGGCGGCGTCATCCGCGGCGGAGACAGTTTCATCGCCGTAGGACATTCACGGATAGAACCGTACGACCGCGTCGCCGTATTCGCCCTTCCCGATGCCGTGAAAGACGTGGACAAAATGTTCAAATAATTGCTAAATTTGCAAGATCAGAAAACCAACGATATGAGCATCCAGACGGATAACATTCAAAAATTGGTGGAGCGCCGGGCCCTCGCCCGCCTCGGCGGCGGAGAAAAACGCATCGAAGCCCAGCACGCCAAAGGAAAACTTACGGCCCGCGAGCGCCTGTCCCTGCTTCTGGACAAGGGCAGCTTTGAAGAATACGACATGTTCGTGCAGCACCGCTGTACCAATTTCGGCATGGACAAAAGCCATCCCGACGGAGATGGCGTCGTTACAGGATGCGGCACCATCGAAGGACGCCCGGTGTATGTGTTCGCCCAGGATTTCACCGTCAGCGGCGGCTCCCTCTCCAAGACCATGAGTGAAAAAATCTGCAAGGTCATGGACATGGCCTTGCGGAACGGCGCCCCCTGCATCGGCCTGAACGATTCGGGCGGCGCGCGCATCCAGGAAGGAATCGACGCCCTGGCCGGCTACGGAGAAATCTTCGAGCGCAACATCCTGGCTTCCGGCGTAGTTCCGCAAATCAGCGCTATCCTGGGGCCCTGTGCCGGCGGTGCGGTATATTCCCCCGCCCTCACGGACTTTACCTTCATGGTCAAGAATACCTCCTACATGTTCCTTACCGGCCCGGCCGTCGTGAAGAGCGTCACCGGAGAAGAAGTCAGCCAGGAGGAGCTCGGAGGAGCCTCCGTCCATGCTTCCAAAAGCGGTGTGGCCCATTTTGCCGCCGAAAACGAGCAGGAAGCCATCGCTACCATCCGGGAGCTTTTGTCCTATCTCCCCCAGAACAACCTGGAATCGGCCCCTTTCCTGGAGACCGCAGACCCCGTGAACCGCGTGGACGATGCCCTCAACGCCATCATCCCCGACAATCCCAACAAATCCTACGATATGTACCAGGTTATCCGGAGCATCGTGGACGACGGACGCTTCCTGGAAATTCATAAGGATTTTGCCAAGAACATGATCGTGGGCTTTGCCCACATGAACGGACGCAGCGTGGGCATCGTTGCCAACCAGCCCGGCGTACTGGCAGGCGTACTGGATATCAACGCCAGCCGCAAGGCCGCCCGCTTCGTGCGCTTCTGCGACGCCTTCAACATTCCGCTGGTCACGCTGGTGGACGTTCCCGGCTTCCTTCCCGGCACCCAGCAGGAATACGGCGCCATCATTACCAACGGCGCCAAACTCCTGTACGCTTTCGGCGAGGCAACCGTTCCCAAGGTCACCGTCACGCTGCGGAAAGCCTATGGCGGCGCCCATATCGTCATGAGCTGCAAACAGCTCCGCGGAGACGTCAATTACGCCTGGCCCAGCGCCCAGATCGCCGTCATGGGGGCCGATGGAGCCGTAAACGTTCTCCATGCCAAGGAAATGAAGGAGAACCCGCAGCAGGCTTCCGCCATTTTCGAAGAGAAGAAGAAGGAATACGAAGACCTTTTCTCCAATCCGTACCAGGCCGCCCAGAAGGGCTACATCGAAGACGTGATCGAGCCGCGCAACACGCGCTTCCGCGTTATCCGCGCCCTGGAACAGCTTGCCGGCAAACAGGCCTCCGTCCCTGCCAAGAAACACGATAACCTGCCGCTGTAAACCATGAGAAAAGTCCTCACAAGCGTACTGGTCCTCCTGGTATCGGCCCTGGCCTTGAAAGCCCAGAATGTCAGCGACCTCATCATTTCCGAGGTGCTGGCCCAGCCGGATTCCACCGGCATTCTGGACGATTACGGGCGTCGCAGCGGCTGGGTGGAACTGTACAACAAATCTACCGGAACGGTGAATTTCGGCGGCTGTTACCTGACGGACGACCGTAGCGCTCTCCGGAAAAGCCCCATTCCCAAGAGCGACCTGCGCACCAAACTGGGTCCTCGCCAGACCGTGCTTCTGTACTGCAGCGGAAACGGCCACGACGGAACCTTCTACGCAGGATTTACCCTGGCGCCCGGAAAAACCGTTTATCTCGTATCCAACGACGGGCGCACCATCATCGACTCCCTGCAGATTCCGGCCGGCCTTCCTGTCGGAAAATCGGTCATCAAACTGGCCGAGGACATCCGGCAGCAGAATTTCGAGACGGTTCACGAACCCGCAACGCCCTCGCCTGCCATCGTCAACGGAGACCAGAATGCCGCCACCAAGGGAGAACGCATGAAAGAGCGGGATCCGCACGGCTGGATTCTGACTGTCGTCTCCGTGAGCGTGGTGTTCTGCGCCCTGGCGATCCTGTGGTTCCTCTTCTGGCTGCTGTTTGACCGCTCCGCCAAGAAGAAAGCGAAGGAAGGGACCTCGCTCAGCAAGACAAAAGGAAAGCGGACTGTCACATTGGGCGAAAGCGAAGAATCTGCCGTGGCGGCCGCCATTGCCCTGGCGCTGGACATGGAGCAGGGCGGAGACAGGTATGCCGCCATTGCCGCAGCCGTGCACCTGTACCTGAGCGAATCCGTCCACGACGTAGAGCCGGGCATCGTAACCATTCGCAGGGCAGAAAGCGAATGGAACAACAAATCACTGATTTTCAGAAAGTTACCAAGATAAGTAACTAAAGAGTTATTGATAAAAACAAAAATGTTATGAAGTCATATAAGTTCAAAATCAACGGGAAGGACTACGCCGTGACCATCGGCGAAGCAGAGGGCAGAATGCTGTCCGTCAACGTAAACGGGGCCGACTATCAGGTAGAGTTGGAGAACGCTCCCGTCGCGGCTCCGGCCCCGGTCCAGACTGCCGCCCCGGCAGCAGCGGCTGCTGTGGCACCCGCGGCCCCGGCGCCCGCCGCACCCGCCGGTGCCGGTGAGAAGGTCAACTCTCCGCTTCCGGGCGTCATCGTAGAAGTGAGCGTCAAAGAAGGCCAGGCCGTGAAGGCCGGCCAGAAAGTCGCCGTCCTGGAAGCCATGAAGATGGAGAACGAAATCCCCGCCCCCAAGGACGGAACCATCACCGCCATCCATGTGAACAAAGGAGACAGCATCCTGGAAGGTGCTCCCGTCGTAACCATCGCCTAATGGAACACATTTTCGAGTCCCTTTCCCAGTTCTGGGAATACACCGGTTTCGCAAACTGCTCCTGGCAGAACCTGGTGATGATTGCCATCGGCCTGGTATTCATCACACTGGCCATTGTCAAGGAGTGGGAACCCATGCTGCTGGTTCCCATCGGCTTTGGAATGATTGTAGGCAACATCCCCATGTTCCCCGGTCTGAACATCGGCGTGTATGAGGACGGCTCCGTTCTCAACATCCTTTATCAGGGCGTGAAACAGGGGTGGTATCCCCCGCTCATTTTTCTGGGCATCGGAGCCATGACGGATTTCTCCGCACTCATCTCGCAGCCGCGCCTCATCCTCATCGGGGCCGCCGCGCAGATGGGCATTTTCGGGGCCTATCTCCTGGCGCTGCTCATGGGCTTTGCTCCCAATGAGGCCGGCGCCATCGGCATTATCGGCGGCGCCGACGGTCCCACGGCCATCTTCCTCAGTTCCAAACTGGCCCCGGACCTGATGGGCGCCATCGCCGTATCGGCCTATTCCTATATGGCCCTGGTGCCCGTGATTCAGAAGCCCATCATGCTCCTGCTCACCACCAAGAAGGAAAGGCTGATTCACATGCCCACCCCGCGCGTGGTGTCCAAGAAAGAGAAAATCATCTTCCCCATCGTGGGCTTTCTCATCACCGCATTCATCGTGCCGAGTGGTCTGCCGCTGCTGGGCATGCTCTTCTTCGGGAACCTTCTCAAGGAAAGCGGCGTCACCAAGCGTTTGGCCAACACCGCCAGCGGTCCGCTCATCGATGTAGTGACCACCCTGATCGGCCTCACCGTGGGCGCATCCACCCAGGCCGACAAATTCATCAGCGTCAAGTCCATCCTCATCTTCGGACTGGGCCTGCTGAGTTTCGTGATCGCCACCACCAGCGGCGTGCTGTTCGTCAAACTGATGAACCTTTTCATCGCCAACCCGGCCAAGAAGATCAATCCGCTCATCGGCAATGCCGGTGTGTCGGCCGTACCGGACAGCGCGCGCGTTTCCGAGGTCGTGGGCCGCGAGATAGACCCCACCAACCACCTCCTGATGCACGCCATGGGCCCCAATGTGGCGGGTGTAATTGGATCGGCCGTCGCCGCCGGTATCCTGTTGAGTTTCCTCGGCTAATCTACTGGCAGGAAAACATCTGAATATCAGCACTTTACTTATAATCCTCTGCGCTTTTTGCGCAGAGGATTTTGCGTAATCGGCTCATTACTACATGCTTGGCTGCCACACAGAATCTTAGGTTAAAAGTTTAAAGAATATTTGGAAATTTGCTTCAAAAGTATAACTTTGTAGATTGAAAACAGCGAAATTAGTAATCGGTTTAAAAGATGTCACAAAAAAATCTGTTACTGGGAGATGAAGCGCTGGCACTCGGCGCCCTCCATGCGGGACTTTCCGGCGTTTACGCCTACCCCGGAACCCCTTCTACGGAAATTACGGAATTCATCCAGGTCCATCCCCTCACGGCCGGGCGGAAGGTACACTGCGACTGGTCGTCCAACGAAAAGACGGCCATGGAAGCGGCCTTGGGGATGTCGTATGCCGGCAAACGAGCCCTGGTGTGCTTCAAGCACGTCGGCCTGAACGTCTGCGCAGACCCTTTCATGGGCTCTGCCATGACCGGCGCCAACGGAGGGTTGGTCATCGCTTCCTGTGACGACCCTTCCATGCACAGTTCGCAGAATGAGCAAGATTCCCGTTTTTACGGCGCTTTCGCCATGATGCCCGTGTTCGAGCCCTCCAACCAGCAGGAAACCTATCAGATGACCCGTGCAGCATTCGACTATTCCGAAAAGCGCGGCATTCCGGTCCTGATGCGCCTGACAACCCGTATGGCCCATTCCCGTGCCGTGGTGGAGAACGGAGAGGACATCCGGGAGCAGAACACCCTTCATTATCCGGAGAAGCCCCGCCAGTGGGTTACGCTTCCGGTTAATGCCCGCGTACGCAACCGGGAACTCATCAAGGACTACGCCGGGTTCGAGGAAGATGCCGTCTCCTCCCCTTTCAATTCCCTTACGGAAGGAAAGGATAACAGCCTGGGCATCATCGCTTGTGGCATAGCATATAACTATCTTATGGAAAACTTCCCTGACGGATGTCCGTATCCCGTGCTGAAGGTGTCCCAGTATCCCTTCCCGAGGGAACTGGCCCGCCAACTGGCCGCCAGGACCAGGCGAATCCTGGTCATGGAAGAAGGCCAGCCCCTGGTGGAAGAACGCCTGGCCGGGGTTTACCCCACCGGCATCCAAATCTGCGGTCGACTGGACGGCACTCTGCCCCGTGACGGGGAACTCAATCCGGATGCCGTCCGGAAGGCCCTCGGGCTCCCTGCTCTCCCGCAGTACCCTTCGTCAGAGGTGATCGCTCCCCGTCCGCCGGCACTTTGCCAGGGCTGCGGCCACCGCGATTTCTACACCGCCCTCAACAATGTCCTGAAGGATTACGCCGGAGCCCGAGTCTTTGGCGATATCGGCTGCTATACGCTGGGCTGGATGCCTCCTTTCAACAGCCTCGATACCTGCGTGGAAATGGGCGCCTCGCTCACCATGGCGCAAGGGGCTGCTTACAGCGGCACCTGGCCGGCCGTAGCCGTCATCGGAGACTCCACTTTTACGCACAGCGGAATGACAGGCCTCCTGGACGCCGTCAATGGAAAAGCCGATGTCACCCTCTGCATCTCCGACAACCTCACCACCGGCATGACGGGCGGTCAGGACAGCGCCGGTACGGGCCGCATCGAGGCCATCTGCGAAGGCCTGGGCGTGGAGAAGGAGCACATCCGCACCATCGTCCCGCTTCCCAAGAATTATCCGGATATGGAAAAAGTTATCCGCGAAGAGCTGGAGTACCACGGTGTATCGGTCATCGTCTGCCGCCGCGAATGCATCCAAACCCTCAGAAGACATGCCGCTAAAAAGTAACTGATTATGAAAAAAGACATTATACTTGCTGGCGTGGGAGGACAAGGTATCCTCTCCATCGCAACGGTCATCGGATCGGCCGCCCTGGAACAAGGCCTGTATCTCAAACAGGCCGAAGTTCACGGCATGAGCCAGCGCGGTGGCGACGTACAGTCTAACCTCCGCCTCTCGTCGGCCCCGATTTACAGCGACCTGATTCCCCGGGGCGGAGCAGACCTCATTGTCTCACTGGAACCCATGGAAGCCCTGCGCTATGTGCCGTATCTGGCCCCGGACGGATGGATTATCACCAATACCACCCCGCTGGTGAACATTCCCGACTATCCGGAGATGGACAAGGTGATGGATGCCCTCAACGCTTTCCCTCAGGTGCTGGCATTGGACGTGGACAGCATTGCGAAAGACCTGGGCAGCCCGCGCGGAGCCAACATGGTGCTCCTGGGTGCCATGAGCGCCGTCCTTCACATTCTGGAACCCGAGAAACTGCGGGAGGGTATCCGCCGCATTTTTGCCCGGAAGGGAGACGCCGTGGTGGAATCCAACATCAAGGCCTTTGACGCCGGTCTCGCCCATTTTCAAAATCGCTGAACGATGAAAAAACCGCTTTCCCAAGAAACACTGGACCGGGTGCTCCGGGATATGGGAATCGAAGATATCTCCCGCACCACCATCCGCCAGTGCGCCATGATCGGCAACATGCTTGAACAGGAAGCCGGAGAGCCCTTTTCCCACCTGGAGTTCGGCGTTCCGGGCATTCCTGCCTGCCCTATCGGCATTGAAGCCCAGAAGAAGGCCCTGGACGAAGGCAAATGCTCCATCTACCCTTCGGTTCAAGGCTTGCCGGAGCTGAAAGAGAACGCCTCGCGCTTTGTCAAGGCGTTCATCGACATCGACATCGACCCCAAGGGCATCGTCCCTACGGTAGGCTCCATGCAGGGAAGCCTCACTTCCATTCTGGAATGCTCCCAGCTGCAGCCCGGAAAGGACACCATCCTGTACATCTGTCCCGGTTTCTCGGCGCAGGGCCGGCAACCGGACATCCTGGGTATCAAAAATGTCTGGTTCGACATCTACGAATACCGGGCCGAAAAGCTACGGGACAAACTGGAATCCTATTTCAAACAGGGGAATATCGCCGCCATCCTGTATTCCAACCCCAACAATCCGGCCTGGATCTGCCTGACGGACGAGGAACTTCAGATCATCGGCGAACTGGCCACCCGGTACGATGTGATTGTCCTGGAAGACATGGCCTACCTGTGCATGGATTTCCGAAAAGACCTTTCCGTCCCCTTCGAACCGCCGTTCCAGAGCACTGTAGCCCATTATACGGACAACTACGTGATGCTGCTGTCCGGGTCCAAAATCTTCAGTTACGCGGGAGAGCGGATCGGCATCGTGTGCATCTCGGACAAGCTTTACCAGCGGGAATATCCCGCCCTCAAGGAGAAATGGGGCATCGCCCGATTCGGCGACAATTTCATTCTCAATTACTTGTATGTCAATACGTCCGGCGTTTCCCATTCGGCCCAATATGCCTTGTCGGCCATGTTCAAGGCCTGCGTGGAAGGCCGATACAACTTTGTGAACGAACTCCGCAACTATGGTTTCCGGGCGCATCGCTCCAGGGAGATCTTCGACCGAAACGGCTTTCACCTGGTCTATGACAAAGATATGGAACAGGCCATCGGAGACGGTTTCTTCTACACGGTGGAATACCGGGACATGTCCAACCGCGAGCTCCTGGAAGCCCTGTTCCGCTGCGGCGTGGTGGCCATTCCGCTCAATACCACGGGCAGCAGCCAGTGCGGCATCCGCGTCTGCGTGTCACGTCTTCTGAACGACGATGACTTCCTCCGCCTGGACAATCATCTGAAACTCTTTGTAAATTTAGTGGAATCATGAAATATGTAAGCGCCGACGAAGCCGTCAAACTGGTCCGGAGCGGAGATACCGTCGTCTGTCAGGGCGGCACGTCCGTACCCGTCATCCTGCAGGAAGCCCTGGCACGCCGTCACGAGGAACTCAGGGGCGTCCAGATTGTCAGCGGATTCAACATCACCGCAGCAGAAGCCCCTTTCTGCAAGCCCGAATACAAGGATTCGTTCCTGGTGAACAGCATTTTCATCAGCGCAGACCAGCGAAAACACATCGCCGCCGGCTACGGGACCATGACGCCCGCCTTCCTGGGCGAAGTGCCCGGTCTGTTCCGCCGCCGGGAGATGCCCGTGGACGTGGCGTTCATCAACTGCTCCCTGCCGGACGAGAACGGATATCTCAGCTTCGGCATATCGGCCGATATCGCCGTGTCGGCCGTGGAATGCGCCCGGGTGGTGATTGCCCAGGTGAGCCCCAATATCCCCTACCTCTACGGCAAATGTCTCATCCACGAATCGGAGATTGCGGCCGCCGTCTATACCGAGGAACCGCCGCTGGGAATGGTGTTCGGAGACCCCACCCCCATCGAAGCAGCCATCGGCGCCAACGTGGCGTCGCAGATACCGGACGGCGCCTGCCTGCAAATCGGCGTGGGCGGCATTCCCAATGCCGTTCTCAACGGCATCAAAGACCACCGGCACCTGGGGCTTCATACAGAAGCCATGACCGACGGCGTCATCCGCCTCATCAAGGAAGGTGTCATCGACAATTCCCTCAAGAAAGTGCACCCCGGCGTCAGTGTGGCCGCGCTGGCCATCGGCTCCAAGGAAATGTACAAATACATCGACCACAACCGGACCATGGAATTCTTTGACGTGGCCTATACCAACGATCCTTTCCTGATTGCACGGAATCCCAGGGCCTGCGCCATCAACTCCGCCATCGAAGTGGACCTGACCGGCCAGATTTGCGCCGATTCCATCGGCGAGATGATGTTCTCCAGCGTGGGCGGCCAGCACGACTTCATGTACGGCTGCTCCCTGGCCGAAGAAGGACGCATTTTCATCGCCCTGCCTTCCCGGACCACCAAGGGGAAATCCAAGATTGTCCCCACCCTTACCCCCGGAGCCGGCGTGGTGACCACCCGTTTCCAGACGCAATATGTGGCAACGGAACACGGCATCGTCTATCTGAGGGGAAAAAGCCTGGCCGAAAGGGCCAAGCTCCTGATTTCCATTGCCCATCCCGATGACCGGGAAGAGCTGGAGAAAGCCGCCTGCAAGCGCTTCGGCTACAGTTTCCTGCGGCTCCGTTAGCGGATGGCGGCCGCAGCGATACTGGCCACCACGGATCGCAGCCTCGCCACCGCTCCCCCATCGTGGGGATGCACACGGTTGGTGAGGATGATGACAGCCGTATCGGTATCCGGATCCAGAATGATGGAAGTACCTGTGTAGCCCGTGTGGCCGCGCAGGTTTTCCGTTTCGAAGATGTCCCCGCTGGTATAGGGACCGTTGTAATACGTATCCCAGCCCAGGGCGCGGGCCACCTTGGGATCGTTGACGGCGGGGACTTCAAACATCTTCCGCACCGTCTGCGGGGCCAGGATCCGGCGGCCGTTCCAGCTGCCGTCTCCCAGAAGCGCCGCCGCGATGACAGCCAGGTCTTCCACATTGGAGAACACCCCGGCATTGCCGGAATTGCCCCGGTTGATGATGCGGGCGATGGGGTCGTGGACGGCGGCCACCAGCGGAAGGCCGTCTTCCTGAACCTCGGTAGGGGCACAGAGCTCCGCCAGCTCCGGTTTGACGGGATTTCCATCCAGCGGGAAATAAGCAGTATGCCCGAGTCCCAGGACATCGAAGACATGCTGCTGCACATAGTCACAGAGCCGCTGCCCCGTAATGCGCTGGACAATATGCTGGAGCGTCACGAAATTGAGGCAGCTGTACAGCTGGTCGCTTCCGGGACGGAAATTGCGCCCGGCGCGCGTAGCGATATAGCCGATAAAGGCTTCCGGGGTTCCGGCGCCGAATTCTGCCACGTAGGCGTCCACATCGGCATAGGCATCCAGACCGGAGGAGTGCGTCAGGAGGTGCTGGACGGTGATTTCCGCCTTATCCCCTGTCACGGGGTCCACCCAGGGCAGAAAGCCGGGAATGTAACGGCTCACCGGGTCCACCAGGCGAAGTTGTCCCCGTTCCACCAGCTGCATCACCGAAAGGGTGGTTCCCACGCATTTGGAAAGGGAGGCCAAATCAAACATGGTATCTGTCGTAAGTATCTCTTTATCAGGGACGAGAGACTTATAACCGAAAGCTTTATGATAGACAAGCACCCCGTGACGGACAATACCGATGACCGCTCCGGGAATCTCTCCGAGGGCGACGGAAGCGTTGGCGGCGCTGTCGATGAGCGCCAAATGGGAGGAACACATGCCAGCGGCTTCCGGAGAAGCGTGAGGAATGCCCTGAGACCGGGGACCGGTGCAGGAAAGCACCACGGCGGACAACACCGCCAGAAGGATTTCTTTAAAATACATAGGTCGTTGCCATGCCAATCGTCCAGTCGCTGACTTGCGGGTCCAGGCCCCGGCCTACATCCAGCGAGAGGATGAAATTCGTGTTGATCTGGATTTTCCCTCCAAGGCCGAAGGCGGCCATCACGGGAAGGGACCTGTCCTGCCAGATATTCAGTCCCGGATACATTTCTCCCAGCTTTTTCTGTTCCTGCAGCCGATAAGGACGGGTGATGGCACAGAGGTCGGCAAAAGGGTTCAGCACCAGGTTGACATCCTGATTGAAAAGTTGGAATTTGAAGGGAATAAAACGCAGTTCGAAATTGCCCCATGCATACCCGGCAGCCATCACGCGGTTGTAGCGGATGCCCCGTACCGTAACACGGCTGCCCAGGCCGCAGATTTCTTCATAAGGATAGAAGATGGTGGCCACCTCGTTCAGATTATAGTAGGGAATCTCTCCGGCAATCTGGTGCTGCAGCCCCAGGTGATATGCAAAGACAAGCCTCCCGGGGAAGAGCGTCACATAATGCCGGAAATGGGCCACCAGCTGCGCATAACTGTACTTCCACCGCCCCAGGTCCGCGTTTCCCACCAGATAAAGTTCTCCGTACACCCCCTGGTTAGGAGAGAGTTCCACATCCCGGGTGTCATAAACGAAGCCCCCCTTGAATTCCAGCGACGTTCCTCCGAAGAATTCATCTTCCCGGATGAGGCCGATATCCCGGTATGCGACAAACAGGCTGTTTGCCGAATCGTATTTTTGCAGGGAAAAATCGGCCATCCGGACATGGCGGAACACAAACCCGCCCATCCAGTCCAGATGGGAGCCGATTCCCCCCATCACAGACCCGGCGACACGGAAAAACCGCCGTTTATTGGTGTACCAGGCCGTACGCGTGTCTGCATTCAAATCCAAGGCGGCGTCATAGGGCGACGCGATGCCATTGAACCCATAGAAGTTGTTCACCATGGCGTCCCGGTAGGTTACGCTGGCATTGACGCGAAGTCCCTTGATGAGCGAGGGGGACTCAAAATAAAAATGGGCGAACCAGGAACCTTTGGTGGCGTATGCCGCTGAAAAACCCGCATGGTGAAGAAAGTTGGGGTATGAACTTCCGTCTCCGTAATAGAAGAAATCCGAAAAGGCTCCCAGCGTGACACCGGTGTCCGTAGTATATCCCAGATTGGGCATGGGCGTGAATACCCAGCCGGTCTTGGGCTTGTCCCGGGCGACGGAGAAAACACCCGGAAGGAGCAGGAAAACAACACAGACAAAAACCTTTTTCACATTGTCTTCATTTGATACAAATATAAGGAAAAACTATGGGATAACGGAAGTTTTTTTGCTATATTTGCAAAATACAGATGAGTACACTAAGATAACATATAAGCATATGGACAAACTCCAGGAACTGACCCAGAAGCTGTATAACGAGGGTCTTTCAAAAGGAAAAGAAGAAGGCGAAGCCATTCTGGCCCAAGCCAAAGAAGAAGCCAATTCCATCGTCAAGAAGGCCAAGGAAGAAGCGGCCCTCATCATGGAGAAAGCCCGCAAGGAGGCCGATGATTACCGTGTCAAGATGGAAGGAGACGTAAAGATGGCATCCACCCAGGCCCTGCAGGCCACCCGCACCGGCATTGAGAACCTCATCATCGCCAAGGCCGTGGACACGCCCGTGAAAAACGCCCTTTCGGAAACCGCTTTTCTCAAAGAAATCATCAGCGCCGTCGCAACGCGCTTCAGTGCCCAGGAAAGCACGGACATCGCACTTCTTCTTCCCGAGAACCTGCAGAAAGAACTGGAACCCTTCGTACAGGGAGAGCTGGCCAAAACGCTCGGCAAGGGCGTAGAAGCCTCCTTCTCCAAGAAAGTGGAGGGCGGATTCAAGATCGGCCCCGGGGACGGCAGCTATTTCATCGACCTTACGGATGAAAGTTTCCGGGAGCTCATCGGAGACTATCTGCGCCCCGCCACCAAGAAAATCCTTTTCGGATAGCCCATGAGCAATTTCGAGTACATCATCTCCAGCCTCCCCATCCTCACGGCAGATTACAGATACGAAGACGGAGAGGGTTTCAGGAGTGTTGTGGACCAAATCCACAGCGAACTGTCGGAAAAAGACGCCGAAGCGCTGGATTTCCTCCTCAAAGGCTTCAGGCCCGAGGAACTGAACCCGGACTTCTATGCCTGCGCCCTTTCCCATCCGGTCAAATTCCTGCGGGAGTTCTTCCGCTTCGACCTGAACCTGCGCAATGCCAAAGTCGGCTTCCTGAACCGGGAACTGGGCCGCCCGGACGACCTGGATCTCATCACCGGCCTGGGAACGGAGGAGGATGAAAACCTGGATATCGACCTCTACCGTTTCCGCGGGGGCGAATTCGAGGAGGAGATGGAGGTGGCATCGGCCCTCGCCCAGGACAGCCTGCTGGAAAGGGAGAAGACCCTGGACGAAATCACCCGGAAAAAGATCTCTTCCCTGGAAACCTTCCATTACTTTGACCTTACCGCCGTCCTGGCCTACGTGGCCAAACTGCACATCGTCAACCGCTGGCTGGCCCTGGACCCCGAAACGGGCCGCGCTTTGTTCCACCAACTGGTAGATGAGGTCAGAGGCACTTTCGGGGGCGTTAACTATACAGAAAAATAAGAAAACCATATATGAAGACAAAAGGAATAGTTACCGGTATCGTGAGTAACCTCGTCACCGTCAAGGTGGACGGTCCGGTTGCTGAAAATGAAATCTGCTACATCGACCTTCACGGCGTGAAGATGATGGCGGAGGTTATCAAGGTGGTTGGAGACAATGCCTCTGTCCAGGTGTTCGAAAGCACCCGCGGCCTCAAGGGAGGCGACACCGTGGAATTCGAAGGCCGGATGCTGGAAGTCCAGTTGGGGCCCGGTCTGTTGTCCAGCACCTACGACGGCCTGCAGAACAATCTGGCCACCATGGAGAATGTTTTCCTGCAGCGCGGCGAATATACCGATCCGCTGAACCGCGAGAAACTGTGGGACTTCACCCCGCTGGCCCAAATCGGAGACAAAGTGATTGCCGCAGATTGGCTGGGCGAAGTCAAGGAAGGCTGGCTGCCCCATAAAATCATGGTTCCTTTTTCCTTCAAGGGCGAATACACCGTAAAATCCATCAAGGAAGCCGGCCAGTACAACGTGGACACCACCGTCGCCGTCCTGGTGGATGCCCAGGGAGAGGAAGTTCCCGTCACCATGGTTCAGAAATGGCCTGTGAAAGTGGCCGTCAAGGGATATAAGGAAAAGCCCCGTCCCGACAGAATCATGGAAACGGGCGTCCGTGTCATCGACACCCTGAACCCCATCGCCGAAGGCGGTACCGGTTTCATTCCCGGTCCTTTCGGCTGCGGCAAGACCGTGCTCCAGCACGCCATCGCCAAGCAGGGGGACGCCGATGTCATCGTGATGGCCGCCTGCGGCGAACGTGCCAATGAGGTGGTGGAGATTTTCACCGAATTCCCGGAGCTCATAGACCCGCATACCGGCCGGCACCTCATGGAGCGCACGACCATCATCTGCAACACCTCCAACATGCCCGTCGCCGCCCGTGAGGCCTCCGTGTACACCGCCATGACCATCTGCGAATACTACAGGGCCATGGGACTGAAGTGCCTCCTCCTGGCCGATTCCACCTCCCGCTGGGCCCAGGCCCTCCGCGAAATGAGCAACCGTATGGAAGAACTCCCCGGCGCCGACGCATTCCCGGTGGACCTTTCCTCCATCATCTCCAACTTCTATTCCCGTGCGGGCATGGTGGTGCTCAACAACGGTCAGACAGGCGCCGTCACATTCATCGGCACGGTATCCCCTGCCGGCGGCAACCTCAAGGAACCCGTGACCGAGAGCACCAAGAAAGCCGCCCGCTGCTTCTATGCCCTGGAACAGGCCCGCGCAGACCAGAAGCGCTATCCGGCCGTCGGCCCGCTCGAGTCCTACTCCAAATACCTGGATTATCCGGAAATACGCCAATATCTGGATGAGACCATCGAGAAAGGATGGGCAGATAAAGTGATGTGGGCCAAGAACATCATCCGCCGCGGAAGGGAAGCCTCCGAGCAAATCAACATCCTCGGTGACGACGGTGTTCCCATGAGCTATCATGTAAATTTCTGGAAGAGCGAACTGGTGGACTTCGTCATCCTGCAGCAGGATGCCTTCGACGCCATCGACGCCCTGTGCCCGCTGGAGCGCCAGCGCTTCATGTTGGATCTGGTTCTGGACATCTGCGGCAAGGACTACGACTTCGAAGATTTCGAAAAGTGCCGCGATTTCTTCAAGAATCTCATCAATGAGCTCCGCCAGATGAACTATTCCGCCTACGAGAGCGAACAGTTCTGGGCCTACAATGAATCCGTTAAGAAAATGATTGCATAGACTATGGCTACGAAAGCATACCAAAAAGTTTATACCAAACTGGAAGGCATCACAAAGGCCACCGTATCCCTGAAAGCCAAGGGTGTCTCCAATGACGAGCTGGCTGTGGTGGACGGACGTCTGGCCCAGGTGGTGCGCATCAAAGGAGAAACCATCACCCTGCAGGTGTTCTCGGGCACCGAAGGAATTCCTACCAATGCGGAGGTCGTATTCCTGGGAGAGCCTCCTGTTCTCAAAGTGTCCGACCAGCTTTCCGGCCGATTCTTCGACGCCTATGGGCATCCCATTGACGGCGGTCCGGAGATTGACGGCGAGGAGCGCCCCATCGGCGGTCCTTCCGTGAATCCCTACAAACGCCGCCAGCCCTCGCAGCTCATTCCCACCGGCATCGCCGGCATCGATCTCAACAACACCCTGGTCTCCGGCCAGAAGATTCCTTTCTTCGCAGACCCGGACCAGCCCTACAACCAGGTGATGGCGGACGTCGCCCTCCGTGCCGACGTTGACAAGATTATCCTGGGCGGCATGGGCCTGTCCAACGACGATTACCTGTTCTTCCGCCACAGTTTCGAATCGGCCGGAGCCCTGGACAAAATCATCTGCTTCATCAATACCACGGAGAATCCCCCGGTGGAGCGTTTGCTGGTGCCGGACATGGCCCTCACCGCCGCCGAATACTTCGCCGTGGACAAAAACGAAAAGGTGCTGGTGCTCCTGACGGACATGACCCTCTATGCCGACGCCCTTTCCATCGTTTCCAACCGTATGGACCAGATTCCTTCCAAGGATTCCATGCCGGGTTCCCTGTACAGCGACCTCGCGAAAATCTACGAGAAGGCCGTACAGCTTCCTACGGAAGGCTCCATCACCATCATTGCCGTCACCACGCTGAATGACGGGGACATCACCCACGCCATCCCCGACAACACCGGCTACATCACGGAAGGCCAGCTTTTCCTGCGGGCCGATTCCGACACCGGAAAGGTCATCATCGATCCGTTCCGCTCCCTGTCCCGACTCAAACAACTGGTGCAGGGCAAAAAGACTCGCGAAGACCATTCCCAGGTCATGAACGCTTCCGTTCGCCTGTATGCCGACGCCCAAAATGCCAAGACCAAACTGGAGAACGGTTTCGACCTCTCCGACTACGATCACCGTTGCCTGGATTACGCCAAGGACTATGCCCGCGAACTCCTGGCCATCGACGTGAATATCGGCATCACCGAGATGCTGGACACAGCCTGGAAGCTGTTCGCCAAATACTTCTCCCCGGCCGAAACCGGTATCAAACAGGCTCTGATTGACAAATATTGGATCAAATAGATCCTTCACCACGTTCAGGATGCTACGACATTCTGAGTGAAACGAAGAATCTTTAGAATTATGGCAATTAAATTCCAATACAATAAAACTTCGCTGACGGAAATCGGCAAGCAGCTCAAGGTCCGGCAGCGCGCCCTCCCCACCCTACAGAACAAGGAGAGCGCCCTGCGGCTGGAGGTGCGCAAGGCCAAGGCCGACAGCGAACGTTTGATTGACGAGTTGGAGGAGGCCCTGCAGCGTTACGATTATCTCGCCGCCCTGTGGAACGAGTTTGAACCGGGGCTCATCGCCATTACGGACGTAGAGCTCTTCACCAAAAAAATAGCCGGTGTCAAAACGCCCGCCCTGGGCGAAATCAAATATGAAATCCGCCCCTTCAACGCCTTTGTAAAACCCGCCTGGTATGCAGACGGGGTTTCCATCCTCAAGGAACTCAGCCGCCTGGGCATCGAGTCGGAAGTTTACAAGGAGAAGGCCCGGATTCTGGATTATCAGCGAAAGAAGACCACCCAGAAGGTAAACCTGTACGAAAAAGTGCAGATTCCCGGTTATCGGGAGGCCATCCGTAAAATCAAACGCTACATGGAAGATGAGGAGAACCTCTCCAAGGCCTCTTCCAAGATTGTCAAAAACCGCCATGCAGAGGAAGAGGAGGCCTCAGGGCTATGATTACACCCATGATCAAATACTCCTTCATTCTGTTGAATGGAGAACAGGACGGACTGCTGGAAAAAATCCAGGAGCTGGGGCTGTTGGATATCACCCGCAGCACAAAGCCCATGGATGACAATTCGCATGCACTCGCCGGGGAAATCGATTTGCTGGACGGCTTCATTCACGGAATCCGAGAAGCGGAAATTCCGGAAGGCACCCAACCTGTCCCCTTCCGGGGAGAAGGCTCGGATGACATTGTCCGCCTGGCCGGCGGAACGCTCATGCTCTTCTCCAAATCCAAGGAAAAGATAAAAACCCTGACGAAACAGGTCAAAGACCTGAAAGTCTGGGGCAGTTTCGATTCCTCCATCGTTGAAAAAATCGCCGAAGCGGGCGTTAGGCTGCATTTCCATATCGTGAGTCCCAAAACCTTCCGGGAAAACTGGGCCCAGGAATATGCCCTTTCCGAGATTGCCCGCAACAAGGAAAGCGTTTATTTCGTCGTGGCCGGAGAAGATGATCTTCCCGGTGAAATCCCCGTCCCCAAAGAAAACTGGACAGAACTGGAAGCTCAGCTTGTCAAGGAAACGGCCAGGATGAAAGAATTGGAAGGCGAGATGGCGTCCCTCAAGGAGCGTCTTCCCGAACTGGAGAGCCTACGCACCCAGGCCTACGCCAAGCTGGACCTGTATCTTGCCGGCACAGCCGCCGTTCCCGCAGCGGAGGACACCATTGTCACGCTGGTGGGCTATGCTCCTGCAGAAAACCGAGAGGCCGTAGAAGCCGCCCTGGATGCAAGCGGCTCCTACTACATCAAGGAAGAGGCCGTTGTGGATGACAATCCGCCCATCCAGCTCAAGAACAACTGGTTTGTACGGCAGTTCGAAATTCTTACGGACATGTACGGCCGGCCGGACTACAACGAGTTCGATCCCACGCCTTATATCTCCGTCTTCTTCCTGCTGTTCTTTGCCATGTGTATGGGAGATGCCGGGTATGGCCTGGTCCTGATCATCGGCGGACTCCTGCTCCGGAAGGTGGATGGGATGAAGAATCTGGCCCCCTTGGTGAGCATTCTGGGTGTCGGAACCTTTGTTGTGGGCATCGTCATGCACACCTTCTTCGGCGTGGACATTGCCGTCCTGCCGTGGATTCCCGACTGGCTCAAGTCCATGATGATAACAGGAACCATCGCCGGCTTCGAAGCCCAGATGGTCCTGGCCCTTGTCATCGGTGTCGTCCACCTGTGCCTGGCGATGGTTGTCAAGACGGTCTATGCCACCAAGAACAAAGGTTTCCTGGGCTCTCTGGGCACCTGGGGCTGGACGCTTCTGATCGTGGGAGGCGTACTGGTGGGAACGCTTGCCCTGTTCTTCTCGATTCCCGCCCAAGTGACCAAATGGATTGTCATCGGCCTGGGTATCGTGAGTGCGCTGGGGATCTTCCTATTCAACGACATCAAACGCAACCCCCTCAAGAATATCGGCTCAGGCCTGTGGGAAACCTACAACACGGTTACCGGCCTGCTGGGAGACGTCCTGAGCTATCTGCGCCTGTATGCCCTGGGACTGGCCGGCGGCATGTTGGGCAAGGCCTTCAACGACATTGCCACCATGACGCTGGGAGACGGCGGATTCGGCTGGGTGCCCTTTGTCATCATTCTGGTTATCGGACACGCCCTCAACCTGGCCATGTGTTGCCTGGGGGCCTTCGTACACCCGCTACGTCTTAACTTCTTGGAGTTCTTCAAGAACTCCGGATACGACGGCAAGGGGCGCATTTATCGTCCTATCAAGAAATAAATTTCTAAAATTATAATCATTATGAACGAAATTCTCGGTTATCTCGGTCTCGGCCTCATGCTCTCTCTGGCCGGAATCGGCAGTGCCTATGGCACCACCATCGCCGGTAATGCGGCGGAAGGCGCTCTCAAGCGGGCCCCTGAAAAATCCAGCAGCTACCTTATCCTGTCGGCCCTTCCGGCCACCCAGGGTATCTATGGCTTCGTCGGCTTCTTCATGTGGCTGCTCGTGTACAAATTCGACTTTGCCGCCAACGGTCCCCTGCTGTTCGGCGTGGGCGCCGGCGTCGGTCTGGTTTGCATGCTCTCCGCGATCCGTCAGGGCCAGGTTTGCGCAAACGGTATCGTAGGCATTTCCCAGGGCCATGACGTGCAGACCAACACCCTCATCTACGCCGCCCTTCCGGAATTCTACGCCATCCTTGGCCTGGTGGGCGCCCTGATGCTTGTGCTGGCGATTTAACAGACGGCAAAACGTCCTCAAAAAAACCTGGCTCCCTTTTTCGGAGTCAGGTTTTTCAGT
This sequence comes from uncultured Bacteroidia bacterium, assembly GCA_902794005.1. Taxonomy (GTDB): domain Bacteria; phylum Bacteroidota; class Bacteroidia; order Bacteroidales; family UBA932; genus Cryptobacteroides. Next base: position 31,414 of record CADBFO010000021.1, read on the forward strand.
ACTCGCGCGGACCGAAGATATCGGTTCCGATGCGCACCATCGTCGCTCCATGCCTCACGGCGACAGGCCAGTCTCCCGACATGCCGATAGACAAGTGGTCAAAGCCGGGAAGCCCCATTCCATGAATCCGCCTGAACAGCGATTCAATGCGAGCAAACTCCCTTTCCACCTGCTCCCTGTCTTCCGTATGGGAGGCCATTCCCATCAAACCCCTTATTCTGACGGGGGAAGCAGCTCCCTTTTCGCCTTTTCCGCCGGGGAATACCCGTGACGCCGCAATCTCCAGAATTTCCTCCTCTGAGAAGCCTTGTTTGGATTCTTCGACTCCCAGATGAAGCTCCAGAAGCACGTCCACCCCCCTGTCGTTTGCGGCCGCCCATTTCTCTATAGCTTCCAGGAGATGGAAGGAATCCACCGACTGGACCAGCGAGACATAGGGCAGTACCAATTTGAGTTTATTGGTCTGCAAGTGGCCGATAAAATGCCACTGCACATCGGCAGGCATCTGCGGAACCTTGGCCGCCAGCTCCTGCGGACGGCTTTCAGCGAAAATACGCTGTCCGGCTTCATAGGCCTCCATAAGCCTTTCCACCGGATGGAATTTGGAAACGGCCACCAGAGAAACATCCGGGGGCAGTTCCTTCCTGATCAGCTGCAAATTCTTTTCTATCATAAAAAGAGATGCCCGGACAAAGCCGGGCATGACAATTAGCGTTTCTTTCCTCTCTGCTTTTCCATCTCCCGCTGCATCTTCTGGGCTTCTTCCAGACGCTGCTGCCACTTGCTCTTGGGAGCGGCCTTGCCGCTGGCTTCGGCCGCCTTCACTTTGTCCAGAATCTCCTGGGGCTTCACAATCCACTTGCGGATTACAAAGGTTTCTACCATGGTGATGAGGTTGCTCAGCAGATAGTAGTAACTGAGACCGCTGGAGAGGTTGTTACAGATGAAGAACATCATGACGGGCATCATGTACAGGCTCATCACCTGCATCATCTTGGCATTGGGGTCGTTTCCGGCCGTCTGGTTCTGCATGGTGATCTTCGAGTAGAAGAACATGGACAGAGCCATCAGAAGGGCAAAGAGGGAAATGTGGTCCATGCCCAGGATACTGGTTCCCCAATGGATGACATCATCATAGGCGCTCAGGTCCTCGGCCCACAGGAACGGCTGCTGGCGCAGCTGGATGGAGGCCGGGAAGAAGCGGAACATGGCCCAGAGAATAGGCATCTGGAGCAGCATGGGCAGGCAGCCGCCCATGGGCGAAACACCGGCCTTGCGGTACAGGTCCATGGTTTCCTGCTGCTTCTTCATGGCGTCCTCCTGCTTGGGATACTTGGCGTTGATTAGGCGAAGGGCAATACCACAATCTTGATGAAGATGGTCATCAGGAGGATGATGATACCGTAGCTGGATATGAACTTGGACAACCAGTCGAACAGCGGGATAATCACGTATTTGGTGAACACGCCGATGATCCGGCCTCCAAGCGGAATCACTTTCTCATAGGAATGGTTGTAAGCCTTGAGGCCTTTATAGTCATTGGGGCCGAAGTAAAACTCGAAGGGAACCTGGATGTTGTCAGACCCCGGAACGATATCGGCCTGCATGAGGGCCTTGCAGTGCATGAGATCTTCCCCGCCCTTGGGCATGAACTCGATCTTGAACTCTCCGTAGGTGAAATTATTCGGAGAACGCATGATGGCGCTGAAGAACTGCTGCTGGAAGGCAAACCACTCGATGTTGTTGTTGAAACGCTTCTCTCCCGCACGGCCGTTGCCGATATTGGCCGGCTTGTTGTCGTCCGGGAAATAATAATTGAGGCGGGAATACTGGGTTTCGTTCTTGTAACCTTTCTCCATGCGCGGAATGACGGCATCGAAATCGATGTCGATACTTCCCACGTTGCGGGGAATGAGGTTGCCCATCCCGACAAAGGAAAGCGTCTCGTTCAGCGAATAGGAATCCTTCACCAGCGTGTACTTCTGCTCGATGTATCCGCCGTTCCCCATCGGGAGACGCATCACCACCGTACTGTCCGAAGAGGCTTCCGGGACATACTGGAAGGTAAATTTGCGCGTGTCGATGGCGGTAGGGGCATACACCACATAACCCAGCTGGCTCTTTTCTCCCTGCAGGAGATACAGCGGTTCCTTGCTATAGGTAAGGTAATCTTTCACCTTCACCGAATACGGCTGGGCGCCTCGGGTGGTGAAGACGATTTCCAGTTTCTCGTTTTCGAGCGTCAGGAGCTGCCCCTCGGCCCGGGCGGCCGAATTGAGCAGGGAATCCGAATAGACGGGAGCCTGGACGGGAGCCTGGACGGCCGTGGCAGCCGAATCGACAGCGGCGGCAGCCTCGGGATGCTCTGCGCGCCAGATGCTGTCCTGCTGCCATTGGGCATAAGCCTCGGCGGCAGCAATGGAATCCAGTTGGGCTTGATAGGCCTGTTGCTTGGCTACTTGCCGGCTCTGATATCCGAAGTACCCCATCATGATGAGGAACATCAGGACAAAGCCGATGATTGATTTTTTATCCATAGGCTACTCCTTCACCTCCTCGGCTTCCTTGGCGCGAATCCGGGCCTTCAAGTCCTCGAGTTTGGCCTTGGCAGCATTGATTCGCTCCTGCATCTGGGCCTTCAGTTTCTCGGCACCCTTGGAAAGGCCGAAGAAACCGATGTTGTTCTCGTAGGTCTGAATCTCCTGCTGGAGCTGGTTGAACTGCTCTTTGAGACGGTCTGTCTCCGTGAGCGGACGGCGCTCTGCGCGACCACCTTCACGACGGCCGTTCTCCCTGCGGCCACGGGTGCCGAAGCCGGGGAATTTCTCCTCCATCGCATCACGGTAAGCAGCCTGGACGGCATCTTTCTCCTTGAAGGGGACAAAGCCGATGGCATTCCACTTCTCTGCAAACTCCTTGCGGGCCGCCTCGTCTTTCTCCGCATCCGGAACATAGGCTTTGATTTCCTCGATAAGGGCCTTCTTGGCGGCCAGATTGCCGGCCAGGTTGCCGGGACCGGCGGGACGGTTGTCACGGGCCGTAAAGAAGGCATCGCAGGCGGCGCGGAAACGCTTCCAGATCTGCTCGCTCTTCTTGCGAGGGACGGCCCCGATTTCCTTCCACTGCTTCTGCAGTTCGATGAGACGATCTGCGGTGGCCTTCCAGTCGGTGCTGTCCTTGAGGGACTCGGCTTCCTCGATGATGGCCATCTTCTTCTCCAAATTGGCGTTCATGCTGTCCTTGAACTCCGTAAAGGAGGCGCGCTTGCGCTCGAAGAACTTGTCGCAGGCGGCGCGGAAGCGCTCATATATCTTCTGGTTTTCCTTGCGGGTGGCAAAGCCGATGCCGCGCCACTTGGCCTGAATGTCCTCGATTTCCTTGCTCAGGGCATTCCACTCGGTGGAGGAGCTGATCTCCTTCTCTGCAATAGCCTCCACCTGCTCGCAGAGGGCGCTCTTGGCGGCAAGGTTCTCTACCTGCTGGGCTTTGAGCCCTTCAAAATGGGCCTGATAGCGCTTATTGACAATGCTGGTCGCGGCACGGAAGCGCTCCCAGATGCTTTCGCGGAATTCCTTGGCCACGGGGCCCAGGTCCTTCCACAGTTCGTGCAGCTTCTGGAGTTCCTTGAAGGCTTCCACCACATCCTCTTCCCCGGCAAGGGCCTCCGCCTGTTCGCAGTAGGCGGTCTTCGCTTCCAGATTCTTCTTGAAATCCAGGTCCCGGAGTTCGCGGTTGATATCCACCAGGTCATAGAACTTGGTGACATAGAGCTGATAAGTGTCATTGATGTCCCGGAAATTCTGCTGGGGAACCGGGCCGATTTCCCGCCAACGGTTCTGGATGTCACGAAACTTGGGGAAGGCATCCTTCATATCGCCGGGCTGCTCCACGAGGACCTTGAGTTCCTCGATGACGGCCTGCTTTTTGGCGAAATTCTCTTCCCGCTGGGCATCCAGCTCCCTGTTGTATTCTGCGCGCTCTTTCTTATATTTCACATAGAGTGCCTTGAAACCGGCCTCGATGGCGGCAAAGGGGCTGATGGGACCGCTCTGCAGGGGAACGGTAGCCTCTTCGGAAGAGGTGTTCTCATCGGGCTCCTCCACGACCTCGTCCTCGCCGGCTTCGGCCTTCTCCTTGGAGAGGCGCTTATAGAAGGCGGACTTGATGGCTTCCGCCTCCTTGGACCGAGTCATACGGTCTTCGCTTTCAATCAACGTCTGGAACAGTTCCGAAAGTTCCGCGAGGGTTTTCTCGCCATAGTTCTGTTCCTCTTTTGCTACATCTGCGGGCTCCTCGGCTACCACAGGCTTAATTTCTTCACTCATACGTTTATAATAAGGTTAAACAATAGTTTACAAATATAAGAATATTCCACGAAAAAAAGCTATTTTTGCAGCACATTTGTTCAGTCATGCTCAGAATCGATATCATCAGCGTTGTTCCGGAACTGCTGGAGAGCCCTCTCAGCCATTCCATTCCCGGCCGGGCCGTCAAGAAAGGCCTTGCAGAAATCCACATCCACGACCTTCGCCAGTATGGCCTGGGTTCCCGACAGACGGTGGATGACTATTCCTACGGCGGAGATGCCGGCATGGTGATGATGGTGGAACCGGTCTTCAACTGCATCAACGACCTGAAGGCCCGGCGCCCATACGACGAAGTCATCTACATGGCGCCGGACGGGGAAATCCTCACCCAGGGCATCGCCAACGAACTGTCGCTCAAAGAAAACATCATCATCCTGTGCGGGCATTACAAAGGTATCGACGAGCGCATCCGCGAACACCTTGTCACCCGCGAAATCTCCGTGGGAGACTTCGTGGTGAGCGGCGGCGAAATTCCCGCCGCCCTGCTGGCCGACAGCATCATCCGCCTGATCCCCGGCGTACTCACCGACGAGACATCGGCCCTGAGCGACTCCTTCCAGGACGGGCTGGTCTCCCCTCCCGTCTATACCCGTCCGGCCGATTTCAACGGCTGGAAAGTGCCCGACGTTCTCCTGAGCGGCAATCCCAAACTCATCCGCGCCTGGCAGGACGAACAGGCCGTCCGCCGCACCCGCGAACGCCGGCCCGAACTATTGAAATAACAGCTTATGCATTCGCTTCGAGAACTTTACAACATCGGGAAAGGGCCCTCCTCTTCCCATACCATGGGACCCAACAAGGCCGCCCGGCTTTTTGCCGGCCGCCACAGCGGGGACAGCGCCCGCTTCGAAGTCACGCTCTTCGGCTCCCTCGCCGCTACGGGCAAGGGCCACATGACCGATATCGCCATCCTGGAAGCGCTGGAGCCCATTGCCCCCACAACCATCATCTGGGAGCCCTCCCGCTTTCTGGAGTACCACTCCAACGCCATGCTCTTCAAGGCTTTTGACGCCGAGGGATCGGTGCTGGAGGAATGGACGGTCTATTCTGTCGGCGGCGGCGCTCTCTCCGAGGGGCCCGGCAGGGAAATGAGCCTTTCCGGAGAAGTGTACGACATGAACACCCTCACGGAGATTGTCCAGTGGTGCGACAGCCACGGCCGCCATCTCTGGGAATACGTGGACTTGTGTGAAGGGCCCGGAATCTGGGACTACCTGATGGAAGTGTGGGAAGCGATGAAAGCCTCCGTGGAACGGGGCCTGGATACGGACGGCAGGCTTCCCGGCCCGCTGAACCTTTCCCGGAAAGCCTCTGTCTATCACGTGAAAGCGCTCGGGTACCAGCCCAACCTCCGTTCGCGCGGCCTGGTGTTCGCCTACGCCCTTGCCGTAAGCGAGGAGAACGCAGCCGGCGGCACCATCGTCACCGCCCCCACCTGCGGCTCCAGCGGCGTAATGCCCGGTGTTCTTTACCACCTGTCCCATGGACATTCTTTCAGCGACACCAAGATCATCCACACCCTGGCCACGGCCGGCCTTGTGGGCAACGTCGTCAAACAGAATGCCTCCATTTCCGGCGCGGAAGTCGGCTGCCAGGGAGAAGTAGGAGTCGCCTGCGCCATGGCATCGGCCGCCGCATGCCAGCTCTTCGGCGGCAGTCCCTATCAAGTGGAATACGCGGCAGAGATGGGCCTGGAGCATCATCTGGGGATGACATGCGACCCCATCTGCGGCCTGGTACAGATTCCCTGCATCGAGCGGAACGCTTTTGCCGCCACCCGTGCCCTGGACGCCAACATCTACTCCACCTTCTCCGACGGGCGACACCGCATTTCTTTCGACCACGTGGTTGCGGTGATGAAACAGACCGGGAAAGACCTCCCCTCCCTGTACAAGGAGACCTCCGCCGGAGGACTCGCCCTGCAGTACCAGCAGCGCTGACACCGTGATTTATATAAATAAAGGGCTCACAATCACTGCGAGCCCTTTACTTGGTTAGTTAGTAGTGTATTCTTACCTTTAAAGAAGAAGGTTAATTAGTTGGTTAGAAGATACGTTTTTCTGATGCAAATATAAACAAAGTATTTATATCTGCAAAATTTTTTAAACTTTTCTTTATTAAATAAATTTTTTTAAAAATAAAGGGACGCCTTTATCATAAAATTACAAGGAGGCTGCGGATATACCCCAATTCCCGTATGGATGATCCCGGATTCCGCATCGTAACTCTCCCAGCGCCAGCCGGAGGCATAATACAGTCGGTTGAGAAAATTATTCACATAAACCGTGAGGCCCAGCTTTTTTTCTCCGATGGAAAAGACCTGTCCCAGAGAAAGATTCGCCAGCCAGTAAGCCGGGACCGCCATCTCTTCCCGCAGGGAATTGTCCAGGTACTGCCGGCCCACATATTTCCCGTCCACGGTAAACTGCCCGCCTTTCCAGGGCCGTAAACTCACCCGCAGCATTCCAATGACCGAGGGAGACATCAACATGGTGGTTTTGCCATAATGCACCGGATGGGTGGCCGAATAGTCCTCGTACGGGACATAAGACGTATAGTCGGCAATCTGGTTCATGGACAGGGTGGCATTTCCGTCCAGTCGAAGCCATTCCAGAGGCTCCCAGCTTGCACACAACTCCACGCCGCGACGCCAGGCGCGGGGGACATTCTCCTTGATGGCATAGCCGCTGGAAGACAGCCGGCCCGTCTCCAGCAGCATATCCCAGTATTCCATGGCATAAAGGTTCAGGGAGGCCGAGAAGTTCCGGGTGCGGAGTTCATAACCGGCCTCGATATCCAGCATCCGCTCGGGCTCGATGGCCGCCCCGTCTCCCTTGACATTTTCCTTGATGTCTCCCCTGCCCGGTTCCCGGTGTCCCAGGGCGGCCGAGGCATAAATCTTATGGATTCCCCAGGCGGCGGTGAGACCGGCGCGGGGATTGAAGAAATTCCATCGGCGGGTGTAATCCAGCAGGTCTTCCGGCACAGCGCCGAATTCCAGCCAGTCGTCGTCGGCCCCATGAAGGCGGTAGCCGATGGTGCGGTACTGCAGATCCGCATAGGCGGTGAGCCAGGGAAGCGGCCGATACTCGGCCCGCACAAAAGCGCTTGTCTCGTTTTTCCAACCGGTATTGCCGTACCAGTCCAGGGAAGCATAATCAAAGTTCCGGGCTGCTTTCCGGGCCCATAGGACTTCCCCCCAATGGCCGCCCCGATACCACGACAAATTGGCTCCGGCGGTGACGCTCAATCCTTCGGTCCGGTAGCGGAGGCTGGAATTGAGCACCCAGAGATCATTGTCCATCAGCTTGCGGTAAATCATGTCGCTCCGGCCCGAATACCGGGAAGGGAATCCGAAATTGGCGAACTTCCGGTTCATCTTGTAGTACTCGTCGAATCCGTCCCCGCGGGTATAATTGACCGTGTTCACCCAGGTAAGACGTTCTTCGAAACGACGGGTATAGTTCAACTGAACGTGGTGCTGTATATAATTGTCCGTCTGGTTGTCATAGTACCGTACATGACCGGCTTCGTCCACATATTCCCCCGCCCCGTTGTAACGGCGGTCCTTGTAGTACTGTTCCAGGTCGATGCCGTCCCAGGTGATGCCGCTCACCTGCTGGCCCATCAGATAGGTAAGTCTCAGGGAGCGGGGGCCGCTGAGCCAGCCCAGGACGGCAAACAGCGATGAGGAGCCCACATGAGCATTCCGGATATATCCGTCGGTGCTGCCAAGATTCATGGCCAGGTCAAAGTATAGCCCGCTCGGAAGTTTTCCGCTGGAAACGGCGGCAGAAGCCATCATGGTGCCGAACGAACCGGCGCTGAACTCCAAGCGGGCCGACGGGTCGGGCTGGACAAAGGCCGTGTGCATATTGATGCTGGCTCCGAACGCCCCCGCCCCGTTGGCGGTCGTACCCAGGCCGCGCTGGACCTGAACGCCGGAGATGAGACTGGCGAGGGCCGGAATGTTCACCCAGAACACCTCCTGGGACTCGGCGTCATTGAGCGTGATGCCGTTGAGCGTCACATTGATCTGGGACCCTTTGCTGCCGCGGATGGTCATGGCCGAATTGCCCAGTCCGGTTCCGCCTTCGTTGTAGGTGACCACCGAAGGCAGCAGATTCAGGGTCATCGGAAGGGAATTCATGGGATTGGAAGCACGTAGCTCATCCTTTCCAACCGTGGTGAAAGTAACGGGCGTGTATTCGTCGGCCCGGGAAGCGGACACGACCACCGAGTCCAGACGCTCGGTCTTTTCCTGCGCGACGGCGGCGCAGACATGCAGCACGCACAGTGCTGCAGAAAGCAGTGTTTTTTTCATTTCCTTACGACGGTATCAACCGTATCAAGTTCAATGGGACTCTCTCAATCAGGCACCCGCCTGATACCCCAAATTTTATTTTTCAATCAGTTCTATCTGATATAAACGAGGCCAGTTCTTTCCGGTCAGGTAAATGCGCCCCGCAGCGTCACGGGCAATTCCGTTGAGCACATCCGTGTCAGGGGCCCGCAGTTTAGCGGGAAGCAGACCGGCGCAGTCCACCAGCCCTTCCACCTTGCCGGAGGAAGGATTGATGATGACAATGGATTCCGTGGTGTACACGTTGGCCCAGATTTTTCCGTCAATCCACTCCAACTCGTTCAGGTAGCGGACCGGACGTCCGTTCAAGGTGACCGGCAGTTTCCGGAGCACTTTCAGGTTCCTGTCCATAAAATACAGCGCCGAGCCGCCATCGCTGGCAATGAGCTGTTTCCCGTCCGTAGTGAGTCCCCAGCCCTCACGGGGGTAACTCACCGTGGCTTTGTACGCCAGTGTGGCGGCATCGTAACGGAAAGCCACCTTATTGGTCCATGTCAGGACATAAAGCTCTCCGTCAAGGACAGCCGAGCCTTCACCGAAGTACTTGCGGCTCAATTTTTTAAGGGCGATCGGCTCCCCGGTGGCCAGGTCCACGGTCCGGATGGTGCTCTCCCCGTACTGACCGGTCGTTTCATACAGGATCCCGTCCTGGAAGAAGATCCCCTGGGTATAGGCATCCGTGCGGTGAGGGTATTCCTTCACCACCTTCAGCCGATACTCCTTCACCTGCGCCTCGGAACAGGCGCAGAGGGTAAGTCCCAGAACCAGAATCCAAAATTTCTTCATTTTTCCACTTTCTTGATTTTGCGTACCGGGTCACAGGTAAGGCCGATGCCCAGCTTGTTGAAAGTCTTGCGGTCCACCTCACTGAGCATGACGGTGGAATGGACCTGGGCACCCGCCAGGTTGGGCAGCTGCTCCAGCGCCAGGCGGCAGTTCTCGTCCAGGCGCCCCATCATGGAGATGGCCACCAGCACCTCGTCCGTGTGCAGGCGCGGATTATGTCCGTGCAAATACTCCACCTTGAGTTTCTGGATGGGCTGTATCATCGTCTGCGGAATCAGTTTCACATTGTGAGCAATGCCTGCCAGGTGTTTGATAGCATTCAAAAGCAGTGCCGCACTGGGGCCCAGCAGCGGACTGGTCTCTCCGGTGATGAGGGTTCCGTCGGCCAGTTCGATGGCGGCGGTGGCCTTCTGCGCCTTCTCCAGACGCTCACGGGCCGCCACCGTACATTTGCGGTCGTTTACCGTAATCTTGGCCCGTTTCATCACCAGGCCGATTTTGTTCACTTCGCCCTCCGTGGCCTTTCCGTCGGCAAAATTGCACAGAGAGGCAAAATAACGGCGGATAATCTCCTGCCGGGAGGCCTCGCAGCACAGCTCGTCGTCGCTGATGCAATAGCCGATCATGTTCACGCCCATGTCCGTGGGAGACTTGTAAGGCGCCTCCCCGTAAATATCTTCAAAGAGGGCGTTCATCACCGGGAAAATCTCAATGTCGCGGTTATAGTTCACGGCCGTCTCCCCATAGGCGTCCAGATGGAAGGGGTCTATCATGTTCACGTCTTCCAGGTCGGCCGTGGCGGACTCATACGCCAGGTTTACAGGATGGGTCAGCGCCAGGTTCCAGACAGGGAAAGTCTCGAACTTGGCGTAACCGGCCTTGACACCCCGCTTGTTTTCCTGATAGAGCTGGCTCAGGCAGGCGGCCATCTTGCCGCTGCCGGGCCCGGGAGCCGTGACCACCACCAGCGGCTTGGAAGTCTCCACATAGTCGTTCTTGCCGAACCCTTCATCCGAATCGATCAGGGCCACGTTGTGCGGATACCCTTCGATGGTATAATGGTAATAGACCTTGATATCCATCTTTTCCAGGCGTGTGCGGTAGGCCTCGGCGCTGGACTGGCCGTTGAAATGGGTGATGACCACGCTGTTCACGCTGAATCCGCGGGACATGAATTCCTCGCGGAGACGCAGCACATCCACGTCATAAGTGATGCCCAGGTCGCTGCGGACCTTGTTTTTTTCGATATCGACGGCACTGATGACAATGACAATCTCCAGATCGTCCTTGAGCTGGGTGAGCATCTGAAACTTGCTGTCGGGTTCGAAGCCGGGGAGGACGCGGCTGGCGTGGTAATCGTCAAACAGTTTGCCGCCGAACTCCATGTAAAGTTTGTCACCGAAGGTGGCGATGCGCTGCTTGATGCGTTCCGATTGGATTTTCAGGTACTTTTCGTTGTCGAACCCGTATTTCATAAGGCAGTGGATGGTTTTCGTAAATACGGGGTACAAAAGTACGCTTTTTTTTCTAAAAGAACACAATTATTTTTCCGATATTCACAAAAAAGACAGGAACGCCTACTCTTTGTAATCAAAGTAAGAGAAGGACGCCTTCCCCCCGACGGCATACAGGCCGATGGTAACCCCCGTGAAGCCGCCGACCACCTCCGTGCTCAGCAGAGAGGTATCCAGGGTTCCCACTTCCCGGCCGTCTGCAAAGAAGCGGTACTGCAGGCCGTCCGATGAACTGCTGAGGGAAAGGAGGGTTTCCCCGGCGCTCAGCGGAACTTCTCCCAAACAGGCGCTTACCCCCTTCAGTTCCAGCCGAAGGACGGCTTTCCTCCCCTGCACGCCCAGGGTCACAAAGCCCTTAGCAGCGTATCTGCGGGAACGCCCGCCCCGCTTCCGCCGCCTGTTGGCTTGCAGGAAACGGTCATGGCGGCCATCGCCACCACGGACACAAGGGCGGCAAGGGCAGAGGGAAGACGGTGATTCATGGAGCTTGCATTTGAATGGTTTTTCAAAAATAATCAATCCGTTCCTGATTCGCAAACAAGTTCCCCCAAAATCATCCGGATTATCCCGGCGGTCATATTAGGATTATCTCTAAGAAATTGCTATTTTTGCAGGTTATGAAAAATATTAATACACAATAGTTATGGTAAATGTAGATATCAAAGGCTGCGCTTCCTTCATTGAGCCTGCCAAATATGAAGCTTATGTCAACAAGGCCCTGGAAGCTTTCGATGTACTGGAAAGCGAAAACGGCGCCGGAAACGATTTCCTGGGATGGAAACACCTTCCCTCCGAAGTTCCGGCCTCCATTCTCGGCGATATCGACGCCATCTGCCATCTCTGGAAGGAGAAGGGCGTGGACCTGGTGATTGCCATCGGCATCGGAGGCAGCTACCTGGGCGCCAAGTGCGTGATCGAGGCCCTGAGCCATAACTTCGCCAGGCAGCTCAAGCACAAGGATGCCCCCGAGGTGGTCTTCGCCGGCAACAACCTCTCCGAGGAATACCTGGCCGAACTGATGGACCTGGCCGCCGAGCGCAACGTGGCCTGCATCGTCATTTCCAAGAGCGGCACCACTACGGAGCCTGCCGTGGCCTTCCGTATCGTGAAGCAGTTCATTGAGCAGCGTTACGGAAAGGCCGACGCCGCCCAGCGCATCGTGGCCATCACCGATGCCAAGAAAGGCGCCCTCAAGACCCTTTCCACCCAGGAAGGCTACAAGACCTTCGTCGTTCCCGATAACGTGGGCGGCCGATTCTCCGTCCTCACCCCGGTGGGCCTGCTGCCCATCGCCGCCGCCGGCCTGGACACCAAGGCCCTCCTGGAAGGAGCCCGCAAGGCCGAAAATGCCCTCGCCGTCAAATCGGCCCAGAACCCGGCCGTGGTTTATGCCGCCATGCGCAACCTCCTTTTCTCCGAATACGGCAAGAGCACGGAAATCCTCGTCAACTACAATCCCAAGCTCAGCTTTGTGGCCGAATGGTGGAAGCAGCTCTACGGCGAATCCGAGGGCAAGGACGGCACCGGCATCTTCCCCGCCAGCGTCAACAACACCGCCGACCTCCACTCCATGGGCCAGTTCATCCAGCAGGGAACCCGTATCATGTTCGAAACCGTCCTCCACGTAGAGACAGCGCAGCGCAGCATGGTCATCGGCTCCGACGAGCAGAATCTGGATCAGCTCAACTTCCTCTCCGGCAAGCATGTGGAGCATTGCAACCACATGGCCGAACTGGGAACCCGCCTGGCCCATATCGACGGCGGCGTTCCCCAGATGACGGTCTCCATCGAAAAGCTGGATGCGCAGAACCTGGGCGCCCTCCTGTATTTCTTCGAGTTCGCCTGCGGCGTCAGTGCCTATACCCTGGGCGTGAATCCGTTCAACCAGCCCGGCGTAGAGGACTACAAGAAGAACATGTTCGCCCTGTTGGAAAAACCCGGTTACGAAGAAGCCACCCAGGCCATCCGCGCCCGGATTTAAAGAATGAAAAGATTACTCATGATCCTGCTCTTTTGCATGGCTGTGCCCGTTTTCGGTGCACAGCCGCCCGAGGGCAGGCACACCTTCCGGCTGGGATGGGGGGACATGCTGTTCGAGACGATGGCATTCCAACCTACCGTAGCCGGAATCCATCCCTCCCCGGAAAGCCTTCCCAGCAGTTATACCCGCAATGAAAAGTACAGTTTCGGCTATACCGGACACTTCTATGCCGAATACCTCTACCGCTTCACCAAAGTTGTGAGCGTGGGCATCCAGGCCGATGCCGAAGGCATCTTCTGGAAAGAGGGCACCTTTGACCGCTACCACAAACTGACCGTGCCTGAAGTACCGGTGCGCAATTGGGACATCGTACTTATGCCCACCGTCCGCTTCACCTGGCTGCACCGTCCCCTGGTCCGGCTCTATTCCGGCCTGGGTGCGGGAGCCATCTTCGCATTCGACAACCTCAGGCAGTTCAAGGCCGGCTTTGCCCTGAACCTCAACTGGATCGGACTGGAGATCGGCAAGGGACACTGGGGCGGCAACGTGGAGCTGGGCATGCTCAACTCCCTGTCCGACCCTTATCACATCTATCAGGCGGCCTCCCGCCTCATCTGTTTCGGTGCATATTACAAATGGTAGGATTATGAAAAGAAGCCTTTTTTATTCCGGCCTTCTGGCCTTGCTCCTATGCGGCTGCCGGCATCCCGACGTGGAAGTGGCAGACTTTGAAACTTTCCGCATCACCAAGGTGAGCAGCAGCGACATCCTGATGGGAAACAGCCTCAACCCGGAAATCCGTTTTATGGAAACGGGAGATGGCGCGGAAACCAAATTGGCATCCATAACCGCCACCGATATCGTGAAAGATATTCTGGGCAGCATCGAGAGCAACCGGCTCATCCACATCGCAGGCACCTATCAGGGGCACGACATCGACGGATCTCCCCTCACCCTCTCCGGGAAACTGCTTTTACCCGCCAAAGGGAAAATCAAGAACATGCTCATCGTGAGCCATTTCACCATCGGCGCCAACTATGAGTGCCCTTCGGAGAGTTTCCCGCTGGAAGGCCTCCTGGCCGGTCGCGGATATGCCGTCGTCGTGGCCGATTACATCGGCTTCGGCGTCACCAAAGACCGCATCCACCCGTACATGCACGTGGAAAGCACCGCCCGCAGCGTAGTGGACATGGCCCTGGCCGTGAAACCTTACCTGAAATACATCGGCCGCGAGCCGGAAAGCGAAGAGGTGATTCTGCTGGGCTATTCCCAGGGAGGGTCCACCACCCTGGGGGTCATGGACATGATTCAGAACGAATACGAAGACCAGCTCCCCATCAAGGCGGTCTATGCCGGCGGCGGCCCCTACGACCTTGCCGCCACCTTCGACGTTTCCATTCTGGAAGACATGACCGGCATCCCCTGCGCCATTCCCATGATTGTCCAGGGAATCAACGAAGGAGAGAACCTTGGCCTGGACATTTCCGTTTTTTTCAAACCGACCCTCCTGGAACATTATGACGAATGGATCAATTCCAAGAACTATACGGTGAAACAGATCAACATCTTGATGAACGCCAAATCCGTCAGCGAGCTGATGACCGACGTCGGACGCGACAAGGAGAACCCGCAGACCGCCCGTCTGTACAAGGCGCTCATGATGAATTCGGTGCTCAACTTCATCCCCCGCCACCCCATCCATTTCTTCCACAGCACGCAAGACACCACGGTCCCCTTCATCAACGGCCAGAAGGCCGAACAGTACTTCAAGGGGACGGACATCACCTTTGATTTCGGGGCATACGGCGTACATGGCATGGGAGCCATACGATTTATCTTAAACGCCTATAAAGAATTGTAGAGGTATTGTTTTTTTCGTACCTTTGCCAGCGGAATGGCAGGACGATCTGTCGCGGGGCTCCGGCCCTGAGGAAAGTCCGCACAGGGAAGGGCACCCGGCTGTGGAAAGCACAGTAGGGAGCAATCTTTAAGCAGCGTAACAGAAAAGAACCGCCGGAGTTTTTCTCCGGTAAGGGTGAAAACGCGGGGTAAGAGCCCACGACGCCGTCTGGCGACAGCTGGCGGGTACGCTGCCCGGGCCTGCAAGACCAAATATACCGGCAGTTGAGGGCTGCCCGCCTGATGCCGGGGGGTAGGTTGCGAAGATAAATGACAGATTCAAAAACAGAAAGCGGCTTACGGCCCTGCCATTCCTTTTTTCATACGACGAACCCCGAAGATGCGTCTCCGGGGTTCGTGCTTTAAGGGATATCGGCCGATTATTTCCGGAACCAGGCCAGAGACTTGGCGCAGAGGTCAGAGATGGATTTCCAGTCTCCGGCGGCCACGACGTCCTTGGGGAAAAGCTTGGAACCCATGCCCACGGCGGTGACGCCGCTCTTTCCCCAGGCCGTCAGATTCTCTTCCGTAGGCTCTACGGCACCGGTACACATCACCATGGCCCAGGGAAGCGGGCCCAGGATGTTCTTCACGAAAGACGGGCCGCCCACGTTGCCGGCCGGGAAAACCTTCACCAGGTCGCAGCCCAGTTCCTGGGCCTTGACAATCTCGGTCACGGTGCCGCAGCCGGGGCTGTACGGGATGCCGCGGCGGTTGGCCACCTTCACCACGTCCTCCACCATGCAGGGCGATACCAGGAAATCGGCCCCCATTTGCAGATAGAGGACGGCGGTAGGCGCATCCAGGATGGTACCGGCGCCCAGGGCCATCCCGGGGCATTCCTTCCGGACGAAAGCGATGACCTCCTCGAACACCTTGTTGGCGCCGTCGCCGCGATTGGTGAATTCGAAGGCGCGGATGCCGCCGTCATAGCAGGCCTTCACCACCTTCTTGGTGAGTTCCACATCCTTGTTGTAGAACACCGGGACGATTCCGGTGCTGCGGATGATGTTGATTGTGTCGATTTTATTGAATTTTGCCATATGGATTCTTCTCTTCGTTCTGATTGACACTTAGCGGCTTACGCGACCGGAACCGCCGCCTTTGATTAAACCTTCCACTTCAGAGACCGTAACACGGTTGTAGTCGCCCAGGATGGTGTGCTTGAGGCAGGAGGCTGCCGCAGCGAACTCGATGGCTTCCTGGTCGGTATCGTAGGCGATGAGGCCGTACAGGAGACCGCCCATGAAGGAATCGCCGCCGCCCACACGGTCCACGATGTGGGTGATGTCGTACCGACGGCTCTGCCAAAGGGTCTTGCCATCGTACAGAACGCCGCCCCAGGTGTTGTGGTTGGCGTTGATGGAGCCGCGCAGGGTGATGGCCACTTTCTTGCACTTCGGGAACTTTTTCATCAGCTGCTCTGCTACGCTCACAAAGATGCTCTGGTCAATCTCACCGCCGGTTTTCTCGGCGTCGAAGCCTTCGGGCTTGATGCCGAACTCCTTCTCGGCATCTTCCTCGTTGCCAAGAATAAGGTCGCAGCCTTCCACCAGGGCGGGCATCACCTCGGCGGCCGTCTTGCCGTATTTCCAGAGTTTCTTGCGGTAGTTGAGGTCGCAGGACACCTTCACGCCCAGTTCATTGGCCACCTTGATGGCTTCCAGACAGGCATCGGCCGCCCCCTGGCTCAGGGCAGGGGTAATGCCGGTCCAGTGGAACCAGTCGGCCCCTTCCAGCACCTTGTGCCAGTCCACCATGCCGGGCTGGATTTCGGAGATGGCGGAGTGGGCGCGGTCATAGACCACTTTGGAACCACGGGCCACCGCTCCGGTTTCCAGATAATAGATCCCCACACGGTCTCCGCCGTACACCACGCCGTCCAGATTCACGCCCAGCCCCTTGAGTTCGGCCGTACACATGTCGGCGATGTCGTTTTTGGGAAGGCGCGTCACAAAATGGGCGTCCACGCCGTAGTTGGCCAGCGACACGGCCACATTGGCCTCACCGCCGCCGAAGGTTGCGTCAAATTGGCGAGCCTGGGAAAAACGCTGGTATCCCGGGGTCGAGAGGCGAAGCATCACTTCGCCGAAACTTACTACTTTTGCCATATTGTTTTACTTGGAATTAGATTCTTCACTCGGTATGACGGAAAACTAACGCATTTCCGTATAAGGGATCTTGTCCATGTCGCCATAGTCCAGGTTCTCACCGGCCATGCCCCAGATAAACATGTAGTTGGAGGTGCCGGCCGCGGCGTGGATGCTCCATTCGGGACTCATCACGGCCTGCTCGTTGGCCAGCCAGAGGAGGCGCTCCTGCCGGGGCTCTCCCATCAGGTGGCAAATCATGTTTCCCGGTTTCACATTGAAGTAGAAATAAGCTTCAATGCGGCGGGCGTGGGTGTGAGCCGGCATGGTATTCCAGACAGAACCGGGCTTGAGCTCGGTAAGCCCCATCTGCAGCTGGCAGGGCCCTTCCTCCAGCACGTTGTTCACGATCAGCTGGTTGATGACACGGTCGTTGCTGTCCTCCATCTTGCCGGCGGCAAAGGAATTGGCCTTGAGCGAGCCTTTGCGGCCGTCGATGGTGATCAGCTGGGTCTTGTAGGCCTTGTGTGCCGTGGCGGAATTGAGATAGAACTTGGCCGGATGCGCCGCATCTTTGCTTTTGAAGATGACCTCTTCATTCCCCCGTCCCACATACAGGGCTTCCTTGAACTTCAGGACATAATCCTTTCCGCTTACCGTCACGATGCCTTCCCCGCCGATATTGATGATGCCCAGTTCACGGGCAAAAAGGAAATAAGGGGCCTTCAGGGGGTCGATCGTCTCCAGCTTCAAGGGTTTGGTGGCAGGCACCGCTCCGCCGAAGATGAAACGGTCGTAGAGGGAATAAGTGAGACGGATTTCGTCGGAGACCATCACCTCCGGCATCATAAAACGGGAACGGAGGGTTTCGGTGTCGTACGTCTTTACATCGGCCGGATGACAGGCCGTCTGGATGGTATATTGGGTTTGTGCGCTCATGATGAGAGTTGTCAGCAACAGGGCCGACAGGCTAATTAACTTTTTCATAGGAAGCTTTGATAATTCTTCTGCGGTTGAAGACGGCCATCACGGTAGTTCCCACAACGAGAATACCGCTGCCGATGAGTTTGAAGTCGTGTACCAGATGGAAGATGACCCAGGAGAAGAGGCTGGAAGCAAAGTCCAGGCTGCCGCCCAGGAAGCCTTCCGGGATGGCCACGGCCGTGTCGCCGGTGCGGGCATAGACATCCTGCGCCGCCTGCGTGAAGTACGGAGCCAGGTCGGTCACGAAATACAGGCCCACCGTCAGGGACACCAGGCCGATAAGGAATGTCTTTACCACATTGCCCCTGGTAACGGGCAGTACCGCCGGGAACACATAGAACATTCCGGCCAGCGAAGCCAAGGGCAGGAACTCGTTTCCGGGCAGGGCCACGGCCAGCAGCAGCGTGCAGGGAATCAGCAGCAGCGACACCACCAGGGTGGTGGGATGGCCGATTACCAAGGCCGGGCTCATGCCGATATTGATGCCGGCCGAGTTCTTGAACTTTCTGGAAACCAGGTCTTTGGTGGCTTCGGCAATGGGCTTTAGGCCTTCGATGAACAGCGAGGTGATTCGCGGAATCAGTTCCATCACGGCCCCCATCTTGATGCCCAGCCCCAGGATGGCGGGGATATGATCCACCACCTCCGTCCAGCTGCGATAACTGAGGCAGCCGATGAGGATGCCCACCAGCACGCCCAGCAGCAGCGGTTCTCCCAGCACGCCGAACTTCTTCTTGAGGCCTTCGGCATCGATGTCCAGCCTGTCGAAGCCGGGAATCTTGTCAAAGCACCAGTTGAGTCCTTCGGCGAAGGGGACGAAACCCTGGACGAAAGGCTGCGGAATGGAAATCCCGTCCATGTCCTTGTAGTAGCCCTGGAATTTTTTGGTGGTAAGGTCGGCCATCACGAGCGTAATGACGAAGCAGATGATGGCGGCGAAGAAGCCATACCAGATACTGTCCGTGGCAAAATACACAACGGCGCCGATAAAGGCGTAGTGCCAGTAGTTCCACAAGTCGATGTTGATGGTATTGGTGGCCTTCACCAGCAGCAGGACAATGTTGACCGCCAGGCAAACCGGGATGATGAATGCCCCCACGGTGGTATTGTAGGCCACCGATGCGGCGGCCGGCCATCCCATGTCGAAGATGCCCAGCTGCAGGCCGTAAATCTCGGTCATCTCCTTCAACGGAGTGCCCAGGGAGGAGGTCAGGAGGGCCGTCACCACGCTCAGGCCCACGAAACCCACGCCCACCAGCAGGCCGCTCTTGAGCGCCTTGCCGGGCTTGATGCCGATGCAAACGCCCAGGATGAAGAACAGGATGGGCATCATCACCGCGGCACCCAGGCCGATGATATAACTGAATACTTGTTCCATACGTTGATTCGAAGGACTCCGGAGCGAAACGTGCGCCCCGCAGGAGTGCTATTTGGGCTGTTTTCCGATATACGCCAGGATACCGCCGTCCACATAGAGGATGTGGCCGTTGACGGCATCCGAAGCCTTGGAGGCCAGGAAAACGGCAGGACCGGCGAGTTCATCAGGGTCCAGCCAGCGGCCGGCAGGGGTCTTGGCGCAGATGAAGGAGTCGAAGGGATGGCGGGAACCATCGGCCTGCCTTTCGCGCAGCGGAGCGGTCTGGGGCGTGGCGATATATCCGGGGCCGATGGCATTGCACTGGATGTTGTACTCGCCGTATTCCGAACAGATGTTGCGCGTGAGCATTTTGAGGCCACCCTTGGCGGCGGCATAGGCGCTCACCGTCTCGCGGCCCAGTTCGCTCATCATGGAGCAGATGTTGATAATCTTTCCCTCCCGGCGCTCCATCATCTCGGGAACGACGGCGGCGGCGCAGATGTACGGCCCCACGAGGTCCACATCGATCACCCGCTGGAACTCGGCCCGGGACATCTCGTGCATGGGAATGCGCTTGATGATGCCGGCGTTGTTCACCAGGATGTCAATCCGGCCCACCTCCCGATGGATTCTGTCCACAAGGGCTTTCACGGCCACCTCGTCGGTGACATCACACACATAGCCGTGCACGTTGGTGATACCGGCCTCCCTGTAGGCTTCCAGGCCCTTTCGCATGGAAGCCTCGTTGGAGGTGTTGAAAATGATATGCTCGACGCCCGCCTCCACGAAGGCCTTGGCGATGGCGAAGCCAATCCCATAAGCAGCCCCGGTGACCCAGGCGTTCTTTCCTTTCAGTGAAAAGATATCCATAGATTAAATCTCGACAGGTTTGTACTTGGGAACCAGCGACTTCATGATGATCCAGCCCAGCAGATAGGCCAGACCGCAGAAGCAGAACATGATGAAGTAACCGGCCGGCTTTCCTTCGAAGCCCATGAAATGGAAGGCGGCACCCTGCCCCTCAGCATAAGTGAACAGGTTACCGGCCACCTTCTGGATAATCATGGAGCCCAGACCGCCCGCCATGGCGCCGATTCCGGTAACGGAAGCGATGGTGCTCTTGGGAAACATGTCACCCACGGTAGAGAAGATGTTGGCGCTCCAGGCCTGGTGTCCCGCACCGGCGATACCGATGAGGACGGCCGGCCACCAGGGGCTGTAGGCGCCCAGCGGCTGGGCGGCAAGGGCCACCAGCGGGAAGAAGGCAAAGATGAGCATGGAAAGCATTCGGCCCGCATACGGATCCATCCCCTTCTTCTCCACGAAGAGCTTGGGCAGATAGCCGCCGAACAGGGAAACCACCGTCACGATGGCGTAGAGGGTGAAAATAAGGCCCTGGCCCAGCGGAGAACTGGCCGGTGCATTGAACTGGTCCTGAAAATAAGCGGGAGCCCAGAAAAGGAAGAACCACCACACGCCATCGGTGAGGAACTTGCCCACGATGAAACTCCACGTCTGCCTGTAGCGGAAGCACTGCATGAAGGGGATGGACTTCTCGTCGGCCGAGGAAGCCTTGACGGCCGCATCCTCGGCATCGTCCTGGTGAATATACTCCAGTTCCGCCGTATTGACGTGCCTGCTCTTTTCAGGCTTGTCATACATGAACTGCCAGAAGAACATCCAGAGGAAGCCCAGTGCGCCGATGATGATGAAAGCCATTTCCCAGCCCAGGTGCTTGGCAAGCGGCGGAATCAGGAGCGGAGCGGCCAGCGCACCGACGGAAGCGCCTGCATTGAAGATGGAAGTCGCGAAAGCACGGTCCTTCTTGGGGAAAAACTCGGCCGTGGCCTTGATGGCCGCCGGGAAGTTTCCGGATTCACCGAGCGCCAGGATGCCACGGCAAAGGAGGAACAGGTACACGGATACGGTAGAAATGGCCAGGGCTACGTTGGAACCGGCCTCGACAGCCCTCAGGGCCGCCACGGAATCCACTTCGGGAACAAACCAGGTGGTGGCGATGCCGCAGGCGGCATGCATCACGGCACCCACGGACCATACGCAGATGGCGATGAGATAGCCCTTCTTGGTGCCCATCCAGTCCACGAATTTGCCGGCGAAGAGGCAGGCGATGGCGTAGAAGATGGAGAACAGAGAGGTGATGGTACCGTAGTCGGCATCCGTCCAGTGGAACTCCGGTGCAATGAATTCCTTGTAAGTAAGGGAGAGCACCTGGCGGTCCAGGTAGTTCACGGTAGTGGCCACAAACAGCAGGCTGCAGATCCACCACCGCCAGTTGGTCATCAATTTTTTCTGTGTGGACATAAGCTATAGGATGGATTTAACGGCTTCACGCATGCCCTTCTCTTGAATCAGGGACAGGTCTTTGGTGAGAAGGTCGGTCAGGCCCGGAACGGCATTGAGGTCTTCGCCCCAGATGAATGCTTCGGCCAGGACGCCCCTGGCCACCTTGGCCACGTCGCCGGTGGCCCAGAGGTCCTTCAGGAGATCCATGATCTTGGGGTCGTCGTTGGGAACGATCTCGTCCTCTCCTCTTTTGCCGCCCTTGTAATAGGTGCAGATACCGGCGAGGCCCAGGACGATGCCCTGAGGCAGTTCACCCTTGCGCTCCAGATAGGTCTTGAGACCGGGCAGGTCGCGGGTCTTGAACTTGGGGAAGGAGTTGAGCATGATGGAGGTGACAAAATGCTTCACGAAGGGATTGCGGAAGCGTTCCATCACATCGCCGGCGAATATCTCCAGCTCGTCCTTGGGCAGGTTGCAGGTGGGAAGAAGTTCCTCGAACATCACCTTGTGCACGAACTTGCCCACCTCGGGATCCTCGCAGCATTCCTTGACGGTATTGAGACCGCTCAGATAGCCCACGGGACTCAGTACGGTATGGGGGCCGTTGAGGAGGGTTACCTTACGCTCGTGGTAAGGAGCCTCGGAAGGCACGAAGAGCACGTTGAGGCCCGCTTTGTCGGCCGGGAATTCGGCGGCGACTTCCTTGGGAGCCTCGATGACCCAGAGATGGAAAATCTCGGCCTTGTCCAGGAGACGGTCGTCGTAACCGATACGCTCGCAGAGCTGGGCGGCGGTGTCACGCGGATAACCGGGAACGATGCGGTCCACGAGGGTGCTGTACACGCCGCAGCACTCCTCAAACCAGGCGCTGAAGTCCGGACCCAGGTTCCACAGGTCGATATACTGACGGATGCATTCCTTGAGGTGCCTGCCGTTTTCGAAGATAAGCTCGCAAGGGAAAAGGATGAGGCCCTTGTCCCTGGCGCCTTTGAAATACTCGAAACGGTGATACAACAGCTGCGTGAGCTTGCCGGGATAGGAGCCGGCGGGCTTGTCGGTAAATTTGCAGGCAGGGTCGAAGGCGATGCCTGCCTCGGTGGTATTGGAAATTACAAAGCGGATTTCAGGCTGTTCGGCCAGCTTGAGGTACTCCTCAAACTGAGTATAGGGGTTCAGTCCGCGGGAAATCACGTCAATCAGGTCCACGCTGTCCACCGGCTCTCCGTTCTGGAGCCCCTGAAGATTCAGGTGATAGAGGCCGTCCTGTTCGTTGAGCCATTCCACCATGCCTTTCTCGATGGGCTGAACCACCACCACGGAGCCGTTGAAGTCCGTCTTCTGGTTGGTTTTCCAGATAATCCACTCGATGAATGCGCGAAGGAAGTTGCCCTCGCCAAACTGAATCACCTTTTCGGTGTACTGCTTTGCCTGCGGTGCAGACGTTCGATTAAGTCTTTCCATATCTGTGTTTTATAAAGTTACTCCTTGTTTAAAAATAGCGATCTCGCGGATGCCGTATTTTTCGTTGTTCACCGCTTCGCCCGATGCGGCGGCCAGCACGAATTCGATGAAACGGGCCGATACCTCTTCCATCGGCTCCCCTTGCGCCAGAACGCCGGCGTTGAAGTCAATCCAGGAAGGCTTGGCTTCGGAAAGCGGGGTGTTGGTGGAAATCTTCATGGTGGGAACGAAACTGCCGAAGGGTGTTCCGCGGCCGGTGGTAAACAGGACGATCTGGCAGCCGGAGGCCGCAAGAGCCGTGGAGGCCACGAGGTCGTTTCCGGGGGCCGACAGCAGATTCAAACCCTTGACGCTGAGGCGCTCGGCATACCTCAGTACGCCGCGGACGATGCTCTTCCCGCATTTCTGCGTGCAGCCCAGGGATTTCTCTTCCAGGGTAGAGATGCCGCCGGCCTTGTTGCCCGGCGAAGGGTTCTCGTACACGGGCATCCCCTGCTTGATGAAGTATTCCTTGAAGTCATTGATCAGATGCACCGTCTTGTCAAAGGTGGCGCGGTCCTGGCAACGGTTCATCAGGATGGTCTCGGCACCGAACATCTCGGGGACTTCCGTGAGCACGGTGGTGCCGCCCTGGGCCACAATCCAGTCGGAGAATACGCCCAGCAGAGGGTTGGCCGTGATGCCGGAAAGGCCGTCGGAGCCTCCGCATTTGAGTCCCACGCGGAGTTCGCTCACAGGAACGTCCGTCCGTTCATCCTTCGAGCAGACGGCGTAGATTTCCCGCAGGCGCTCCACGCCGTACTGAATTTCGTCGTCCACTTTCTGGCACGCGAACATTTTCACGCGGGATGCATCCACAGGGCCCACCAGTTCACGGAAAGCATCCAGCTGGTTGTTTTCGCAACCGAGGCTCACCACCAGTACGCCGCCGGCATTGGGATGATGCACCATGTCGGCAAGGATCTGGCGGGTATTCTCATGGTCTTCGCCCAGCTGGGAGCAGCCATAATTGTGCGGGAAATGGACCACCGCGTCCACGGAAGATGTCTCTCCGGCAATCTCTGCCTTGAAGCGGTTCACAATCTGTTCGCAGATGCCGTTCACGCAGCCCACGGTGGGAATCACCCAGATCTGGTTGCGGATGCCAACTTGTCCGTCGGCCCTTCTGAAACCCTTGAAGCTTGCAGCGGATTCTTCGCCGCGCTCAGAATGACACGCATCATCCCCAGGCTTGCCGGAGGATCTTACAGAATCCAGGGGTTCATACTGATAGTCCAACAGCCCTTCCAGGTTGGTCTTGATGCAGGAATGATCCACCAGGGTACCGGCTTCGGCATCCCGGGTCACATGGCCGATGGGGAAACCATACTTGACCACGTCCTCCCCCGCCCTGAGGCTGCGGAGGACGATTTTGTGGCCGCGGGGAATGTCCATCGCCAGGGTCACGCCTTCCACCACCTCTCCCTTGGAGAGATCCTGGAGGGCCACCGCCACATTGTCGGCCGGATTGATTTTGATGTATTTCATCAGAACTGGAAATAATTCTTGGCGTTGTTGTAGCAAATGTCCTCAATCATCCGGCCGATGAAGTCCATCTCGGAGGCCGGCAGTTTTCCCTGCTCCACATCCTTTCCGAAGACGTCGCACAGGATGCGGCGGAAGTACTCGTGACGGGGATAGGAGATGAAACTGCGGCTGTCTGTGAGCATGCCCACGAAACGGCTGATGAGGCCCAGGTTGCTCAGGGAATCCATCTGGCGGCGCATGCCCACTTCCTGATCCAGGAACCACCAGCCGGAGCCGAACTGCATTTTTCCGGGCACGGTGCCGTCATTGAAGGTATAGGCCATGGTCATCATCACAGCATTGTCCTTGGGATTGAGGCAGTAGAGGATGGTCTTGGCCAGTTTATCCTCACGGGTAAGGCGGTCGAAGAAACGGTGGCCGGCCGTGGCGATATCCAGATCGTGGATGGCGTCGTAACCGGTGTCGGCCCCCACCTCGGCGAACATCTTGGTGTTGTTGTTGCGGATGGCGCCGATGTGGAACTGCTGGGCCCAGCCGGCCTCGGCGTCCATGACGGCCTGGTCGTGCAGGAAGGCGCTGCGGAATTTCTCCAGTTCCTTGGGATTGGGGGCAATGCCCAGGAGCACTTTCTTGAAGATGAGCTCAATCTCGATTTCCTTGTAATCGGCGCTGTAAAAGTTCTCCAGGCCGTGATCGGAGAGTTTGCACCCGTTCTCGGCGAAATAGTCGTGACGCTTCTTGAGGGCTTCCTGGAGGTCGGCAAAGGAGTTGATCTCCATGTCGGCGGCTTCGCCCAGGCGCTTCAGGTAGGCCTTGTAAAATTCGGGACGCTCGATGGCCATGGCGCAGTCCGGGCGCCAGGCGGGAATCACCTTCACGCCGAAGGGATGCTGGGCGATCATCTTGTGCCAGCGAAGGTCGTCAGCCGGATCGTCGGTGGTGCAAACCACCTGTACGTCGAATTTCTTGATGAGGGCCTGGCCGCGGAACTCCGGCGTAGCCAGCTTGGCGTTGCACTCCTCGAAAATTTCACGGGCCGTAGCCGGGCACAGGAGTTTTTCGATTCCGAAAACGCGGCTCAGTTCCAGATGGGTCCAGTGATAGAGGGGGTTTCGCATGGTGTAAGGAACCGTCTCGGCCCATTTCTGGAAAGTCTCCCAGGCGCTGTGCTTGCCGCCGGTGAGATAATCCTCGGACACGCCGTTGGCGCGCATGGCACGCCATTTATAATGGTCGCCATAGTGGCCGTCCACCAGCCAGAGCTGGGTGATGTCGCGGAACTGGATGTTCTCGGCAATCTGCTGCGGAACCAGGTGGCAGTGATAGTCGATAATGGGCATCTTCTCCGCGTGCTCGTGGTAAAGTTTCTTAGCGGTCTCCGTCTGGAGCATGAAATCGGGATTGATAAAGGTCATAGTTCCAAATGTTTAATTTGTATTATTGGGAAGAGAGTCGGGGTATCACCCCCGGCTCCCTTAAAAAAGCCTACTGATTGGTGTAGGAGATGTGATAGAAACGGAGTCCGTTCACCGGAGTGGTGATGATCACCTCGCCGGCCGGGACGCTGAACTCGATGTCCTGCGGGCTGTTGGAGGAGTAGCCGCCGGGCTGGGCCTGGACGTCTTCCCCCACCGTCACCTGCACCGTACGGTCCAGCGCCTCGGAACTGCCGGTGTTGGAAACCGTAATCTTCAGCGTTCCCTGGTCGGGAGCGATGAACTTGAAGTAACGGTCCATGTCGCCGGACTTGCCGCCGAACTGGATGAAGGTGGTGTTGTACTTGCTCTTGGCGCCGGAGTGGAACAGAAGGCCGTT
>CADBFO010000022.1 GCA_902794005.1 uncultured Bacteroidia bacterium
AAAAATGGCGCCAGGCATATCATCGTGGGCCTTGGCGGCAGCGCCACCATCGATGCCGGCAGGGGAATGCTGCAGGCGCTGACGGGAATCGAGTCGCTTCGAGATATCCGCTTCACCATTGCCGCCGATGTCGATAATCCGCTCTGTGGCGAGCAAGGCGCCGCCAGGGTTTTCGGCCCACAGAAGGGCGCGACGCCTCAGATGGTGCGCCTTCTGGACGACGAGGCCTGCCAGTTTGCGGCCGATTCCGCAAGGCGCTTTGGCTATGATCGCTCCGGGATGAAGGGCGCCGGCGCCGCCGGCGGGTTGGGTTATGCCTTTCTGCAATACCTTGATGCCGAATTTGTTCCGGGGGCTGAACTCCTTCTTGAGACCATTGGCTTCGATGCCCTTGTTGCCGATGCCTCCCTTGTTATAACCGGCGAGGGCTCCGCCGACCGCCAGACCCTGATGGGGAAACTGCCGATGGGCATCCTCCGGCATTCCGGCGGCGTGCCCGTGTGCCTGATAGCCGGCAGGGTGAACGACCGCCCGCAACTGCTGCAGGCCGGCTTTTCCTGGGTGGCGTGCATCAATCCTCCCGGCCTCGCCCTGGAAGAAGCCATGAAAAAGACGGTCGCGGAGGAGAATATCCGGAGGTTTTTGAGTACCTTTGCAGTCTTTAAAAGAGTGTAATCCGAAAAACCTATCCGCATGCCGGACAAGATAGAAATCCGTGGCGCCAAGGCGCACAACCTTTAGAATATAGATGTTGACATCCCGCTTGGGAAAATCGTGGGGATTGCCGGGGCACCTCTCCTTCGTGGAATCAACCTGGCCGATGCCTGTAAGATGACGCTATCGGAGCTCATCGAGTGGGTGAAGGGCGTGCCGGCGTCGCTCCCGGAGCCTATGCGGCCCATGGCGCTTCGGCATATATTTCCGTGGCAGACAAAAAGTACTCTCACCATGGATGCAAAGATACTGCTTTTCTTTTCGTAAATTTGCATGCCTGAAAAGAATTATCCATGACAATGCCCTACAAACTCATCCTCTTCGACCTTGACGGAACCCTCCTGGATACCCTGGAAGACTTGGCGGCGGCCGTGAACCATGCGCTGGCGGTCCGCGGCCTTCCCCTTCACAGCCTGCAGGAATACCGCGCCATGGTGGGCCACGGCGTGCGCAACCTGGTGCAGCAGGCGCTGGAAAAGTCGCTGGACGCTGCCGGAAAGCCGGACGATGCCCTCATCGATGCCGCCCTGGCCGATTTCAAGGCCTGTTACACCGCGCACATCGACGTTCACACCCGCCCCTATCCGGGCATGCCGGAACTGTTGCAGGACCTTCACGCCGCCGGTGTGCGGATGGCCGTGGCCTCCAACAAGTTCCAGACGGGGACGGAACAACTGGTCCGGGAGTTTTTTCCCGGCATCCCGTTCGTGGCCATCCTCGGGAACCGTGAGGGATGTCCGCTGAAGCCGGACCCGGAGATTGTGGCCGAAGTGCTTCGCGCCGCCGGAAATGCGGCCCGGGAAGAAGCCGTGATGGTGGGGGATTCCCGCACCGACATGCTCACGGCGGCAAACGGCGGCATCGCCGCCATCGCCGTGGGCTGGGGCTATCGCAGCATGGAGGCGTCGGACCATTACCGGCTCGCCGGCAGCGTCACCGAACTCCGCTCCCTGCTTTTCGACCGGCCCTTTTATGTGAGCGAGCCTGTGAGCACTCCGCCGGAACACCCTTCCACGCCGCTTCAAAGTCTTGTTTATGAGACGTTTGCAAAACTTGCAATCCCTTTTGTCCGCGTTGATACCGACCCGGGCATCACCATGGAAGACTGCGGGCATATCAGTGCCCGGATCGGGGTGGACATCGTCAAGACCGTCTTCCTGTGCAACCGGCAGCAGACGGACTTCTACCTCTATGCCATGCCTGCCGGGAAGCCCTTTGTCACCCGCGACTTCTGCGCCGCCCTGGGCATCCCGCGCGTCTCGTTCGCATCGGCCGATAAACTCCGGGAACTCACCGGCGCGGCGCCCGGTGCCACCACCATCCTGAGCAGCGTCTGGCCTGCCGCCTCCGGCGTGCGCCTGGTGCTGGACCGCGCTGTAGCCGAAGCCCCTGAATTCGCCTGCACCGACGGTACCCCCACCTGTTTCGTGCGTCTTTCCACCCGGGACCTTCTGGAGAAGTATCTCCGCGGGCGGGAAACGATAATCTGATTTGTGAAATTTCCGGAAATGGGCTTCCTTTGCAAAGAATGAAACGTTTTTTGGGCATATTGCTGCTGGCCACGCTCTTTGTGTCGTGCCGCAAGGTCCCGGCATCGGACCTGTCCGGCTCCTGGCAGGCCGTACACGAGGATTGGACCATCGTCACGGACGGAGTCAAGTCCACCGCGTCCTATGATATCTCCAAGGATCCGGCCGAGGATTTTACGGTCATGCTACTTTACAATCCCTCGTTCATCGTAATGACCAGCAACAATTTCTATACGGCCGAAAAGAGTTTCACCATGGTCTATTCGGACCGTTTTTCCCCGCTGGACGAAGATTCGAACAGGCACAAGGCCACCTCATCCTCCGCCAGGCTGCGCTATGGCAAAATCAAAAGCGGCTCGGCATCCTGGGTCATCCGTTCGGTGGACGGGCAGGAAATGATTGCCGATTATGACAGTGGAAAGATCGACGCCGACGGCTCGGTAACCCGCCGCCAATGCCATATCGTGTTCCAGAAAACCTGGGATAAGGTCATCAGGCAGTAAACAAGTTTTTTACAGCAGGAAGAAGAGGGCCACGCCGAGCATGGAGACGGCGACGCCAATCACTTCGCGAACCTTGATGCGCTGGCGACCCAGTCTTCGGCGTGGTTGAGCATATGCGAGCCTACGATACGGCCGCCGATGTTGCGGGCGATGTAGTCTGCGTGTTCCATGGTCCGGTTATCGGTGCACCCCAATTCCAGGACGCTGCGCGTTACCTTGTCCTGGGCACGGAGCGGCAGGACGGTCAGTGCGACGGCAAACAGAAGGGGGAGGAATGGATGTTTCATTGATGCAAGGTTTTCCACAAATAGATAATCATTCTTTCGGAATACGAAAGCCGAAAAATATTTGTACCTTAGCGGCACTATATCCACTTCTGTCCTGATTGCCCTGATGATGGCGCCGGATGTGGTGCCGGAATAATTTTTTTCCAACCTTTCGGTCCGGAGTTCCGTCTAACAGATGAAACCGCTCCGGAAGAGGAGAAAGTTAAACGTTATATGTTGAATCAGTTATGGATGTGATTGTTCCTATTTTTGTATGTGTGATCCTGCCTGTGGCCATTGTCTGGCTGGTGATGCGCGCCCGGCAGAACGAGACTGACAAGAAGGCAGAGATTATGATAAAGGCCATCGAAGCGGGCGTTTCCGTTGATATGGACTCGTTTCAGGCCGCCAGAAAAACCCCCAAGACCATCAAGCAGGACTTGCTGGAAAAACTCACGGGCGGCTGCATCACCTTTTTGATGGGCGTCACCTTCCTGACCTTGGCCATCCTGCGCAATGTGGGAGTGATAAAAGTCTGGATGGGGCACTATATGTTTCTTGCCGGAGGTATTCTTCTGGCTGTGGGCCTGGGCCTTTTCATCTCCTATTTTGCAGGAAAGAAGATGCTGGCCAAGGAAATAGAGGCCGAAGAAAAATCATTGGAAAAATAAATGACCCGGGAGCGGTTTATCGACGAAGTTCGGCAGCAGCAGGAGCCCTTGCGGAGGTTCCTGCTGGCGCTGTGCGGTGGAAACGCTCCCCTGGCCGATGACATTGCCCAGGAAGCCTTGGTAAGGGCCTATGTAGCCTCCGGCTCTTTCCTGGGCCTCTCCAAATTCAGCACCTGGCTCTTCCGGATAGCCTATAATTGCTACATCGACCACTGCCGGAAATCGCGTCCGGAGGAAACTCCGCTGCGGGAGGCCGAATCCGTTCTGGCAGCGGACGGCGCAGACCGCAGTTTCCGCTACCAGCAGTTGTACCTGGCCCTTGAGAGGCTGCCGGAAAAAGAAAGGGCCGCCATTGCCCTTTTCTACTTCGAAGACCGCAGCATCAAGGAGATCGCCTCCATATTGCAGATGCCTCAGGGTACGGTGAAATACCACCTTTCCCTGGGCCGTAACCATCTAAAGGATATGTTATGAAAGAGATAGAGAAATTCCTGCGGGAGAACAAGCCGCAAGTCAAGGATGACCCCGCCTTTATCCTTGAAGCCCGGCGTCGGATGGAACAGGTGGAGGGAATCAAGGCCGAGGTGGACCGCCAGCGCGGCCGTGGCCGCAGGGCGCTCATCGTGGCGCTGGTGGCGGGGCTTGCCCTGGGGATGGCGGCATCGGCCCTGGCCTTCTTCTATCCCGTCAATGCGGTATCCGTGGACGAGGGCCTATGGCAGAGCTTCCGGCTTTTCCTGCAGGAGTACAAGCTGCTTCTGATTTATCCGATAGCCGCCCTGGCCATCACTCTGAGTCTGGTGCTCTCCCGAAAAACAACCGTTCAATAAATAAGAAGCTCGCGCAGTTCTTCCACGGAGTGGACGATGCGGTTTCCGGCCAGATCGTCCCGGCTGCGGTATCCCCAGCTCACGGCAAGGGCGTGGTTCACCGCTTTGCCCAAATCTTCCAGCGTGTCGATAAGCGTTCCGTCCAGGTCCCAGAGAATCAGTTTTTTCATAAGCGTGAGCTGTGTAAATGTTGTTATCTTGGCCAATCGGCCTATGCGCTACAGCAGGAAGAAAAGCGCCACGCCCGTCATGGAAAGCGCCACGCCCGCCACCTCTCGCAGTTTGATGCGCTGGCGGTAGATAAAAGCGTAGGGGAAGAGGATGAACACCGGAGTGAGTGCCATGAGGGTAGAGGCGATGCCGGCACCGGTATATTGCACGGCCATCAGTGACAGCGATACCCCAAGTACCGGCCCGAAAACAGTCATAATCAAGGCATAACGCATGCCGGTCCGGTCGTGAACGGCCCGCTTCAAAGCGCCCAGGTCTCGTTGGAAGGCCATGAGCAGCAGGAAGCCCAGGGCGCCCACCAGCGCACGGATCATGGTGGAGGCGAATGGGAGCATGGCGCTCATGGCGGCGGGGGCAGACGCAGGCAGGGCCGACGCATAGTGCTGCATGCCCACTTTGCTCAGCACCAGCCCTACGCCTTGTCCGAGGCCGGCGCCGAGGCCCAGCAGCACGCCTTTCCACGGCAGGGTCAGGTGTACTTTGTGTCCGCTGTCGCGGCTCAGGATGGAGATGGCGATGCCGGTGAGCGTTACCGCCATGGCCAGCGCCGCCTTCCAGCTTAAACTCTCTCCCAAAATGGCCCATCCTGCCATGGCGGCCATGGGAGGGGCCAGGGTCATGAAAAGCTGGCCGAACCGTGCCCCGATACTCAGATAGCAGTTGAACAGGCACCAGTCTCCGAAGACATATCCCACCAGAGCCGACAGCCCCAGCCAAAGCCACGCCTCGCCGGAAGCATGTGCCGGATATGGCCGCCCTATGGAAACCCACAGCAGCAGTCCCAGGAACACGAACGCCATGGAAAGGCGCAGCACGTTGGCCGTCATGGACCCCAGCCGATGACTGGCCTTGTCGGCAAACAGGGCCGTTACCGTCCAGAAAACGGCGACAACCAGCGATATGAATTCTCCCAGATGCGGCATAATCCGCTGCGAAGTTAAGTAAAAATACACAAACTCTTGTGGTCTTCGAAAAAGATTCTTACCTTTGCTAAACTAACCAAACCAAACTAATTTAAGCCACGGTTTAAATAAACTATATGGACGTGCTAAAGAAAGTTACCTCCTGGTATTTTAGCAAGAATGTTTTGCCGTACTGGGTAATTCTGCTGGCCGACGCCTTCACGGTCTTTGTGTGCAGCGTTTTCTCCTATTGGATTATTACCAACACGCAAACGACCTACGAGAACCATGTCGATCTTTTCTATACGGCCATCCTGTATGCTGCCATCAGCTGGATCGGTGCCCGGGTGTTCAGAACCTATTCCGGAATCATCCGCTACTCCAGTTTCATGGATCTGCTCAAGCTCACCTATGCCAATGTGCTTTCTCTGGTGATTGCCATCAGCTCCCATTACCTGTTCCGGTACATGGGAATCGATGCGCTCTCGGCCATTTCTCCGCTCGGCATCCTGATGGCCTTCCTTCTTGCCACCATGGCGATGTGGGGGATTCGGGTTGTGGTGAAGCTGGCCTTCGACAACTCGATATCCAACGCCAAAGCCCAGCGGGCGCTTATCTACGGAGCGATCACGGGCGGTATCGGCCTGGCCAAGAGCATCCGCTCCCAAAGTCCGCTCCGCTTCGAGCTGATGGGATTCATCTCGCACGAACACCGCATCAAGGATATGCGGCTGATGAACGTGCCGGTCTTTACCCTGGACGATGACCTGGAGTCTGTCATCAAGAAGTACCGGATTCAGGCCGTTGTGGTGAGCCCGCTCAGAATCAATGAGTTCCGGCACAACCAGAGGGTGCAGGACCTCTTCATTGCCAACGGCGTCAAGATCTACATGGCGCGCGAGGCTACCGAGGCCAGCATCAAGGACGGAGAACTCCAGACCGACAACGATGTCCGGATTCGCGAGGTGAGCGTGGAAGACCTCCTGCCCCGTTCCGAGATTCGCGTGGATCTCAAGTCCGTGGAGGAACTCCTCATCGGAAAGCGGGTGCTCATTACCGGGTCGGCCGGTTCCATCGGCATGGAAATCGTGCGCCAGGTGGCCCGTTTCCATCCGGAAAAGATGATACTCATCGACCAGGCCGAAACGCCTCAGCACGGTGTACGCCTCATGATGGCCCGGGATTTCCCCGACGTTTCCTGTGAGGTGGTGGTCACCAGCATCAGCCGGCGCACGCGCATGGAAAACGTCTTTTCCTCCTTCCGTCCGGATTATGTCTTCCACGCTGCAGCCTACAAGCACGTTCCCATGATGGAGGACAATCCCTCCGAGGCCGTCATGAACAACATTTACGGCACCAAGATCATTGCCGATATGAGCGTGAAGTACGGCACCAAGAAGTTCGTGATGATTTCCACCGACAAGGCCGTGAATCCCACCAACGTGATGGGATGCAGCAAGCGCATCTGCGAGATTTACGTCCAGAGCCTGGACCGCAAGCTCAAGATGGAGAGGGGAGAGCACACCCAGTTTGTCACCACGCGCTTCGGCAATGTCCTGGGCTCCAACGGTTCGGTGATCCCCTTGTTCCGCCAGCAAATCAAGAACGGCGGCCCCGTAACGGTCACGGACGAGCGGATTGTCCGCTATTTCATGCTGATCCCGGAGGCCTGCAAGCTGGTGCTGGAAGCCGGTACAAAAGGAAACGGGGGCGAAATATTCGTCTTCGACATGGGCGATCCGGTGAAAATCGCGGACCTGGCCAAGCGCATGATTGCCATGTCCGGTGCCAAGAATGTGGAAATCAAGTACACCGGTCTCCGTGAGGGCGAAAAGTTGTACGAGGAAGTGCTCAACGAACAGGAGGACACCAAGCCCACCTTCCATGAGAAAATCCGTATCGCCCAGGTGCGCGAATACGACTATGACCAGGTGAATCAGGAAATTGAACAGTTGGTGGAACTCTCCAAACAGTTTGACGACATGGCCACGGTGCGCAAGATGAAGCAGATTGTTCCGGAGTACAAGAGCAACAACTCCAAGTACACGGTCCTCGACAATGAGGAGGGGGGGGGTATGTTGACACCTGTCAAATAAAAAGAGTTTTTAGCATTTTGCTTGAAATTTTTGCGCGGAACGTGTTGTTTCGCGCAAATTTTGTTATATTTACGACGTAATAGTATTTATATGGAACTACATGTAACATCGGAAACCGGCAGGCTCAGGGCCGTGGTGCTGGGACTGCCCACCTCTCCTGGCCCTGTTCCCTCGCTGGAAGAGACCTTTGACAGCAAATCCTACGAATCTGTCAAGAACGGGGTGTATCCCAAGGAAGAGGACATGATTGTGGAAATGGGAGCATTCGAGGCCGTCCTCAAAAAATACGACGTGGATGTGTACCGTCCCCGTCCCGTGAAGAACTGCAACCAGGTTTTCTCCCGGGACGTGGGCTTCGTGATCGATGACAAGATCATTGTTGCCAACGTGATACCCGACCGTCAGGAAGAGATTGACGCCTATGAGGATATTTATCGGCAAATCCATTACAAGCAGATTTACAATCTTCCGGAGGCTGTCCATGTGGAGGGGGGGGATGTCATCCTGTACAAGGACTTCATCTTCGTGGGGCAGTACAATTTCCCGGACTACAGCCAGGTGAAGACCGCCCGCACCAACCGTCTGGCCATAGACTTCCTGAAGATGATTTTCCCGGAGCGCAATATCCTGCCGCTCAATCTGTTGAAGAGTGATACGGACCCGTACCAGGGCATTCTCCATCTGGACTGTACCTTCATGCCGGTGGGCAGGGACAAGGCCATCATCTACAGGCGGGGCTTCATGAACCCCCGGGATGCAGAGCACCTGATCGAAATCTTCGGCCGGGAAAACGTCTTCGAAATCACGACCGAGGAAATGTACGCCATGAACCCCAATGTCTTCTCCATTTCGGAGAATGTGGTGGTGGTGGAAGAGCATTTCCATCGGCTCATCAAGCATTTGCGTGAAAAATGGGGCTTTACCGTAGAGACGGTCCCGTATCGTGAAATATCCAAAATGGGCGGCCTTCTGCGCTGCTCCACACTTCCATTAAGAAGAGACTGAAATGACAAAACTGGCAATGATTGCCTTCGGCGGGAACGCACTTCTCCGCGCGGGGCAGAAGGGAACTTTTCCCGAGCAGGTGGAAAACGTACAGCGCACCTGCGAAAACTTGGTCCCGCTCCTGGAGCAGGGCTATCATCTTGTAATCGGCCACGGCAACGGCCCCCAGGTGGGCAATGGCCTCCTGCGGCATCAGGCGGGCGAATCCATGCACGGACTTCCCGCCCAGCCGATGGATTTCTGCGGGGCCGAGACGCAAGGCTCCATCGCCTATCTCATCGAGACGGGCATGGACCGCGTGCTCTCCGCCCATGGCCTGAACCGCCGGGTGGTGAGCCTTGTCACCCGCGTGGAGGTGAAGGCCGATGACCCCGGTTTCCGGAACCCGACCAAGCCGGTGGGTCCGTACTATCCGGAGAAGCCCGCGGAGGGGACCTTCCGCGAGGACCCGAAAGGTCGCGGCTGGCGCAAGGTAGTGGCATCGCCCGTCCCCGTGGGCATCCAGAACGTGGATCTGGTGGGCCGGCTGGCCCGGGAGGGGTACGTCGTCGTCACCGTCGGCGGAGGCGGCATCCCGGTTATCCGGGAGGGAGGCGCGCTGAAGGGCGTGGAGGCCGTCATCGACAAGGACCTCGCATCGGCCCTCTGTGCCAACGAGATCGGGGCCGACGAATTCTACATCCTCACGGACGTACCCAAGGTCTATATCAACTTCCGCCAGCCGGGGGAGAAGGCCCTCGATACGCTCACCGTGGCGGAGGCCCGTCATTATCTGGCCGATGGTCAGTTCGCCGAGGGCTCCATGGCCCCAAAGGTTCGCGCCGGCATCCTTTTCATCGAAAACGGCGGAAAACAGTGCATCATTACCGAAGCAGGTGAGTTGGGAAATCCCTCCTGCGGAACCAGAATCATTCAATAAATTATGGAACAAAACCTCAAGAATCGCAGTTTCCTGAAGCTGCTGGACTTTACCCCGGAAGAAATCCGTTACCTCCTGGACCTTGCCCGCGACCTCAAAAAGGCCAAGAAAACCGGCATGGAAGTACAACACCTCAAGGGCAGGAACATCGCTCTCATTTTCGAGAAGACTTCTACCCGTACGCGTTGCGCCTTCGAGGTGGCGGCGCACGACCAGGGCGCCCAAGTCACTTATCTGGGCCCCTCGGGCTCGCAAATCGGCATCAAGGAAACGATGAAGGATACGGCCCGTGTGCTGGGCCGGATGTACGACGGCATCGAGTACCGCGGCTTCACCCAGGCTACGGTGGAAGAACTGGCTCAGTATGCCGGTGTCCCCGTATGGAACGGTCTCACCAACGAGTTCCATCCCACGCAGATCCTGGCCGATCTGCTTACCATGCAGGAGCATAGCGACAAGCCTCTGAACCAGATTAAGTTCGCATACCTCGGCGACGCCCGTTTCAATATGGGAAATTCGCTCCTGGTGGGCGGCGCCAAGATGGGCATGGATGTGCGCATTGTGGCTCCGAAGGCTCTCCAGCCCGGCGAGGCCCTGCAGGCCGAATGCCTGAAGGTGGCGGCCGAGACGGGAGCCCGCATCACCATCACTGACGATGTGGATGCCGGCGTGAAGGACTGCGACTTTGTCTATACCGACATCTGGGTCTCCATGGGCGAGCCCGACAGCGTGTGGAAAGAACGTATCGACCTGCTCATGCCTTATCAGGTCAACGCCAGCCTGATGGCCCGCACCGGCAATCCCGGCTGCAAGTTCATGCACTGCCTCCCGTCCTATCACAACCGCGACACCAAGGCCGGCGAAGAGGTGTACCAGAAGTTTGGCCTGGACGGCGTGGAAGTAACCGAGGATGTGTTCGAAAGCCCGCAGAGTATCGTCTTTGACGAGGCCGAGAACCGCATGCACACCATCAAGGCTGTGATGGTGGCCACGCTTGGAGATTAAGGAGTTTTTTTATAACTTTCGGCCATGAGTAAGAAAAGACTGACCATCGATTATGAGGAATTCGCCTCTGTGGAGGG
Organism: uncultured Bacteroidia bacterium; assembly: GCA_902794005.1. Lineage (GTDB taxonomy): Bacteria > Bacteroidota > Bacteroidia > Bacteroidales > UBA932 > Cryptobacteroides. Next base: position 10,749 of record CADBFO010000022.1, read on the forward strand.
AATGACCGCAGAAGACCGGATGCTGGTTGCAAAGGCATTGGAAGCCCAGAAAGGCTCTTATTCCCCTTATTCCCATTTTCAGGTAGGTGCCGCTCTTCTTCTGGCCGACGGAACTGTTGTCATGGGCGCCAACCAGGAGAACGCCGCTTATCCCTCCGGCCTCTGTGCAGAGCGTACGGCGCTGTTCGCCGCCGGAGCCAATTATCCGGACGTTCCCCTGGAGTGCCTGGCCATTGCCGGAAGCGACCATGGCGTGCTGTGCGAGAGCCCGGCGTCGCCCTGCGGGGCCTGCCGCCAGGTAATGGCAGAGTATCAGAAAAAGTTCGGAAAACCGCTCAAAATCATACTTGTAGGGAGTAAGCGAATCCGCAAGTTTTATCAGGTGGACGACCTGCTGCCCTTCATTTTTGACAGTTTGACGATAGAATAAAAAAAAAAGGGAAAGCCCCTTACATCGCACCGCTACAACCTCTTACCCTTGCTACATTCCTGTCCTGGGGGATTCAGAGGGAGCTGGTCGTGTAAGACTTTCCCGGGTGCAAAGGTAGTAAATTTTTTTTATGATAGCAATTTATACCATCACTTCCGGCCTGCATGACGAGCAGTCGGTGGCCAAAATCAGCGACGAGTTCCTCCACGGCATTTTCCCTGACGGCGGTTTCGACTTCAGAGGCTCCGACTTCCAGGATTTCGGGAGCCATACGCTGGACCTTATTTACGTACGCACCGGCGGGGCCGAGGGCATCTTCAAGAGTCTCCTTCCGGAGATGCTGGCCCGCGGGACGGAACGTTACTACCTTCTCACCTCCGGAAAGAGCAATTCGCTGGCGGCTTCGCTGGAAATTCTTTCCTACCTGAAGCAGCAGGGCCTCCAGGGAGAGGTGCTGCACGGTTCTGCCGCCTACCTGAAAGAGCGCGTGAAACTGTTGGAGAAGGTGGCCGACGCCCGCCGGAAACTCCGCGGCGCCCGGATCGGCGTCGTGGGACAGCCTTCGGACTGGCTCATCGCCAGCCATGCAGACAGCGTGAAGGTGACGGACCGCCTGGGCGCCCGTCTGGTGGAAGTGCCTATGGAGGAGCTTCTGCAGGAGATTGCCAAGGCTCCCAAGGACGCTGCCCCGGCTGAAGACATGGCCCCTCAGGTGCGGGAGGCCTTCCCGGGCGCCACGCAGATTTATCATGCGTTGCAGCGAATCGTGGAGCGTCACGGGCTCAGCGCCTTTACCCTCCGCTGCTTCGACCTTCTCACCGCCGTGGGAAACACGGGTTGTCTGGCGCTGGCTTCCTTCAATGCCGACGGCATCCCGGCGGCCTGCGAGGGAGACGTGCCGGCGCTGCTTTCCATGATGATTGCCCAGGCGCTTACCGGAAAAACGGGCTTCCAGGCCAATCCCTCCCGGATTGACGTTGAGACGGGGGAGATGCTTTTTGCGCACTGCACGGTGCCGTTCAACCTGGTCACCAAGTGGAACTATGACACGCACTTCGAATCCGGTATCGGCGTGGGCATTCACGGAGAACTGTTGCAGGGGCCGGTTACCGTGTTCAAGGTGTCCGGAGACCTGGAACGGCATTTCGTGGCCGAGGGGCAGCTCATTTACAATCAGTACGAGGACAACCTCTGCCGGACGCAGGTGATGCTTCAGCTGTCTCCGGCCGATGCGCGTTATTTCCTGACCCGGCCCATCGGCAATCACCACATTATTCTGCCTGGACATCACAAGGCTGTTCTGGAGGCGCTGTTATGAGCCTGGAGCACTTGCTGGAACATCATGGCGTGAAGGTGACGGCCAACCGGCTGCTCATCGCGCGCGCCCTGGAGCAGGCGGGCCGGCCGCTTTCGCTCATGGAGCTGGAACAGGTGATTGACTCCATTGACAAGAGCAATATTTTCCGGACCCTGGTCGCTTTCAAGGATGTGCACCTGGTACATGTGCTGGAGGGCGATCCCGTGCGTTATGAGCTGTGTCACAGCCATCGCGAAGACCACGACGACGACTTGCACGTCCATTTTTACTGTACGTGCTGCCATAAGACGTATTGTCTGGAAGAGATGCCTGTTCCGCCGGTGAAAGCGCCGGAGGGATACCAGGTGAGGGAGGCCAGTTATCTGCTCAGAGGGATTTGTCCAGAATGTGCTGGACAGCCAGTCCGGCCAGCGTAAAGCCGAATATTCCCGTCACATGGACCAGCGTTCCGTTGGCCACTGCTTTTCCCTGTCCCGGGTCCATTTCCGGCCCCAGGTTCGGGAGCACTTCTTCATCATAGACACAGAGGAAAGGCTTGGCGGGAAGGGTTCCGTTTTTGCGAAGCCGTTTTCGGAGGGCGGCACCCAGCGGACAGCCGTGCACTTCAAAGAATTCTGCCACGCGCACTTTCTGCGGGTCCATCTTGCAGGCGGCGCCCATGGCGCAGAAAAAACCGGCTTCCGTAGCACTGGCTTCCAGAATCAGGTTGGCCTTGTCCGTGAGGGAGTCGATGGCGTCGATAATCACATCGAAGCCGTCCAGGTGGAAATCGGCCCCGAGCGTGTAGCGCTTCCGGAGGGCAGTCACTTCGCAGGCGGGGTTGATGGTGGAAAAACGCTCTTTGAGCACGTCCACCTTGGGCCTTCCCACGGTTTCCAGCGTGGCGGGGAGTTGCCGGTTGATGTTGGTGATGTCCACGCAGTCCGGGTCCACGATGGTGAGGTGGCCTATCCCGCTGCGCACCAGGGATTCTGCACACCAGCTGCCTACGCCGCCCACTCCGAAGAGGATTACGCGGGCCTCGGCCAGGCGTGCCAGTCCGTCTGTGCCAATCAGGCGTCCGGTGCGGGAAAGGCTGCTCATAGCCATGACTTCAGAAGGGCAGAAACATCTCTCCACACGTCTTCTTTGCCGATTTCGTTCAGAATCTCGTGCCGGAGGCCGGGATACACTTTGCTGGTGACGGTGCGGTAGCCGCGGGTGCGGATGAAGCTCACGGCTTCGGAAAATTTCTCGATGCTTACGATGCAGGGGTCATCGGCCCCGGCGATGAAGTGGATGGGGAGTTCCGGATGGGCGCTTGTCCAGTCGTCCACGTCGTAGCAGTCTTCCATCAGGCTCAGGAGCCCCTGGTAACCGAGGACGGTGAAGGGGAAGCCGCAGAGGGGGTCGTTGTTGTAGGCCTGTACATTGGCTTTGTTGGTGGAGAGCCAGGCGTTGGCGCCCTCCTGGGCGAATTTCTTGTTGTAGCCCCCCGTGGTCATTTTCTCCAGGAAGGAGGAGCGGTAGCGCTTTCCTTTGAACAGGGCGATGACCCGGGTGAGGAGAATGCCCATGCCGGCGGCACCGTTGCGGGAAGGGGAGCCGCACACCACCAGGCCATCGACTTCTCCGTCGTGGCGCTTGATGAAGCAGCGGACGATGAGAGATCCCATGCTGTGGCCCATCAGGAACACTTTTTTGCCGGGATACAGCTCCTTGGCATGACGGACGACGGCCCGGGTGTCTTCCACCAGCAGCGCGTCTCCTTTCTTGTCAAAGTGACCCAGGTCTTCCTTTTTTTCCACCGTGGCGCCGTGGCCGCGGAGGTCGGTGATGAGGCAGGCGAAGCCCTGCTCGGCCAGATAGGTCATGAAGGGGAAATAACGTTCTTTGTGCTCGGCCATGCCATGTACCAGTACAAGGACAGCCTGTGGATTCTCGGGAGCCTGGAGGGCGGCGGCCAGCTGCAGGCCGTCCGGGGCGGGGATGGAAAATGTATTCATCGGACAAAGCGGTCAAAGGATTCAGGGAGGGGAGAAAGGCAGCGCACGATTTTCTGGCTGTATGGATTCCGGAAGACCAGGGTCTGCGCATGCAGGGCGAGCCGGCGGATGGGGTCGGTCTGGGCGCCGTATTTATCGTCACCGGCCACGGGATGTCCCAGCTCCGCGGCGTGGACGCGAATCTGGTTCTTCCGGCCGGTTTCAAGGGAGAACTCCACCTGGGTGTAGCGACGGCTGCGCTGAAGCAGCTTGTAGTGCGTGATGGCCAGCTGGCCGTCTTTCACTTCCGTGGGATAGGCGTACATCTTGAGCGATTTGGGATTCTCTACAAGCCAGCTCTGCACGGCTCCGCTGTCCTTCTCCATGCACCCTTCCAGCCAGGCCACGTATTTGCGCTCCAGCACCAGTTCCTTCCACTTGCTCTGGAGGAGGTCCTTGGCGCGCTCGTCCTTGGCGAAGATGACAGCCCCCGAGGTACCTTTGTCCAGACGGTGGACGATCCATACCTTTGCGGTGCTGCGGTCGGGCTCCTTGCCGGTGAGAAGGTCTTCCTTGCGCTGCATGCGTGCATTTACCTTCACATAGGCGTTCAGAATGGCGTAAAGGGTCTTTTCTCGATGGCCGCTCTTGGCCTGGGAGCCGTTGGCGGTCGAGACGGAAAGCATGCCGGAGGGCTTGTCCACCACCAGGTAATGCTCGTCCTCGAAGAGGATTTTCACGCCGGCCTTCTCCACTTCTTCGCGGGCGTCGCTGCGGGTGGCGCGGGCAATGGAGACGCCTTTGGGCAGAATCTGGAGGATATCGCCTTTCCTGACGGGGTGGTCGAAGGCTGTGACAGATTGCCCGTTCAGGCTTACCTGTCCCTTGGACAGCATGTTCTTGACGCTGGTGCGGGACTGCTGGGGCAGCATCTCGAACAGACAGGCGAGCAAGGCGCCATCGTGCGCGATTTTATACCGGTTCATAATTCTTCCAATAAAATGTGTAAGTCTTTGGGCAGCAGGCGCATGAAATGGTCCAGCATGCCATGGGGGATGATGATGGTTTCCAGGGACTCGCAGTCGTCGAAGGCATCCTCGCCAATCTCCTCAAGCCCTTTGTTCAGTTTCACCTGGTACAGGTTGACGCATCCCTGGAAGGCCCTGGGGCCGATGCGGCGGAGCTTCGCGGGCATACTTAGCCTTTCCAGCTGCCAGCAGTCCACGAAGGCCGATTCCCCGATATCCACCAGGGAAGCGGGCAGTTTGATGGATAGGAGTTCGCCACATTCGGCAAAGGCGTTGGCGCCGATGTGGGTGACGCTGTTGGGCAAATGGATTTTCTCCAGATAGGAAGAGCGCTCCTCCAGGGGAATCTCCTCTCCGATTTTGAGGCCCGCCATATAGTCCTGAAAGGCGAAAACATGATCGCAGATTACCTCGCAGCCCTCTTTTACGCTTACTTCCCCGGGAAAATTCTCCGCATCCAGCAGACGCTTCCCGTCGGCCGAATAGCTAAGACAATATTCGCCGTCCCAGATATCCCGGGCAAGCTCTTCCTGCGTGGCCGTTGTGTTCATGGGGCTAAAAGGTTTTTACAAAGTCAATGTCCTTCTTGAGCATTACTTTGGGCTCCATCTTGGACACTTTCTGGAAAAGTTTGAACTGGTAGGCGGGGGAGAGATAGACCTTGTGCTCGTTTTTGCCCTTTCGCCACCATTTGTAGAAGGCGATGGGGTCCGTGTCATAGGGAATGCGGGCTTCGATTTCCGAGCTGTAGCCGGGAAAATCAATGATCATTTTAAGGCCGGTAATGCGTTTGTAGTACTCGTAATCCGCTCTTCTGAGCTTGGACACGAGAGGCGCAAACACCTCATATTGATCTACTTGCAGCACTTTCTCCTTGACTACCATGCGGTGGATGCGGACAGGGTCTTTGTGTAGCCACTCGGTAAGCGTAAGTGTCACGGGACCATCTTCACAGTCCAGTGTCAGTTTGTCTGAAGAAAAGTATATCTTTTCGCTGTTCAGAGGAAATTCTTCCATTTTTTTGTGCCTACAGTGCAAATATATGAATTTTTTTTCTTTTTTCTGCGATTTTTTTTATCTTTGGAGATGAAAAGTGAACTTAATCCCTTAATTTTTATAAAAACATGGCTTACAAAATTATTGACATCCAGGGAATCGGCCCCGTATATGCCGAAAAACTCATCGCAATCGGTATCGAAACCGTCGATCAGCTCCTCGCAGAAGGTGCATCCCCCAAGGGGCGCAAGGCTCTGGAAGAGAAGACCGGCATCCGTGGTGACCTCATCCTCACTTGGGTAAACCATGCCGATCTGTTCCGCATCAAGGGTGTCGGCCCTCAGTTCTCCGAACTTCTGGAAGCTGCCGGCGTCGATACCGTGAAGGAACTCCGCACCCGCAACGCCGCCAACCTCGCCGCCAAGATGCTGGAAGTGAATGAGGCCAAACACCTTTGCAAGCGCACTCCCGTCGAGAAGGAAATCCAGAAGTACATCGACCTGGCCAAGGAACTCGAACCGGTAGTCACCTACTAGTTTTTTCTCGTGGCAGCCAACTCGCTGTCACAGAGCCGTTTACGTACAATCCTCTGCGCTTTTTGCGCAGAGGATTGTACGTAATTCATTGTGTTGCAAGGCGTTGCTTGCCAGTGCTTGGAGAGGGGGTCGGAAGGGCAGGGAAGAGGCGGCCGCACGCTGGTATGTAAAAAAATTGAAAAAATTTATCTGCACCCCTTGCAGATTCAAAAATAGTTTGTACCTTTGCAATCCCGAAAGGGAAGTTCACTGAAAATTTGGTGCGGTAGTTCAGTCGGTTTAGAATACCGGCCTGTCACGCCGGGGGTCGCGAGTTCGAGCCTCGTCCGCACCGCTCAAAGGGTAAATCACTAATTGTCAGTGGTTTACCCTTTTTGTTTTAGTGACATTTTAGGTAAATTTGATCTGGTTTGCGCCCCAAAATGGTGGTTTTTTGGCCGTGGGCGGCGGTTCCGCCATCGACGGCTTCAGGACATAAAAAAAGGAAGATGTGCTGAACATCTTCCAAATATGCATGAAATAGCCTTTTAACTCGGCCCGCAGACGGAATTATTCCACAGTAATCTGCTTGCGGGCTTTTTCAATCTCCACTTTCTTGATCTTGGGCAGGTTCACGGTGAGCACACCGTTCTCTACCTTGGCGGCGATGGCTTCGCGGTCGGTGTCTTCCGGGAGCAGCATCGTCTGCTGGAACTTGGTGTAGGAGAACTCGCGGCGCACATAGTGGCCTTTCTGCTTCTCGTTTTCGCTGCTCTTCTTCTCCATGTTGATCACCAGGTCTCCCTCTTCATCCAGGTGGATGTCAAAGTCGGCCTTGGTCATGCCGGGGGCGGCGAGTTCCAACTGATAGGCTTCCGGGGTTTCTAAAACATTGATGGCCGGGGCGGTGGCCTTCGGGCGTTCCATCCAAGTGTTGTCGAAGAAATCGTTGAAGATGTCGGGCATCCAATTCTGATTGTGTCTTGCAGGTACCATAGTTTTATTCTCCTTTTTTATTCGTTTTGTTTTTCTTTTCGGGCCGATGTTCAACCGGCGTTCGGCATAAGGAAAGACAAAACCGGGACCAGTGTCGGAAAATGGTCAAAAGGTTGACAAAATGTCGCAAATTGGTGCCAAATTGACAGGAATAGATGTCAATATGTCGTAATTCTCTCGCGCGCGTGAAGAAATCCAAGAAATAAATCGTACTTTTGTTACCCCAAAAATCCTTCATGATGCTGCACTGGTATGCCCTGAAAATCTTCTATAACAAGGTCTTCGCCTGGGAAGGCCTTCTGGAAGACAAAGGCCTGGAAACCTATCTGGCCGTGCAGAAAGTGCAGTTGAAGGGGCCCTCGCATCTGGCCGCCCGGAAAAAAATGGCCGAATCGTCAGGGAAAAGGGATTTGCGCTTCATCGAGGACGGACCGGTCATTTATGAGCGGAAGCCGCTCGTGACATCCCTTCTTTTTGTGAAGGCCTCCCAGGAAGATATTCTTGAGATTCAGGGTCTTCTGAACGAAAAAGATGTCTTCGGGCGTGTGAAAGGCTTCATTTACCGGAGTGCCGACAAGGAGGGTTTCGCCCGCATATCGGCCAGGGAGATGGAAATCTTCCGGCTGGTGGTGGAATCCGGTGCCGGCGGACTGGAATTTTTTGCCGATGACGATTTCACCCGTTTCAGGAAGGGAAGCAAGGTCCGCGTGAAGGAAGGCCAGCTCAAAGGCGCGGAGGGCTATATCAAGCGCATCCGGAAAGACCGCCGTCTGCTGGTATGCATCGAAGGCGTCATAGCTGTGGCTACGGCCTATATCCCGCCGGAGAACCTGGAAATTATAGAGGAAGAGTAAATGCCTGCAGAAGGAAACATCATTATCAGAAAAGCCCGGGTCAACAACCTGAAGGACATTACCGTGGAAATTCCCCGCAACCGCCTGGTGGTGGTGACGGGCGTTTCCGGCAGCGGAAAGAGCTCCCTGGCTTTCGACACGCTTTTTGCCGAGGGGCAGCGCCGTTTCGCGGAAAGTCTGTCTTCCTATGCCCGCCAGTTTCTGGGGCGGATGGTGAAGCCTGATGTGGATGTCATCGAGGGCATCCCGCCGGCCATCGCCATCGAGCAGAAGGTGAACATCCGGAATCCCCGCTCCACCGTGGCCACCACGACGGAGATTTACGACTATCTGCGCATCCTGTTCGCCCGGATCGGCCGCACCTATTCGCCCGTCAGCGGGGAAGAGGTGAAGGCGCATAGCGTGAAGGATGTGCTGGATGCCATCGGCGACGGGAATCCCCACGCCGTCTATATCCTTTCCGACCTGCATTGGAGCACGCGCACGGATCAGGTGGAACTGATGCTGGCGCTCAAGGAGGAGGGCTTCGGCCGCCTGTTCAATGAGGCCGACGGAACCATTCTCCAGATTGAGGATGTTCTCAAGCTGGACGGGAACTATCCCGGTAAGCTCTGGCTCCTCGTGGATCGCGTAAAGACAAACGGCTCACTGGACGAAGACCTTCGCACCCGCCTGCACGCCTCTGTTCAGACCGCCTTCGACAAGGGCAATGGGGACATGGCCCTTTGGAGCCCTGCGGCAGGGCTTGCGCGTTTTTGTTCCCGTTTCGAGAAAGACGGCATTGTTTTCCGGCAGCCGGACGAGTACCTCTTCTCCTTCAACAGCCCGTTGGGGGCGTGCCCGGTGTGCGGCGGCCTGGGAAAAATCGTGGGCATCAGCGAAGACCTCGTGGTCCCCGACAAGACCAAGAGCATCTATGACGGCGCCATCGCCTGCTGGCGGGGAGAAAAGATGAGCTGGTTCAAGGACCTGGTCATCAAGAATTCCGAAAAATACGGCATCCCCATATTCGAACCGTACTGCAAACTTACCGAAGAGCAGAAACGCACGCTCTGGGAGTCCCGTGCCACCATGGGGGACGAGAGCACCATCTGCGGCATCAACGAGTTCTTCGAATGGGTGGAGGCCAACCGCTATAAAATCCAGTACAAGTATATGCTCAGCCGCTACTCCGGCCGTACCACCTGCCATTCCTGTGGCGGCAGCCGGCTCCGGAAAGAGGCCCTGTTCGTGAAAATCGGCGGGAAAACCATCCACGATCTCCTTTCCATGACGGTGGAGGAGCTGTTGGTATGGTTCCGGCAGATGACCGGTCAGGCCGCCATGCCCGGCTCCGACCGGGTATCTCTCACGGAGTACGAGCGGGGTGTGGCGGGAAAGGCCGTCGAGGAAATTTCCTATCGGCTCCAATGCATCCAGGATGTAGGCCTGGGTTATCTGACCCTGAGCCGGACCATGAACACCCTCTCCGGCGGTGAAAGCCAGCGGGTGAACCTGGTGACGGCCCTCGGCAGTTCGCTGGTGGGGTCCATGTACATCCTGGACGAGCCCTCGATAGGATTGCATCCCCGGGATACGGAGCGGCTTATCGCGGTGCTCAAACGTCTCAGGGACATTGGCAATACGGTGGTGGTGGTGGAGCACGACCCCGAGATTATCCGTGCGGCCGACTGCCTCATCGACTTGGGGCCCCGGGCCGGTGTAAACGGCGGCGAGGTGGTGTTCCAGGGGGTCGTGGGCGACGAAGATGCGGCCCGGACGGAACAATCGCTCACCCTCCAGTACCTCAAGGGAATCCGCAAGCCCTATGTGCGTTCAAAGAATCCCTGGCACTATTCCATCACGGTGCAGGGAGCCATGCAGAACAATCTCAAGGACATAGACGTACAGTTCCCGCTGAACGTATTTACCGTGGTTGCGGGGGTTTCGGGCAGCGGCAAGAGCTCGCTGGTGGGGGATATCCTGTACCCGGCCCTGCACCGGCGCATCAACGAGACCGGCGACCTGCCCGGCACCTTCAAGGGCCTGGCGGGAGACCTCGGCCGGATTACGCGCGTGGAATATGTGGACCAGAATCCCATCGGCAAAAGCAGCCGCTCCAACGCCGTCACGTACCTGAAAATATATGACGATATCCGCAAGCTCCTGAGCGAGCAGCAATACGCCAGGATCAACGGCTTCACGCCGTCGTACTTCTCCTTCAACCAGGACGGCGGCCGCTGTCCTGAGTGCCAGGGAGACGGTTTCGTGAAAATTGGCATGCAGTTCATGGCCGATGTCACCATGGTGTGCGAGTCCTGCGGCGGCAAGCGCTTCAAGCCGGACATCCTGGAGGTGCGCTACCAGGGCCTGAACGTGGATGACATCCTGAATATGAGCGTGGAGGAGGCCATCACCTTCTTCGGCGCACGGAAGGAAGAAACGGCGCGTACCATTGCCGCCAAGCTGCAGCCGCTGGTGGATGTGGGCCTGGGCTATATCAAGCTGGGCCAGCCCTCCAGCACCCTCTCCGGCGGAGAAAGCCAGCGCATCAAACTGGCCTATTTCCTTTCGCTGGCCTCCGGCAGCCGGGAGAAGATTCTTTTCCTCTTTGATGAGCCCACCACGGGCCTTCATTTCTACGACGTGGAAAAACTTCTCAGGGCTTTTGACGCACTGCTCGCCAAAGGGCACACCGTCATTGTGGTAGAGCACAATGTGGATGTGATTCGCAGCGCGGACTGGGTGATAGACCTGGGGCCCGATGCAGGTGCCCGGGGCGGGGAAGTGGTGTTTGCCGGAACGCCGGAAGACCTTGCCGCGAAGGGGAATACATTTACTGCCAAATACTTACGTGCATGAAAAAGATAGCTGCCATTACCATGGTCCGTAACGACGATTTCTACCTGCGCAAGTGGGTGGAATACTATTCCCGCGAACTGGGCGGAAAGGAGCATCTGTATATTTTTTACGACGGCCTGGACCAGCAGGTGGCGTCTTTTTGCGAAGGGACGCACGCCTGTGCCGTGGAAAAGATTGGATCGCAGGTGGTGTCGGCGGAGAAAGGACGGCTTAAATTCCTCTCCGCGAGGGCGGCGGAACTGCTCTCCAGCGAATATGACCTGGTGATCGGCGTAGATGCCGACGAGTTTATTGTGGTGGACCCCAAACTGGGAAAAACGCTTCAGGAGTACTTGAGCAGCGTCCGCGTGAAGGGTTCGCTGTCGGCCCTGGGACTGGACTTTGGCCAGAAATTGGGCGAGGAAGCGGACATTACGGAGGACAGGCCGTTCCTCAGCCAGCGGCATTATGCGCAGATCGGCACACGTTACACCAAGCCTTCCATTTTGGCTGCGCCCCTTACCTGGGGGAGCGGCTTCCATCGGATCAAGGGGCATAACTTCCATATAGCCAAGGATTTGTATCTTTTCCATTTTGGCTACTTTGACATGAAACGCCTGCAGGACCGCTTTCAGGACAAGGACCGGCTGGCGCAAGGGTGGGGCAAGCACATGCAGAAGCGCTCCCGTGCCATCCGGCTGGTGACAGAGCTGCCGGCCCGCGACTTTGACCGCTGGACCCGCCGTGCCCGAGTGGCACAGGCCATCCTGCGGCCGCCCTACGCCTGGAACAAGCCCGGCATGCTGGGGTTAAAAATCGTTGTCCGCATTCCGGATCGTTTCAGCGGTATTCTCTGACATGGAAAAGCCCTTCATATCTGTCATTGTCCCCATCTACGGCGTGGAGGCCTATATCGGGGAATGCGCCCGTTCCCTGATGGCCCAAAAGACCGAGGATGTGGAATTTGTCTTTGTGAATGACGGAACCCGCGACCATTCCATGGAGGTGCTGGACCGCGTTCTCCGGGAGCATCCGGGAGGCCGCGTCAAAATCATCCACCAGGCCAATGCCGGGCTTCCGCAGGCCCGCATGGCCGGCCTCCGAGCAGCGGAAGGGGAGTATATCGTACACCTGGATGCCGACGACTGGCTGGAAGCCGGCGCACTGGAGCGTCTTGTTGCCGAGGCCCGTTCCACGGAGGCCGACCTGATCTACTACGATTTCTGGAAGGAGTACGGCAGGCGGAGCAAGCTGGACCGCGAGAGGGATTTTACCCTGGACGACAAGACCGACTGGATGCGCCGCCTGTACCGGGACGGAGCTTATGGCTATGTCTGGTGCAAGATGGCCCGGAAAAGCCTGTATGACGGTATTTTCGCGCCTTGTCACGCTATGCACGAGGATGTGGTTTTTTCCACCCAGCTCATCTTTCGTGCCGGCAGCATCGTTCATCTGCGGCAGCCGCTGGTGCATTATCGGCGCAATAATCCGTCGGCCTCTACCCGTTTGGCCAAAAAGGTCCGCCGCGGGCAGATGGCCCGGAATTACCTGGACATGTACGAGCATTACCGCGACGCGCTGGAGGGCTCTCCGGTAGCACCGGTACTGAATGACCTGATACTCCGCGCGGCTTATGTGGGCTTTTCACTGGACCGCGACCTCTTCCGGGAGCGTCCCTACCTGAAGGCCATGGCCCGGAACCTTCCCCTGATGCCCTTTCATCGGGTCCTGCTGGTGGAGCAGCTGGCCCTCAAACAATGGCTGCTATGGTAAAAGTTTCGGTGATTGTCCCCGTTTATGGGGCGGAGGAATATATTGAGAAGTGTGCCCGTTCCATCCTGGGCCAGAGCTGGGAGAATACCGAGTTCATCTTTGTTGACGATGGCACGCCGGACCGTAGCGTGGAGGTGCTCAGAAGTGTCCTGGCGTCGTTTCCCGACCGGAAAGTGCTTGTGATTGAGAAGGAAAACGGAGGGGCTCCGCTGGCGCGGCAGAAAGGCCTGGAAGCCGCATCCGGTGATTATATCCTCTTTGCCGATGCCGACGATTTCCTGGAACCCGACATGGTGGAAAAACTGGCCCTGGCAGCCGTGGAAGCCCATGCCGATGTGGCATACTGCGGCTTTTACAAGGGCGCGCGCGTGTGCCGGGAGCGCCTGTTCTCTTCCGGAAAAGAATTCTCACGCGAGATGCTGCACTATCGTGCATACGGTTATCTGTGGAACAAACTTCTCCGCCGCTCCCTGTTCGATGGGCGATATGCCTGTCCGCGCTACGGCATGCACGACGACATGGTGCTTCTTTGCCAGATTTTGCCCGGAGCCGGGAAACTGGTCCGGGTGGATGAGCCGCTCTATCACTACCGATGCGACAATGCCGCCTCCATTTCCCACAGGAGGAAGGCTTTGCGGGATGCGGAATCGGCCCGCAATTTCCTGAGTATGATGCGTTTCTGGGAAGGGAAAGAGGAGGTGCCTTTCCAAGAGTCGCTTCCCCTGCTTTATGCGCGTGCCGCTTGGGCGGCCTATCGCTACGACCGCTCCATCCTGGTCGATTTCCCGGAACTTTCCGCCCATCTGCTGGCGCTGACATCCGCTCCGGAGCACCCGCTTCGTTTTTGGCGGGTGAAGCGCTGGCTACGTCTGGCGAAATAGAAGAATTATCACTATTTTTGCAGTATGAAAGGAATTGTACTCGCCGGCGGCTCCGGAACCCGCCTGTATCCCATCACCAAGGGAGTATCCAAGCAGTTGCTGCCCATTTACGACAAACCGATGGTTTATTATCCTGTGAGCGTGCTCATGCAGGCAGGCATCCGGGATATTCTCATTATCTCCACGCCGCAGGATTTGCCCGCATTCCGGCGCCTGCTGGGAACGGGGGAGGATTTCGGCGTGCGCTTCTCTTATGCAGAGCAGCCTTCTCCCGACGGCCTGGCCCAGGCGTTCATCATCGGGGCGGATTTCATCGGATCCGACAGCGCCTGCCTGGTGCTTGGAGACAACATTTTCCACGGTGCGGGCTTCGGCTCCACTTTGCGGGAGGCCGTCCGTACGGCCGATGAAGAAGGAAAGGCCACAGTCTTCGGGTACTGGGTGAGCGATCCGCAGCGTTACGGCGTGGCGGAATTCGACAAGGCCGGCAACTGCCTCTCCATTGAAGAGAAACCCCAGAATCCCAAGAGCAACTATGCGGTGGTGGGCCTTTATTTCTATCCCAACAAGGTGGTGGACGTGGCCCGGAGCATCAAGCCGTCGGCCCGGGGTGAACTGGAAATTACATCGGTGAACCAGGCGTTCCTGGAAGAAGGAGAGCTCAAGGTCCAGACCTTGGGCCGCGGTTTTGCCTGGCTGGATACCGGCACGCACGATTCCCTGGCCGAGGCATCCATCTACATCGAGACCATCGAGAAGCGACAGGGCCTTAAAGTGGCCTGCCTGGAGGGCATCGGCTTGCAGAATGGATGGATTTCGCCCGAGACAATCCGCGCAGTGGCCGCGCCCATGGCTAAAAACCAATATGGGCAGTATCTTCTGAAAATGGCCGATGAAGTAGAAAAAAACGGTCCCATGTATTTATATGATTAAAGCCGTCGAAACAGCCATTCCCGGAGTATTCATCCTCGAGCCCCGGGTCTTCGGGGACGAGAGAGGGTATTTTATGGAAAGTTGGAGCCAGCGTGATTTCGATGCCGCCGTGCGTCCCGTCCGCTTTGTGCAGGACAATGAGAGCAAGAGCCGTTACGGCGTGCTCCGGGGCTTGCATTTCCAGAAAGGAAAGTATGCGCAAAGCAAATTGGTGCGCGTGGTGAGCGGCCGTGTGTTGGACGTCGCGGTGGATATCCGCGTAGGCTCGCCCACCTTCGGCCGATACGTGTGCTGCGAACTGTCGGGGGAGAACCGTCGGCAATTCTTTGTTCCGCGGGGTTTTGCGCATGGTTTTTCCGTTCTCAGCGAGGAGGCCGTCTTCCAGTACAAATGTGATAATCTCTATATGCCGTCGGAGGAGGGCGCCATCGCCTGGAACGACCCCGACCTGGGCATCGACTGGGGCCTCCCGGAGGCCGATATCATCCTGTCGGAGAAAGACCGGCATCACATGCCTCTGTCCCGGGCGGAAGGCCTGTTTGACTATCATACTGATTATTACGCCCTATGAAAATCCTCGTAACCGGTGCCTGCGGGCAATTGGGCATGAGTCTTCGCTCCGTCCTTCCCGAGAGTACGGTTTATACCGACGTGACTCCGGAAGCGCCTCGCTATCTGGATATTACGGATCCCGGGGCCGTCCGCTCCCTGGTGGCCCGGGAGAAGCTGGACTGCATCGTGAACTGCGCGGCTTATACCAACGTGGAAGCGGCCGAGGACAACTTCGACCTGGCAGAGAAACTCAATGCCAAGGCCGTGGAGAATCTTTCGGTGGCCATGAAGGAGGTGGATGGGCTTCTGGTGCATATTTCCACCGACTATGTATTCGGGGCCGAACCGTACAACCGCCCCTGCCGGGAAGACCAGAAAGGAACGCCTACGGGTGTTTACGGCCTTACCAAACTGCACGGGGAGCAGGCAGTGCTGTCTTCCGCTGTCCGTCATATCATTATCCGCACCAGTTGGCTGTACAGCGAATACGGAAAGAACTTCGTTAAAACGATGCTCCGTCTTACGGAGGAGAAGCCTTCCCTGAAGGTGGTCTTCGATCAGGTGGGAACCCCAACCTATGCCGGAGATCTCGCCGCGGCCATCGGCACCATCGTTTCCTCTTGTCCTGAGCGAAGCGGAATCTACCACTACAGCAACGAAGGCGTTTGTTCCTGGTACGATTTCGCCAAGTCCATCGCCGCCTATGCCGGGCACACGGCTTGCGATATCCAGCCCTGCCACAGCGACGAGTTCCCGTCCAAGGTTCAGAGACCCGCCTATTCCGTACTTGACAAGAGCAAGATCAAAGAGCATTTCGGCCTTCGGATTCCCCATTGGGCCGATTCGCTGCAGCGCTGTCTCCGGTCTCTTTCGGCTCAGTAGGAGATCTTCTGCAAGGCACTCTGGTCCACTCTCCAGCCGTCCTCTCCAAGTCCGTTCCCTTCCGGCTTGACCGTGACGCGGTAGAGGGTGTTTCTGCGTACCGTATAGTCACCGGGATTCTCCTGCAGGAAAAAGCGGTAAACCAGATATTCGCCGGGCCGGGTCTGGAAGGTGTCGGAGCGGTATTCCATTTTGAGCTCAATGAACGAGCATTCTGTCCGGGAGGGTTCCGGCCGCTTGCCCTGAACGTTTTCCAGCAGATAGACGCCCAGGCTGCCGTTTTCGTTCAGGGGCCTTACCTCCGACCAGTCCTTCAGATAACCGTTTGCAAAGCGCTCTTTTACCGTACTTTCCCCGAACAACTGGACGGAGGACGGGCAACATCCCACTTTCACTTGCCGCACAACCAGTTGCACGTCCTCATCCAGCGTCCGCCGGTCCACTGACAGAACCACTTTCGCCATCAGTCTTTCCAGCGGGATTTCCATCTTTTCTCCGGCTTCCAGATTCTCCCGGAAGGCTGCCATGGGCATACCGGGCGTAAATTCGTCCGGATAGGCCATGTGGTAACGGGCGGCCCGTGCCTCCTCCAGTGTCCGGCAGGGAAGTTCGTAGCCCAGGTTGGCGGCTGCCAGAACGGTGTAGGAAGCGCCTTTCAGAAGGCGTGTCCGGTAGCAGACGCCGCCGTCCCGGTATTCCATTTTCCGTCCGGAAACAAAGACTTTTTCTTCCAGCTCCCCCTGCGGATTGAAAATAAGGAGATTGAAATCGGTAATACGCTGCTCGTCCGGGTCGGATGCACGCGTTGCCGGTGCTTCCATTTTAAGAACGATTGTAGTTGGGCAGAGTGAAGGTACCGGCATCCGCGTGCAGGCGACCAGGACAAGCAGCGATAGGATTCGTAAAGTTTTCATCCGAAAAGTTCGATTTGTGAATTTCCTTCTTCCCAGGGGAGGCAACGGAGTTCCAGAATCACGGCACCGCTCTCCGTGGGAATGTCCGGGGCCGTGGACCCCATTCTCCGAAGGGTAATGTCCAGATCGACCCGGGTGTCCGGAGCGAGGGAGGGCAGGGGAATGGGATAGAAGCAGGGTTTGTCGCCGACGCGCCCTTCCAGGACCAGCTGTGTCGGGGCGCCGGGATAGCAGTAGAAGGTCTGGTTGGGATAGAGGCGCGTTCTTCCCACCTCGCCGATTCCTTTTTGCCACAGCATTTCCGGCTCCGGAAGCGCTTGGACGGCCAGGGTATCCAGTGAGCCCGGATTGAGCCAGGATACCGGCTCTCCGCCTCCTTCTCCCAGCGGTCGGTATTCGGACCCTGCATAGGATAAAAAAGTTTGCGTGTTAACGAACCGGGATTGGGCGTAAGGCCTTCCGCTGAAATCGCAGGAGACGGAGCGGAGCCGGATAGCCGTGAGCATGGGGCGGAGTTGTATCTGTGCGCGGCGGGAACTGCCTGCCGGCAGCAGGCTCTCTCCGCACAGAAGGGGAGCGCTGCTGCTTTCCCTTTCCAGGGAGAAGGTATGCTTGCAAAGGTTTCCGTATGTACGGATTTGAGTCCACCGGCCTTTTTCACCGGCCTTGCCTGACAATGCCACCAGGCGTTTGGCCCCGGAGCCGGAAATCCCGAAGGATTTGTTTTGCGGCAGGATGAGCTGCTGGTAGGAATCCAGGAGCTCTTCGCCCGGCGGCGTATCGAAGAAGAAAAGGTCGATGGCCTCCGGTGCCGCCCCTTTCGTGCTCCAGTCCATGGTGATTTCGGTGTACTGCGGGAGGACGTCTTCCTGCGTACACGAAGACAAAAAGGCCGGACACTGCAGGAGAGCAGAGAGTGATGCCGCAGACACGCAGCGGGCGAGGCGCCCCGAGAAGTGGTGATGAAGTGGTAACTGATAAGAACTCCGGCCTGTTTTTGTGCTTCGTGACATGTGCAAAGTGCGATTGGTTTCGGAAGCAAAACTACACATGGAATCACCGGAATTCCAAGAATCGTAAAAAAGAAAGCGTTGTTTCAGGTGTTTTTCCGTGAAACAACGCTTTTTTTGAATGCGAATCGTAAGAAAAAAAACTTTTTTTTACGATTGCGGGGAGGCTGTTAACCGCCGAAATTGTCGTACAGGATGCTCTCGGGGGCAACGCCCAGGGAGTCCAGCAGTTCGTTCACGCACTTGACCATCATCGGCGGGCCGCACATGAAGTACTTGATGTCCTCGGGGGCCTCGTGGTCCTTGAGGTAGGTTTCGTACATCACGTTGTGTACGAAGCCGGGAGTGTACTTGACACCGGCGGCATCGGCTGCCGGATCCGGACGGTCCAGGGCCAGGGTGAAGTGGAAATTCGGGAATTCCTTCTCGATTTCCGCGAAGTCTTCCAGGTAGAAGGCTTCCACCAGGGCACGGGCGCCATAGAAGAAGCGCACGGGCTTTTTGGTCTTCAGGGTCTTGAACAGGTGCATGATGTGGCTGCGCAGGGGAGCCATGCCGGCGCCACCGCCCACAAAGATGTATTCCTGGGTGTCGGGGTCATCCTTCGGGAGAAGGAACTCGCCGTAAGGACCGGAAATCATCACCTTGTCACCCGGTTTGCGGGAGAACACATAGGTGGAGGCGATTCCCGGAGGAACACCGGGGACAAACTTGAACACGCCCTTGGGCTGGGTACGGTCGAACGGAGGGGTTGCGATACGTACGTTCAGTTTGATGAGGTCTTTCTCGGCGGGATACGAAGCCATGGAATAGGCCCGGATGGTGGGAACGGTGTTCTTGTACTTCAGGGAAGTGATGCCGAACTTTTCCCAGTCACCCTTGTAGATATCGTCCACGCCCATGTCGGCGAAGTCGGCCTCGTATTCGGGGATGTCAATCTGGATGTATTCACCGGACTTGAAGTCGATGTGCTCTCCTTCGGGCAGTTTCACGGTGAATTCCTTGATGAAGGTGGCCACATTGTCGTTGGAAATGACCTCGCATTCAAGTTTCTTCACGCTGAGGGCGCTTTCCGGAACGGCAATCTGGAGGTTGTCCTTTACCTTCACCTGGCATCCCAGGCGCCAGCCATCCTTGATCTGCTTGCGGGAGAAAAAGCCCGTTTCAGTAGGGAGGATGGTGCCGCCGCCTTCCAGTACCTGCAGTTTGCACTGGCCGCAGTTGGCCTTGCCGCCGCAGGCGGAAGGGAGGAAGATGCCGTGGTCGGCCAGGGTGTGCATGACGTCTCCGCCGGGAGTGACTGCCAGCTCCTTGGTTCCGTTGTTGATGTTGATCTTGACGGTTCCGGAGGGCGTGACGGCGGCCTTGATGATCAGGAGGAGTGCAACCAGAACCAGGGTCACCACTGTGATGACGATGATTGCGAAGAGAATTGTATTACCCATAATGCGTTCCTCCTACAATGAAATGCCCATGAAGGTCATGAAGGCGATGCCCATCATGCCCACGGTGATGAAGGTGATACCCAGACCCTTGAGGGCATCCGGGACGTTGGAGTAGCTCATCTTCTCGCGGATGGCGGCCAGGGATACGATGGCCAGGAACCAGCCGATACCGGAACCCAGGGCGTAAACGGTGGCCTCACCGATATTGAGGAAATCTTTCTGCTGCATGAACAGGGAACCGCCCAGAATGGCGCAGTTCACGGCAATCAAGGGCAGGAAGATACCCAGTGCGGAATAGAGCTCGGGAGAGAACTTCTCCACCAGCATTTCTACAATCTGTACGATGGCGGCAATGACGGCGATGAAGACGATGAAACTGAGGAAACTCAGGTCCACCCCTTCGATGAGGGCGTCGGGAGCCAGTACATAGGTGTTGAGAAGATAGTTCACGGGAAGCGTGATCAGGAGCACGGCGATAACCGCGACACCCAGGCCAGCTGCCGTTTTGACATTCTTCGATACCGCCAGGAACGAGCACATTCCCAGGAAGTAAGCGAAGATCATGTTGTCCACGAAGATGGACTTGACGAATAAGCTAAGATATTCCATAGGGCGCGATTATTTTTCCTGGAGGTCTTTCTGGATACTGCGCTGCACCCATACGATGCATCCCAGGAGGATGAGGGCGAACGGAGGCAGAATCACCAGGTTGTTAGGTACATAGCCGAAGCGGTTCAGGATATCGATGCCGAACAGGGTTCCGCTGCCCAGAAGCTCGCGGAAGAAGGCGACGATCAGGAGGATAAGGCCATAGCCGGCGCCGTTGGCAAGTCCGTCGAGGAAGGAAGGCCAGGGCTTGTTGCCCAGGGCGAACGCTTCGATGCGGCCCATCACGATACAGTTGGTGATGATGAGGCCGATATAGACGGACAGCTGCTTGTCAATGGCGTATGTGGCCTCGAAGGATTTGAGAATCTGATCCACGAGGATTACCATCATGGCCACCACGACCAGCTGGACGATGATACGGACGCGGCCGGGAATGGTGTTGCG
Organism: uncultured Bacteroidia bacterium; assembly: GCA_902794005.1. Taxonomy (GTDB): domain Bacteria; phylum Bacteroidota; class Bacteroidia; order Bacteroidales; family UBA932; genus Cryptobacteroides. The sequence goes on from CADBFO010000022.1 coordinate 31,113, forward strand.
CAGCAAGGAAAGGATGAGGCTGGAAATACCCGTAACGACAATCACGGAGAGGGTCATCACCAGGGCTCCCTTCATGGTAACGGTAACCGCCAGGGAGGAGCAAATGCCCAGCACCAGGACGGTAATGGGGTTCCCCTTGAAAATGGGGTTCAGAATGGTTTCTTTCAGTTTTGCATCCATATTTGCTATAGGCGGTGAGCCAGGTGTCGATGGCGGCGTCCAGGCCCTGTGAGGTCATCGTGGCACCGGTAATGGCATCGATCTGGTTGTCAGTCAGGGACTTGCCTTCTGCATCTTTGGGGGCGCCGCCCTTGACGATGTCAAAGACGTTTGCCTTGGTGAAATCGGCCTTCTCGCCGACGAACGATGCCTGGAAGGCAGGGTCGTCCTTGATTTTGGAACCCAGGCCGGCCGTCTCGGACTCGTGGTCGAAATACGCACCCTTGATCACGGGCGTTCCGTTCTCGAAGGCGATGTATCCCCAGATGGGGCCCCAGAGGCCGGCTCCGTAGATGGGAACCACCGTGGTCCCGTTCTTGAAGATGAAAACGGGGATTTCGGGTTCCGCGGTCTTGTTGGCGCCGCCTTTGATGTTGTAATTCTGGCGCTTGAGTTCGCCGGGGCTGTACACTTTGTCCATAGGAAGTTCGTTCACCTTCTCACCGTTGATATTGATGGTGAAGGCTTCCGCGATTTCCTCGGCATATTTCGCCAGCTTGGCGGTATTGTTGAGCTTGTCCATATCGGCCTTGGAGCCATACTGGGCGGCCGTGAGCATCTGGGAGATGGTTTCGGCCTTTTCGTTGGCATCCTGCTTGGCCTTGAGGCTCTGGGAAACGAAAGCCAGGAGCGCGGCTACGACCACGACGATGATGGTGGTGTAGATGACGGTATATACATTATTATTTGTATTCATGGCGCAATTCCTTTAAGCGGTTAAGGCTTTCTTGGCCCTGCGGCCGGTGTGTACGGACACTACGCAGTGGTCGATGAGCGGAGCCATGGTGTTCATGAACAGGATGGCGAGCATCATGCCTTCCATGTAGCCGGGATTCCACAGACGGACAATCACGGCCAGGGCGCCTACGAGGAAACCGTAGATCCACTTGCCGGTCTCGGTCTGGGCGGCGGTGACAGGGTCGGTTGCCATGAAGACGGAGCCGAAGAGGAAGCCGCCCATCACCAGCTGGTAGTAGCAGGGAACGGCGGTGGCGCCGGCCATCTGGCCCAGCCAGCCTACGAGGAGGCCGCCGGCAACGGAGGATACCATAATCTTCCAGGAGGCCACGCCGGTCCAGACCAGGATGAGGGCGCCAAGAAGGATGGCGACGACGCTGGTTTCACCGGTGCTGCCGGGGATGAATCCCCAGAACATATCCATAAAGGAATAGCTCTGGTTCGCGCTGGAGATAACGCCGGTGGCTGCGTCAAAACCGCCGTCATGTGCCATCGCCAGCGGCGTGGCGGCGCTGATGGCGTCCACGTCGCCGAGACCGGCCCATGTCTTGGACACCCAGACGCTGGAGCCCGACATGCTGGAAGGATAGGAGAAGAACAGGAAGGCACGGGCCACCAGTGCCGGATTCCAGATGTTCATGCCGGTGCCGCCGAAGCACTCCTTCACGAAGATGACGGAGAAAGCGACGGCGAGGGCGAGCATCCACAGGGGAACGTCCACGGGAACGATCAGCGGAATCAGGAAACCGGTGACGAGGTAACCTTCGTTCACTTCTTCACCACGGATCTGGGAACTTGCGAATTCGATGGCAAGGCCCACTACATAGGAGACCACGAACAGCGGAAGCATGCGCAGGAGTCCGTAGAAGAACATCTGCAGGAAGCTCCATTCGAGGCCGTAAAGGGTTGCGGTCTGGAGACCCACGTTGTACATGCCAAAGAGGGCAGCGGGAACCAGTGCGATCACAACCATGATCATCACGCGCTTGAGGTCGATACCGTCACGCACATGGGCGCCCTTGCGGGTTACCGTTCCGGGAACACGCAGGAAGGTGTCGAAAGCGTCATAGGTGGAATACCACCAGGGTTTTTTCTCTTCTGCCATAGTCTTATGCCATTTCTTTGATCATGAGATCGATACCCTGGCCGATGATGGCCTGGATTTCGTTCTTGGAAGGGTCCACATAGTCACAGAGGGCGAGGTCTTCGGGAAGAACCTCGTAAATGCCGAATTTCTCCATCTTCTCGATATCTCCGGCCAGGCAGGCCTTGATGAGGTAGATGGGGAAGATGTCCATGGGGGTGACATCCTCGAAGCATTTGGTCTGAACGAAGGCGCGGGGGCCGCCGTGCAGGTTGGTATCCATGTCGTACTTCTTGGAAGGGGTGAGCCAGGAGAAGTAGCACCAGGAAGAACTGTACACCTTGGGGCGGAAAGGCTTGGCCCAGCCGAACCACTCTCTTGCATCTCCTTCGCGGAGAAGGGTGATCTGGTTGTCGAAAAAGCCGATGCAGCCTTCTGCGCCGAGGTATTCGCCGGTGAGGACGTCTCCGCCGATGACGCGGATGCCTTCACCTACCTCGGTGATGGATTTTACGGGCGTGCCGGGAAGGGCTGTCACATAGCCGGTCTTGGGAGCGGAGGGGCCTGTGACGGCCACCTTGCGGGTAAGCTCCAGCTTGCCGGTGTTGACCACATGGCCGATGGCGGCCAGATGCAGGAGAGAGACCGTCCAGACGATTTCGCCCTTCCGGATGGGGGCGATATGGCTGATCTGAACGCCTACGTTGCCGGCCGGATGGGGACCGGAAACGGTGTGGACGGCGGCGTTGGACACTCCGGCGAACGGAGAGCCTTTGGCAACGCCGATATGCACGGGGGCGATCTTGGCGAGTGCGTCGATACCGGCCTGGATGTCCTTCAGGGCATCACCGAGAACGAAAGCACTGTCTGCCGCAAGCGGAGCCGTGCTGAAAGAGGAAACGAAAATTGCCTTGGGCGTTTCTTCGGGATGGGCCATGACGCCGTAAGGGCGCTGGACCAGTGAACCCCAGAGGCCGCTCTTGAGGAGAAGGTCTTTGGTTTCAACTGCCGTAGCCGGGGCCTTGGAACCGAAGTCCACATAGTCCTGAACGGCGTCGGCCTTCACGAGAACTGCAAGCAATTTTCTCTTTTCGCCCCGGACGATCTGCTGCACCGTGCCGCTGACGGGCGAGGTGAACAGAATCTCGGGACGCTGTTTGTCGGCCATCACGGGGGAGCCTGCCTTCACCGCGTCGCCTTCCTTCACCAGCAGCCTGGGGACCAGGCCTTTGAAGTCGGTAGGCTTTACGGCAACAACGTCAGGACTCACGGTTTTGATGACCTCCGGGACTGCGGCACCCTTGATGGGGATGTCGAGGCCCTTTTTCAAAGCGAGATTGTTAGACATTATTGATACAGTTTTGTGTATTTGCGAAAATACTTCGCGAAGTTACGAATTTTTTACTAATTTCGCGTTATAAAATGGGTCAATATGAGTGAGATTTTGAAGGATTTGAACGATGAGCAGAAGAAGGCCGTCACCTGCACGGAAGGTCCCGTGCTCATCGTGGCGGGAGCAGGGTCGGGGAAGACCCGGGTTTTAACTTCCAGGATAGCGTATCTTATTGAAAGGGGAATTGCCCCGGAATGTATTTTGGCTCTGACGTTTACGAAGAAAGCGGCCGGAGAGATGAAGGAGCGTATCGCCCTCATGACAGGAGAGCGCAAGGCCCGCAGAATCTGGATGGGAACCTTCCATTCGGTCTTTATCCGTTTTCTCAGGGAGTATGCCGGCATCCTGGGGTTTCCGGCCACATTTACCATATACGACACGGCCGATTCGGTGAGTGCCGTCAAAACCTGTATCAGGCAACTCGGCCTGGATGACAAGCTTTACAAGCCCAAGGAGGTGCTCTCCCGCATTTCCAAGGCAAAGAACGACTTGGTGACTCCTACGCCGTACATGAACGGTGCCGGCGGTTACCGGGAAGATGACGGAAAGCACAAGAAGCCGGAGATCTACCGGATCTATGCCTTGTACTGCCAGATGTGCCGGCAGGCGGGCGTGATGGATTTTGACGATATCCTTCTATATCTGAATATCCTGCTGAAGCAGAGCCCGGAGGCCCTGCAGACCATATCGGCCCGGTTCAGCCATATCCTGGTGGATGAGTATCAGGATACCAACATGGCCCAGTATCTGATTCTCAAGAAACTGGCCTCCGACCACCAGAACTTATGCGTGGTGGGAGATGATTCCCAGTCCATCTACGGATTCCGCGGCGCCCAGATTCAGAATATCCTGAACTTTCAGAAAGATTTTCCTGCGGCCCGGATATTCCGGCTGGAGCGCAATTACCGCAGCACCCAGACAATCGTGAATGCGGCCAATTCCCTCATTGCCCACAACGAGGACCGCCTTCCCAAACAGTGCGTTTCCATGGGGGAGAAGGGTGAGTTGATTCATCTGGTGCGTGCCTACACCGAGCAGGAGGAAGCTATGCAGATTGCATCGGCCATCCTTTCACGCATGAGGGTAGAACAGTCAGAGTATGAGGACTTTGCTGTTTTGTACCGGACTAATTCCCAGTCCCGCGCCCTTGAGGAGCAGCTTCGCCGCCGCAATATCCCTTATATGATTTATTCGGGGAATTCTTTCTTCGAGCGTGCAGAAGTGAAAGATATGATGGCATATTTCAAACTGGCGGTGAACCTGAATGACGACGAGTCGTTCAAACGCGTGGTGAACAAGCCGGCCCGTGGCATCGGAGATACTTCCGTGAATGCTCTCCTGGCGGCTGCGCAGGCCTCCCGGATATCCCTTTTCAAGGCGGCATCGTTGCCGGATCTGGAACATTTCGGCCTGAAGAGCGCGGCTATCGGAAAAATCCGGGCTTTTTGTTCCCTTATGGAAAAAGCGTCCCGGGAAGCGGTGGTGGGGGACGCTTTCGACGTTGCCCGCACATTGGCCTCCGAAAGCGGACTATATCTCTTTTATAAAGCCGACAATTCCGTGGAAGGGCAAAGCCGCTTTGCCAACATTGAGGAACTGCTGAATTCCGTGAAGGCATTCGTGGAGGACGTCCAGGGGGATTACCGGAATTCGCTTATGGAAGACGGTGCCGTGCAGGAAGACTCTCTGATCCCGGATGCAGACCTTCCCCGCGTGACACTGGCCGACTATCTGGAAAACGTTTCCCTGCTCTCCAACGCTGACGTCGCCGATGATGAAACCAACAACAAGGTGGCGCTGATGACGGTCCATACGGCCAAGGGACTGGAATTTCCCTATGTATTCGTGGTCGGTATGGAAGAGAATTTGTTCCCTTCTGCCGGTTGGATGGTTACGCCGAGAGAGTTGGAGGAAGAACGGCGGCTCTTTTATGTAGCGCTTACGCGTGCCAAACGGGCGGTTATGCTCTCGTATGCAGAGACGCGCATGCGGAATGGAAAACATGAGTCCAACGCCCCCAGCCGTTTCCTCCGGGAGATTGCGCCGCAGTATCTGGATCATCCGCTCCGCAGGGAGGACATGGTTTCTTCGGAAACGTCGGAGAAGGAAAGCGGAGGCTTCCGCTGGTCTTCGCCCAAAAAGTGGCCCGCGGCGGCATCCAAAGTTTCTTCCGTCCCGACGCGTCCATCCGCCCAGGCCGGTCCTGTCCGCCGTCCGTCAGTCCAGCCCGAGCGTCCTCCTGTCATCGACGCGGATTTTGTCCCGGAACCCATGTCTTCCTTCCGGGAGGGAGAAGTAATTGAGCACAATCGGTTTGGGGCAGGAAAAGTCCTTGAAATTAGCGGTCAGGTGCCCGATTTAAAGGCCAAAATCCTCTTTGATAAATACGGAGAAAAACTTCTTTTGCTGAAATTTGCAAAAATTCGTCACAAAAATTTTTGATAATCAATAATTATCATTATATTTGTAAAGAAGTTTTTCATAGTTTAAGTTTAGGTTAAGTTACCGGCCCTTCGCAGTGATGCGAGGGGCCGGTAGATTTAATGTTTCTGTAGTTTGGGCTGAAAAGTCCTAACCGCAGTAGAAATATTGGGCGACGAGCTTACGCATCAGTTTGGTGTCATTGCGGGCTTCCTTGTGCAGATCCATGTCGTTGTGTGCGAGGAGGGCCTTCAGGATCCCGTCAATCATGTGGGGACGGAAGACATCGGCCTGTTCGTAAATGGCACGGTCCTTCTCCAGGCAGTGGGCAGACTCTGTACAGCAGGTGGGCAGTTGGGCCAGGGTTGCCAGGCGGCCGGCGTTCTCGCTCTTGTGGATATCCATGTCCACGTAGGTGTCCGAAGCAATCTTGAGTGCTTCTTTTTCAGGCATTTCCATGCCAATACGGGCCGCTACGCAGAGACCGGCCATGAGCTGGTAAATGTCGGCCGAGCAGTCGGGGCTGCGCATTTCGAAAGTCTGCTTTGCCGTGGTGTCGTGGTCGATGGGTTTCTCCTTGGGGTTGGCCTTGGAACACATGTCGGTGCCGGCGCTCCAGCCCAGCGGGACGCGTACCAGGGCGCTGCGGTTGCAGTCTCCCCAGCATACATTGGTGGGCGCTTCCTGATGGGGTACCAGACGGAAGTAGGAAGTTGGATTTTTATTGCCGAAAGCCGTGATGGACGGAGCCATGGTCATGAGGCCGGCAATGGCGCGGAGCGATTCCTTGGAAAGCTTTCCGTCGGGCCCCAGGGTGACATTTTTGCCGTCCTTCATCAGGCGCATATGAACGTGCATGCCGGAACCGGCCTTGCCCGTGGTAATCTTTGGAGCGAAGCTCACGTCCAGGTTGTAGCGGTAAGCAAGGTTGCGGATGACCCATTTGGCCAGCAGGAGCTGGTCGGCCGCTGTTTCTACCGGACAGGGCAGGAATTCGATCTCGTTCTGCTCGTACACTTTTCCGTCCAGGGTGAAGTTGCCCACCTCGGAGTGTCCGTATTTGATCTGGCCGCCGGTTTTGGCCACGTGTTCCATGCATTCGCGGCGGAAATCGTTCAGCTTGGCAAAAGGTTCGCTCTCGTGATAGCCCTTTTGGTCGGTGGCGGGGAAGAGCTTGTCTTCTTCGCAAATGACGTAGTATTCCAGTTCTCCCATGGCCTCGAACTGCAGGCCGGTGGATTTTTCAAAGGCTTTCTCGGCCCGCATGAGCGTGGCATGGGGGGCGCAGTCGAAGGGCTCGCCGTCCTTGTTGAAAAATCCGCAGAGGAAGCAGAGGGTCGGGATCTCATTGAACGGATCCACGAAAGCCGTCCGGTAGCGGGGAATGACATACAGATCGCTGTTGCCGGCCTCGATGAAGGAAGGGAAGAGGCTGGAGCCGTCCACGCGCTCGCCTTCCGTGAGGATGGTCTCGGCGTAGGCGAGGCTGTTCACGGTGAAGTTGAGGGTTTTCACCCGTCCGTCCTCGGCCGGGTACATGAAGTCGATCATCCGGATGTTCTTCTCGCAGATGAAATTGAGTATGTCTTCACGGGTGAAGTCTTCGGGGTGCTTTTCAAGGAAAGCCACCACCTCATTGGGGTTCAGTGCAATGCTTTTATTCATGATTTATGAGGTTAGGACGACAAAGATACCCAATCTTTGCCGATTTGTCAATACCCCGCCGCCCTTCTTCCGTGTTCTTCATCCATGCCCTTCCCTGATGTCCTTCTCCGCTGCCCTTCATCCATGCACCGCCGTCTCTCGCTGCCCTTTCGCCTCGGCTGCTGCCATCGTCCCAGCTTTTGGACCGTTGACAGCATTTTGGGCCGATTTTGCCGTCATCGTCCCATTCTTTGGACCGTTGGCAGCACTTGATTTTTTCTCCGAAAAGCGTAACTTCCCGTGTTTGACACTTATGATTTACTGATTTGCCGATAATAATGGGCCACAGACCGCTGTATGGGCGATTTGTGGCCTTTCTATTTTTTCTGACTT
>CADBFO010000023.1 GCA_902794005.1 uncultured Bacteroidia bacterium
ACGGAAGTAGTCGGAGTGCGGCATCAACGCTACGTTGATTTTGACAATCCACTTGAGCCCGTCACCGCTGGGAGAGCGGAACATCAACTCGGTCTCGAAGTACGGGTCGTCCAGGAGCGTCCGCTTGAGGGCGTCAATGTCCTGAACGTGGTCGAAGTCGAGGCAGAGGTAGCCGCTGTGTTCCACCAGATTGTCGTTGGCCCGTTCGCTGAACACGCCCGAGAACGTGCAGTATGCGAAGTGGGCCGCCTTGTACTTGCGCCTGGCGTCCTTGTCTTCGATGGAGCGGAGTTTCTCGGTCTCGGCCTGAGCGTAGTGACCGGTGACGTAGTTCCATGCATCCAGCAGCGTGATGGACTTGTGAGGAGTCTTGTTCGTGACCGGAGCCTTGAAGAAGGAGAAGGAGGGGAGCGGCTTCACCGGGACCGCATTGCGGTCGTAGGGACTGTAGCCGTCCTCAAGGTGGAGGTACAGGTCTTCGTTGATGGCGATGAGCAGATCCTGTCCGTCTTTCTTCCAGTACAGCTTGGCGAAGTCGAAGCAGTCGCCTTCGGGGATAGAGTCGAACTGGTCTTTGTGACGGGCGATTTCATCGGAGAGTTTCTGCTCCGGATGAATCTTTTCCGTCCAGACGTGGAGGGTCTCGCTGCCATCGGCAAACGGATTCCTGCAGATGCCGCAGTGGAGATTTTCATCACGGTCTCGCCCGGGTAGAACTGACGCAGGATGTGGGCGTAGATGCCCGTGCCGTAATGCGTCTTGGCCAGGATGGATTCCTTACTTATCATAGCGAAATCCTCCACGTTTGGCGTTGACGTAATCGACCGCTTCTTCCTGCATCTCGTCCTCGGTCTTGTGGTACCCGCCCGCAAGCCAGGCATCAATCTCCGACTTGAGGAAGCGGAGACGTTTGCCGTCCTTGTGGTAAGGTACGCGCCTGAGCGTGACCCAGTCGTAGATGGTTTTCCGCGCGGGCTTGTCAGGATGGTAGGCCATCAGACCTTCCACGTCAAGCCACTGGTCGGGGATGTTGCTCTTTCCTTCCTTGAGTTCAAGGACGAGGTTGACGAGCCGATCAACCTTCTGTTCGAGGGATGCCACAACCTGGGGCACCTGCTCGAGTGTAATGTTGTTTTGTAACATAAATTATCAGCGGCTGCATAGACTCCGGAACGCGCCACTGAACCGTGAGCCGCCATTTGTTCGTTCAAATGACAGCCACGAAGGAAATAGGTGAATAGACGGTACTCCAGCAGTGAACGGGTCTCACCGCATTCTCTGTCTTTCACCGTTGTAAGACGCTGATAATCAGCTTATGAATTTGTGTAAAATAGAAGGACGGTGAGAGGATTCAACACCCTTTCACCGTCCAGTGTTCGGTATGTGAGGAGATTATTCCCCGGTGACTCGTCTAACGTATTGATTGTATCCGCTGGGGGCCACGCTGAACTTCTTCTTCAGGACATCCCATGTCGGGTCGTCAGGGTTTGACAAACCGCGATAGAGAAAGTCGATCCACTCGTCCTGTACGTTACGGTGGTAAATGTCACCGTGAATCAGATATATCGTGTAACGCAACCAGGTGACGCCTTTGGGAATGACAGGCACCCGCCGCGTGATGGCGGGACATTGTTTGTTTTTCACAAGGTCTTCCAAATAGGACTTCAGCAGGAGGTAGTCGGCTTCCAGCATTACACGTTCCTGTGTGTCGGGGTCAATTCCGTTGAGGAAGGCTATGCGTTTATGGACAAATGCAACCTTGTCTTTATCGGACGTAGCAAGGCCGACAGGCAACGGTTTCGGAGAACCGGATTTGTGCCCGGCATTCCTTTTCGAGACATAAATAGCGGCAGGGTCGCTCAAATACTGTTCGTTTTGCTTGTTGAGGAACACACATAATTGATATTTGATTGACTGCTCACACTTGAAGCAATCATTTAGGTCATAGTCGCTTAGTTGTTCCTCAATGATGTTGGAGCGCTCCAGGGCGGTGTCTTCTTTCTCATATTCGGCCCTGAACGCTTCACGCTGAGCCTTCACGACAGGGGTGACGACCGTCTTCTCGATGAGCTGTTTCACGTCCGTCACGTGTGTACCCGCGGAAGCGATAAAGATGAAATTCTCCAATGCTGCCGCTACTATCAACAGGTCTGGACGTGATTCAACTTCTTCCGCATGGCCTTTCATTTCCGTGAGCACTTTGGACGCATCGCCCGGTTTATCATCGACGATACAGCGCTGCGCCCTGTGAACAAGTTCCGCGAGATTGAATTCTCCCGGGAGGTCATAAGGCAGGAAACCATCGATGCCACGGTCAAACTCGAACTCGAAAGGCTGTATGTAGTCCGACTCTTTCAGAACGGGCTTGAACAGCAGTACCAGTTCGTAATACAGGTTGACGAGGCTGAACGTGAGGTAATCGTATATCGCCATCGGCTCCTTCGCGGAATTCATCCTTACGTCCAGCGGGACTTCTTTTCCGGGGAACATCTCGTCGCCGATAAGGATGGCCTCCCATGCCGCTTCGTTGGTCTTTCTGGAGAGTTCAGACAGCGTAGATTTAACCTCCTTACGCGTCTGGAAGTCATCTTTTACATCGCGGCTGTAACCCAGCAACTGATGCCGAATCCGCAGGCATTCAAGGTCTATCATCGCCTTGTAGAAGCGGCTGTAGTGCTTGTCTTCAATGGATATGTCCGGCATCTTTATGGGATACGGGTCTTCCACTATCGGAGTATATTTCCTCGCGGTACCGTCCAGCAGCTCATTGATGTCGGCTCCCTTTTCATATGAGAACCACGCTGGATCTGTGATGCCGGATATGGCCTTGAGATTCGCGATAATATCCTCCAAATTGTCCGGGCGCTTGTCCAGGATGGGAGCAATAGTCTTGTAGTGCGGAATTTCCGGCATCACGACAAGGCGATACTGACCGCCTATTATCGAATTGAGAAGATTGAACTTTATCATTTGTCCTTCTTTATCTTTATGCGTTCAACTGCGTCTCGCTTGGACTTGTCCACGATGTCGGCGTAAATCTGCGTGGTGCCGACGTTGGCGTGGGTGAGGAGATGGGAGACGGTGTATATGTCGGTGCCTTCGGCTACCTGGAGGGTGGCGAAGGTGTGACGGAAGCAGTGGAAGGTGATGTGCTTGGTTATGCCGGCATCTTTCAGCCAGTCCTTGAGCGGCTTCTGGGTGTAGTGACGCTTGAGGTTCTTGAAGACGAGTCCGGTGCCGGGATAGCCGCAGAGTTCATAGGCCTCCTGCGATAGGGGAAGGGTGGCTTCGGTGTCGGTCTTCTCGGTCTTGATGCGGATGCACCAGCCTCCGTCCTGGGCTTTTACAATGTTGCTCCAATCGAGGGCGAGTATGTCGCTGATACGCAGGCCGGTGAGACAACTGAAAAGAGAGGCTTCTTTGAGATCGGGCGTGTCGCAGGGCGTGGCGGCCAACTGACGGACTTCTTCGATGGTGAGGTACTCTCTGCGCCCGTCCACGGCTTCGATGGCTTCGAGGTAGTCGTTGACGTTCTCCTGCAAGAGTTTCTCCTGATAAGCGATTTTGAGGAAGCCGCGGAAGGTGGACCAGTATCCGGCGGCGGAGTTCTGGGAGAGTTTCTTGCCGGGGTGCTTGAGCTGTTCGGCATCGAGCAGGTAGTCGCGGAAGCCTTCGCAGAAGGGGACGGTGATGTCGCCCATCTTGCATTTGCCCCCGCAGTAGTTGCTGAAATGGTCGTAGACACGAATCCACTTCTGGTCTTTGGTGTCCAGTTTGGTCTTGAAGTAGGCGAGGAAGTCCATCTTCAACTTGGTGCGGTCCAGGAAGTCGTACTGGCCGCGGATGATGGCCAGTTCGCGCTCGGAGCGGAGCGCTTCGGCCTGGGCGATTTTCTCTTTATTGGCGTCCTTGTCGGCCTGGAATCTGGGCTTGTTCTTGAGGTATATGCCCAGGTATTCGTGCCGGATGTACTTCTTGGTCTTCGGGTCGCGGAAGGGCGGGTAGAAGTCGAAGTAGAGCGTAATCTTGCCGCTTGGCAGCAGCCGCTGGCGAAGTGTTACTTTAGTTGTTCCCATTATCGCTTATCTTTTTGAATAACTTGTCGAGTTCATCTTTCTTGTACCAAACGTAGTTGCCCTCGGTCTTGACTTTGGTCACGCCTGCGGCCCGGGTCTCTTCGCTGAAGCGTTTCTGGCCGAGGTGGTAATGCTTGAGGGCGTCTCCGCTGCGCATGTAGTTCCTGCGGATCTCCGCGGGTATCTTGGGCGTTTTGTCTTTGAAAAGGCGGTCCAGGTCGGCAATCTTGTAGTAGACGAAGACTCCGGTGCGGATGCCTTCAATGCCGGCGGCCTTGACTTTATCGTAGAATGTCTGCTGGCCGAGGTGGTAGTGCTTCTTGGCCTGGTCTACGGTGAGGTAGTTCTTTTCGATGTCACCCTGGAAGAGACGGCTGCGGTCCCATTGCTTCTTGTCCACGAGCATCGTCCGTCCGATACGCTTGCAATCTATCTTCTTCTCGCGTACGTATGAAGAAAGGTATTTGCGCGTGAAGCCCTCGCTCTTCATCAGATCCTCGGCGTTGTACCATTCTTCCGCGTTGTAGGTGGGTTTGGGCTTGAACATCCGGTCCACGTCCTTTTTGGGGTAGTGGGCCTTGCCTTTGATGATGCGCGGGCGGATGCCTTCTTCTTTCATCTTGCGCATCAGCCAGGATTCGGAGATATTGTACTTCGCGAGGACTTCGGCCTTTGATATGAGCACGGAGAAATCGCCTTTGCTGGGCTGGGGCGTCAACTGGCTGTCCACCTTGAGCTGTTCCATAGGGATGCGGACGGTACGGGAGGAGACTTTGACAGGCTGGAGTTCCCCGGCATTGATGCGGGCGTACAGGGTAGGGCGGGAGACTCCGAGGAATTTGGCGGCTTCGGTGATGGAGAGGTGGGCTTTTCCTTCGAGCGTCGCTCTCGCTTCCTTCACCTCGGCTCTGGCCCTGCGTGCTTCTTTGCGCTGGCGCTTGATGCGGGTGTTCTGCGTATTGCGACAAGCGACACTGCAGTACGTCTGCCTCGGGATGTCCGTGGTAAACGTGTTGCCGCAGCAAGAGCAGGTCTTTGTCACAATGTGCATACTTTTTACAACATTTTGGCGGAGATGGGGCGGAGAACCTTCATCGTGCCGTTTGACCCTTCTAATTGGGTACAAGTTTGTAAATCTACGTAAACCTATGTAAAGGGATGGTATTCGGCCGGTGCCCTCCATAGTCTTGAACCACGCGTGGTTCAAATGTGGTTCAAATATAGCAAAAAAATCCCGAATTAGCCCAAACTAATCCGGAAAAGTTTTCAACATTTTATCGTTGATTATGTGAGAGTTAGGAGGTTTTGTACGGGGCGCGTAGAGGGTGGTTCGGTGTATTTATTTCCCGATGCAATGCTTCTTAAAGATATTGTGAAGGATTTCTTCGGGGTCCAGGAGGTCGGTGCCAAGGATGGCGTTGATGCTGGAGAGGGCGCGGCGGAGGTCTTCGGCCACGAGGTCGGAGGGGATGTTGCGGGAGAGGGAAGTGCGGCAATTCCGAAGCGCGGCCGATGCATCCTTGAGCGCTTCGAAGTGGCGGATGTTTGTTACAAAGGTCGAATCTTCATCAGGAATTAAGTCTTTTTCACTGCGAACAAGCAGGTTCTTCAGCTCGGTTAGGCCATTTTCTTGTCTTGCCGAAATCGTCAAAACATCCACTTTATTATCAGATAACGAAACAACATTGTTAAACACCATAACAATTTTGTTATACTCCTCGTCATCCAATAAATCCACCTTATTCAAGACAACAAGCAACTTCTGTGATGCAAAATCGACATGCTGCAGCACAAGCTCAAGATTGTTCAAAAGGTCGTTTTCCGAAAGAGATGCATCAAACAGGGCAAGCACAATTTCGGCCTGGGAAAGCTTGCGGAATGTCCGTTCAATCCCCATCTTTTCCACCGTATCGGAAGACTCCCGAAGACCGGCCGTGTCAATGAAGCGGAAAAGGATCCCGTCCAGGTTGATCACTTCCTCGATGGTATCCCTCGTCGTTCCCGGGATATCGGTCACAATGGCCCTTTCCTCTCCTGCAAGCGCATTCAGCAATGTGCTTTTCCCAGCATTGGCAGCCCCCACAATGGCAACGGGAACACCGTTCTTAATCATGTTTCCTTGCCGGAAGGAAGCGGCCAGCTTATCCACATGAGAGATGGTCGCATCCAGCAAAGCAGTCAGTTGGCTCCTGTCGGCAAATTCCACGTCTTCCTCACTGAAATCCAATTCCAATTCCAGCAGGGAAGCCATCTCCAACAGTTCTTCGCGAAGGGTGCCGAGCTGAGCCGAGAAACCTCCTTTCAACTGATTCATCGCAACCCGGTGAGAAGCGGAAGTTGTGGATGAAATAACATCGGCAACCGCTTCTGCCTGCGCCAAATCCATCTTTCCATTCAGAAATGCGCGACGGGTGAATTCTCCCGGCTCGGCAAAGCGTGCTCCCGCTTCCAGCAACATCCGGACAAGTTCGGAAACAATATAGGAGGAGGCATGTGTGGAAATCTCTACGGCGTCTTCTCCGGTATAACTGTGCGGGGCGCGGAAGACGGAGACCAGCACTTCGTCAAGAAGGTGAGATTTCTCGATTTCACTCGAAATGACAGGGAGGTCGCTCGAAATGACAGGGGAGTCACTCGAAAAGACGTTGCCGTAATGAATCGTATATGCCTTTGCATCCGAAACGGTTCCGGATTTCAATTGAACCACCGCATCAACTATCCGGAAACACTCCGGCCCACTGACGCGCACGATGGAAATTGCCCCGGTCCCTGGAGTGGTGGCCGGAGCAACGATGGTGTCTGTGTAGAGATTCTTCACTTCGTTCAGAATGACAAGGAATCGTTCAGAATGACAAGGACCAGCGCTTAATCGTATCTGCCGAACTTGGACATGTTGTCGATGAGGTCTTTGTTGGTCTTGAACTCATCCATGTGCTGCAGCATCCAGGTCATGGCCTCGACAGGATTCATATCGGCCAGGAGCTTGCGCAGAATCCAGATGCGGTTATTGACATACGGCTCGTAGAGGAGGTCGTCGCGACGGGTAGAGGAAAGCACCAGGTTCACCGCCGGGAAGATGCGCTTGTTGGAGAGGTTGCGGTCCAACTGGAGTTCCATGTTGCCGGTGCCCTTGAATTCCTCGAAAATGACATCATCCATCTTGGAGCCGGTTTCTGTGAGGGCCGTAGCCAGAATGGTGAGGGAGCCGCCGCCTTCAATATTACGGGCGGCGCCGAAGAAACGCTTGGGTTTCTGGAGGGCATTGGCATCCACACCGCCGGTGAGAACCTTGCCGGAAGCGGGCTGCACGGTATTATAGGCGCGGGCCAGACGGGTGATGGAATCCAGGAGGATCACCACATCGTGACCGCATTCCACCAGGCGGCGGGCTTTGTCCAGCACCATGTTGGCCACCTTGACGTGGCGTTCGGCCGGCTCGTCGAAGGTGGACGCTACCACCTCTGCCTTCACGCTGCGCTGCATATCCGTCACTTCCTCCGGACGCTCGTCAATCAGAAGGACGATCTCATAAACCTCCGGGTGGTTGTCGGCAATGGCATTGGCAATGGCCTTCAGAAGCATGGTTTTACCCGTTTTGGGCTGAGCCACGATGAGGCCGCGCTGTCCTTTGCCGATGGGGGTGAACATATCCACCACGCGGATGCTCTGATCCTTCTCATGACCATGGCCGAGCAGGTTGAATTTCTCGGTGGGGAAAAGGGGAGTGAGGAAATCGAACGGAACACGGTCCCGGACGAAATCCGGCGTACGGCCGTTGATGAACTTGATCTTGACCAGCGGGAAATACTTGTCCCCTTCGCGCGGAGGGCGGATTTCACCGGTGACGGTGTCTCCGTTTTTAAGCGCATTCTGTTTGATCTGCTGCTGGGAAACGTAGATATCGTCCGGAGAATTCAGGTAATTATAGTCTGAAGAGCGGAGGAAACCATAACCGTCCGGCATAATTTCCAGCACGCCGGTAGCCTCGACGGAACCCTCGAATTCAATCCTGGGCGGCCGCTGGGGCTTGGGCTGCGGAGGCTGCTGTGCCGCCTGTTGGGGCAGCGTTTGCGCCTGGGGCTGTGCCGCCTGCTGTCCTCCCTGTTTTTTCTTGTTTTTGGGACTCTGGCCCTGTTTGGGCTGCTGCTGCGCCTCTTCCAGCTGTTCCTCTTTCTGGGATTCGTCATCCTTCAAAGTGGTAAACAAATCGTGGATGAACTGCTTGCCGTCCACGTTTTCAGCGGGAGCGGCTGCTGCAGGAGCAACAGTCTCGGCCGGGGTTTCCGTCTCTTTCTTGGGTTTACGGCCTCTTTTCTTGGGCTGAGGTTTCTCTTCCGTTTCCGTTGTCTCCTGAACGGGTTTCTCCGCCTTGACTTTGGCGGGTTTTTCTACCGCTGCGGGAGATTCTGCCGACGAAGCGGCATCCTTACGGGGACGACCTCTTTTTTTGACTTGCTTGGGTTCTGCTTTAGGGGTGGGATTCTTGGATTCATTCACGGCCTGGGTGTCCAGAATGGCCATGCCGATATCAAACTTCGACATTTTCTTGGCACCTTTGATATTCAGTGATTCACCAAGGTTCCTTAATTGCTCTTCGCTCATTGCGTTGAGCTCTGCATAAGAATAGGGCATATAAAAATAGAATATGTTTTCTGTTGATAAGAAAGCGCGCCGATTGGTTTGCCGCTACAAAGATAAGCAAATAAATCAAGAATGCAAATACCTGAAACGGACTTATTTCAGCAAGTTATCCATATAACTGTCGCTCTTCTTGAAGCGAAGAAGATCGGCCAGGGCCGATGCGTTGGCGGCGATGCGGAAGCTATACGATTTATAGGTTCCCATCGGCACCCAGGAAACGGCGATATTGAAGCAGTGCAGGTCGTATGTGGCGCTGAACTGCGTGGTGGTGAAGCGCATGGCCATGATGTCGAATCCGGAAGTGGCCTGGATGCTCATGCGCGGAGTGAGTTTGATATTGCCGCTCAAGTTGATGGTCTGTGTGAATTTGTTATTGACAATCAATTCTTTAGTGGTTGCCTGATACGAGTAAGACTTGGCGTAATTGAACGAATAGCTTATGTTGAACGACCAGGGAGCGCTCGGATTCATATAATATACATAGCCGCCCGGAATGTATTCGCCGGTAATGGGATGGTAATAGACGCGGTGATAGGAATTGTCATTCGAAGAGCCGCCTCCGCCGCCTTCTTTGGAACCGTCATTCCCGTTGATGGCACCCTTTCCGCTTTTGCCGAAAGACAAGGACAGCGAAGCGTTGGTAAGACGGAGCGGAACGCCGGTGGCGGCGATGTTGAACTTGTTGATCCGCTGGCCCATCTCATTGACCGCATAGGGATCGAAATTGAGGTTTCCGCTGATGTTGACCTGTTCGAACAGGTTGGTGGAAGCCGTTACGCCCACATTCTGCATCCGCAGGGAATCGGCCAGGAAATTGTAGCTGGTGTTGATGTTGAGCTGGTCCAGCAGTTTTACCTTCTTGGAGCCGGTTCCGGTTGTGTCCCGGGTATCACGAACCTTGGCTTCCAGATTGTTGCCGATGGACAGGGACATGGTTCCGCTCTGTCCACGGCCCGGAGGAGAAACCGAATTGTGGTGCCCCGAAACGCTGTAGATATTGTACATGGTTTCGTCGTGGAAAGTGCCCCGTTTGTCATAATAGGCATCCAATGTGCGCCAGCCATTGAAAGCCGTTCCTTTCTCCGGACTGTAGCTCAACGAGACCGATGGCGTGATCACATGGCGGATCGCCTGGATTTTCCGGTGCTTGCCGAAGTTGAACATTCCATAGATGCGGGTGCTCATGGACATGCTGCCGGAATAAGTGTGCGTGGCGCCGAAACCGTTGAAGGCGCGTCCCGGATCGGAAACAGCCTTCTGGGCGATGACCTGGTTTCCCTGCTTGTCGGTAACCATGATGGGATTGCCGTCCTCGTCCTTTTCTTCTTCCAGATACTGCCGGCCCTTGTTGAACATCCAGTTCATGCCGTAACTTACGCTGGGCGTCACGTTGATATATTTCAGGAGGGTGAAGTTGGGCAGGCCGATCTGGAAGTTGTGGCTCATGCCGTTGGTCAGCTTCTCCAAGGCCTTCACGGACAGGGAATCGCCGATTTCCTTTACGCGGTAGGTTTTTCCGTTGGCATCGGTCTTCGTCAGGAAGTTGCCCTGTCCGTCAATGACATAGTCCTGCATGTCGCGCAACTTGAAACTGAGGCGGTTCTGCAGGGAAGTGGAGTAGCCGAAGGAAATTTTCTCATAGAATTTTTCCTTCCCCACGCGGGTCTTCTGTTTGAAAGGATAGAAGCGCGTGACGCTGAACGTGACATTGGGCAGCGTAAAGGAATAACTCGAGTCGCGGGAGTTCTGGTTGTGCTGGGCGTTGACGCTCAGGTTGAACTTGCCGTTCCAGTTGTGCGAATAGGAGACGGAGGAGCCGATCTGGTTCTGCTGGGCATCCGTCACCGAACGGGCGTTATAGCGGCTGTTGGAAGGGCTGGAGAAGTTCACGGAAGCGCTGAAAGTGGTTCCGGGATGGGATTTGGAATCCTGCGAGTGGGACCAGCGGAAACCGAAGTTCTGTGACTGGACAAAGTCCGTACTGCCTTTTTCTCCGCTCTGGTCATTGGAAAAGGTGAAGGCGAGGGTTCCGTTGAACTTGTAATTGACTTTGTATCGGGAGTTTACATCCACCGACCAGGAACCGAGGGTATAGTAGCTGCCGGTGAGCGACAAGTCGAAGTAATCGCCAAAAACAAAGTACATGCCCATGTCCCTGACATAAAAACCGCGCGCCTGCTCTTCGCCGAAGGTGGGCATCAGGAGACCGGTGGCGCGGGTGGGCTTCCTGGGCACGAAGCCGAAGGGAAGGCCGATGGGCAGGGGAACGTCGGCGAAAACTGGACGGGCAGGGCCGAAAACCGTCTTCTGGGACGGCTGGGTGATGACTTTGGCCATGCTCAGCTCCAGATAGTAGTGCGGATGTTCCAGGTCACAAACGGTATAAACGCCGCCGGTCATGTTGATGGACTTGTCCGGCAGCATCTTGATTTTCTTTCCCTGCAGGATGCCCTCCGACTCCCTGGTGACCATATTGGTGATGCGGGCCTTCTTGGTGTCGAAATTATAGAAGAGCTCGTCCATCTTGTAGGTTTGGCCGCCTTCGGACATTTCCGGAAGACCTTCCATTTCTCCGGTGGCGATGTTCTTTCGCCCGCGGGCAAACACAGTATTGGTTTTGAGGTCGTATTCCAGATAGTCGGCCGTCAGCTGCATGTCCTGGTAAGTCACGGTGGCACCACCATAATAATAAATCTTTCGCTGTCCGTTGCTGAAGTCCGTAATGATGGAGTCCTTTGCCGTGGAGAAGGCCGGCCTTTCCAGAGAACTCTTGCCCAGGAGGTCCAGCGAATCCTTCCGGGCCGATGCCGTGGAGTCGGTCCGGCTGAGGGAATCGGCCACGGCGGCATTCCGGGCCGATGAATCGGGCCTGGAGCGCTTCAGGGAGTCTGTCAGGAAGGTGGGAAGAGTGTCCGGCACCTGGCGGAAGCGTCTTGCAGAAATGTCCGGAGCGCCGACGGTCAACAGGAGCACCGCCAGTACCAGATATTGCAAAATCTTCCTTGTCATTTACGATTTTTTGCTAAATTTGTGCAAAAATATAAGGTACAAAATTAAGACTTATTCCACAATTTTCAAAACCGCATCGTTATGAAGCCGCTTTTTAGAGATACCGTGGCCGTTCTTTTCGTCCTTTTTCTTGCAATCCCCATGCCTGCCCAGAAAAAAACGGCGGACATGCGCTTGAAAACGGTTGTCATCGACCCGGGACACGGCGGTAAGGATGCGGGGTGCATAAGCCGGGATAAGAAAACCTACGAGAAGACCATCACCCTGGATATCGGCAAACGCCTGGCGCAGAAAATTGCGGCTGAATATCCGGACGTCGAAGTGAAGATGACCCGCACGGAGGACGTTTTCGTGGAGCTGGAAAACCGGGCCGTCTTTGCCAACAAAGCCGGGGCCGACCTGTTCATTTCCATCCATGTGAATTCGGTGGAGAAGGGGACTGCGGCCAACGGTTATTCCATCCATTGCCTGGGACAGTCGGCCCGGAAGGGGAATGACCTCTATTCAAAAAATCTGGACCTGGTCAAGCGGGAGAATTCCGTCATCATGCTGGAAGACAACTACGAAACCACCTATCAGGGGTTCGACCCCAGCGATCCCCAGTCTTCCATCATCTTCTCCCTGATGCAGAACGCTCATCTGGGGAACAGTCTCAGTTTCGCGGAAGACGTGGCGCAAGCCATGGGCTCCTTTCCCATCAAGAACAGCCGGGGCGTGTCCCAGGATCCGTTCTGGGTGCTCTGGCGCACCGCCATGCCATCCGTTCTTGTAGAGGTGGGATTCATCACCAACCCGGGCGACCTGTCCATCATGCGCAGCGAAAAAGGACGGGACGGAATCGCTACCAATCTTTTCAATGCCTTCAGGACTTTCAAGAAGCGCTATGACAGCTCCATGGCCCTGAAAAAGGAAGAACCGGCTCTTGCCGTCCGGGAACCGGAGACTAAACAGGAAACTGTCCCCGAAGAAAGAAAAGAGGAAGTGAGCGAAGAGGTGAATGACGGCCCGCTCTACGGTGTTCAAATACTTGCCACCACCAAGAAAATGGACGAAAAAGACCCTTTCTTTGCCGGATACAAGCCCGTCATGATTCAAAGCGGAAAGATTTACAAATATGTCATCGCCACTTCCCGTTCCTTAAAGGAGGTGAAGGCGAAACATAAAAAAATCCAGAGCAAGTTCCCGGATAATTTCATTGTCAAAATCGAGGACGGTAAAACAACGCCTGTCCGCTGATTTATCTCCATTTCAGCAGGGTTAAAGGGGAGAAAAGAGAGAATCCACTATTTTAGAATTATTCTAAAATAAATAATCTTGTTCCTCGCACAAAAGGCAATTCGCAAAATGCAATTGCTTAATTTTGAGGCGTTTATAAAATCTGGAAAATTGGTGATTCTGCCTAATTATTTTATAAATAAAAAATTTAAATTGCAATAGGCTTTTTTGTTTTTTGTAAAAAAAATTTCCACCAAATTTGCATTCGGTTAAACTCGAAAAGCACATAATTTTACTCTACTCCAGGAATGACAGACCAGGAAAGACATATTGCGGTATGGAACAACTGTCTGAAGATCATTGAAAGCAACATTGATCCTCAGCAGTTCAATACCTGGTTCAAGAACATCCGCCCGGTTTCGCTGGAGGGTTCCAGACTCACCGTCGAAGTCCCGTCGGATTTCTTCCGCGAGTATATCGAGGGTGCTTATAAAGATTTGATCCGTCTCACCATCCGCCGTGCCATCGGCGCAGACGCCCTGCTTTTCTATCTGGTGCGTCCCATTCAGAACCACGAAGGGATGGTGCTGCCCGCCGGCCAGAGCGCCACGCCTACCAACAATCCGGTATCCATTCCCACATACCAGCCTTCCGGCACACCCAGTCCTTTTGTGTTTCCGGGAACGCAACGGCTGCGCATCAACCCCAGGCTTAATCCTGTTTACAGTTTTGGAAACCTGGTGGAAGGGGAGTGCAACAAGCTGGGCGTCAGTGCAGGAGAGAGCATTTCCATGGCCCCCGGCAAAACGCCGTTCAATCCCCTTTTCCTGTTCGGAGGTCCCGGTCTTGGAAAAACCCATATCGCCCAGGCCATCGGCATTGACATCAAGGAGCGCTTCCAGAACCTGCAGGTGCTCTATGTGAGCGGCAACGAGTTCAAGACCCAGTACATGGATGCCGTAAAAGGCAACCGGATTGTGGATTTCATCGCTTTCTACCAGCGTATCGACGTCCTCATCGTGGACGATATCCAGGACCTTGTGGGACAAGGGTCCCAGAATACGTTCTTCAATGTATTCAACCACTTGCACCAGAACGGGAAACAACTCATTTTCACCAGTGATCGCGCCCCGGCCGACCTCCAAAACTTCGAAAAGCGCCTGCTTTCGCGCTTCAAGTGGGGCCTTTCCGTGGAGCTCACTCGTCCGGATTACGAGACCCGGCTGGAGATGCTGCGTTCCCGCTCCCTGCGCGAAGGCGTATCGCTCTCCGAAGACGTCCTCTCCTTCCTGGCATCCCGCATCAATACCAATTTCCGTGAACTGGAAGGAACACTTACCTCCCTCGTGGCCCATGCCACGCTGGGGCACAGGGAAATCGACGTGGAACTGGCCCAGAGCGTTACCGGAAAAATCGTTGGAGAGCAGGAGAACGACATCAGCATCGAACTCATCTCCAAGATTGTCTGCGAATATTTCAACATCACACGCGAGATGATGTTGTCCAAATCGCGCAAGCGCCAGATTGTCCAGGCCAGACAAATCGCCATGTACGAGTGCCGGAACCTCCTTCAGAACTGTTCGCTCAGTACCATCGGGGCAGAATTGGGAGGAAAGGACCACGCCACCGTCCTGCATGCCTGCAGCACCGTACAGGACCTCATGTCCACCGACAAACTGTTCAGGCAATGGGTGGATGACATCGAAAACATGATTGTCGTTCCAGTGGAACGTTAAACGGAAAAAGTCTGGCCCGGCGGTCAGACTTTTTTATTTCTCCATATTTTCATTATATTTACAAATTGAAAACGTAAGAACAATTATATCCATGGATTCAGCATCTGTACTCCGTTATTTTGAAGAGATTACCCGCATTCCGCGCGAATCCGGCCACGAGGAGCCGATGACCGCCTATCTCCAGCAGTTTGCCGCCAAGCATAATCTTGCCTGCAAGACAGACAAAACCGGCAACGTCCTCATTACCAAGGATGCTTCCAAGGGCAAGGAAAACGTGCCCACGGTGGTGCTTCAGGCGCATCAGGACATGGTCTGCGAGAAAAATGCCCATTTCGACTTCGACTTCCGCACCCAGCCCATCCCGTATGTCATCGAGGACGGATGGATGATTGCCAAAAACACCACGCTCGGGGCCGATGACGGGATCGGCGTAGCAGCCTGTCTGGCCCTGCTGGAGAGCGACCTGCCCATGGGAAAACTGGAATGCCTGTTCACCATTTCCGAGGAGACCACCATGGTGGGAGCCACCCATATCGAAGAAGGTTTCTTTACCGGAAAAACCCTCATCAACCTGGATTCCGAAGACGAAGGCCAGTTGTTTGTGGGCTGCGCCGGCGGCAAGGAAAGCCATGTGAGCTTCGAATTCGGCCGGGAGCCCGTTCACAAGGGATACAAGACCCTTCAAATCCAGATCGGCGGCGGAATCGGCGGCCACAGCGGAGATGACATCAACAAGGAGCGCATGAACGCCCTCAAGCAGTTGGTCCGCTTCCTGTACACGGAACTCCAGTACGATTTCCAGCTCATCACCCTTGAAGGCGGCAGCAAGCACAACGCCATCTGCCGTGAGGCCTACGCCATCATCGCCGTTCCGGCCGATGAGGTG
Organism: uncultured Bacteroidia bacterium; assembly: GCA_902794005.1. GTDB lineage: Bacteria > Bacteroidota > Bacteroidia > Bacteroidales > UBA932 > Cryptobacteroides. The sequence goes on from CADBFO010000023.1 coordinate 15,564, forward strand.
CAGGACATGCTGGAAGACGTCAAGGCGTTCCGCGACATCATCCGGGCCGAATTTGCCTCCAGCGACCCCGAGGTGACAGCCGTTGCGGCAGAAGTGGAGAAACCGCAGGAAGAAGCGATTGAGGAAGGGGATGCGGCCGCCATCATCGCCACGCTTCTGGCCATTCCGCACGGTGTCCAGTCCATGTCCATGGACATTCCCGGACTGGTGCAAACCTCTACCAATATGGCCGCCGTCCATGTGTCCGGCAACCAGCTTTCGGTGCTGTGCTCCCACCGCAGTTCCGTGGAATCGGAGCTCAGCGCCATCGCGGAAAAACTGGAAGCAACGTGCTTCCTGGGCGGTTTTGACATCGAACACAAATGGGGTTATCCGGGCTGGAAGCCCAACCTCAATTCACATATCCTGTCGGTCTGCGTGGAGTCTTACAAAAAACTCTTCGGCGTGCAGCCCGAAGTGAAGGCCATCCATGCCGGCCTGGAATGCGGTATGTTTCTGAAGAAATTCCCGGATCTGGACATGATTTCCTTCGGTCCCACCCTCCGCGGCGTCCATGCCCCCGGGGAAAAACTTGAACTGGCATCGCTGGACAAGTTCGTACAGCACTTGAATGACATTGTAACAAATTATAAATGATACAAATAGCACCCTCCATTCTGGCCGCGGATTTCCTGCACCTGGAGAAGGATGTGGAAATTGTCAACCGCTATGCCGACCTCTTCCACCTGGATATCATGGACGGCAGTTTCGTGCCCAACATCTCCTTTGGATTCCCCGTCGTGGAAGCCATCGCTCGCAAAGCGTGCAAGCCTCTGGACGTGCACCTGATGATTGTGAATCCCGAAAAGTATGTCGAGCGCTTTGCCCAGGCCGGAGCCCGGATGATCAGTTTCCACTACGAAGCCGCTCGGGAGGGGAGTTCCGCTCTCATTGAAAAAATCCAGGGAATGGGTGTCAAGGCCGGCATCGTGATCAATCCGGACTGTCCGGTCCAGGACATCTTCCCTTTCCTCCATCAAGTGGATTTTGTGCTGCTGATGAGCGTTTTTGCCGGATTCGGCGGACAGAAGTTCATTCCGGCCTCCCTGGACAGAATCCGCACCGTCCGGGCCGAGCTGGACCGCATGGGCCGAAGCGAGATTCCCATCGAGGTGGACGGCGGAATCGGCCCGCAGAATGCAGGGGAGGTTGTCGGGGCCGGGGCGGAAATTCTCGTTGCCGGAAGCGCCGTATTCAAGGCCGACGATCCCGGGGCCGTCATCGCACGGATGAGAGCATGACAATTTGTCACTCACGCATCATTGGCTTTATTTTTGTTTGGAAAAACTTCAAATTAAATCGCTTTATATGATAACACACGACCTTCGGCTCATTGCCGATGCCATTCAGGATAAGAAGGGTGAAAATGTGGTGTCGCTGGATCTTCGCAAGATGGACGGCGCCATCACGGACTTCTTTGTGGTGTGCGACGGCTCCAACACCACCCAGGTGGGTGCCATTGCCGATAACATCGCCGAGAAGATGAAAGAAGAGGGACACACCTTGTTCCGCTCCCAGGGAGAAGGAAACAATTTCTGGATCATCCAGGATTACGGAAACATCGTCGTTCATGTCTTCTTGAAGGAATACCGGGATTTCTACCGCCTGGAAGACCTCTGGGCCGACGTTCCCCGCAAAGAGTACAAAGAGCGCAAGGCGCCCGTTAAAAAAGAACAGAAATAAATGGCCAGCAATAAGAAAGACCCCAAGAAAGTATTCTCTTTCCGCTTTAATCTGTCGTGGCTGTATTTCCTTCTGCTGATAGGTGTTGGTTACCTCTTGTTCAGCAATCAGCGCTCGACGGAGCCGGAAAAGATTGAATGGTTGGACGTGCAGGCCATGATTCGCGAGGGCGACGTGGCCGAGATTACCTTCATCCGCAACGATTTCAAGGGTGAAGTCAAAATCCGTCCCGAGAAGCTCTCCAAATATGCCGACAAATTCCAGGGCGGCAATCCGCCGCGCCGGGCTCCGCATTTCTATTTCCTGGTCTCCACCAAGTTCGACCCGGAAGCGACCTTTGACGCCCTCAACGGACAACTGACGCCCGTCGAGCAGTTCAGGGTGGTCGTCAAGAACGAAGAGCACATGTGGATGGACATCTTCCAGATGCTGTTCCCGCTCGTGATTTTCATCCTCTTCTGGGTGTGGATGTTCCGCGGAATGAACCGTGGCATGGGAGGAGGTCCCGGCGGTGCCGGCGGCATGAATCCTTTCAATGCCGGCAAGGCAAACACCCGGGAGGCCGACAAGAATGACGTGAAGGTCACCTTCAAGGATGTTGCCGGACTGTACGGCGCCAAGGAAGAGGTGATGGAGATTGTGGATTTCCTCAAGAACCCCTCCAAATATACGGCCCTGGGCGGCAAAATCCCCAAGGGAGCCCTTCTGGTGGGCCCTCCCGGAACCGGCAAGACCCTCCTCGCGAAAGCCGTGGCGGGGGAGGCCGACGTTCCCTTCTTCTCCATTTCCGGCTCCGACTTCGTGGAGATGTTCGTAGGCGTGGGTGCTTCCCGCGTACGAGACCTCTTCCGGCAGGCCAAGGAAAAAGCCCCGTGCATCGTGTTCATCGATGAAATCGACGCCGTGGGCCGCGCCCGCGCCAAGAACGGAGGCTTTTCTTCCAATGACGAGCGGGAAAACACGCTGAATCAGCTTCTTACGGAGATGGATGGTTTTGGCACCAACAGTGGTGTCATCGTTCTGGCCGCTACCAACCGGTCCGACATCCTGGATCAGGCCCTCATGCGTGCCGGCCGTTTCGACCGCCAGATTCATGTAGAACTGCCGGAACTCAAGGAGCGCGAAGAAATTTTCCAGGTACACCTGCGCGGCATCAAACTGGGAGAAGACTTCAACGTGGAATTCATGGCCAAGCATACGCCCGGTTTCTCCGGGGCCGATATCGCCAACGTGTGCAACGAGGCTGCTCTCACGGCCGCCCGCCGCAATCACCAGGCCGTTATGCAGCAGGACTTCCTGGATGCCGTGGACCGCATTATCGGCGGTCTGGAGCGCAAGTCCAACACCATCATGACACCGGCCGAGAAACGCACTACGGCCTATCATGAGGCCGGTCACGCCCTCGTGGGCTGGCTGCTTCCTTACGCAGACCCGGTGTTCAAGGTGAGCATCATTCCGCGCGGAAACGCCCTGGGACTCACCTGGAGCCTCCCGGAGGAGCGCAAGAACTGGAGCCGCAGCGTGATGACCGACCACATGTGCCAGCTCATCGGCGGCCGCGTGGCCGAGGAAATCCTGAACGGAGAGCCCTCCACCGGTGCTTTGAACGACCTGGAGCGCATGACCGGCATGGCCTATGCCATGGTGCAGTACTACGGCATGAGCGACAAGGTGGGTACCCTCAGTTTCTATGATTCCACCGGTTCCCGCGGCTACAATCTCGTGAAGCCCTATTCCGAGAAAACCGCCCAGCTGATGGACGACGAGGTGAAGGCCATCATCAAAGACGTGCATGACCGCACCCTCAGGCTCATCGAGGACAACAAGGATGAATTCATGCGTCTGGGAGCACTCCTTTTGGAAAAAGAAGTTATCTTTGCAGAAGATATCGAACAAATCCTGGGCCCCAAGGTGAAACCCGCCGTGGACGACCAGTTTGTTCAGGAAGAAGAAAAACCTGCAGAGGCATGAATACAACCGTAGTCCGCAGCCTGTCCGGCATCGTTTTCCTGGCAGTCATGATTGGCTGCCTTCTTGGCGGTACAGAAAGCTTCACGGTCTTGGTTTTGTTTATTCAGGGAGTGATGATGCAGGAATTCTACCGGATTACCATGGCCGACAGGCACAAGGCGGTGCGCGTTGCCGCCGAATTGCTCGCCTTCTTTGCCTTTGGCCTCGTGTCCCTATATACGGGACCTAAGCCGCTTCCCGTCAAGTACTTCAGTATTCTTCTCCCGCTGCTGGTGGGCCTTCTCATCTGGATGGTCGTGGACCACAAAGACTTCAAGGAATACGCCTATGTGCTGGCCGGCTTGCTTTACATCGGCCTGCCGCTGGCTCTTTCACCGTTTGTGGTAAGCACAGGGGAGGGCGGCTACAGCGGCCTCCTGATGCTGGCGTTCTTTATCATCATCTGGTCTTCGGACGTGGGGGCATACTGCTTCGGCATGCTCTTCGGCCAGAAAATCTGGCCGGCCAAGATGTGCCCGGAAATCTCTCCCAAGAAGTCTTGGGCGGGCTTTTTCGGCGGCTGGCTCACCGTTCTGGCGGCTGCTTACATTCTGCTCCGGACCGGCATGATCAGCTTCCCCCTCGTGCACGTACTGGTCATGGCCAGCCTCATGCACGTGACAGGCGTGTTCGGAGACCTGTTCGAATCGCTTTGGAAACGTCAGTTCGGCGTGAAGGATTCCGGACACATTATGCCCGGCCACGGTGGCCTCCTGGACCGCTTCGACAGCGCTCTTTTCGCCATTCCTGTCGGCTATGTCTATCTGCTCTTAAACGGACTTTTATAAGTATATGAAATTTATCAAAATCGACAACGACTCCTACGGCACCATCCTCGTGAGCTGGTGTATCTGCGCCGTCCTCATCTTTCTCACGGCCCGGTATATCCCCATCCTGTGGATCAGCCTCCCGTTGTGCCTCATTTTCGTGATCTTCATGGTATTCATTACATGGTTCTTCCGTGTCCCGGACCGAAACATCCCGGACGAGAATGATACACAGCTGGTCACATCCGTCGCCGACGGAAAGGTAGTCATCGTAGAAAAAGTATTTGAGAAAGAGTATCTGAAAAGAGACTGCATCCAGATTTCCGTCTATATGGATTTCTTTGACGTGCACTGCAATTTCTGGCCCGTCACCGGCCTGGTTTCCTATTATAAATACCATCCCGGGAAGTACCTCCTGGCCTTCCATCCCAAGTCTTCGGAACTGAACGAGCACTCTTCCACCTGCCTCAAGAACGAGCACGGAGAGGTGTTTTTCAAGCAAATTGCCGGAACATTTGCCCGGCGCATCGTATGCTACTCGGAGCCCGGCCACCTGGAATACAGGGGAGAACAGTGCGGCGTTATCAAATTCGGCTCCCGCATAGACCTGTTCGTCCCGCTGGAGGCCGATGTGAAAGTGAAGGTGGGGGACAAAGTCCGCGCCGTTGAAAGCATTCTGGCAGTTCTGCCGGAATAGATCCTTCGTCACTTTGTTCCTCAGGATGACACCCTTGTCACTCTCAGGAGAACATCGTCATTCTGAAGATGATATTGTCATTCTGAGCGAAGCGAAGAATCTCTTTCAATAAGCTCCACGAGCCTGTCAACAGCCTCGTTCTCGGGGATATGCCTGAGGACGGGTTCTTTTTTACGATAAAGGGTTACCTTGCCGGCACCTTCGCCCACGTAACCGTAGTCGGCATCGGCCATTTCTCCCGGGCCGTTTACAATGCAGCCCATGACGGCAATCACGACATCCTTGAACTGGGAGGTGGCTTCCTTCACTCTGTTGAAGGTGTTTTCGAGGTCGTAGAGCGTTCTCCCGCAGCCGGGGCAGGCAATGTACTCCGGTTTATAGAAGCGCCTTCTGCAGGCCTGTAAAATCTCGTCTTTGAGATAGGCGTCTTTCAGCGGAATGTCGTCCACTTCGTGATTGAGCAGGGGAGCGCCCCAGTCACAGGCGGCACGCAGGATAGATTCTTCGCGTTCGCTCAGAATGACAGAAGGGGTGCTCGGGACGGTAGGGCCGTAGCGCCGTGCCAGATAGCGGGCCACGGGAATCTCGTTGGCAGGATCTTCCGTGAGAGAGACGCGGATGGTATTTCCGATACCTTCCGAAAGCAGCGTGGAAATGGCCACGCAGCTCTTGATGCGGCCGCTGTCGCCGTTTCCGGCTTCCGTAACGCCCACATGCAGCGGGAACACCACGCCGTTTTCCTTCATCAGCCGGGCCAGTTCCCGATAGGCCTGAACCATCACCACCGTATTGGATGCTTTCAGGGACACCACCACATTGTAGAACGAGGCATCGATGCACATCTGCACCCACTCCATGGCGGCCAAGGCCATGGCCTGCGGCGTGTTGCCGTATTTTTCCACGATATAACGGCCCAGCGATCCGTGGTTGAGCCCGATCCGGATGGCCCGGTCGAATTGCTTGCATTTATCCAGGAAGCGGCCGAACAGGACCCGTGCCTTCTCGTGGTCCGGGTGGAAATTGCCCGGATTGATGCGGATCTTCTCCACCACCGGCACCACCGCCATGGCAATCTCGGCCGAAAAATGGATATCGGCCACCAGGGGGACATCCACTCCATCGCCGCGAAGCGTGGCGTGAATCTGCTCCAGCGCCTTCACGTCGGAAAGGGAAGGGACCGTAATGCGGATAAGCTGTGAACCGGCCTCCGCGAGACGACGGCACTGGGCCACCGTAGCGGCCACATCGGCCGTGCGGGTATTGCACATGGTCTGCACCACAATGGGATGGTCGCTGCCAATCAGCACGGAACCGCCCACGCGGACGGTCCGGGTTTTCAAAACATCTTTACTCATGTTGCATTTCTTCTTCTATCATCTTCCGGGCCAGTTTCCTGAGCTGGGAACGGGTATGGCCATACCGGGGCGTAATCTGGTAATAGACGCCGAAAGTGACGGCGCCGTCCAGCGGATAGCCGAAGCGGTAATAATACGGGCTGGCATAGTCCGGTTTCCAGAAGGAACCCCAGCCCCATTTGACCTGTGCATTCAGATGGAATTCGAAGGGATTCAGCACCACGGCGAAACCGACGCCGCCCTGCAGGCCGTAACTCAGCCGTAAATCGTAATCCATGAACTGGTCGATATAATTCTCATATTCGGAACCCGCATAATACTCGTCCAGGGTACGGTGGACCCGGGTCCGGTACCCCATGTAAAGTCCAACTTTGGCCATCAGCTTGAAGTACTCGCCGATATCGAAGTGGAAGTGGGAAAGCATGAAGGCCTCCGGAACCTGATACTGAACCTTGTAGGCTCCCGAGCCGCTTTCAACGGGCCGGTTGCCGGTTTCCTTGTTCACTTTGAATTCATATCCCTCGTGATTGAACTGCGCCCCAAACTCAAACCCCATGTTGGGGAAAAGGCCGAACATGGTGAACTGGCGGATCATGGAAAAGCCCACCACCGGATATTGCATCAAGAAGACGCTCTCCCGGAGGGGATTGAAGAAACCTCGTTCCAGCGAAATGCCGCCGTAAACGCCGGCCATGAAATAGTCGTTGGGTTTCCGGACCTGAAGTTTCAGGCTGTCCAGGTACTCGTTGGTAACAGTGTCGGGCAGGGAGAAGAACTCTTCTTCCAGATTCACCTGCGCCCGGGAAACGGCGCAGAAAGCCAATAGGGCCGCGACTGCGGCCAGGTATCTCCTGCTCATCGGAACATCTCCTCCAGATTAATCTTCCATACCATCTCGGCCCTTTCCAGGACCTTGATCAGGATTTGGTCGTCCGGTTTGAAAAAACGCACTTTCTCCGGCTGCCGATGCGCCAGCAGGAGACCCGTGTCCACGATGTTGTTCCGGTTGATATCCTCGGTAATGCGAATGCAGTAAGCACCCTGTTTCAGGTAAGGGAACACGACCGTCGCGTCCTTGTCCACGATGAAGGAACGCTCCACCTTGTCGCGTTTCTCGGTCAGGAGATCGATGATATATTTGTTCTTGACTCCGGTGAGTTCCAGGGAAATGGAACTCAGTTTCTCATCGTTCGGAAGGGTTACTTTGAGGTCGGTACTGTCGTTGTAATAGCCGTTTATATCCCGGAAAAGGCGATGTGGTATCTTGAGATAATAATCGAATCCGATCTGCATGGGTTCTTCGGGATAAATGTTGTAATGCCGCAAATTGGTGGAATCCTGCACCACGCGCACCTTGCCCATACTTTCCTGCTGACGGGGATTCACGATCCTGAATTTAAGTGAATCCCAGGCCGACTCAATCAGGGGATACTTGAACTCCACCTCGTAGCCGTACTGCTCGATGGTGGTCGGATTGGCCTTGGTGGTCATCACGGCGATGGTGTCCTCGTGCTTGGTGTTCCGGGTGCTGGAGGACTTTTTCATGAGCTCGGCCCGCAGTTCCTTGCTGATGGCCAGCTTCACCGTTTCGTCGGTGGGCTTCAGGACACCGGCCGTGTCGGTCTTGTCATACTTGATGACCAGCTGCAGGGTGTCCGGCATTTTCCGCTGGTCGTTCACCCACAGTTCCAGGGAATCCCGCTGAGGATTGAACTGGGAGATCAGTTTCTCGCGCGGGAGGCCCTTGATACGCATGTCGTGGATCACGGCGTCGGGCGCCATGAAGGTAAGGTAGGCGGTTCGGAGGCCGACGCGTTCCTTTTTCACTATCAGCTGTTTGGAGGGCTTCTCGCGGAACAGGTTCAGTTCGATGTCCGTCTTCCGGGCCATGCAAAGGGCCGTATCCTTCATGTCGAACTTCATCAGTTCGTACAGGGAATCCCGATAGACGGTCTTGGGACGGAACAGGGAATCCAGGAAAGCGACCCTTTCGTTGTCCGGATCGTACTTGTTGTTGTTGTTCTCGTCCTTGACGGCATAGACGCGATACACCGTGTCCTGGATATTCCGCATGCTGAAAAAGCCCCAGTCATCCGTCTTGGCGGCCGCAATGGGACGCTGCAGGAAGACGGCGGAATCCGAAAGGTCCTTGTAAAGCATTACGGTGATGCCTTTCATCGGCTTGAGGGAATTGCAGTCCTGCACCAGGCCGGTCATGCACATGGAATCAATCTGGCTGCCGGTGGAGAAGACCAGGGTGAAGCCCGGGAAAGGATTGCCCTCGTTGTTGTCCACGATGGCGCCGGTCAGATCCAGCGTATAAGTGGTGTTGGAATCCAGGTCTTCCTCGAAGGTAACCTCCAGCGACTTGCCCTTGATGGCCGATTTGGGCCGCTTCTCCTGCGGCGGAGAAAGGTAGATGCCGTTGGCATCCTTGATTTTCACATATTCGTTGAACGTGAAACGGATCTTGGTTTTATGGACGTCCACATTCACCGTCCCGGGCAGGGGAGACACCTTGGTCAGGACCGGGGGAATGGTGTCCTTGGGCCCGCCGGTAGGGGGTGTAGTGGTATTGGCACAGCCGGAAGGGAACATCAGCGTGCCCAGGATGATGGCGGCCGGAATGAGGGGAAGGAATTTTTTCAGTTTCATAGGTCGCTTCTCGTTACATTTTCTATGCCTTCAATGGCAGAAAGTTCTTTAATCATCTGATCCAGCGTGCTCCGGGACGATACGGCCATTTCAATATACCCCTCGAAAAGACCGTGGTCGGCCTGGAGGTAGAGTTTCCGCATGTTTACGCCCATCACACGGGACACATAGTGGGAAATCTCGTTGAGCATGCCCACACGGTCGATTCCCTTTAAGGTGATGCGCACCGGGAAAGAGGTCTCTTCGGCCTGTTCCAGCCATTTGGGGACCACCACCCAGTCACCATGCGTGGCAGCAATGCTCTCCGCCACGGGACAGGTTTTCTTGTGAACGGTAATCATGCCGTCCGGGGCCTTGAAGCCGATTACCGGGTCTCCCGGAATCGGGTTGCAGCAGCTGGCGATGGAGAAGCGCGTCGCGCCCGGATCGCTGCTGCCGATGATGATGGTCTCGGTACCCTCCTTTTCGTCGGCCTTGTTTTCCAGGCGCAGCATCTTGCGAAGCCAGGACAGACGGCTTCCGGAATTGCGTTTGAGCGCCTCCTGGACGTGTTCAAGGCGAAGTGAACCAATGCCGATTCCGTAATACAGCTCCTCGCGCGAAGCCACGCCATAAGACACTTCCAGGCGCTGGAGGTTGCGCTCACTGATGTCGAAACCAAGCCCCCTGAGCGCATTCTCGAGAGTCTTACGGCCAAAATCCACCGTCTGTTTGCGCTCGGTCTTGAAATAGTCTGTCACGATGGTGCGGGCTCGGCGCGTAGTGAGGAACTGAAGCCATTCCGGCTGGGGCTTGGCATCCTCGGCCGTAATGATTTCCACCTTGTCGCCTGTCTTGATGACATGGCTCAGGGTTACCAGTCGCTGGTTCACCTTGGCGGCAATAGACTTGTTTCCCACTTCCGAGTGGATGAGATAGGCAAAGTCCAGACAGGTGGCGCCTTTCTGGATGGATCGCTGCTCGCCCATGGGCGTGAATACGTAAATATCCGTGGACGTGAGGTCGTTGTGGATGATGTCCAGCAGCTCCAGGGCATTCACATCCGGATTCACCAGGATTTCCTTGATCCGCTCCAGCCAGTTGTCCATCTCATAGTCTCCTTCGCCCAGATAACCGTGCCGCTTGTAAATCCAATGGGCGGCAATTCCTTTTTCGGCGATGTCGTCCATGCGGCGGGTGCGGATCTGCACTTCCACCCATACGCCGGAGGGGCTCAGCAGCGTGCAGTGAAGAGCTTCGTAACCATTTGATTTCGGATGTTTTACCCAATCCCTCAAGCGCTCCGGCATATATCGGTAAATGCCGGTAACGATGGAGAAAATGTGGTAGCACTGGTCGCGCTCCGTCTCGGACGACTGCTGGTCGGCGTCAAAAATGATGCGAATGGCATAGAGGTCATACACTTCATCGAAGGAGATTTTCTTCTCCTGCATCTTATGCCAGACGGAGTAAGGCGTTTTTACACGTTTCTTGATTTCAAACTTGAAATGGGCCTTCTCCAGGGCTTCTTCAATGGGAACGACGAATTCCGTCATCTCCGCCCCTTTATCCTCAATGTTCTTGTCGATGCGGGCCTTGATTTCCTCGTAGGCCTCCGGTTCCTTGTAACGCAGCCAGATGTTCTCCAACTCGCTCTTGATGCCGTACAGGCCCAGCCGGTGGGCCAGGGGAATGAAAATGAACATGGTCTCCGAGAGAATCTTGTCCCGCTTGTGTTCCGGCATGTGCTCGATGGTGCGGCAGTTGTGCAGCCGGTCGGCCAGTTTGATGAGAACCACGCGCACGTCGTCATTGAGCGTAAGAAGGATGCGCTTGAAATTCTCGGCCTGGAGGCTCTGCTGGGAGATGTCGGTCCCGTGGGTCTTCTGCTCGTTGTCCAGCACCGTCTTGATTTTGGTAAGCCCGTCCACCAGTGAGGCAATCTTGTCACCGAAGCGTTCCCGGATATCCTCCACCGTATAGTCCGTGTCTTCCACCACGTCGTGCAGGAGGGCGGCCGATATGGACTTGTATCCCAGGCCGATGTCATCCACCACAATCTGCGCAACGGCGATGGGATGAATCATGTAGGGTTCTCCGCTGCGGCGGCGCACGTTGCGGTGTGCGTCGTTGGCGAATTCGAAGGCCCGGCGCACCACTTCCATCTCGCTTGCGTTGGCACAGCGTTTTTCGGCCGACAGTCGGAGCTTTTCATACTCCTGGGCAATGATTTCGTAATCTTTCTCGGTGAACTCGGAGAAACTCATATAGTCAATCTCTTTTTTTCTTAAAACAAGGTAGGTTCTGCATCCGCCATTCCAAACAAAGTGCTTCCTGTCATTCCGAGCGAAGTCGAGGAATCTCCTACCATCTCCCGGAAAGCGGCCTCGTCGATGATTTCCACGCCCAGCTCGGCGGCCTTCTTCACCTTCTCCGGTCCGGGCTTGGCGCCGGCGAGCAGGAAACTGGTCTTTCCGCTCACGGAACCGCTGTTTTTGCCCCCGTGGGCTTCGATGAGCGCCTTCATGTCGTCCCGGGAAATGGAGAAGTTGCCGCTGATCACGATGGTTTTTCCTTCCAGGGCGTCGGAAAGCCGCCGCTTCTCCTGTACCAGAGAAAATTGCAGACCGGCCTCCTGCAAACGGCTGATTTCCTGTAGGTTGTCGTCGTTTCGGAAATAGGCGAAGACGTTGTCCGCAATGACTTCGCCCACATCCGCCACGGAGAGCAGTTCCTCCCTGGAGGCATTTTTGAGCGCATCGATGCTGCCGAAATGGCGGGCGAGGTCCCGGGCGGTGGTCTCTCCGACATAACGGATACCCAAGGCAAAGAGGACCCGCTCGAAAGGCACGTTTCTAGAGTCCGCCAGGCTTTGCAGCAGGCGGCGCGCACTGCGCTCCTTCCAGCCCTCCAGCTGCAGCAGCTGGTACTCCGTGAGGCTGTATAAGTCCGCCGGAGTGCGTACCCATTGCTTGTTGTAGAGCTGTTCCACGGTGGCTTCTCCGGCCAGGACGTTCATGGCCTTGCGGGAGAGGAAATGCAGGATTTTTCCTTTGATCTGGGTAGGGCAGCCCGTGGTGTTCGGGCAGAACCATCGCGCTTCCCCCTCGGGTTTCACCAGGGGCGTTCCGCAGTCCGGACAGCAGCGGGGGAAAACGGGCTCCACGGCGCCCAAAGCCCGTTTTAAAGGATTCACTCCGGTAATTTTAGGGATGATTTCACCACCTTTTTCCACATACACCCAGTCACCTTCATGGATGTCCAGGCTGCGGATTTGGTCCTCGTTCACCAGAGTGGCACGCTTCACCATGGTGCCGCTCAGCAGCACGGGTTCCAGGTTGGCGACAGGCGTGACGGCACCGGTCCGGCCCACCTGGTAGTCGATGGACAGGATGGGCGTACAGGCCTGTTCCGCCTTGAATTTGTACGCCACGGCCCAGCGGGGGCTCTTGGCGGTATAGCCCAACTGCTGTTGGTACGCCATCTCGTTGATTTTGATGACGATACCGTCCGTGGCATAGGGAAGGGACTTGCGGGCCGCATCCCAGTGGGCAATGAAATCTTCTATCCCGTCGATGTCCTTGCAGATGCGACGCTCGTCCGATACGGGCAGGCCCCAGTCTTTTGCAGCCTGAAGGGCGGCGTCGTGGGTGGGGAAGTCCACCTGGCCCGTGGGAATGTGATAAAGTGTGCAGATGAGGCCGCGACGGCCCACTTCCTCCGGGTCCATGAGCTTGAGCGAACCGCTGGCCGCATTGCGCGGATTGGCAAAAAGGGGCTCTTCGTTGACTTCCCGTTCATGGTTCAGCTTGTCGAAGGACTCGTAGGGCATCAGGATTTCGCCCCGGATTTCAAATTCCTCCGGGTAGCCGCTGCCCTTGAGCCGATGGGGGATATTGGCGATGCGGAGGGCGTTCTCGGTGACGTCGTCTCCCACCACGCCGTCTCCCCGGGTTAGGGCGCGGAACAGTTTTCCGCCGCGATAGGTGAGGCAAATGGCCGTTCCGTCAAACTTGAGCTCGCAGCAATAGGTGAATGGCGTATTCAGGGCCTTCACGGCCCGCTGGGCGAACTCTTCCACCTCGCCGATGGAATAGGTGTTGGCCAGCGAGAGCATGGGGTACTTATGGGGATATTTGGCAAAGCCGGAACCCTCCCGGGACTTTTCATCCTCCAGATCCGAGCCTACCCGGCGGGTAGGGGAATCTTCTGTGGCATATTCGGGATATTCGGCCTCCAGCGCCTCCAGTTCATGCATGAGGGAATCGTACTCGAAGTCGCTCATGGTGGGGGCGTTGTCCACATAATACTTCCGGCTGTTCTCCCAGAGAACGGCCTTCAGCTGCTCTATCCGCTGTTTGGCTTCCGTGTAGTCCATTCTTTGCGCGTGCGTACACATGTGCGTACACAAATCACAAAGATAACTAAAAAAAGAGAAATTCCCTAATAAGTGTAGCCGGCTTCGTTTTTTTCGCGGTTTTCCTCGATGACATCCTCGTATCCCTTGAGGGCTGCAAAAGGCGCGAACTGAGCCGCACGCTCCAGCCGGGCCATGCGGGGATGCCTGCTGGACGTGGGATGCTCCAGATGGATGATATCGTCGTACGGAGTATTCATTCGTGGTGTCCTCCTATCTGCCGGTTTCGTTCCCGAGTGGTGGCGCCCTCCTCGAAATTCATGCCTTTGAGGATGGCATTTTTTCCGAATCTGCGCCGGATTTCCAGGATGGCCTCCTGTTGTTTCCGTTCCCGGGAAGTATCTGTGTTTTCTTCGAAAAGACTCAGTTGCCGTCCTTCGGCACTGTCTTCATCCTTCACTTGAGATGCCACGACGTAAATCCTTCTTACAAAAAGATTTTTATCCACTATTCTGTCAAAGAGTTCCGTCATGGACTTCAGCAGGATGGAAGTGGCCGAAGTAGGGAAGGGAAGGTTCACGCTGCCATGCGCCGGCTTGGGCGTGGAGCGGCCGTACCAGTCCTTCACCATCGGCCCTTTTCCCTTGCCGGCTTCGTAGCCCACATGCAGCACCAGCTGCGTGGTAACCAGGCGTTTTTCCACCAGGTCCAGCGACAGCAGGTCCGTCATTTCCCGCACAATGGTACGGGCCTTCTCAAAGGAATAAGGCTCCATGAGCACCTGCCCGCTGGAAAGGCTGCTGGCGGCGGGCCTGTAAGACTTGATGTCGGCCATGGTGCACGGTTCCCAGCCCCAGGCGTGGTCTATGAGCAGTTCCGCATTGATTCCGAAGAGTTTATACAGCACCTCCTCGTTTTCCAGCGACATGCGCGCCACGTCGCCGAGGGTGAACATGCCGGCACTTGCAAGCCGCGCCTCGGTACCGTGTCCGATGCGCCAAAAGTCCGTCAGGGGCTTGTGGGTCCAGTATTTCTGCCGGTAACTCAGTTCCGTAAGTTCGGCGATGCGCACGCCGTCCCTGTCGGCCTGCCGATGCTTGGCCTCGATGTCCATGGCCACCTTCGCCAGGTAGAGGTTGGGGCCGATCCCCGCCGTCGCCGTGACACCGGTCTCCCTCAGCACCTCCCGGATCAGGCGCATCGCCAGCGTATGGGCATCCGTATGGTACATGCGCAGATATTCAGTGGCGTCGATAAACACCTCGTCGATGGAATAGACATGGATGTCTTCCGGGGCAATGTAGCGGAGGTACACGCCGTACACTTTTCCGCTTATTTCCAGGTACTTGGCCATGCGGGGCCGGGCCGTGATAAAGTCCAGTTCCAGGCGCGGATTCTCCCGCTTGAGGCGAGCAATCCGTTGTTTCACTTCAAACAGCCGGGGACGTCCTGGAATGCCGTATGCCTTCAGGGCGGGGGAGACGGCCAGGCAGATGGTCTTGTCCGTGCGGGAGTCGTCGGCCACCACCAGGCGCGTAGTGAGCGCATCCAGCCCTCGTGCCACGCATTCCACCGATGCGTAGAAGGACTTCAGGTCAATGGCTATATAGGTCTTTTCCTCCACTGTTATGCCAGGAGCTCATCCATCCGGCTCTTGCAGAAATCCAGGAACTGGGGATGCTCGTTGGGATGGAAGTAATAGGTGCGAACCACATCCAGGGCGGAAAGGGGATTCAGTTTCTGCTCCAGGGCCGACAGGTCTTCCATTCCCGTATAGGCCCTGGCGAAAGCTTTCCAGAAGGCCGCCATCTGTTCCACGTTCATGTGGGTAAGATCCTGGACTGCGGGAATCAGGCTGTCTATCATCATCATCTTGTACAGATGGGCCAGGTCTATGACAGGGTCTCCCACGCACAGCCAGCCCAGGTCTATCCAGTAGGGCTTTTCCCGGGAAAGGATCAGGTTTCCCGGCTGGAGGTCTCCATGCACGGCGGTAGCCGTATCGGCCATTCCGTCCACCAGGGAATACAACTGCTCCCGCTGGGCTTCCGACACAAACGGAGCAAAGGCCACGGCCTCCCTCAGAAGGGGCTTCAGGGAAGGGACATAGCGACTTACGGAAAGGGGATGCGCATGCAGCTGGTGGCTGTACTCTGCCATCAGGGCGGCAAATTCGGGAATGCGCTTCGGCTCATCGGCACAAAGGCGGGAAAAGGATTTTTTATCCTCTATCCTTTCTGCAATATAGCCGTGATTCTGGCCGTCGCGCACTATTTCATAGACCTCAGGGACAGGAAGGCCAGCTTCATAGGCCGCCCTGGAAGCATAGAACTCCTGTTCTATCTTTTCGGCCGACGAGAGGGTACCGTGCACCAGTTTGAGCAGTTTTCCCGGATGGGCATCCGAGATAAAAGCCTGCCCGTTGAAACCTTCGCCCACCTGCGTCCAGGCCGACAGGTCTATTTGAGGATAATTCTGCATATGAAAATACGTGTTATTGCCGTAAAGGTAGGCAATCCTTCCCGATTTGCCAAACACAAATAGCCCCACATATCAGGAAAAATCACTATCTTTGCATGATTTAACGGAAGTTAGTTTTAACAAGATACGATTTATGAAAGATTCCATCATCATCCTTTGCGGTGGCGGCCCGGCTCCGGGCATGAACACCGTAGTTATGTCTGTGGCCAAGACCTTCCTTAGCAATGGTTATCGCGTGATTGGCCTGCACGGCGGTTACAGCGGTCTTTTCTCCAAGACCCCGCGCACCGAGGACATTGATTTCTTCAAGGCCGACGCCTACTTCAACCGAGGCGGTTCCTACCTCCAGATGAGCCGTTTCAAGCCCACCGACAAGGATTTCGAGGAGAACTTCAACCTGGGCCTGTTCCAGGACAACAACATCAAACTGCTGGTAACGGTGGGCGGAGACGACACTGCCTCTACCGCCAACCGCATCGCCAAGTTCCTGGAAGCCAAGCAGTATCCCATCCACAACATCCACATTCCCAAGACCATCGACAACGACCTTCCGCTGCCGCAGAACACCCCCACCTTCGGCTTCAACAGCGCCAAGAACGAGGGAGCCCACCTGGCCCGCACCGTGTATGAGGATGCCCGCACAAGCGGCAACTGGCTCATTATCAGCGCCATGGGCCGCAGCGCCGGTCACCTGGCCCTGGGTATCGGCGAGGCTACGCACTGCCCCATGACCATTATCCCGGAGATGTTCAACAAGACGGAAATCTCCCTGGACAAGATTGTGAAGCTGGCCCTGAGCGCCATCATCAAGCGGAAACTCCTGGGCATCGGCTACGGCACCGTGGTGGTGGCCGAGGGCGTTTTCCACGACCTGGATCCCCAGGAGATCAAGAATGCCGGCGTGTCCATGACCTACGACGAGCACGGGCACCCCGAGCTGGGCAAAATTTCCAAGGCTGTCCTGTTCAACGACATCCTGGAGAAGGAATTCAAGAAGATTGGCCTGAAGGTGAAAACCCGCCCGGTGGAAATCGGCTACGATGTCCGCTGCCAGGATCCCATTGCCTACGACCTCACTTACTGCAGCGAACTGGCCATGGGTGCCTACGAGTTGTTCAAGAAAGGGGAGACCGGCTGCATGGTGTATGTGGATGCCTTCGGCGAGGCCAAGCCCCTGTACCTGAAGGACCTCCAGCAGGCCGACGGCAAGATTCCGCCGCGCCGCGTGGCCATTGACGGCGGCACCGCCCAGAATTACTTCGAGCACATCTGCCACTTCATCACTCCGGCCGACTATGAGGCCGCCCGGAAGATCGTCGCCAATCCCGAGGACTACGACTTCAAGAAGATCTTGAACTGGTAGCATGAAATTCATTATTTACCAGGTTCTTCCCCGCCTTTGGGGAAGCGGTAAATTTTCCAGTGTCGACGCCGGGGCCTTCCAGTATTGGAAAGGGCTCGGCGCCGATTATATCTGGTACACCGGCATCATCCGGCATGCCAGCGCCAGCTCGGGGGAGAAGGTGGTGAAAGGCGAGGCCGGGAGCCCTTATGCCATTACGGACTATTACGACGTGAACCCGTACATGGCCGATGTCCCGGAGCGGCGGATGGAAGAATTCGAGGACCTGGTGAAGCGCACGCACGAGGCCGGTCTCAAGTGCATCGTGGACTTTGTGCCCAACCACGTGGCCCGCGAATACCGCGGGGATTTGGGGGCGGGGGACGTTGTTACGACGCACTGGGCCCCGGAAAACGATTTTTTCTACTATCCGGGACAGGCGCTGCGGCTTCCCATCAACCCCAAGGGGTATGAAGAAATGCCCGCCAAAGCCTCCGGCAACTGCTTCACGCCCACGCCCGGCATCAACGACTGGTGGGAAACCGTGAAGCTGAACTACTGCGATTTCCACACCGGCACCTGGGACAAAATGCGCGACATCGTCCGATTCTGGGCGGCCAAGGGCGTGGACGGCTTCCGCTGCGACATGGTGGAGCTGGTGCCGCCGCAGTTCATGCAGTGGCTCATCCGGAGCATCAAGTCGGAATTTCCTTCGGTCATCTTTGTCGCTCGCAGAGGTTTACCAGAAAGAAAAATACCGGATGTACGTAGAGGAAGTCGGCTTTGATTTCCTTTATGATAAATGTGGCCTGTACGATACTTTACGTGCCGTTACCTGCAGCGGAGCTTCGGCAAAGGGCATTTCCTGGAACTGGCAGTTCCTGGGCGATTTGCAGCCCCACATGCTCAACTTCCTGGAGAACCACGACGAGCAGCGCGTGGCCTCCGACTTTTTCTGCGGATCGGCCCAGGCCGGCTATGCAGCCCTTGCGGTGAGCGCCCTGTTGAACACCGCCCCCTTCATGCTCTACTTCGGGCAGGAGATGGGGGAGCGCGGCATGCAGCAGGAAGGTTTCAGCGGCTTGGACGGACGCACCTCCATCTTTGACTGGTGCAAAGTCCCGGCCCTTGAAAGCCCCGACAAGGCTGTCCTGAAGCGCTACAAGGACGCTCTGGCCCTTGCCAGGACAGCGGCCTTCTCCGAGGGCAAAACCTTCGACCTGTGCTATTGCCAGAATACGGGGGAATTCAACCCCGACCGCCACTTTGCCTTCCTCCGCAGCGACAGCAAGCACACCTTCCTGGTCGTCTCCAACTTCGGCGACACGGCGGACATTACCGTCCGCATCCCTGCAGAGGCCCAAGAGTATCTTGGTGTGAAACCGGCCTGCACGGCATATACCCTGAACGTAAGAGAAAAAGACTTCCAAGTGATTGAAATCCGATAGTTTATGAAAAAAATCTTCTCGTTGACGCTGATATCGGCCCTTTGCCTGGCCTTTGCCCCGGAAGAGCCCGTGATGAGTGAAAAGGACGGCATGATACTGGTGAACACCACCACGCTTTGCGCCAAATACGATGGCTACAACGGCCCCACGCCGCTTGTCATCTATCTGAAGGACAAGAAGGTGGTCAAGGTTGAGGCCCTTCCCAATAACGAGACGCCCGGCTACTTCGAACTGCTGAATGACGAGGATTTTTTCACGCGCTGGAACGGGCTCACGGCCGACAAGGCATTAGAACTGGAAGTGGACACCGTGAGCGGGGCCACCTGGTCCTCGGACGCCGTCATCCACAACGTCCGGAAAGGCCTCATTTACTATCTGGAAAACGCTAAATAGTGCGACGCCTGAACTCCGCCACGGTAATGGCGGTGGCGACGGCGGCGTTGAGGGATTCGGAACCGGGGTCGTCGGCAGGGAAGGGGGGAATGTAGAGACGCTCGCTTACGCAGGCCGCCGTGGCGGCGGAGATGCCGTTGGCTTCGTTGCCGATGACAATCACGGAAGGCCTTTCCACGCCGTTGGAGAGGCTTTTTTCATAGATGTTCTCCCCGTCCAGAAAAGTGCCATACACGGC
>CADBFO010000024.1 GCA_902794005.1 uncultured Bacteroidia bacterium
GATGGCGTGACTACCTATCCGTTCTACATTATGGGTGGTGACTGGGGCAGCGCCATCGCACCAGTGAAGGACGAACTTCCCTTGAAGGGCGATACGGTTGTCGGCAATGACGTCTGGATTGGCCAGAATGTGACCGTGATGCCAGGTGTTCATATCGGAGACGGAGCCATCATTGGTGCCAATTCAGTTGTAGCCTCTGATATCCCTCCTTATGCTGTCGCTGCAGGCAACCCGTGTAGGGTTATCAAGAAGCGTTTCGATGAGGGCTTCATCGCTTATCTCCTGGACTTGAAGTGGTGGGACTGGGACATCGAAAAGATTGAGGCCAACTTTGAGGCGCTGTCCAGCGGTGACCTGACACTTATTAAGAAGATAGAGCGGTAAATTCCAATTCAGCCTAACACCCAACCCTTGTCAGTTACCGAGGCCAGCTGAGCAGCGCTCAGTTTGGCCTTGTTTCTTTCTCCGAACGTGATTTCTTGGAGACTCCCGTTCCGGTGAGGTCGGCAAGGGAATCGCCACCATTACGGAAGACCTATCGCCATCCGCAAGAAACTCGGTCTTGGGGAGGGCTCGCAATTCCTGGTCGTGACAGACAATGAGAATATCCTCCTTAAGCCTGTTAAGGAGCCTTCCCTTGATGAATTCTACTCCCTGATTGAACAGGCACAGAGAACGGCTGCACAGCTAGGACTTACAGAGGAAGATATTAATGCCGAGATCAAGGCGATGAGAGCCCAGAAGCGCAAATGAGGATTGTCGTTGATACCAACCTTACCAGCTTCTTCATGATATCATGGATTCTATATGAAAACAGATATTTGACAAGGCCGAATTTTTTCTATATCTTTGGCTTTCAAAGTGCCTAAGGCCCGCTTGCATGAAAAAGAAACTCCTGACGCCGGCATTCGCTGCCCTGTTATTCTCCATCCCGCTTATGCCGGTGGTGAACGGCTTGTTTCTCCCTTTCGACCCGGCCTATGCATGTGGTTAAGATGAGGCCTGAACACCCATTACTGATGACGACAAATAACCCAACTTAATGAAATGAACAAGAAGTTACTCATCGTACTGGCTCTTTTGCTTCTGGCGGTTCCGCTTCGGGCGCAGTGGTATGTGGGCGGAAGCCTTGCCTTTCGCAGCTCCGAAGCCGGGCAGAGCACCAACATAGTTCTTCGGCCGGATGTGGGGTATTCATGGGAAAAATGGTCCCTCGGCGTAGCTTTTTCCATCGATGCATATAGAACGAAAGATACTGCTCAAGGCGACTTCGTCCTGGATATAAGCCCTTATGCCGAATACTATCTATGGGAGTCGGGAATCCTGTCTTTTTATGTGGAAGGAGGTTGCGGATTCCGTCGAAGCATTTCACAGCACAATTCTTACACGAGCTGGACACCCTATCTGAAACCTTGTCTGGAAATAGCCCTTACCGATCACTGGTCCGTACAGAGCTCGCTGGGCCGGCTGGAATACGACACCCATTTCAAAATCTTTTCCTTTGAAATCGACAACGGGCTCGGCATCGGACTCTATTACAGTTTCTAACTTTATAGAACCACCAACAGATTATTGGTTCTGAGGGAGTTGTCGTATTGCAGAATCTTGCACCCCCTCATCACCATGCGAACGCCGAACGTGGTTTCCGGGTGAAGGGGATCCTCTTCCCAATGAGCGGCTTTCTCACGGATATCAAAACGACGGCAGTCGTCACGCAGGCGAAGGATAACCTCTCCGTGATTCAATGACAGGCGAACCTCCAGATGGTGCGGCCTGCCGTCTTTGAAACCGTAGAGCATCGTGATATTGCCCATCTCCTCGATGTAGAGAGAAGCCATGTACGCTTTCCGGCGGGAGATGCCGTGGTCCAGGCAATAATCCATCGCTTCGGCCGACAAGGCCCATACCTCTTCCGGGGTGGTCACCGTACGCACCAGACGGTTTTCCGGAGGGACGCCGAAGGAGGGCGGCACCCCCAGAAACGCTTCCATGCCGCCATATCTTTTGTCCCGGTGCAGGAAAGCCTGGAGATTGACAAGGAGAACGGCCAGTATCTGGCTCACGACAAAAGAGGCGAAAATGCCCTGGATGCCCCAAATCTTTCCCAGTACGACAGCACACAGAAGCAGGAGAATCATCTCGTCGAGCAAAGACAGGATGACCGCCTGCACATTCTTCTCGATTCCCTGCAGATAGGAGCCCACACAGCGCGACCATCCCATGAAGGGGAAAGAAAGGGCCAGCCAGCGCAAGGCGTCTACTGCCAGCGGGAACGCCTCTTCGGCCGGATTCATATACAGCGACACCAGCGGCCTGGCCAGGCCGAATACCAGAACGCCCAGCACGCTTATGGGCAGGAGGCAATAATGGGCGCTCATGCGCACGATGTCCATCAGCCCCCGCCGGTCCTGCTCCCCGAAACTCACACCCGTCAGAAGCATGGTTGCGCCGGAAACAGCGATAACCATCGACGTCAGGAAGGAACCCAGGTTCTGCTGGACGGAGAGGGCCGCCATGCCGACCGGGCCGGAAACCCCCATCATGAAGGTATTGACGATGACGACGGCCAGGGCACCGCAGGCCATGCGCACGCCGGTGGGAAGCCCCATGAGAAACATGTGCCGGAGGCCGATACCGCGAATGTCCTTCAGGCGGAAATGGAAAATACGGTTCTTGTCAAAATAATATGAGAGCAGCACCAGCAGACCCAAGAGGTAGCTGAGGGTGGTGGACAGGCCGATTCCGTACATCCCCCAGTGGAGCACCTTGACGTTCAGGAAGTCGAAGGCGATGTCGGAGAGCCCCATGACCAGGGCCCCGATATGGGTCAGCCGCCGTTTTCCCTCGATCTGCAGCACCGGAATCAGCACCAGGAAGAAAATCAGTGCCGGCGTTCCCGGGAAGACGCCCCGCAGGTAATCGGCTGCCATGTCATTGACGGGGCCCGATCCCCGGGCGCCCAGCAAAGAAGCGGCGTGGTGCGGAAACAGCATTCCGATGAGCGCAACGACGGTCGATAAGGCCAGCGACAGCAGCATCGTTGCACTGTACAGCCCGTTTGCCTTTTTCAACTCCCCCCGGCCGATACAGACGGTGCAGGGCTGCTGGAAGGCCGCCATAAGCAGGTAGATGAAAATGGACATGATTGAGAAGACAGGCACTGCAATCCCGTGTGCGGCCATGGCGTCAGGACCCAGGAAACGCCCTACGACGATGCCGTCCACAACCCCGCAGATACTGTCAACCAGTTCGGCACTGATGAGCACGAGGAGGGTGTCCAGAAACTGCTTCCGGGACAGGACGGGGATATTCGAAATCTTCTCCACAACTTGTAAAGGTACAATTATTTTTTTACCTTTACATAATCTTTTAAGCAGTACACACAAGATGAACAGTGCCATTTGGACAGGTCTTCTCATTCCCCTGGCCGGAACAGCTCTCGGCAGTGCTTTTGTTTTCTTCCTGAAAAAGGACATGCCGGAAGTCCTGCAAAAGGCGCTGCTGGGGTTCGCCTCCGGCGTCATGGTCGCCGCATCCGTGTGGTCGCTGCTCATCCCGGGGATGGAAATGGCGGGCGGAAACGTATGGCCGGTGGTTATCGGCCTCATGGCGGGCTTCGCTTTTCTCCTGCTTATCGACTATATTACGCCGCACCTTCACCCGATGGGAGAAGAGGAAGGTCCCCGCAGCCACCTGAGCAAAACCGCCAAACTGGCGCTGGCGGTCACCATCCACAACCTTCCGGAGGGCATGGCGGTGGGAATCGTGCTGGCCGGCGCCCTGCAAAGCGGCGCGGGCATGTCCGTGGCCGGAGCGCTGGCCCTTTCGCTGGGTATCGCCATCCAGAACGTGCCGGAAGGCGCCATCATCTCCATGCCCCTCAGGGCCGCCGGCAACAGCCGCTGGCGCTCTTTCTGGATTGGTGCGGCCAGCGGTGCCGTAGAGCCGGTCGGGGGGCTGCTGGTGGTTTTGCTGGCTTCGGCCGTCACCCCGGCCATGCCGTACCTGCTGTCGTTTGCGGCAGGCGCCATGCTCTATGTCGTTGTGGAAGAACTGGTTCCGGAAGCCTCGCAGGGCCGCCACTCCAATATTTCCACCATCGGCTTCGCGCTAGGCTTTGCGCTCATGATGGTTCTGGATGTTCTTTTGGGATAGGAAAGTCCGTTTTATTTGCCTATCTTTGCAACCGACAAAGAACACTAAAACCAACCTATGTCAACCACATTGCTGTTTATTGAACTGGCCATCGTGCTGGCCATGATATTCATCGGCGCCCGTGTAGGATCCGTTGGCCTGGGCATGTATGGCATGGTGGGCGTTTTCATCCTGGTATTCGTCTTCGGCCTGGAACCGGGAAACATCCCCATCGATGTCATGCTCATCATTGTGGCGGTCATTACTGCCTCGGCCGCCCTGCAGGCTGCCGGCGGACTGGATTATATGGTGGAACTGGCCGCCCGCTTCCTGCGCAGGCACCCCAGCCATATTACCTTCTACGCCCCCCTCACCACCTGGCTGTTCTGCATCCTGGCCGGTACGGCGCACACCTGCTACGCCCTCCTTCCCATCATATCCGAGATTTCCCTCAAAGCCAAAATCCGTCCGGAACGGCCGCTGAGCGTAGCCACCATCGCCGCTTCGCTGGGCATCACCGGTTCCCCGGTGTCGGCCGCCACCGCCGCCATCCTCTCCCAGAGCCTCCTGGGCGCACACGGAGTGGGCATGGCCCAGATTCTGATAGTCACCATTCCCTCTTCGCTGGTAGCCATCCTGGTCGCTTCCTTCGTCCAGAATTTCGTAGGGAAACCGCTGGAAAAGGACCCGGAATACCAGCGCCGCCTCCAGGCCGGCCTCCTGGATGGGGAAACCGCCGCCGAAAAGAAGGAAATCAACCCGCGCGCCAAATGGGCCGTGCTCGTCTTCCTGCTGGGCGTTGTCCTGGTGGTGCTCTTCGGGAGTTTCCCGTCCCTGCGCCCGAGTTTTAACGGCACGCCCGTCAGCATGAACGCCACCATCGAGATGATCATGATGTCCATCGCCGCCCTCATTCTCCTCGTGGGCAAGGCCGATGTCAGGAAGGCCGTGCAAGGCAATGTCTTCAGTGCCGGCATGGTGGCCATGGTCTCCATCTTCGGGGTAGCCTGGATGGGCAGCACCTTTTTCGAGGGGAACAAAGACCTGATCCTGGGCGCCGTGGGCGGGCTTTTCACCCAGTGGCCCATCCTTTTCGCCATCCCGCTGTTCCTGATGAGCATCATGCTGTTCTCGCAGGCCGCGACGGTCAAGACCCTGTACCCGGTGGGCCTTGCCATGGGCATCCCCCCGCTGGTGCTGCTGGCCCTTTTCCCGGCCGTGAACGGCTATTTCTTCCTGCCGAACTATCCCACGGAGGTGGCCGCCATCGGCTTTGACCGCACCGGCACCACCAAAATCGGCAAATATGTTGTCAACCACTCGTTCCAGCTTGCCGGCTTCATCACTACGTTTGTAAGCATCGGCCTGGGATACCTGATTATTCAATTTTTATAGTTCCTAAACACATCTCTATGAAACAGTTAAAATCGATCCTGCTGGTGGCCACGGCTCTGCTGGTCACCGTCAGCCTCAACGCAAAACCCAAGATTCGCATCATCGCCACGGGCGGCACCATCGCCGGCGTTTCCACCACCTCCGCCTCCTCGGCCTATACTGCCGGGCAAGTGGGCATCCAGACCCTTCTGGACGCCGTCCCCCAGATTCTGAACCTGGCCGACATTTCCGGCGAGCAGTTGGTGAACATCGGCTCCCAGGACATGAATGACGAAGTCTGGCTCAAACTTTCCAAGCGTGTCAATGAACTCCTGAACAAGGAAGGTTACGACGGCGTGGTCATCACCCACGGAACCGACACCATGGAAGAGACCGCCTATTTCCTCAACCTGACCGTCAAGAGCGACAAGCCCGTCATCCTGGCCGGCTCCATGCGTCCGTCCAACGCCATCAGCGCCGACGGCCCCGCCAACCTGTACAATGCGGTTGCCGCCGCCGTTTCCCCCAACTGCAAGGGGATGGGGGTTCTCTGCTGCATGAACAACCAGTTGCTGGACGCCAAGACGGTCATCAAGACCCACACCATCGACTGCGACACCTTCGAGGGCGGCCCTTCCGGCATCATCGGCTATGTTTACAACGGTGAAGCCCACTTGCTCCAGAGCCCCAACAACCGGCACACCAAGAATTCCATCTTCGACGTCTCCAAACTCGAGGAACTGCCCAAGGTGGGCATCGTCTATGGGTATGCCAACGCTTCCCCGCTTCCGATGAAGGCTTTCGTGGATGCCGAATTCGACGGCATCGTGCTGGCCGGCGTCGGTGACGGCAACTTCTACAAGGATGTCTTCGAAGTGGCCGTGGAAGCCCAGAAAGAGGGCATCCAAATTGTCCGCAGTTCCCGCTGCCCTACCGGCCCCACCTGCCTCAACAGCGAAGTGGATGACGAGAAGTACCACTTTGTGGCCGCACTGGACCTGAACCCCCAGAAAGCCCGTGTTCTCCTGATGCTCGCCCTCACCAAGACCCGCGACTGGCAGGAGATTCAGAAATTCTTCATGGAGTACTAAGCCATGAAGAAACTGTTTGTTACCCTCATCGCCCTGTCCACGGCCGTAACGGCCTTCGCCCAGGGCGGCAACACCCGCGACGGCGGTCCCGAGGGGGATTACAAATCCCTGTGGGAACTGGTTTCCAAGCAGGAGAAGAAGAATGACGGCTTCAATCTCTATTTCAACTTCGCCGGCAGTTTCCAGGAAAGCATCAATCCCTTCGCTTCCAGTTTCAAGGCAAAGCAGTTGCGCATCGAAGTCAAAGGCACTTTCGGGAAGCATCTGAGTTACCGCTACCGCCAGCGCCTGAACAAGGCCCGGGCCGACCAGGACGACAACCTGGCCAAGAGCATCGACGTGATGATGCTGGGCTGGAAGTTCAACGACCACTGGGCCGTGAACCTGGGCAAGATGTGTCAGATCTGGGGCGGCTTCGAGTTTGACGAGAACCCGATGTTCATCTACCAGTACTCGGACATGCTGGACTACATGGACAACTTCATGACCGGCGGTATGGTTTCCTGGTTCCCGATTCCCTCGCAGGAAATTGCGTTCATGGTGACCAACGCCTACACTTCCCGCCGCGAGTACAAAGGCTATACGCCCTCGGCCCACCCGCTCACCTATATCCTCAACTGGAACGGCAGCATGTTCGGCGGCTTGCTGAATACCCGTTGGGCAGCAGGCATCCAGACGGAGGCTCAGCACAAGTACTCCTACATGGTTACGCTGGGCCAGCAGTTGGCACTGCCCAAATTCCAGTTGTATGTGGACTATATGGGCGAGTATGACCAGTTGGACCGCCTGGGCATCGTGACGGAAGATATCGGCGTAACGGAAAACGTCCGCTATCACTCCCTCATCGCCAAGGCCAACTGGCAGTTCCTGCCCAAATGGAACCTCATGGGGAAGGGCATGTATGAACTGGCCACGGTGGCCGACAAACCGCACCTGGCCCTCTACCGCCAGTCCATCGGCTGGGTGGGCAGCATCGAATACTATCCCTGGAAAGAGCAGGACCTGCGTTTCTTCCTGGCCTATGTGGGACGCGACCACCACTTCACCAAGGCCAGCGGCATCGCTGCGGCCAACGGAACGACGCATCGAAATTGGTTTCATGTACAGAATCAAAGCTTATTAAATAAATAATCCTATGTCAGAACAAAAATTCAGGGTCGAAAGCGACCTCATCGGCGAACTTCAAGTTCCCATCGACGCCTACTACGGCGTACAGACCCAGCGGGCCATCAACAACTACAAAATCTCCAATACCCGCATGTGCGACTATCCGGAGTACATCATCGCCATGGCCTATGTCAAGATGGCCGCGGCGGCTGCCAACTCCGAGCTGGGCGTGCTGGACAAGACCATCGGCGACGCCATCATCGCCGCCTGCAAGGAAATCGTGGACGGCAAATTCTGGGACCAGTTCCCCGTGGATATGATGCAGGGAGGTGCCGGTACTTCCGTGAACATGAACGCCAACGAGGTCATCGCCAACCGCGCCCTCGAGCTCATGGGTCACAAGAAAGGCGAGTATCAGTTCTGCTCCC
This sequence comes from uncultured Bacteroidia bacterium, assembly GCA_902794005.1. Lineage (GTDB taxonomy): Bacteria > Bacteroidota > Bacteroidia > Bacteroidales > UBA932 > Cryptobacteroides. The sequence continues at coordinate 8,135 of CADBFO010000024.1, forward strand.
CCAACGACCACGTGAACTGCGCCCAGTCCACCAACGACGCCTATCCCACTGCGTTCCGCTACACCTTTGTCCGCATGAACAAGTACGTGGAAAATGCCCTGAAGGACCTCATTGCCGCCTTCCGCGCCAAAGGCGAGGAGTTCAAGGACATCATCAAAATGGGCCGCACCCAGCTGCAGGACGCCGTTCCCATGACCTCCGGCCAGGAGTTCAACGCTTTCGCCAACAACCTGGAAGAAGAGCTGTCCAACCTGGAGCGCAACGCCGTTCTCCTGAAGGAAATCAACATGGGCGGTACCGCCATCGGCACCGGCCTCAATGCGGTTCCCGGCTTTGCCGAACTTTGCACCAAGCGCATGAGCGAATTCACCGGCGACAGCTTCGAAAAGGCTCCCGACCTGGTGGAAGCCACCCCGGATACCGGTGCCTATGTGAGCTACTCGGCCGCTCTCAAACGCCTGGCCGTCAAGCTTTCCAAGATTTGCAACGACCTTCGCCTCATGGCCTCCGGTCCCCGTTGCGGCCTGCACGAAATCAACCTTCCTGCCATGGCTCCGGGTTCGTCCATCATGCCGGGCAAGGTAAATCCCGTAATCCCCGAGGTCACCAACCAGGTGTGCTTCAAGGTGATCGGCAATGACACCGCCGTCTGCTTCGCCGCAGAAGCCGGTCAGCTGCAGCTCAACGTGATGGAGCCGGTCATCGCCGAATGCATCCTCGAGAGCCAGACCTGGCTGATGAATGCCATGAACACCCTCCGCAGCAAGTGCGTGGAAGGCATCACCGTCAATGCAGAGCACTGCTACGACATGGTGAAGAACTCCATCGGCATTGTCACCGCCCTCAATCCCTATATCGGCTACAAGAATTCCACCAAGGTGGCCAAGGAAGCCCTGCAGACCGGTCGCAGCGTCTATGACCTCGTTCTCGAACACGGTCTCATGACCAAGGAGAAACTGGACGAAGCCCTGGATCCCAAGGCCATGACCGCTTCCCACGACTTCCTCAAATAAGCGTGGCCAATAACCTGTTGCCTATCAATCGTTTACATATAATCCTCTGCGCAAAAAGCGCAGAGGATTATACATAATTGACTCTGTATCAATCGCTTGCCTGTCACCAGAATCTTTGTTATCTTTGCAAAAAACTGGATATGGCCATTAAAATCAACTTGCAGAAGACAGAGACCGAACTATTTTGCTCTTCCAAATGGTGGGGAGACCCGGATCTTCCGGCCGATATGGAATATCCCACCGTGGAAGTAACGGACGAAGACGGAACCTACGACTATCCGCTCACATTCGTGTGCCAGATCGACTGCGAAGACATCGCCCCCCTGGATCCCGAAGGAAAACTCCCCCATCAGGGGATGTTCTACATCTTCGCCGGTGTGGATGAGTATCTGGAAGGCTTCGACAGTCCGTTCCATAACGGCGAGGGCGAATGGGGCCGGAAAATGGCGGTGGTCAAATACACCAAAGCCATCAATTTTGAAACTTTCCGCAGTGCCATCCTGGTCGATGACGAGGACAATTCCCTGACGGAAGCGCCCCTGAAAATGACCTTCGAGGCCTGTGCCGATGATGCCCCCTGCACCCGGATGCTGGGGATCGGCCCGGATGAGGGTCTGGAAAACTTCCTGCAGATTGTTTCCGGGACGGCCGGACTCCAATTCCCGGACAACGGCGTCCTGAGCCTCCAATATGCAGGCAAAGACTTCGCCGCCGGAAAATGGAAACTGGTCAAAGCCCGGCTCAAGGCACAAAAAGGGTGACAACTAACTTGTTCTCCCATAGTCGCTTACGCAAAATCCTCTGCGCTTTTTGCGCAGAGGATTTTACATAATCAACTCATAATCAACAGCTTAGAAATCACACAACGATGTGGACGTAATCATCTGCGGCGGCGCCGGCAATAAGGAGGACCAGCAGGATGATGACGATGATGAGCCAGAGAACAAAGATTACGAGGCCAGGCTTCCAGGAGGGGGACTTGAAGCCGAAGATGAGTTGAATGCCTCCATAGAGGAGCCCCACAAAAGGCAGGATGACGGCCAGGCCAGCCAGCACCACTACCCAAGGCGTGGAAAGAAGGTCGTACATGGCCGGCCGGTCCTGTGACAGTTCCTCCATCCAATGGGTGATGGGGACGCCGAAAAGTTGGGTTCCTTTCAGGGACAGCACCGACACGGAAGCCAGGCCGGAAGAGCCCATGATCAAGAGAACGATTCCTACCGCCACCAGTATCCACTTCCCGAAGCGTTGGAAAAAGTCGGAATGAACCACTTCCCGGGCGGTATCGCCCATCTCGTGGATGCCGCTTTGGACGGTGCGTCGGATATCATCGGCCGTTCCGGGATCTCCTTTCATGGCCCAGCGCTCCTGCGCCGTGCGGGCGGCCGGCATGGATACCCAAAGAATGGAATAAAGAACAGGGACGGAAAGGCACCAGATACCTTCATAGGCCACGGAGAAGAAGACGACGACCGCCGCAACCGCAAAGGCGATCCGCAGCCAGCTCACCTCCAGCCCAAAATAGTTGCCCAAGCCGGCGCATACTCCGCCCAGACGCTTGTTGGCAAGGTCCCGGTACAGCCTTCTCCGGGGCTTTTCCGCACCGGCGTCGGGAGCGGGATCATCAGCCTCGATGGTTTCCGGACGGCCGATGACATCAATCACCCGCTGGACTCCGGGGAGGGTGACGACAGTGCCTTTGGGGGTGTTCTCCTGCAAGAGTTCGGCCACCCGCTCCTCGATGCCCTCCATGATTTCTTTCCCGCCTTCCTGCCCCAGGTAGTGGGTCTCCAAGCTTGTAAGATAGCCGGACAGCGCTTCGGCCGCATCTTTTTCCAGATAGAAGGCATAACCGCCTATGCTGAGTTGAATGGTTTCTTTCATGACGGTTTATTGTTTTAAGGTTTGAATGCTTTGGACCATTTCTTCCCAGGCCGCATCCATCTCGGCAAGTTGTTCACGTCCCTTTTCCGTAATCACATAGTACTTTCTGGGCGGCCCCTGGGTGGATTCTTCCCAGCGGTAACTCAGCAGCCCCTGATTCTTCTGACGGATCAGAAGCGGATACAGCGTCCCTTCCACCACAATCATATTGGCAGCCTTGAGTTCTTCCAGGATGACGGAGGCATAGGCCTCTTTCCGGCTCAGGATGCACAGGATGCAGTATTCAAGCACCCCTTTCCGCATTTGGGAGCGGACATTTTCACTGATATTCTCCATAGTCTGCTACTTTTTATAGGTTTCACGGGCGAAGGCCGACATGTTCTCCGCGGTGGGAGGAATGCCGCGCATTTCGCATTTCCTGGCCGGTGTATCGGCCTTGGGGACGGCAATCCAGAGAATCAGATAAATCCAGAAGCCGGCCGATCCGAAGATAAGGGCCACCAGCATGAGGATGCGGATGAGGGTAATGTCAAGATCAAAGTACAAGGCCAGGCCGGAACACACGCCGGCGACGGATTTGTTGTCCACATCCCGGTACAGGCGACGGGGCATATCGGCCTTGGGGGACGAGGACGACGAGGTGGATCCGCCTTCCGCCGAACCGTCGGGCATTCCGAGGGCCGACGCCACCTTCTGCACCATGTCCAGCGTCACCACACGGGAGCCCTCCCCCACTTCCTGGAAGAACAGTTCCGCGATGCGGTCTTCGATTTCCTCCATCACCTCCGCTTTCTGGTATTCCGGGACCGTGAGTTTTCCCCTGAAGTGGTCCAGATACTCCTGCAGGCGGGAATATGCATCCTCATCCAGAATGAAGTTGCGTCCTCCCAAAGAAACATTTACTACCTTTTTCATTTCTTAAAATATTTGTTGGTGCAAAGATATGAATATTTTTTGGTACTTTGCAATACATAGTAGTAAAAATGTTAAAATATTTTTTCGCTTGATCGGGAACTTTCTCATTATCAGTGTAATACGCATAATCCTCTGCGCAAAAAGCGCAGAGGATTGTACGTAAAAGAATGAAAATCAGGCAATTGGCTGCCAGGGCGGAAGTTTAGTCGGCCGGGGAGAAATCGTCCTTGCCTACTCCGCAGACGGGGCAAAGCCAGTCGGCCGGGATGTCTTCAAAAGCGGTTCCGGGGGCGATTCCGCTGTCGGGATCCCCTACTGCGGGATCATACTCATACCCGCAAATGTTGCATACGTACTTTTTCATATCCATTTTATTGTGTTAAAAGGTTCTTCACTGCGTAAATAGTACGGCCAAAAGCTACAGGCCGATGGTCTTAAAGAAATCGTTTCCCTTGTCATCCACGAGGATGAAGGCCGGGAAGTCTTCCACCGTAATCTTCCAGATGGCTTCCATGCCCAGTTCCGGGTATTCCACGCACTCGATGCTGCGGATGCTGCTCTGGGACAGGACGGCTGCCACGCCGCCGATGGTTCCCAGGTAGAAACCGCCGTGTTTCTGACAGGCATCCGTCACCACCTTGGAACGGTTGCCCTTGGCAATCATTACCAGGGAGGCCCCGTGGTCCTGGAATTCGTCCACATACGGGTCCATGCGGTTGGCCGTGGTGGGGCCCATGGAGCCGCAAGGATAGCCTGCCGGCGTTTTGGCCGGGCCGGCATACAGGATGGGATGGTCCTTGAAGTAGGCGGGCATCGGCTGTCCGGCATCCAGACGGGCTTTCAGCTTGGCGTGGGCGATGTCCCGGGCCACGATGATGGTGCCTTTCAGATTCACGCGGGTACCCACCGTGTACTTTGTGAGTTCCGCACGCACGGCGTCAATCCCCTTGTCCAGGTCTATCTCGATGCCCTTAGGGCCTTCGCCGGGACGGCGGAGCTCCTCGGGAATCAGTTCCGAAGGGTTGTTGTCCATCTTCTCGATCCAGACGCCGTCTGCATTGATCTTGGACTTGATATTGCGGTCTGCGCTGCAGCTCACGCCCATGCCGATGGGACAGCTGGCCCCGTGGCGCGGAAGGCGGATTACGCGGATGTCATGCGCCAGATATTTGCCTCCGAACTGGGCGCCCAGGCCGATTTTCTGCGCCTCTTTCAGGAGTTTTTCCTCCAGGTCGATGTCGCGGAAGGCGCGGCCGGTCTCGTCGCCGGTGGTGGGAAGGTTGTCGTAGAACTTGATGCTGGCCAGCTTCACGGTGAGAAGGTTCTTTTCGGCCGATGTTCCGCCGATCACGAAGGCGATGTGATAGGGCGGGCAGGCCGCCGTGCCCAGGGAGCGCATTTTTTCCACCAGGAAGGGAATCAGGGTGCCCTCGTTCTGGATGGTGGCCTTGGTCATGGGATAGAAGTAGGTTTTGTTGGCGCTGCCGCCGCCCTTTGCCACCATGACAAAGCGGTATTCACTGCCGTGGGTGGCCTCGATGTCAATCTGCGCAGGCAGGTTGCACTTGGTGTTCACCTCGTTGTACATGTCCAGCGGAGCGTTCTGGCTGTAGCGCAGGTTCTCCTGGGTGTAGCAGTTGAAAACGCCCCGGCTCAGGGCCTCCTCATCCTCGAAGTCCGTCCAGACGCGCTGCCCTTTTTCTCCGTGGATAATGGCGGTGCCGGTGTCCTGGCAGAAGGGAAGGACGCCCTTGACGGAAGTTTCCGCGTTGCGGAGGAACTGGAGGGCCACATACTTGTCATTGTCGGAAGCCTCCGGGTCATGCAGGATTTTCGCCACCTGCTCATTGTGGGCGCGGCGCAGCATGAACTGACAGTCATGGAAAGACTGCTGGGCCACCAGCGTGAGGGCCTCCGGAGAAACTTCCAGAAGGGTTTTGTCTCCGAACTTGGTCGTTTTCACCAGTTTCTCGGAACCGGGAATCCTGTAGTATTCAGCGGTGTCTTCACCAAGCTGAAACATGGGTGCATATTTGAATTCTTGTGCCATTATTTGAAGCTTTGATTTTCAATTTTACAAAAATAATCAATCCCTCCGACCTCCGCAAATCTTTTGCGGGACTATTTTCTTACAGTGGCGCGCAAGTTGCTGCGGCTCAATCGCTTCCGCATAATCCTCTGCACTTTTTGCGCAGAGGATTTTACACAAACGCCTGACAATGAGATGGTTGTAAGCCACGTGCGGCATCCCGGGGAGTTGAGCGACAGGCGAGGATACGCGAACAGGATCATGAATGTCGCACGAGCCGAAAGGCGGGCCGTATCAACTATTCAGCAAATTATTAGTATCTTTGCAAATTATGGCAAAGTTTTGGGCCGACATACTGGTGCCCGTGGCCATTGCCGGAGCGGTGGCCGCACAGACGCTGGGGGTAGAACTTACCCGGGCGTCGCGCCTGCATGCATGGTTCCCGTCGGCCCGGACAGATACGACAAAAGTGGTCCCCGACAGCCTGAAAACACGTCCGGACAGCCTCAAAACACGTCCGGACAGTCTCAAGGTCCTGGCGGACACGCTGGACGAAGACTTCGACTTCTTCGGCGAACCGGTGGACACCACGCCCAAAATCACCGCCCGGGACACCATGAAAGTTCCCGACAGCCTCAAGGTCACGGACCCGTTCCTGTACCAGTGGTATGTGGCCACCAAAGACAGCTACACCCACCGCGTGGTCGTCGACTCCCTCAAGCAGGCCGGGGACAGCCTCATCTGGCCGCAGGTGGACTCCCTCTTTCTGGCCGATTCCACCCACAAGGCCCGGCTGGCCTGGGAAGCCAAATGGAACGCCATGTCCAAAACGGAGAAAAAGCGCTGGACCTACGAAAACGTGGAACTCCCCCGCATCATGCGCCGCCAGGATTCCATCCTCAAGGTGAAGGACAGCCTCCAGCGCATCAAGGACAGCATTCTTGAGAATACGCCACGTATCCTGGAAACCAGCTTCCTTCCGGATTCCCTCCTGTACAAGCGCCTGGTGACCTGGCGTCACAACCGCCTGTACAACAGCATAGAGACCTTTGAGTGGGACACGACGGCCAACTACCACTTCTACGACTATCCCTTCATGCGGAAGGACGTGGGCGCCACCTGGCTGGGCATGCCCGGCAGCGCCGTCCAGCAGTACAACTTCTTCCGTCGGCACGACGAAGAGTCCGTCAGTTTTTACCGCGCCATGGAAGGGTGGACCTACACACCGGAAAACCTTACCCAGTGGAACACCAAAACGCCGTACACGGAGCTGGAATACTACGGTAACCTGCTGAGCAACAGCAGCCTGAGCTCGGACAACTTCCGAGTGTTCACCACGCAGAACATCCTGCCCAGCTTCAATGTCGCCCTGGAGATGAAGCGGTACGGCGGTGCCGGAACGCTCAAGAACGAAGAAACCAAGAACCGCACCTATTTCGTGGCCGGGAACTATCTGGGACGCAAGTATCTGGCCCATGGCGGATTCATCTACAACATCATTTCCCGTCAGGAAAGCGGCGGTATGCTGGACACCAAAATGGTACGGGACACCACGGTGGACGTCCGCGAAATCGACATCAGCCTGGCAGCCGCCACCAACAGCTACCGGAAGATGACATTCTTCTACGACCAGAGTTACCGCATTCCCTTTGACTTCATCGAGAAGCTCCGTCACCGGGGAGACTCCACCTGGCAGAAACCGGACACGCTGAACCGGGACATCACGACGGGCTTCATCGGCACCTCCTCGGAATTCACCACGTACAGCAAAAGATACGCGGACAAGACCTCGTCGGCCCTTTCGGAATTCTACAACGGGGTATTCAACATCCACCCCGAAAAGAGTGCCGATTCGCTGCGGACCATGCGGCTGGACAACCGCATTTTCGTGCGTCTGCAGCCCTGGAAGGAAGACGCGCTCGTCTCCAAGGTGGAAGGCGGTATCGGAGACCGCTTCCAGAGCTTCTACCTGCAATCTCCCAACGAGGTCCTTTACAAGAGTTCCAACCACAAATGGAACAGCCTTTATGTCTATGCCGGCGCGGAAGGACGGCTGAGCAAATACCTTTCCTGGGATGCCACCGGCCTGTATAATTTTGCCGGGCAGGAAGCCAACGACTTCTCTATCAAGGCCAACGCCACGCTGAACCTCTATCCGTTCCGCCGGCAGCCCAAAAGCCCCATCAGCCTCAGGGCGGCGTTTGAAACCAAGTTGAAAACCCCGGATTTCTACCAGCAGCATTTCTATTCCAACCACTTCCGCTGGGAAAACGACTTCGGCAAGACGTCCACCACCAGAATCCACGCAACGCTGGACATTCCCAAGTGGGAACTGAAGGCGCAGCTGGGGTATGCCCTGGTGGCCGGTCATGTCTATTATGACACCCTGGGCATCGTGCGGCAGCATGCTCCGGCCCTGAGCATCCTCTCCGCCGGGCTCACCAAGAATTTCACCCTGGGCCCCGTGCACCTGGACAACTCTGCCCTGTTCCAGCTCTCTTCCGACAAAGAAGTGCTGCCGCTTCCTTCCCTGGCGCTCAACCTGCGCTGGTACCTCCAGTTCAATATCGTGGATCCCAAAGTCCTCCAGCTCCAGCTGGGGGTGAATGCCCGGTACACCACGCTGTGGTATGCCCCGTCCTATAATCCGGTTGCCGGTGTCTTCACCCTTCAGAAAGAGGAGACCTACGGCAACTGTCCTGTCTTCGACGTGTTCATCAACGCCCAGTGGAAGAAATGCAGCGTGTTCCTGAAACTGGAAAACGCCGGCAACGGATGGCCCATGGATCGGCACGATTACTTCACCGCACACCGGTACATCCAGACGTCCCGTGTCATCAAGTTCGGCATTTCGTGGCCGTTCTATCCCCGCCTGGGCGCACAGAAGACCCTGTCCGAGCGGGCCGGATCCGGCTTCGGCAGCGCGGGCGGAGACCCCAGCGGCGACGCCAGTGGCGGCCGGTCGTCCTCCAGAAGCAGAAGCCGCCGATGAAACACCGCGTCCTGTACTATGCCCTCGGCCTGTCGGCCTTGCTGCTTCTGGCACCGGTCCTGAGTCCGCAGCATCCCGTTCCGGAAAACAATTTCCTGGAAGAATTCCCGGCGACACCCATTCCGGAGGGCCTTTCCACTTACGAGCATATCATCCGCCATGCGGCCGGCAATACCGGCTGGGACTGGCGCCTGATCGCCGCCATCATCTACCACGAGTCCCGCTTTCACAACGAAGCCCACTCCTCCAAAGGAGCCACCGGACTCATGCAAATCCGAAGCAGCCGCTATTCGCAGGATACGCTCCTGATTCCCGCCGTGAACATCTCCATCGGCACGGAATACCTCAAAAAGCTGGGAAAGATGTTTCCGGCGGCCAGCCGCGAAGACAGCCTCAAATTCGCCCTGGCGGCCTATAACCTGGGGGACGGCAATATCCGGAAACTCATTGCCCAGGCCGATTCCGCCGGTCTGGACCCCACGTACTGGGAACTGGTGGCCCACATGCTGCCGGAAGGGCACCACACGCCCAGCTATGTGAACGACGTGTTGAGGACTTACGACAGCTACTGTTCCCGGCTTCCCCGCTGAAGCGCCTCTTCATGGGCCTTTTCATAGAGTTCCCAGGAATTGAACAGATTCTGCCAGATGGCATACAGCCCGCCCGCGACCGAGGTGACCGGCGTCATGTAATTGTATCCCAGCCAGATCAGGAATCCCGTGTTCTTCTGTCCGAGGGCCTGTCCGGCCGTGAGTCTCTCCACCTTTTCCCTTCCCATCCGCCGGCCGGCAAAGAACTGTAAGAAACAGCTGACGAGCGAAACCAGCACGATGCCTGCCACGGCCGAGCGGCCCAGCCCGCTGAGCAGGAGGGCCCGCGTTGCCAGAATCATGGCCAGGGTGAGCCCCACGCCCCACACATAGAACGAGTTGGAAGCCCAGCGCATCAGGGTCCGCTGCAGTTTGCGGGTGGTGTAGCGGATGAGCCAGGCCACCAGGCCGGGCAGGATAAGCACCGGGAACACTTTCAGGGCAATGTGTCCCACATAGGACCAGAAATCCATGGTGGCCGACGGATTCACCAGCGGAATCACCAGCGGAATCAGAAAGGTGGCCGCCACGTTGATGAGCACCACATAGCTTACGGTTCCCGCAAGATTTCCGCCCAGGCGGTCGGTGATGACCCCGGCGGCCGATGCCGTGGGGCAAATCATGCACAGCATCGCACATTCCAGCAGCATGCGGAGCGTTCCGCCGGTAAAGGCCACCAGAGCGGCCAGCGCCAGGAACGACAGAATCTGGACAGCCAGGGCATACAGATGCCATCGGCTCAGTCTGAGATCGTGCGGGGAAATCTTCACAAACTGGAAAAACAGCAGGAAGGCAATTACAAGACGCTGCCCTTCCGACACCAGCGGATGCAGCCAAGGGCCCAGATGGTGCAGGCCCGGCATAAAATGATAGACAAGGTACAGGCTGATTCCCAGCACAATCGCGCAGGGAAGCATCCACTCTTTCAGAAAATACAGCATCCTATTCATATCCGGGAGCCAGCGGGCCGAAAAGTCTGTCCAGCCAGGGGTCTGTGATTTTCATGCACAGACCAGTAAGCAAGGCCTGGATGAGCGTCCCTTCCCGAATGACATTGGTGAAGCCGTTGCCGGTAAGAAGGCCGAAGGCAAACCAGGCGAAACCGGCGGTGACCGCCACCAGGACAACGTCGAAGATGACTTTCATCGTGCTGAAAGACTTTCCCGTAACGGTGCTCAGCACGGCCGTGGTCATATCGCCGGCCAGAATCCAGCCCTTTCCCAGCACCTCGATCTTGATGCCGACGGCAGCGATGACCACCGCGGCCAGGCTCAACAGGATTTGCACGCCGTAGTCCGTTGCCGGGGAGCCGATGGCATCCAGCAACCAGATGAATGCATCGCAAAGATAGCCGAAAACGAAGGCGGCAGGAATCTGCATCAGATAGCTGAGCTTGAAATCTTTCCTCAGAAGAATCATCTGCATGAAAATGAAAAACAGATGCATGATCCAGGTGAAAGTGCCCACCGAAATACCCGTCCAGCGCAGGTTCAGAATGGTAGGCGGACACGAAGGCGGGGAAATTCCCAGATTGGATTTGATGGAAACGGCCACGCCGAAGGCGATGATGACAAGTCCCAGGGTGGAAATCCCATATCGGATCAGGATATCTTTGATTTTCATAAAATTCGCTTAAAGGGATGCAAATATCCGCATTATTGTGTAATTTTGCAAACCGCACCGCCGATTACTTTAAATTAATAATATATGAAAAAGTCTGTTATCGTTATGATGTCATTTCTTGCGTTTGCAGCCTGTGCTCCCAAAAACACGGTCCCTGCATTGGATTTGACCTATCTGGACACCGAAACCAGCCCCAAGGTGGATTTCTATCAGTATTCCACCGGCGGCTGGCAGGCTAACAACCCTCTCCGCCCGGAGTTCCCCCGCTACGGCAGTTTTGACGCCATCCGCGAACGTACCCAGGAAAACCTCAACGCCCTCTTCGAGAGCATGACCACCCTGGAAGCCCAGAAAGGCACCGTGGACCAGAAAATCTCCGACCTGTACAAAATGGCCCTGGATTCCACCACCCGCAATGCCCTGGGCGCAGAACCCATCCAGCCCTACATCGCCGAAATCCAAGCCGTCCAGACCCGCGACCAGCTGGTCGGCCTGATGGGAAAAATGGGGCTTTACGGAGACGGAGGCTTCTTTGACAGCGGCGTACAGGCCGATCTGGCCAACAGCGAAATGCAGGTCCTGTACCTGGGCCAGGGCGGCCTGGGAATGGGAGACCGCGACTATTACCTGAAAGAGGAGAACAAGGCCCTGTACGACGGTTATCAGGCCTTCCTGGTCAAGGTGCTCAGCCTGGCCGGAATAGAAGATGCCCAGACCCTTGCACAGAAAGACATGTCCATCGAAACCGAACTGGCCCGGATTTCCTGGACCCGCGAGCAGAACCGTGACATGCAGGCCATCTACAACCCCATGTCCAGCCAGGAAATCTACAAGCGCTGGCCCGGCCTCCGCTTCGACAAATACTGCGTTCCCGCCGGCATCCCCGACCAGGAGAAAATCATCGTTGAGCAGCCTTCCTACTTCGACGGTCTTTCCGCCATGATGGAAAAGGCCGATCTGGAAACCCTGAAGGCATACCTTCTGTGCCAGTTCGTGGCCGGCCAGGCCGGAGCCCTCTCCGACGATTTCTACACCGCATCCTGGGAATTCTTCTCCCATCAGATGGGCGGCGCCAAGGAGCAGCAGCCCCGCTGGAAGCGTGCCATGAGCGTTCCCAACAGCCTCCTCGGAGAAGCCGTGGGAGAGATGTATGTGAGCCGCTACTTCCCCGAGAGCTCCAAACAGAAGATGGTCACCCTCGTGGAGAATCTCCGCACCGCCCTGGGCGAGCACATCGACGCCCTGGAGTGGATGAGCGACACCACCAAGGTGCGCGCCCGCGAAAAACTGGCCGCCTTCACCGTGAAAATCGGCTATCCCGACAAATGGAAGGACTACAGCACCCTGGACATCGACCCGTCCAAGACCTATTACGAGAATCTCCGCAATGCCAGCGCCTGGTATATGAAAGACAACCTGAACAAGCTGGGCAAGCCCACTGACAAGACGGAATGGGGCATGACGCCGCAGACGGTGAACGCTTACTACAATCCCACCACCAACGAAATCTGCTTCCCGGCCGCCATCCTCCAGAAACCGTTCTTCGATCCCGATGCGGACGACCCCGTGAACTACGGCGGCATCGGCGTCGTGATCGGCCATGAAATGTCCCATGGCTTTGACGACCAGGGTTCCATGTTCGACGCCAACGGCAATATGGTGAACTGGTGGACGGCCTCCGACAAGGCCAAATTCGATGCACTCGGCGACAAGCTGGCCGCCCAGTTCGACGAGGTGGAAATCCTTCCCGGCGTCCATGCCAACGGCCGCTACACGCTTGGCGAGAACATCGGCGACCACGGCGGCCTTTCCATCGCCTACAGCGCCATGGAGAACGCCCTCAAGGGCAAGGATGTGAAACCCATCGACGGCTTCACCCCCGCCCAGCGCTTCTTCCTGAGCTATGGCGCCATCTGGGCCCAGAACATCACCGACCAGGAGAAGGCCCGTCTCACCAACATGGACCCGCACTCCCTGGCCGAAAACCGCGTCAATGTATCTGTCCGTAACTTCCAGACCTTCTTCGACGCCTTCGACATCCACGAGGGAGACCCGATGTTCCGTCCGGAAGAGGAACGCGTCCATATTTGGTAGCGGAGCGCTTCATATCGCGGAAACTTAAATTCCAAGGAAACGTGGCGGCGGTGGCTATCGCCGTCAGTTTCTTTGTCATCATCGTGGCTGTGGCCGTCACGTCCGGATTCCGGCACACCATCCGGCAGGGAGTGGCGGCCATGACCGGTGATATCCGGATCGCCCCGCTCGTGAGCGGGAGTTCCGAGCCTGTCTCCATGCCCCGCCATCTTCCCGGGGAGAAAGACATCCTTGCCCTGCCGGGCGTGAAGGAAATCGTCCCCGCCGTCGTCCGGGCCGGCATCGTGAAAAACGGAGACATCGTCCACGGCGTCATCGTAAAAGGAACGGAAAGGGCCGATTCCGCCCTCGCCGTCAGTATCCCTCACAGGCTCCGGGAAATCACCGGACTGGGCGTGGGTGACGACCTGACGGTCTATTTCGTGGGAGAGAAGGTGCGGGTGCGGAAATTCCGCATTTCCGAGGTCCACCGCGATCTCATGGAGCTGGACGACAATCTGCTTGTCTATGCCGGAATCGAGGATATGCAGCGCCTCAACGGATGGTCTTCCGAAGAGGTTTCCTGTCTGGACATCTTCACGGATGCGCTTGCTCCCGAGTCCCTGGTCCGGTCCGTCGGCCCCCTGGCGGAGGACTATTACGTCAGCTCCTCCCGCCAAACCTATCCGCAGGTATTCGAGTGGCTCAACCTGCTGGACTTCAACGTATTCATCATTCTTTTCCTGATGACGGTGGTGGCCGGATTCAACATGGTTAGCGGCCTTCTTATCATGCTCCTGAGGAATATTTCCACCATCGGCACGCTAAAAACCCTGGGGATGGACGACCGCGCCGTAGGTAGGCTGTTCGTCCGCATCGGCGCAGAGGCTGTTCTCAAAGGGATGCTCATCGGGAATGCCCTTGCCCTCCTGTTCTGCCTCATTCAGGGCACCACGCATCTCATTCCCCTGGACCCGGACAACTACTTTGTCTCCTGGGTGCCGGTCCATGTCAGCCTGCCGTGGATTCTTGCGGCCGACGCCGTCGCTTTCCTGGGCATTCTCGCCCTCCTGTGGCTTCCTTCCCGGATGGTTGCGGGCATAGACCCCGCCAAGACTGTAAAGGCCGATTAAATCCGTGCCTCGCGGAAAACTTCCAGAATGGAAGGATAGGTGTTTTTCAGGAACGGAGGCAGGGAGGATTTGGCCACCCAGGCCGCCTTGGCAATGTCTTCTTCCCGCTGGGGCGTGAGGTTGGTGGGGTCCGTGTAGAGCATGTCATACCACCAGGTGTGCTTGAGGTGCCACTGCCCCTGCCGGAAATACACGTGGTCGGTGATGCAGATGAGGCGCCGCAGGTCCAGCTGGTCCACACCCGTTTCTTCCTGCACCTCCCGCATGGCGCACACTTCGATATCCTCGCCTTCCTCCTGATGCCCCTTGGGCAGGTCCCAGCGTCCATTCCGTGAAATGAGCAGGAAATCCCCCCGGCGGTTGCTCACAAGCCCTCCGGCCGCATTCACTTCCCTGAACTCCGAACAAATGCGCCGGTACGTGCGTTCGATATCCTCCGTAGGGATATAGATGCGCGACAGGGTGTCCTGCACCTCGAACATGCGCACCAGGGCGTGGATGTCCAGGATTTCCCCGACATGGAACTCCACGGAGTTGGGGTCGGCCAGGGCTTCCTCGGAGGGAGAACAAATGATGATGCAGCGTTTCTCGAAGTAGATTTTGTGCATGGTTTTTGCTATATTTGCAGCACGCAAAGATAAGCAATTATGACTGAAATCGAAAGCAAACACGGCATCGTCTCCCGCCAACCGTACGAGATGTACATGTCCTTCGTGGACTTGCAGAACTTCCAGCGCATGCTTCCGGAAGACAAGCGGGACATGGTCACGGCCGATTACGACACCCTCACCGCCACGGTGCAGGGATTCCATATCGGCGTCAAAGTACATCAGAGGGTTCCGTATTCCCGGATTGAACTGGTGGACTTCGACGCACCTTTCGCCTTCCACGTGATCCTGCATTTCGAGCCCGCCCGGGAAGACCCTTACAAAACGGATTTCTGGATCAACGTCGAGGCCGACCTGAATCTCATGATGAAGATGATGCTCTCCGGCAAGGTGAAAGAAGCCCTGGACAAGGTGGTGGACGGACTGGTGGACGCCTCCAACGGCAAAATGCCGGAAGGCTTCGATCCGGCACAGTGGGCCCGATAGGATCTTCGATAGAATGACTGGTTTTCCCGAAGGATTTCAGGAGTTGCTTGCCCGTTCCGTTGGACTGGAGCGGGCCGGCAGCGTCTTGGAAGCCCTGCAGGACCCGCCTTCGGTGTCGGTGCGCCTGAACCCTTCCAAACTGCGGGAATGTCCTTTCCCGGAAGCCGTCCCCGTTCCCTGGAGTCCCTGGGGATTCCTTCTCAAGGAGCGTCCCGTCTTCACGCTGGACCCGTTTTTCCACGCAGGGGCCTACTATGTCCAGGATACATCGGCCATGTTCGTGGGACACCTCTTCCGCCAGCTGGAACTGGAAGCCGATGCCGTGGTGCTGGACCTCTGCGCCGCTCCGGGCGGAAAAACCACCGACATCGCCGCTTCCCTGAGGGAACGCTTCGGAGACCGCTTCACCCTGCTTGCCAACGAAGTGATGCGAAGCCGTTACGGCATCCTCCGTTCCAATGTGGAAACCTGGGGAGACCCCCGCGTGGGAACGGTTTCCCGCGACCCTTCCGCCTTCGGGCAGACCCCCCTGTTCGATGTCATCGTGGCCGATGTCCCCTGCTCCGGCGAAGGGATGTTCCGGAAAGACGCCCAGGCCGTGGCGGAATGGTCCCCGGCCACGGTGGAATTCTGCGCGGCCCGTTCCCGCCGCATCCTCCGGGATGTCTGGCCCGCCCTCAAGCCCGGCGGATGGCTCCTGTACTCCACCTGCACCTTCAACCACCTCGAAAATGACGAGACCGTAGCCTGGATTGCCCGGGAACTGGGGGCCGATATCCTTCCGCCCCACGACGAATCTCCGGCCACCGGCACCGGACACGGTTACCTGATGCTCCCCGGGAGCGTCCCGGGAGAAGGCCAGTACGCCGCCGTTGTCCGAAAACACGGCCGCCCGGAGGGCATCCGTGGCGCCAACCCCTTCTCCCTTTTCCGGGCCGAAATCCCCGCCCCCGAATGGACCGGCTCCCGCTGGAACCTCAGCCGCGAAGAGGCGCTCCGCTACCTTCACGGCGATGCCCTGGTGCTGGCTCCGGAGGCGCCCGTCGGCCCGCTCATCCTCTGTTACGAAAACTTGCCGCTGGGCCCCGCCAAAAATCTGGGGAAGCGCTGCAACAACCTCTACCCCAAAGCAAAACGAATTAGAATGGATATCCGATGAAAAAAATCTTTGTCATCCTTTTAAGTCTTTCGCTGCTCGTGCCCGCCTTCGGGCAGGAGACCTATTCCCAAGATGAATTCCTGCGCCGCTACAACAACCTCACCGAAAGGGTAGGCGCCAGCGGAGTGGGCGTGGAAACCCTCCTGAACAAGTGGGAAGAGGCCTGGCCGGACGACGTCAACCACCGCCTGGCCCGCTTCTCCTTCTGCTTCAACCGCTGCCAGTCCTCCAGGATTGTGCCGATGGACCGGGATCGCTACCTGGGCAATCCCCCGCTGATTCCCATGACCGATTCCCTGGGAAAGAAAGTGAATTATTTTGAGGTGTATGATTACGACGACGAGCTGTTCGCCAGCGCCAACTCGGCCATAACCCAGGCCATTGCCGCCCGGGAGAACCGCCTGGACTGGCGTTTTATCAAGATAAACGCCCTCATGGCCTACGAAAAGGAAGAGCCGGAAATGGCCCTCCAGGAACTCAAGGCCCTGGCCGACTACAACTTCAAGCGGAACCCCGACTGGGAGCACGACCAGATGGGGAAAGTTTCTCCCGAGCAGTTCAAGGGTCTCATGCAGGACTATTGCGTGGCCCTGTTCCAGATTGGCAGCACTTCTTCGGCCGAAGCCTTCCGTTCCCTCTCCGAGCACATGCTGGGCTACTGCAAGGACGAGCCGATGTTTCTGGACAATCTGGGTTCCTATTATCTTGTCAAGAAAGACTACAAGAAAGCCCGGAAATACTTTGACCAGGTGCTCAAGAAACATCCCGGGGACATGACGGCCCTGAAGAACGGCATCCTCATGGCCAGGAGCCGGAAGGATGTGAAACTGGAGAAGAAATATCTTAGCCTGATGGCCGCCCACGGAGAGACGGAGACCGACCGGATGTCGGCCCAGACGCGCCTGAAAGCCTACGAAAAAAAGTAGTGAAACTATTTTCCGAAAAGTACCGTATATTATAAGTATCACAAATACGGAGTACATGAAACTTTCACAATTCAACTTCGATCTTCCCAAGGACCGTATCGCCCAGGAGCCTCCCCGCTGGAGGGACGAGGCCCGTCTGATGGTCCTCCACAAGGACAGCGGTGAAATCGAGCACCGCCTTTTCAAAGACATCATAGACTATTTCGGAAAAGGAGATGTTTTCGTCCTCAATGACACCAAGGTTTTCCCCGCCCGCCTGTACGGCAAGAAGGAGAAGACCGGGGCCGACATCATGGTACTCCTCCTGAGGGAACTCAACCGGGAGCAGCGTCTCTGGGACGTCATCGTGGATCCCGCCCGAAAAATCCGCATCGGCAACAAGCTGTACTTCGGGGAAGACGAGTCCATGGTGGCGGAAGTGATAGACAATACCACTTCCCGCGGCCGTACCCTCCGTTTCCTCTTCGACGGGTCCTACGAAGACTTCAAGGAGGCCCTTTTCTCCCTCGGAGAGCCATATGTTCCGGAATGGGTCAAGGAAAAGACCGCCCCGGAAGACGTGGAGAATTATCAGACCGTGTTCGCCGCCAACGAAGGGGCCGTGAGCGCTCCGGCCGCCAGCCTGCATTTCAGCCGTGAACTGTTCAACCGCATGATTTTGAAGGATATCGAAAAGGCTTTCATCACCGTGCACATGGGCATCGGCCATTTCCGCACCGTCGATGTGGAAGACCTTTCCAAGCATCGCATGGATTCCGAGCGCCTCATTATCCCGGAGCAGGCCGCCGGCGTCATCAACAAGGCCAAGCGGACGGGCCACAAGGTATGCGCCATCGGCGCCACCGTCATGCGCGGCCTGGAAACGTATGTCACCACCACCCACGAGGTGAACGCCTACGACGGATGGACCAACAAATTCATCTTCCCTCCCTATCAGTATTCCGTGCCGGATGCCATCGTTTCCAACTTCCACCTCCCACAGAGCACCATGCTCATGAGCGTGGCCGCCTTCGGCGGTTACAAGCCGGTGATGGCCGCCTATGAAGAGGCCATCAAGGAAGGGTACAAATTCGGCCCGTACGGAGACGCCCTCCTGATCGTTTAGTCTGTTGTATCAGAAGATTTGTCTTCTGATTCGACAATCAGCACCTGAAACAACGCAATCTTTTTTACGATTGCGTTGTTTTTTGTTTTGGAGCCGTATCTTGCGGCATGAATATTCCTGACGAAACCCTGGCGCTGTGCGCCCTGAACAAGATTTTCGGCTATCATCCCCGGCTGGCACTGCAACGGATTGCGCAGGGCGGCAGTGCCCTGGCCCTTTTTGACGGCTCGCATACGGAAGGGGAACTCCATCCTGAACTCCTGAGCCGCCTGGTGCCCCGGGAACTGGAATGGGCACAGAAAGAACTGGAACGCGTGCGGGAAGGCGGATTCCGCTTTATCGGCCTCCTGGACGAAGATTATCCGTCGGCTCTCCGGGAAATCCCGGACCCTCCGCTGGGACTGTACCTGAACGGGACCTCCAGCCCGGCCGAGATTTTTGAAATGAGGCCCCTGGTGGCCTTCGTGGGGACCCGGGATCTGAGCCCTTACGGAAAAGCCTGGTGTGAAAAGCTGGTGAAGGCCCTCGCCGAAACCCGGGCGCAGCCGGCCATCGTGAGCGGCCTGGCGCTGGGGGCCGACGGGGTGGCCCACCGGACCGCCCTGCAATGCGGGCTGCCCACCGTCGGCGTCATGGCCACCGGCATCGAGACCGTATATCCCCGGCAGCATGAACGGCTGGCCATGGACATGGTTCGGAGCCCTTCCGGAGCCCTTGTCACGGATTACCCCCTGGACACGGCTCCCGTGGCCCTCAACTTTGTCCGTCGCAACCGGATCATCGCCGGCCTTTCCCGGGCCGTGGTGGTGATTGAATCCAAGAGCAGAGGCGGTTCGCTGATGACCGCCAAATACGCCGTGGAATACAGCCGGGAGGTGTTTGCCGTACCCGGCCGCCTGGAAGACCTCCGCAGCGCAGGCTGCAATTCCCTCATCCGCACCCAGATGGCCCAGATTGTCACTTCAGCCGAGGATCTGGTGGACTCCCTGGGCATGGGCGGCAGCCGGCGGCACCGCGCCGCCGGCGGGTCCTGGGTCACCGACCAGGCCGGTGACAGTCCGGAGGAAAAGTTCCGGCATGCCCTTGTGAGAAGATACGCGGCCGGATCGGCCCTCATTCCCGTGGCCCTGGCCATTTTCCGGCAACGGGGAATCGGCATGGAAGAGCTGGCGCAAACCCTCCAGCGGCCCTATGGCGAAGTCCTGGCCGCCGTCGGCACCCTGGAAGCCGACGGGGTGGTCACCTCCGACTTTCTCCGCCGGTGCTCGGTCACCGCAACTTGGGAATAGTCACCGGGTCCAATACACGCTTTTTTTTGTATCTTTGTACTCATGTTTGTGGACACGCATACGCATTTCTACGACGAATGGCTGCTCCCGGATGCCGAGGAAGCCATTCAGCGGGCGCTGGACGCGGGCGTGGGCAAGATGATTCAGGCCGACGTGGATTCCCGGGAGCGGGCCGCCATGTGGGAAATCGGAGACCGTCACCCCGGAGTCCTTTTCCAGATGGCCGGTCTGTATCCGGGTTCCGTCACGGCCGAAAACTGGAAGGAGGAACTGGATCTGGTTGAGGAAGCCGCCGCACGCGGGGTCGTGGCCATCGGGGAAATCGGCCTCGACTATCACGAGGGGAAGGCGTTCGCACGGGAGCAGAAGGTGGCTTTAAGGTGTCAGTTCGAGCTGGCCGCCCGGCTGAATCTTCCGGTAAACATCCACCTCAGGGATGCCTGGGAAGACTTTTTTGACGTGCTTTCAGACTGTAAGCACTTGAACCTGAGAGGGAATCTCCACTGCTTCACGGCCAGTTACGAAGTTTACGAAAGGGCCAGCCGCTGGGCCGATTTTTCCGTGGGCATCGGCGGAGTGGTCACTTTCAGGAACACCTCCCTTCCCAAGACGCTGGAGCGCATTCCCCTGGAAAAAATCCTCCTGGAGACCGATGCGCCCTACCTGGCCCCCGTCCCCTTCCGCGGACGCCGCAACGAGAGCGCATACCTTCCCTACATCGCCGCCAAGCTGGCCGAAGTGAAGGGCCTGCCCGTCCAGGAGATTGAAACCATAACCACCCATAACGCTGAAACACTGTTCGGAATATGACCGCATCCATCCTGATTATTTACACCGGAGGCACCATCGGCATGAAAGAAGACCCGATGGACGGGACCCTCAAGCCCTTCGACTTCAGCCAGATCATGGAAGAAGTCCCGGAACTGAACAAGTATGATGTCAAAATCGACTCGCACACCTTTGCGCCGCTTATTGACTCTTCGGACGTGGAACCCTCCCTGTGGGTTTCCCTGGCCGAAATCATCCGCGACAAATACGAGGACTATGACGGCTTTGTCATTCTGCACGGGACCGACACCATGGCCTACAGCGCTTCCGCACTCAGCTTCATGCTGGAAGGGCTTGCCAAGCCCGTCGTGTTCACGGGAAGCCAGCTTCCCATCGGCGTCCCCCGCACCGACGGCAAGGAAAACCTGATTTCGGCCGTGGAAATTGCCGCCGCCAAAGATCACGAGGGACATGCCCGCGTGCCGGAGGTCAGCATTTACTTCGATTCCCGGCTCCTGCGCGGAAACCGCTCCACCAAATACAGCGCAGAGGCCTTCAACGCCTTCGCTTCCCCCAACTGCCCGCCCCTTGCCGAGGCCGGCATCCAGATCCGGTACAATACGGACGTCATCCGCAAACCCGTCTATTGGGATGCCCAGCTGAGGGTGCAGGCCCGTCTGGACACCCGGGTTTCCATCCTGAAGGTGCATCCGGGCATGACCCCGCAAGTGATGCGGTCGGTGGTTTCGGATCCCCTCACCCGGGCCTGCATCATCGAGACGTACGGTTCCGGCAACGCCCTGTCCAAGGAATGGTTCCTGGATATTGTCCGGGAAGCCAGCGATGCGGGAAAGATTCTGCTGAATGTCACCCAGTGCAAATCCGGCACGGTGAACATGGACCTGTACGCCACGGGAGCCACCCTCAAGCACGCCGGGGTCCTTTCCGGCAGCGACATAACCACAGAAGCCGCCCTCGGAAAACTCTTCTCGCTGATGGGCCGGAGCGATCATAATTCGTGGGTGAAAACCATGCTGGAAAAAAACCTTTGTGGCGAAATAACGAAATAATCTTTGGCAAATTGGATTTTTATTCCTAAATTCCCGTGTTTGACACTTATGATTTACTGATTTGCCGATAATAATGGGCCACAGACCGCTGTATGGGCGATTTGTGGCCTTTCTATTTTTTCTGACTTT
>CADBFO010000025.1 GCA_902794005.1 uncultured Bacteroidia bacterium
GAAGATGAACGGATCGTGGCCAGTGTCCTCAAATCCTGCAGTCCTGGTCTGGCAAGTGAAAACACCATTCTCGATATGCGCCTCGCTGATGCCATCCACTGAAGGATTGTACTGGTTGCCGCCGCCGCAGAACGGAAGATCTGCAGTGATGCCGGAGGGCAGGTTGTCCAGATTGCACTCCCAAGGTGAATCCCTGTAGGCGTAGGTGCAGCTGGAGAACTGCATGTGCAGGAACACCCAGTGTTCAAACTCCACGAAGAACGAGTCATAACCCCAGCGAAGGTAATTGTTCTCGGAAGTGGTTTGCAGACGTGTCTGCGTACCCTTGATGGGATTGCCACCCCGGGCCAGCATAGTGTACAGGGCAAGAACGTAGATGGTAATCTCACCCTTCTCATCGAAGTTGGTGAGCTTCTCGATGCACAGCGTGTTCTTGTCCTTCACCCAGCTCTTGAGGACTGTACCGCCGCTGTTGTCCCAGGTATAGCCATAGCTGTCGCGCACATCACGGAAGCGCAGGAACACAGCCGCGATAGCACTGCGGTCTATGCTGAGGTCCGGGACATAGATTTCCAGGACATCAGCAGCCTGGTACTCCGGAGACTCAGGATTGTAGGTAAACTTCGCATTCAGGACTACAAAGTTCTCCTCCTGATGGGACTTGAAAGCAATCTGCCCAGCCCCGAAATTATTACCTGTAGAGTTGAAATTCATAGCCATATTAGTAGATTATACCAGGCCCGAAGACCTCGGTGGGTTTAACGTAATAACCGCCGCGATGGGCAAAAGTGATATACGCGGGATCGCCATAGCGGGCGCCGTAGAGCCACATCACGTAAGACTGGGCCACCAGCTTGCCATCCTCGCCGTTGCCGCGGCCAAGCGCCCAGGAAGTGCCCTGAAGTTCAGCGGGCAGATCATCCACAAGGTAGGCCTCGGAGCTGGCTACATTGCTGTGTCCCTCGCACATCACATCATACTGGACCACCGGCGCTCCGGAAGAGAAGTCCACGTCAATGGAGCTTACGTGCTGCTCATGGTCCGGCAGCAGGCGGTCCATCGTGACGCGCTTACGCGGCGTGTAGGAAGACTCGCCGGTCACGATGACTGAATCTCTGAAGGTCTGGCCGGTGAATCCCGTGGAGGTATCCAGCCAGTAGGATTCGATGAAGACCTTCTGACCAGGCGTGGGCTCCACACCAATGGTCTTCAGGTAAAGCTTCGTTATATCGGCCTCGCCCCAGTCGTCTTCAACCTCAGAAGAAATGATAACGGTTTTGCTCCAGCCGCTGGAGACGCCTGCGCTCTGGGAGGCAGACATCTTCACTACGAGCTTATAGGGAGCGCTCTCGTGCTTGATTCCGGTGAAGATAATCAGTTGAGGCGTGACAGATACGCTATTGTATTCTACGTTGGGAACAGCAACCTGTCCCAGGGGAGCATCGGCAATGATGGCTTCGCCGGCCATCACGCGGTTGGCATTGAGGCGGACGTAGAGATTGATGCCGGAGAGTTCAGCCTTCTGGCCAAATACGCTCTGGCCGCTGGCGTGTTGGGCGAGATTCTCCCAGGCCTGCATCTGCTCGGCCGTGAGAGTCTTATAGGACTTGGTGATCTTGGACATGGAGGCCCGGCGAACCACCTGGGCGGAAGTAGTCTGGCCAGTCGGCCAAGACCGGACCGAAAGGATGCTACGGCCACCGACCTGGCGTGCCGTAACATCCTTAGCGGAACCGGAGAAGCCCCCGAAAGCGATGGAAGGAAGGGCGATCATAGGTTTAAGTTTAGGTTAAAGTAGGTAGCACAACCCCTCGTGCTGTGACAAATATAATATATTCTTTTCTAATTGCAATACAGTGTATTAACTGCTATTATCAGTAGTAATACTTGAAATAAAATGCAATGAAAATGCACACAAGTTCGAACGATGCAGGGGCGCAGAAAAAACGAGCCAGCGCATATGTTTTGCATTGACTCGCAAAATCAAAGATTGCACAAAATTATGAGGTCAAAAACGACAATTGCGTGTGAATGTTCCTGTATCCCGTCTTCCGGTCCAAAAGAAGGTGCCAACAGTGCACCTGGTAAGTCGGCAAGTCGAGGCCCCAGATTGCGCGGTAGTCCGGAATCAGAAGATCCACCGTCGAATCACCGGCGGAGCAGGGAGCGACGGAGAGGAAGTTCCGCATCTTGCCCTTGTTCTTCCCTCCGCCTGGCTTGGTGAGCTGAAGCTTGAAAAGAAGCTGGTACCGTTCCGGCCGCTCGCAGCTCTCAAAGGTCACGTTGAAGCGCAGGCGCAGGTCGTCGGGAGTCGGCCGGTCAGAGGAAAGGAATTCCACCGCATAGACGGGGAACTTCTCCCAGGGCTGCGGAGTAGGGACGTGCTCGTCGCCAAGCGTATAAAAGCCGTGATACGCGCTGACA
This sequence comes from uncultured Bacteroidia bacterium, assembly GCA_902794005.1. Taxonomy (GTDB): domain Bacteria; phylum Bacteroidota; class Bacteroidia; order Bacteroidales; family UBA932; genus Cryptobacteroides. The sequence continues at coordinate 2,425 of CADBFO010000025.1, forward strand.
AAGAGATTATGGCCGGAGATATGCGCGGTGTTGTCAAACGGTGGCTGGTGGCTTATTACGGGCTCTGCAAGGGAATTCCAGATCAGCTGAACGGAATGGTCGAGTGTCCGCCAGGCAGCCAGCGCCCTCCGGTGAACCTCGAGCTGCTCATTCTGGCCTGGAGTGCCAGGGAAGTTGCACTTGGATTTGTTCTTGTAGTAGCAGCGCCCGTCCACATGATAGAAGGTCAGGTCTCCCATGGAGCCCCAACAATCAGAGAACAGCACAGATGGAACGAAGCGCGGCATAGTCAACTATAGGTTAAGTCTTCTATGCAAAGTTACGAAGAATCGCGCGTAAAAGCGAAAACTTAACCACCGCCTCTTTTTGTCCAAAAACTGCCCTCTACGCACCCCAACGCAAGATATTTGCACCCCTACGAAAGCGAGTTCGTGGTTAAGTCGTGGTTAAGTTTTAAAGAAAAACCCCATCTGACGTGTGTCAGACGGGGTTTTGAAGTGACTCCAACAGGACTCAAACCTGTAACCTTTTGATCCGTAGTCAAATGCTCTATTCAATTGAGCTATGGAGCCATTTTGGAGGGCCTCAGGCCACTTCCTTATTTTTCAGCGGTATAGACTTTCTCGCGGATGCGGGCCTTCTTGCCGGTGAGGTCACGGAGGTAGAAGATGCGGGCGCGGCGAACCTTGCCATACTTGTTAACCTCAATGCTCTCAATGAACGGGGACTGGAAGGGGAAAATCCTTTCTACACCGACGCCACTGGCCATTTTACGGACGGTGAAAGTCTTGGTGAACGGGTCCATTCCACTCATCTGAATCACGACACCGCGGAATTTCTGAAGTCTTTCCTTATCGCCTTCCTTGATTCGGTAGGTCACGGTGATGGTATCACCTGCCTTGAACTCCGGATAGGAGGCGGCTTTCTCGTTATTGAAAGCCTGCTCTGCAATTTTAATCAAATCCATAATTTCAAATTCCTTTATGCAACATTGCGGTTTGGCTCCTGACAAGAGGTTGCGTTTGTTTTGGACTGCAAAGGTACAAACTTTTTGCAAACCTCCAAAACTTTTTGGGGATTTTTAGAAAATATTCTTGACTTTGTCAAAGGTGGCTTTGTCTTCCCGGGTAAGATCCGGCGTGAAGGAGGAACTGCTGCGCATCTGTTCCAGTATTTCCTTTTCACTCCTGGAGAGTTTGTGGGGAATCCACACCTGGAATTTGACGTACAGGTCTCCGGTTCCGCGGCCATATCCCTGAACAGCGGGAAGTCCTTTCCCGCGGAGTTTGACCACGGTTCCGGACTGGGTGCCGGGTTCTACCTTCACCTTGTAACTCCCGTCCAGGCAGGGGACCGAGACCTCGCAGCCCAGCATGGCGTCCATGACGGAGATGATCCGGGTATGGAACAGGTTGTTGCCGTCTCTTTGGAGTTGCGGGTGCTGCACCTCGTTGATGACCACCAGGAGGTCTCCGTTGGTGCCTCCGTGCGGAGCGGAGTGTCCTTCTCCCCGGATGGTAATTTGCATGCCGTTCTCCACACCGGCGGGGATGCGTACTTTTACCAGCTCCCGGCGGCGCTCCAGTCCGGTTCCGTTGCAGCGGCGGCAGGGATTGGAGATAATCTTGCCTTCACCCTGGCACTGGGGACACACGCTAATGGTATATCCGACGCCGAACAGGCTGCGGGTCTGCTGACGCACACGGCCCTGGCCGCCGCAGGTGGGGCAGGTTTTGATGTCGGCCTCGCTCTTGGCGCCTTTTCCGCCGCAGTCCGGACAGGGACGGGCTCGTTCCAGCGAGATTTCTTTCTCACAGCCGGTGGCAATCTCTTCCAGGGTGAGCTTCACGCTGGTGCGGATGTCCCGCCCGCGTTGCGTCCGCGGCTGGGACTCTCCTCCGCCAAATCCGCTGAACCCGCCGAATCCGCCGCCTCCGAAATCGAAGCCGAAACTGCCGCCGAAGATGTTGCGGAGGAAATCGTTGATGTCCATTCCGCCGAAGTCGAACCCGCCGGCACCGCCGCCCATCTGCTCGGCGGCAAAGCCGAACTGGTCGTACTTGGCGCGCTTGTCGGGATCGCTCAGGATGGAATAGGCCTCGGCTGCTTCTTTGAAATTCTCTTCAGCCGTTTTCTTCTCCGCGTCATAACCGTTTACCCAGCGGTCCGGATGCCATTTGAGCGCCAGTTTGCGGTAGGCGCTCTTGATTTCATCGGCCGATGCGGTTTTGGCTACGCCAAGAACCTCGTAGTAGTCTCTTTTATTTGCCATGGTTTATGCTCCTACAACAACTTTTGCATAACGGAGAACCTTGCCGCCCAGTGTGTACCCGGTCTGCACCACGTCGATGACCTTTCCTTTGAGTTCCTCCGATGGGGCGGGGAAGGTGGTGACGGCCTCGTGCAGTTCGGTGTCGAATTCTGCTCCTTTGGCTTCGATGCGCTCCAGCCCTTTCCCCTTGAGGTAGTTGGAGAGTTTTGTGAAAATCATCTGCGTGCCTTCCTTGGCGGCATCGCTGTCGGTACTCTTTTCCAGGGAGGCGAGTGCGATTTCACAGTCGTCCAGGATGGGGAGGAGGCCCTTGATGGTGTCTGCCGATGCAGAACTCACAAGGGCTAGTTTCTCCTCTGCCGTGCGGCGGCGGAACGTGTCGAATTCTGCCATGAGGCGGAGATAGTCTCCCTTGGCGGCGTCGGCCTTCTTCTCGGCCTCTTCCGTTTTCTTCACAGTTTCTTCGAGTTCTTCGTTAAGGCCTTCGATCCGGGCTTCCAGGGCTGCAAGTTTCTTGGAGTCAATTACTTCTTCCGTATTTTTTTTCTTCTTGTCTGCCATGATTCATAATGCTTTCGGCCCTCGTTCCTTCAAAATGCCTGCCAACGCCGTCCGCCTGCCATTCTGTCAGTTTCCGTTACCGGAATTCGATGGAGAACTCCCCGTTGAAGTGAAGGCTTCTCACCGGCGCATCGTCGTCGTCGAAGTCCTCGTCGAAATGCTCGTAAGTGTAAGGATCCAGCCGGAAAGCTTTGGCCCAGGACATCTTGTTCTGCGCCGCCAGGTGGTTTACCCTGTTGCTGAAGCGTTTCCGTTTGGACTTTCCCATGTTCTCCAGCAGGAAATCCTCCAAAGGGGACCCGCCCTTTGCCGCGTTGCAGGCGGGGCAGGAGCAGATTTTGTTTTCAAAACTGTTCTCTCCGCCCAGGCACAGGGGGTCGATGTGGTCAATCTCCATGCTTTGTAAGGTTACGGGATGCCCGCAGTAAATGCAGTGGCCACCGGCTTCTTCCCATAGTTTTTCGCGTTGATTCTTTTCTCTTTTCATGGCTTTGTCTTTTAAAATTTTCGGCAAGTTACGCGCTTCGCGGCGGGAACCCATATTTTGGCAAGCCTTGCCAGAATTTGGAGAATAGAGAAAGAATGCTATAGGAAGTCTCTCCAAAAAAACAACCGGCACCCTCTTGAGGGAACCGGTTGCTGAACCTTTTGGCCGTAAAACTATTTTTTGCGGCTCTTGTATCTCTGATAGAACATATCCACACGACCGGCGGTGTCCACCAGCTTCACCTTGCCCGTGTAGAACGGGTGGGAAGTGTTGGAAATTCCTTCCACAGTGATGGTTTCCTTGGAGGGAGCGCAGCTGCGGGTGACGAAGATGGTTTCATTGGACATATCCTTGAAAGCTACAAGACGGTAGGTTTCGGGATGAATTCCTTTCTTCATTTTACGTAAAACTTAAATTGTTAACAATTTTGGACCGCAAAGATAGAAATCTTTTACGGAAAAACCAAATCTATTTCATCCTATACGGCTGGTCGTCGTACAAAAGGTAACGCTTGGCTTTGCGAATCCACTTCTGCTCTTCCACTTTGATATGCTCCTGTACCACGTCGAAGGAAATTTCCTCGCGGAGGTAGGCTTCCTGCACAGGGTCGGCCAGCTTGGTCCAGAAGGCGTTCTCGAATTCGAAGGCCGAATAGTGCTCGCGCAGCCAGCGCATCAGGTGCAGGGTATGGAGAAGGCTGTGATAAGGCTCTCCGGGAAGGAGCATGATCTGGAAGCCGAAGCAGCGCTCCCCTTCGTACCGGCCCGCCGCCGGCGTGAAGGAACAGGGACGCAGCAGGGCCCCATGCGCCTGGGGAAGTTCTTCCGGGCGGAGGGGTTTCACAAACGGCGCCCCTATATATTCATAGGGCCGCGCCGTGCCGATTCCGGGCGTCATCGTGGTATTGTTCCACAACCCGCCGCCGCTGTACAGATAGGAACTGAACAGGCCCGGGATGTCGCTTGCCGGAGCGATGGTCCAGGGCATGAGCTGCCGGTTGGCATCCGTCGCCATGGCCGAAATGACGTGGATGGGGAATTTGGCGCCGATCTCCGAGGCATACAGGTTCACCAGTTCGCCCAGGGTGAGTCCGTGCCGATGGGCCACCTTGGGGACGAACATCTCGCCGGCCACGGCCGGGATGGAGCCTTCCACCACGCGGCCGGACGGGTTGATGTGGTCGATAATATAAAGGGAAGGGGCTTCCTCGTCCAGCAGCTTGAGCATTTCCATCAGCTGCATCACGTCCTTGGTATAGTTGAAATACCGCACACCCACGTCCTGGATTTCCACTACCACGGCGTCCAGTTCCCGGAGCTGGTCGCTCTCGAAGACGATGTGGTTGGTGCCGGGGGTGAGTTCCGCTTCCCGCGGGTTGAAGACGGTGACCAGGTTCCCCCGGGAGGAGAAGATGTCATACATCCACCGGCCTTTTCGCGTGTCCCAGCAGTTCTGGGTGCAGAAACAACCCACCTTGCCATACAGCAAGGCCTTGTCCAGCTGGTCCTCCAGCGGTGTTGTCCGGAATGAAAACATTATCCTTTGATGATTTTTTCAGCTACGGCAATCACTTTGTTACCCAGGGCTTCGGCGGCTTCCATGGTGGAGGCCTCCGAATAGATGCGGATGATGGGTTCGGTGTTGGATTTGCGCAGGTGTACCCAGGTTTTGTCGGCTTCGAAGTTGATCTTCACGCCGTCGATGTCGTTGATGTTCTCTTGGGCGTAAATGCGTTTGAGCTCGTCCAGAATCTTGTCGATGAGGGCGGTGTCGCTGAGCTGGATTTTGTTCTTGGCGATGAAATACTGCGGATATGTTTTCTTGAGTTCGCTCACCTTGAGGCCCTTGTGGGCCAGGTTGCTCAGGAACAGGGCTACGCCCACCATGGCATCGCGTCCGGCGTGGATGGCCGGATAGATGACGCCGCCGTTGCCTTCGCCGCCGATGAGGGCGCCCACCTCGTGCATCTTGGTGGTCACGTTCACTTCGCCCACGGCCGCGGCATAGTATTTACCGCCATGCTTTTCCGTCACGTCGCGCAGGGCGCGGGTGGAACTGAGGTTGGAAACCGTTGCGATCGGTTTTCCTTCCTTCCGGGCCCGCTCGCAGAGATAGTCGGCCACGCTCACCAGCGTATATTCTTCCACGAAGGGCTCTCCGTTTTCGCAGATGAACGCCAGCCGGTCCACATCCGGGTCAACGGAAACGCCCAGGTCGGCCTTTTCCTTCTTCACCGTCTCGCAGAGGTCCACGAGATTGGCGGGCAGGGGTTCCGGATTGTGGGCAAAGTCTCCGGTCGGGTTGCAGTTGAGGCCGATGCATTTGACGCCCAGGCGCTTGAGGAGCCGGGGCATGATGATGCCGCCTACGGAATTGACGGCATCCACCACCACGGTGAAACGGGCGGCCTTGATGGCCTCCACGTCCACGGCCGGCAGGGCCAGGACGGCATCCAGGTGCCTGTCTGTGAAATCTTCCTCTTCGATGGTGCCCAGCCGGTCCACTTCGGCGAAGTTGAAATCCTCGGCTTCGGCCAGATCCAGGACGGCCTGTCCTTCCGCGGCGGTGAGGAATTCACCCTTGTCGTTCAGGAGTTTGAGGGCATTCCACTGGCGGGGATTGTGGCTGGCGGTAAGAATGATGCCGCCGTCGGCCCGGGCAAACAGGACGGCCATTTCCGTGGTGGGAGTGGAGGCAAAGCCGCATTTTACGACATCGATTCCGCAGCCGATGAGCGTCCCCACGACCAGCTGTTCCACCATGTCACCGGACATGCGGGCATCCTTTCCGACGACAATTTTGTAGCGCTCCCCGTTGGGCGCGGGCTTGCGTCGGGGAAGGGTGGCCGCATAGGCGGCGGTGAATTTCACGATGTCCACGGGGGTGAGGGCGCTGCCGGGATTTCCGCCGATGGTGCCGCGGATACCGGAAATGGATTTGATGAGCGTCATATTATTATAGGATTTACTTCATTTGTTCGTGCAAAGTTACTATTTTTGCATTCCAATTACAAATTGCCATGCAAGGTTTCTGGACCATCCTCATGCTCATTTTTTCGAACGTTTTCATGACGTTCGCCTGGTACGGCCACCTGAAGCTCCAGGAGATGAAAATCTCCACGGGCTGGCCGCTCATCCTCATCATTCTTTTCTCCTGGGGAATCGCCTTCTTTGAATATTGCCTCACCGTTCCCGCCAACCGGATCGGTTTTGTGGGAAACGGCGGACCCTTCAACCTGATGCAGCTCAAGGTGATCCAGGAGGTGATATCCCTCACTGTTTTCACGCTAATCGTCATGTTCCTTTTCAAAGGGCAGCCGGTGCAGTGGAATCATCTGGCCGCTTTCTTCTGCATGATCATGGCGGTCTTCTTCGTTTTTCTCAAATAAAAACGTGCGTCCTGCCCCGAAAAAATTTGCAGAATAAAATTTTTATCGTACCTTTGCATTCCAAACTGCTCGGTTCGTATAACGGTTAGTACTCAAGATTCTCAATCTTGCAATAGGAGTTCGATTCTCCTACCGAGTACCTCAAAGCCTTTCCGCATAAAGCGGGGAGGCTTTTTTCAGCAATACAGGTTGAAGTCGTAGCTGCGTGCCACCAGGCAGGCTCCGATGATGCCTGTCCGGGCTCCGAGGGTGGATGTCCGGATGACGGTGTCCTGGTTGGCCAGGGCGAGGGAATGTTTGATGATGTTCATCCTCAGCGGTTGCAGCAGGTAGTCTCCGGCGCCGGACAGAATACCGCCGATGACGACGAGTTCGGGGTTGAACAGGTTGATCAGCCCGGCCACCCGGATGCCCAGCAAGCCGCCGATCTCCTCGATGACATCGATGCAGAGCGTATCCTCCTGCTTGAGGGCCAGCAGAATTTCTTCCAGGGAGACGGGCTTTTCCGATTTCAAGACCCGTCCCGACAGGATAGAGGAGTGGCCCTTGCGGATCCGGTCGGTCAGCTTGCGCACGAGCGCCAGTCCGGACATCTCGGTCTCCAGACAGCCCATCTTTCCGCATCGGCAGATAATCTGGTTCTCGAAGGCGTGGATGTGCCCGAATTCGCCGGAGTAGCCGGATTTGCCGAAATAGGGCTTCCCGTCCAGGATGAGTCCCGCGCCGATTCCCCAGTTAACATTGATGAAGATGACATTTTTTTCTCCGTTGGCGCAGCCTTTCAGGTATTCGGCATAGGCCATGGACCGGGTGTCGTTGCTGACGCAGACCGGACGGCCCAGGCATTCGGAGAAAATTTCCGACAGCGGGCGCTCCGTGAAATCGAAATAGGTGTGACTGCATCCGGTTCTGGAATTGACCCGGCCGGGAATGCTGACGCAGGCGTACCGGATTTTCTCATACTCTCCGGCGTTCCGGCTGCGGAGCTCCCGGATAAAGTCGCAGACCCGGCGGAGAGACTCCGGCGTGTTTTCCAATTTGAATTCCGCCGGAGCGCCGGTGCTCACCAGATTACCGGACAAATCCATGATCGCGTAGTTGATGAATTTGTCGTTCAGGTCGATGCCGGCGTAATAGTACGAGTTGGGGTTCAGTGAGAAACTGGACGGCTTCCGGCCGCTTCCGGTGGCGATCTTTCCGTTGTTCTGTACGTATCCGTCCTCCTGGAGTGCGATAATTTCCTTTGTCGCCGTGCCGATGCTCAATTCCATGGCGGCGGCGATTTCGGGAATGGTCGTTTCTGCGTGATGGATGAAGTGGCCGATGATGCGCTTGCCGTTCTTGCTGATCATTTCTGTATTATTTGATTTTTATTCTTGTACAAAAATATGAAATAAATGAAATTTCGCAAAAAATATAATCAATTATTCTAAAAATAAATTAAATTATCCTGTGTTTTTGTATATTTTACTAAAAATTACTTGGATATTATATATTAATGGTTAAATTTGCCCAAAACCAAACTTTTACATTATGTCAGATCAGACGAGAGAGAATACGCAACGGTATTTATTGGATTGGTGTGCTCGTTACCGCAGCGCATTGTGCAACGATATCATGCCTTTTTGGCTGAAGTACGGTCTTGACCGGGAGCACGGCGGCGTGTACACCTGTGTGGACCGGGACGGAACGCGGATGGATACTACCAAATCGGTATGGTTCCAGGGCCGTTTCGGCTTCGTCGCCGCATTTGCCTATAATCATATAGAAAAAAATCCCGACTGGCTGGCTGCATCAAAATCCTGCATCGATTTCATCGAAGCCCATTGTTTCGACACCGACGGTCACATGTATTTCGAAGTGACCGCCGATGGAATCGGGCTTCGCAAGCGCCGCTATATCTTCTCCGAAGCGTTTGCCGCCATTGCGATGAGCGAATATTCCATCGCTTCCGGCGACCGGTCTTATGCGGAAAAGGCACTGGAACTCTTTAAAAGGATGCAGCGTTTTCTGCAGACGCCGGGATTCCTGCCCTCCAAGTACGAGCCGGTTTTTCAGGCGCAGGGCCACAGCATCACCATGATTCTGGTCAATACGGCCTCCTGTATCCGTAGAGCCCTTCCGGACCCTGTCCTGGATGCCCAGATAGACCGCTCCATCGCCCTTTTGCGGGACTGCTTCATGCATCCCGAGTACAAGGCGCTCCTGGAGACCGTGGGCCCGAACGGGGAATTTATCGATACCCTGGCGGGCCGGACCATCAATCCCGGCCACTGCATCGAGACGGCCTGGTTCCTTTTGGAAGAGGCCAAGTACCGGAACTGGGACAAGGACCTCACCCGGATGGCCCTCACCATCTTTGACTGGTCCTGGAAATGGGGCTGGGACGAGGAATATGGCGGTCTGCTCAATTTCCGGGACTGCAAAGGTTTCCCCAACCAGGACTATTCCCAGGATATGAAATTCTGGTGGCCGCACTGCGAGGCCATCATCTGCACCCTTTATGCCTATCAGGCGACGGGAGATCAAAAATACCTGGACCTGCATCGGCAGGTAAGCGACTGGACCTATGCCCATTTCCCGGATGCGGAATATGGAGAATGGTACGGCTATCTCCACCGTGACGGAACACCCGCGCACCGCGCCAAGGGGAACCTGTTCAAAGGCCCCTTCCACATCCCCCGGATGATGGTCAAGGCCCATTGCCTCTGTGAAGAAATACTAAAACCGAATATATCCTTCTAATTATTAATTAAACCCAAATTATGCGTAAAACACAGAAATTGCTTGCAGTGTTTACACTGCTCAGCACTCTGGTCTTGGGGGGAGGGAAGCTCTTCGCCCAGAACGGGACCTGTTCCGGTACCGTGACCGACGTCAAGGGCGAGCCTGTCATTTCGGCTTCCGTCCTTATCAAAGGTGCTCCTGTTTCTACGGGTGTCGTGACCGATTTCGACGGTAAATTCACCCAGCCCAACGCCAAGGTGGGAGACGTGCTGGTTGTTTCCTGCATCGGATTCGCCACCACTGAATTCCAGTGGAACGGCGGTCCGGTGGCCCTCGTGCTGCAGGAAGACCAGAATCTCCTGGACGAGACGGTCGTGACGGCCTACGGCGGCCGTCAGCTCCGCTCCAAGGTGACCAACTCCATTTCCTCCGTGAAGGAAGAAACCCTGTCTTCCGGTATGCACACCAATGCCGCCCAGGCCCTTTCCGGTGCCGTGGCCGGTCTGCGTGTCCAGCAAACTTCCGGTGATCCCGGTGCCAATCCCACCATCGTCCTCCGCGGCGGTACCACCATGTCCGGTGGCGGCAGCCCTCTGGTGATCGTGGACGGTGCCCAGCGCGGCCTGGCCGACCTGAACCCTGCCGACATCGAATCCATGGAAGTTCTGAAGGATGCCGGTGCCACCGCCATTTACGGTGCCCGTGCCGCCAACGGCGTGATCCTCATCACCACCAAGCGGGGTAAGGAAGGCTACAGCGCCATCGGTGTCAGGGCCAAATTCTCGGCCAACTTCGAGCAGCATCCCTACGAGTTCCTGAACTCGGCCGACTACCTCCATTACATGCGCCTGGCCTATCAGCGCTCCACCGGATTTGGTGCCACCAACATGAATTCCCTCAGCGGCCAGCAGCCTTACGGCACCGGCAACCTCTATTGGGATGCCGCCGGCAACGTGCTGGACGGACGCAAGGACGGCCGTGCCCTCTGGGGCGTCTATGACAACTCGGACGGCAAGTACTCTTCTCTGCTGAGCAGCTCCGACTGGGGAACCATGACAGACCCTGTCACGGGCAAACCCCTCGTATTCTGGCAGGGCAAGACCGTGGCCGATATCAATATCAAAAGCCCGGCTTTCTCCCAGGACTACGGCGTGGATTTCCAGGGCGGCAACGACAAGGGCCGCTACTATGCCTCCATCGGCTACAACCATTCCGAAGGCAATGCCCTGGACAACGATTACAACCGTATCACCTTCGCTTTCAACGGAGACTATAAGATCCGGAAGTGGTTGCACTCCAGTTCTTCCCTGAACTTTGCCCATACCACCTGGACGCCCATCAAAAACGGCAACTCCGAAGCCTACTACTTCAACCGTTCCTGGTCCGTTCCTCCCACCTATCGTACCACAAACGCCGACGGCGAGTGGAACCCGAGCCCGCGTAACAGCATCCAGGACGGCCATGTGGCCATTTCCAACCCGCAGCGCATCTACGACTACAATACGGACAAGTTCAACATGAACCAGACCTTCACGATTTTCTTCACCCCTTGGCTCAACTTCAAGGCCAGCGCCAGCTGGTACTATGAAAATACCAAGCAGGAGTATTTCCTGAAGGATTATCTGGTCGGTGCCAACCGTTACTACAAATCCCGCGAAAGCTACGATTATTATAACCGGAACCTGAACCAGACTTATACCGGTATCCTCAACTTCAATAAGGTCTTCGCCAACTACCACAATGTGGCAGCCATGCTGGGTATCGAGTATTTCGACCAGGGTACCAAGGGCTTCGATGCCTATGGCCGCGGTGCCGATACGGACGACTTCCAGGACCTGTCTCTCACCCAGACCGGTGACACCCGCAGCATCGACTCCTGGCACAGCCAGAACCGCATCCTGTCCTTCTTCGCGAAGGCCGACTATGACTACGATTCCAAGTATCTGCTGTCCCTGGTTGCCCGTTATGACGGTTATTCCCGTCTGGCCAAGCAGAGCCGCTGGGGTTTCTTCCCCGGTGTTTCCGCCGGCTGGGTCTTCTCCAAGGAGCCTTTCATGGAGCCGGTCAAAGACGTCATTTCCTTTGCCAAGCTTAGGATGTCCTACGGTGCCAACGGCAGCCTGGACGCCGTGGGCAACTACCAGGTGTTCGGCTCCTATGGCAACCAGACCAAATACAACAGCAACAACTCCATCCTCTTCTCCGTCCTGCCTACTCCGGGCCTGCTGTGGGAGAAGTCATGGACCTTTGAAACCGGTCTGGACATGAGCTTCTGGCAGAATCGCCTGAACGTGAACCTGACGTACTACAACCGTCACACGTCCAACAAGATCGCCGACATCACCATCCCGTCCCATACGGGTTCCGACAAGCTCCTTTCCAACAACGGTGAAATCATGAATCAGGGCTTCGAATTCGAAATCAGCGCCCGCATCGTGAACACCCGCGACTGGAAGGTGAACCTGGCCCTGAACGGCGCCTACAACCGCAACAAGATTATCAAGCTTCCCGACAACGGCCTTGAGAACAACCGTCAGAGTGCCCGGCAGGTGTACGACCCCAACACGGGCGAACTCATCTGGGTTGGCGGTTATCAGGAAGGCCAGACTCCGGGAGACATCTACGGTCCTCTTGCCGAAGGGATTTACACCAGCGTGGGTGAAATCCCCGCAAACCTGATTGACCGTACTTCCGGCAACAACGGTTCCAACGGCAAGGTTCTCTACGGCCCCGACGCCTGGAACAATCTCCCGGCCGCCGACAAGGCGAAGGGATTCCCCATCCAGCCCGGTGACGTCAAGTGGAAAGACGTGAACGGTGACGGTGTCATCGACAACTATGACCTGGTGAAACTGGGCAACGCCGTCCCCAAATGGACGGGCGGTTTCGTCCCTACCGCTTCCTGGAAGGGAATCAGCCTCACCGGCCGCTTCGACTATGCCCTGGACTTCAAGGTGGTGGACAACGTAACGCCCTGGATCATGGGTAACATGCAGGGTACCTTCAACACCATCTCCCTGGTCAAGGACTCCTACGATTTCGAGAATAACGTAGCCGGCACCTGGCCTACCTACGTCTGGGCCGACCAGCTGGGCAAGCGCAACTATGCCCGCGCCAACAACAGTCTCTTCGTCTATGAAGGTTCCTACCTGGCCGTCCGCGAAATCCAGCTTGCCTATGACTTCCCCAAGACTTTGCTTGAGAAGATCCGCATCGAGAAACTCCAGGTCTATGTCTCCGGACAGAACCTCGGTTACCTGACCAAGGCCGGCCTTCTGGGAACGCCCGAATACGGCGCCAGCTCCTGGGGCTCCTACCGCCTTCCCCGCACGGTCATCTTCGGTATCAACCTTACGTTCTAATTTTAATTAGGAAACACAATGAAAAAGATATTTAGCATTCTCACCGTCTCCGGCGCCCTTATCCTGTCCGGCTGCAACGCCCTGGACCTCGCGCCCATCGACTATGCGGCCGCGGGCAACTACTGGAAGACCGAAGCCCAGATCGAGATGTTCTACAACGGTATGATGAGCCAGTTCCGCGGAGATTATACTTCTCCCTTCGTTCTGGGAGAAACCCGTGGGGGCACCCTGAAGAACGGTTCGTCCATCGAAGGCGTTTCCTTGAGCTATCCCATCATGGTGACCAACCGTCTGGACAAGGACAATACCGGTATCTCCAACTGGAACGGCTATTACAGCCGCATTCTCCAGGTAAACCACTACATCGAGCAGGTTCGCGACCACTGCGAATTCCTTACCGATGCCGACCGCAACGCCTATCTGGCTCCGGGTTATGGTTTGCGCGCCTACTACTACTTCATGCTTTACAAGACCTTCGGAGGCGTTCCGCTGGAGAAGGAAGCCAAGATTATCAACGGTGAGGGCAACATCGAAAACCTTTACCTGGCCCGTTCTACCGCGGAGGAAACCTTGGCTTTCATCAAGGAAGACATCGCCGAGAGCGAGCGTTGCTACGGATCCAATAAGAGCAAGAACCCCTATTATTGGAACTATTATGCCACCGAAATGCTGAAGGCCCACATCTATATGTGGTCTGCCAAAGTGAGCACCAACGACAAGACCGGTCCCCACAACGCCTCCGGCAGTGCCGATGTGAATACGGCCAAGGCCGCCCTTCAGAACGTGATGGGCAATTTTGAGCTGGAAGGCAACTTCGCCGACATTTTCAACTACGCGAACAAGAATGGCAAGGAAGTGATTCTGGCTCTCCGCTTCGACAATACGGAAACCACGAACAACGCCGCGCAGTTCTACTACCAGGCCTCCATCTGGGTAAACTCCTTCTACGATGAGGACGGAAACCTTCTGGGAGACCCGCTGGACCTGAAGGGTGGCGGCATGCACCGTGACGAGTACAAGGAATCCTTCGTGAAGTCCTTCGACAAGGAAGACAGCCGTCGCAGCGCCACTTTCCACGAGTGTTATTCCACTGCCGATCCTGCAACCCGCATCTTCGGTTCCGCCATGCTCAAATACATGGGCCATGTGGACGGCAGTGTCCGTTATCTGGATTCCGATGTTATCCTGTACCGTTATGCCGACGCTCTCCTGCTGATGGCAGAAGCCGAAAACTTCCTCGGCAACTACAGTGCGGCTGCCGGTTACATCAACCAGATCCGCGAGCGTGCCTACGGTTCCGCTTATCCCAAGTTCGAAACGGCTGACTTCGCCACCACCGAGCTGGCCATCCTGCACGAGCGCGACAAAGAGTTCGTGGCCGAAGGCTGCCGCTGGTTCGATGTCGTGAGAATGCATGACGCTTCCCACAAGCCCCTGGCGTTCTCTGCCGATGCAGCCTATCCGGAAACTCTGGGCGGAACGGCCTCCCCGATTCTATCTTCTTCCGAGACGCATAAGCTGCTCTGGCCGGTGAATGCATCGGTGCTGGCAGACGATCCTCTGCTGGAGCAGACCGTCGGTTATTGATAAAGCATTCTGTTGGGTGGATGCCGGCAGGCCGGATGGGTCCGGCTTGCCGGTATCTTTTCAAAGAAATTCGTTATATTTGTATAAAATAGTATAAACACGTCCCATGGCCAAGCAGCTGTTTCTTTTTCTTCTCGCGTTTACGCTCTGTTTTCTTTCCGATGCAAAGCAACCCGGAAAGGTTAAAGTGTCGTGTGTAGGAAACAGCATCACCTATGGGATGAAGCTGGAAAACCGCGGCCGGGACAGCTATCCTGCCCAGCTTCAGCGGATGCTGGGAGAGGGGTACGAAGTGGGAAACTTCGGAAAGTCCGGTGCGACGCTTCTCCGCCGTGGCCATCGGCCTTATTTTGAGCAGGAGGAGTTTCGCCGGGCTTTGGATTTCGCCGGGGATATCGTGGTCATTCACCTGGGCATCAACGATACGGACCCCCGCAATTGGCCCCACTTCTCCGATGAATTCGTGGACGACTACCTGGCCCTCATCGACAGCCTGCGATTGCGGAATCCGAAGGCAAAGTTCTATGTGGCCAAAATGACGCCCATCGGCCATACGCATCCGCGTTTTTTGACCGGGACCAAGCAGTATCACGGGGAGATTCAGGCGGCCATCGAAGAGGTGGTGCGCCGCTCCGGGGCCCGGTATATCGATTTTTACGAGCCTCTTTACCACTATCCCTGGATGCTTCCGGACGCCGTGCATCCCAGTGCCGAAGGGGCTGCGTTCCTGGCGAAGGAAGTGTACGGCGCCATTACCGGCGACTGGGGCGGCCTGCAGATGCCCCTCTGGTACACGGACAACATGGTCCTGCCGCGGGACCGGGCATTCACCCTCGGCGGCCGGGCCGATGCCGGAGAGAAGGTGCTGGTGAAGCTCGCCGACAAGAAGTATTCCACCGTGGCCGGCCCGGACGGCCGCTGGGCCGTTGAGGCAGGGCCTTTCCCCGCCACCCTCTCCACCCGATTGGAGATTAGGGCGGGAAAGAAACGTCTCCGGTATAAGAATGTGGCCTTGGGCGATATCTGGCTCCTCAGCGGACAGTCCAACATGGAATTCGAACTCCGCCAGTGCTCCACCGCGGAGGATGCGCAGAAGGCCGCTGACCCGGGCCTCCGCCTTTTTGACATGAAATGCAAGTGGCGCACGGATAACGTGTCCTGGAGCGCCTCTGCCGTAGATTCCGTGCAGCACCTGCAGTATTTCCGTCCCACGCAGTGGACGCAGGCGACACCGGAGACGGCGGCGCGTTATTCCGCCATCGGTTATTATTTCGGAACGCAGCTCCGGGACAGCCTGCAGGTCCCTATAGGACTCATCTGCAACGCCGTAGGCGGCTCCACCGCAGAATCCTGGGTGGACCGCGAACTCCTGGAAACCCGCTTCCCCGAAATCCTCTATGACTGGCTGGAGAATCCGGAAATCATGGAATGGGCCCGCACACGGGCGAAGAAGAACCTCTCGGAAGGGGAGGGAACGCGTCATCCGTATGAGCCCTGCTACCTGTTCGAGTCGGCCATTCTTCCCTTGAAGGACTGCCCTGTGACGGGGGTGCTTTGGTATCAGGGAGAATCCAATGCGGAGAATATTCCCGCCCATGCGCGCTTGTTCCCGCTGGTGGTGGATTCCTTCCGTTCCGTATTCGGCCCCGTTCCGTTCTATTATGCACAGCTTTCGGAAATGAACCGTCCAACCTGGCCGGCGTTCCGCACCAGTCAGGAGAAACTTCTGGTATGTCGTCCCCGGCTCGGGATGGTGGTCACCAAGGACCTTGGTGAGTGGACGGAGGTCCATTACAGGAATAAGAAACCCGCCGGGGAGCGTTTTGCCGCCCTGGCGCTGAATGACTTTTACGGGAAGGAAGACTTCCCGGCTCATTTTGAAGAGGCTACCCTCCGGCTGGACTACGTCTTCTGCGGAGACGCCACAGGACAAGATATCTATTTGCGGCAGGCTTTCCGGACATCGGCCTGGGCCGGAAGGCGGGAACGCCTGACGGAGCCCTTTCTGAAAGGAAACGGGCAGATCCGCGTGCTGGACCCCCTCAGCGGGGCCTGCCTGTATGCCAACAGTTTCTCTTCCCTTTTCCAGGAATGGACGGTGACACAGGAAGCCACAATGGTGCAGAAAGCCTTCGAGAACAGCCTTCAGCTGCCGTTCCCCAAGCATCCTGTCCAGGTGGAAGTGACCCTTTGGGATACCCACGGGGAAGTGTCGGCCCATATTCTTCACCCGGTGGACCCTTCCGACATTCTCATTCGTCCTTTGGCCGACAACGGCCTGGAAACCCGGCTTGTGCACGGCGGCGCCCCGCTGGGGCAGGCCATCGACATCGTGGTGGTCTCCGAGGGATACACGGACTCCGAAAAGGACAAATTCTTTCACGACGCCCGCCGGGCGGCCGACGCCCTGTTTTCACACGAGCCTTTCGCTGGTCACGCCGCGCAGTTCAGCGTCCGGGCGGTTTTCGCCCCGTCGAAGGACAGCGGCGTCAGCATCCCCCACAAGGGGATTTGGCGCAATACGTCGGCCTCCAGCCACTTCGACACGTTCTATTCCGAGCGTTATCTTACGACCTCCTCCATCTGGGAGGTATGGAATCAGATAGGCACCGTGCCTTTCGAGCACCTGATTGTGCTGGCCAATACGGCCACCTACGGCGGCGGGGGCATCTACAACAACATCACCCTCGTCAGCAGCGACCACCCCACGTTTGTGCCGGTGCTGGTACATGAGTTCGGCCATTCCTTCGGCGGCCTGGGTGACGAGTACTTTTACGATGACTCGTTCGAGACCCAGTACCCCTCCGATACGGAACCCTGGGAACCCAACCTGACCACCCTCAAGGATTTCGGGGCCAAGTGGGCCGACCTGATGGAACAGGGGCAGGCCAGCCTGTGGGAGGGGGGCGGCTACCAGTCCAAGGGTGTTTTCCGCCCGGCGCCGGACTGCCGCATGAAAACCAATGAATGTGACCGCTTCTGCCCGGTATGCTACCGGGCCATCGAGCGGATGATAGCTTATTATACAACAAAAAACCAATAACTTATGGAAAAGATTATCGGCCTTATCGATGCCCCCTTTACTCCCATGAAACCCAATGGGGACATCAACTTGGAACCCATTCCCGCCTATGCCGCCATGCTGGCCAAGAACGGCCTCAAGGGCGTTTTTATCAACGGATCTTCCGGTGAGGGATATATGCTCACCACCGAGGAGCGAAAAGCCCTGGCCGAAGCCTGGGTAAAGGCGGTTCCCGCCGGCTTCAAGGTGATTGTGCATGTGGGCAGCTGCTGCCTGCGCGAAAGTGTGGAACTGGCCTCCCATGCCGCCAGGCTGGGTGTCTGGGGCATCGGCGCCATGGCCCCGCCCTTCCCCAAGATCGGCCGCATCGAGGAACTGGTGAAGTATTGCGAGACCATCGCCGCCGCCGCACCGGAGCTTCCGTTCTATTTCTACCACATCCCGGCCTTCAACGGCTGCTTCCTGCCCATGCTGGATTTCCTGAAAGCCGTGGACGGACGCATTCCCAATTTCGCCGGCATCAAGTACACCTTCGAGAGCCTATACGAGTACAACCAGTGCCGCCTGTACAAGAACGGCAAGTTTGACATGCTTCACGGCCAGGACGAGACCTATCTGCCTTCCCTGGCCCAGGGTGGCGCCCAGGGCGGTATCTGCGGCACCACCAACTACAACGGACGCGAACAGGTGGCCATCGGCGAAGCCTGGGCGGCCGGAGACCTGGAGAAAGCCCGTGAACTGCAGAATTTCTCGCAGGAGGTCATCAATGTCATCTGCAATTTCCGGGGCAATATCGTGGGCGGCAAGCGCATCATGAAGCTGATCGGCCTGGACCTGGGCCCCAACCGGGTGCCCTGGCGCAACCTTACCGATGAGGAAGAGGCTGCCATGAAGGCTCAGTTGGAGGAGATCAATTTCTTCTCCCGTTGCAATGTTCTCTAAATTATTCGGGTGGGCCGTCGTCATCCTGATGGCGGCCGCCTGTTCCCAGCCTATGAAGCAGATTTCAACCACTCAACTTCCTCCCATACCGGACGCCGCATACGCAAAGGGCGTATCGGCCCCTTTCTGCGGTGCCATCGGTGAAACCCTGGTGGTGGCGGGAGGTGCCAATTTCCCCGACAAACCGCTGTTGGAAGGCGGTGCCAAGCGGGTTTATGCCGACATCTGGGCCTGTTCCGACGGTGCTTGGAACCATGCCGGCGTACTGCCGGATTCCGTGGCTTACGGGGCCACTTTCTGCGTGGACGGCGCTCTGGTCTTTGCCGGAGGCAATGTCTGCGGGACCACTACGGACAAAGTTTACAAACTGTCCCTGACCGACGGGAAGGCTTCCGTGACACCGCTTCCGTCCCTGCCCGTTCCCATGGAGCAGTGCGGGTGGACGCAGTCTGGTGAAACCCTGTTCCTGGCTGGCCAGGAGGGCGTTTTCTGCTGCCGGGAAGGGGAGTATGTATGGAAGAAGCTCTGCGACATCCCCGAGCCGCTGGTCCAGCCGGTAGCCTATGCCTCCGGCGGAAAGCTTTTCCTCTGGGGCGGCTTTAATCCCGGAACCCTGCTGGCTCCGGACAAGGGCCATTGCCTGGATCTGACCACGCTGGAATGGGGGAGTGCTCCCGCCATCCCTGACGGCGGCACCTTCGTGGGCGCCACCGGAGTTTCTTTGTCGGACGGCCGTCTGCTGGTGGTGGGCGGCGTGAACCGTGCCATTTTTGAACGCGCCCTCCGCAACACCACGGAAGACCGCATTCCTTATCTCTCACAGGATCCTTCCTGGTACAAATTCCGCAGCGAAGTGTTTGTCTTTGACGGCAATGCCTGGAATTCTTTGGGCGAGTGCCCTCCGGCGGCACTGGCCGGCCCGGGCGTGGCGGTTCTGGAAAAAGGCATTGTGGTGACCGGCGGCGAACTCAAGCCCGGTGTCCGCAGTCCCCGGACAATCCTGCTCAAGACTGAATGAAGATGATGCGGACCGCTGTCTTTTTCGGCCTGATTTATCTGGCGCTTTCCTGTACTCCCGGCGTACCGGAGGTGAATCTGCTGCCGCTTCCCAAGGAGGTCCGTTGGGAAAAAGGGACTGTGCCGGCCGCGGAACCCGAGGTTCGGTGGGTGGACAGCATTCCGGGAGCACGGCTGAACGCAGACGAGGCTTATCGGCTTAGCGTAGGAAAGGAGGGCATCCGGATTCAGGCTGTAACGGAGCGGGGACTGTGGAATGCCCGGCAGACGCTGAAACAGCTGGACCGGGACGGCCATGTCCCTTGCTGTACCATTACCGACTGGCCCTCTTTCCGCGTACGCGGCTGGATGATGGATGTGGGGCGCACCTATATTTCCCTGGAAGAACTGTACCGGGAGGTGGACGCCTTTTCGCAGTTCAAACTCAATGTTTTCCATCTGCACCTTACGGAAAACGAAGCCTGGCGTATGGAGAGCCGGAAATATCCGCAGCTCAATGCCCCGGAATCCATGACGCGCCAGAGCGGAAAGTTCTACACGCAGGAAGAGCTCCGTGCACTGGATGCATACTGCCGGGAGCGGGGTGTCACGCTGGTCCCGGAGTTGGACATGCCCGGCCACAGCGCCGCTTTCGAGCGGGCCTTAGGCTTTGGCATGCAGTCTGCCCAAGGCCTTGCCGTGGTGAAAGACCTGCTGGAAGAGGTGATGGAGGTATTTTCCTCGGAGTATATCCATATCGGTACCGATGAAGTGCGTTTCACCATGCCGGACTTCGTGCCGGAAGTGGTGGCTTTCGTGCGTTCGAAAGGCCGAAAGGCCGTTTCCTGGAATCCGGGCTGGAACTATGCGCCCGGAGAAATTGACGCCACCCAGCTCTGGAGTTACCGGGGCAAGGCGCAAGCGGGGATCCCCGCGGTGGACTGCCGGCTGCATTACATCAACCATTTCGACCTCTTTGGAGATATCATCGGCCTGCATACCAGCCGCATCTATGATGCCGATGAAGGCTCCCCGGATCTGGCAGGCTCCATTATCGCCCTCTGGAACGATCGCTATATTCCTGACGAACGTGCGATTATCCTTGAGAATAACCTGTACGCATCTGCTCTGGCCCTGGCCGACCGGGCCTGGCGGGGAGGCGGCTACCAGTATTTCAACGATTTTGGCACCATTTTGCCGGAAAGCGGTCCTGCCCGCGAGGATTTCCTGGATTTTGAAGAGCGGATGCTCCCGCATCTGGCCGGACTTCCTTCCCGCTATGTGAGGCAGGGGCGGGCCCGCTGGGAGCTGTCTCCCGTATATGACAACGGGGGAGACTTGGAGGCCGTTTTCCCGCCCGAAAAAGGGGAGTGGGAGACAGAACGTGTCCTCACCGGTTCCGGTTTCTATCTCCGTCATGTATGGGGGCCTTCCATCGTGGCGGGCGTTTATCCGGATCCGCAGCCCGGCAGTACCGTCTATGCCCGGGCCCGGGTGTGGAGCGATGCCGATCAAACCGTGGGCCTTCTCTTCGAAACACAGAACCACAGCCGCTCGGAGCACGACGCTCCCGACCCGGACGGTGCCTGGGATTATCGCCACAGCCGCATCTGGCTCAATGGAGAGGAACTTCTTCCGCCCGCGGGGACGGTCTTGGGATGGAACACTGTTCTTGTGAAGCTTCCCGTAGGGGCCTTCTCCACCCCGGAAACCCGCCTGGTAAAGTGGATGTTCACCTGTGCTTTCACCACCCCGGACGGCCGCAGCGCGGCTCCCCTCAAGTATGACGGGCTCACGCTTTGACAAATATTGTAAATTCAAAAAAAAAGAAATGATGATAACAAGTCTTGTATCCCTTCTGCTTGCCGTCTCGGTGCAGGTTCATCACCGACAGATTCCCGTGGTGACGGACCGGGATGTCCCCGTGGCGGAGGTGACTGTGCCCGAGGGCGTCGCCCCCCAGTGGAAAATCAAGGCCGCCGGCCTGCCTTGCCATGCGCTTAAAAATGCGTACGTAAAAGACAATCAGCTTTTTGTGCACATTGACGGCCGCAAAGTAAAAGACCTCTCGAAACCGTTCAGACTCAAGGTCAAGGCCAAGGGGATGGCGGTGGAGGAACGGGGCGCCGCGGAGTACCGGCTGGCCCGCAGCGTCCGCAATGCCGGAGATGACGGGGTGGTGGCCTACCGCATTCCCGGTCTGGTGACGTCGCGCAAAGGAACCCTCATCGCCACGTACGATATCCGCCATAACCATTCCAGGGATCTCCAGGACGATATTGACGTGGGCATCAGCCGTTCCACCGACGGAGGCCTCAGCTGGGAGCCGATGATTGTTGCCATGGACATGGGCGAATACGGCGGGCTGCCTCAGAACGTGAACGGAATCGGAGACCCTTGCATCCTGCTGGACGAGGTGACGGGAGACATCCTGCTGTTTGCCGCCTGGACCCATGGCGGAACGGCCGGAAAAGCCGCCTGGTGGACGGCCGGAAGCGGTTTTGAGCCCGCCCAGACCCCCCAGCTCATGATGGTCCGCTCCACGGACGACGGCCTCACTTGGAGCGCCCCGGTGAACCTGACCCGCCAGGTGAAGCAGGAACCCTGGCATTTCACCTTCCAAGGTCCCGGCCGCGCCATTACCATGGCCGACGGAACCCTGGTGGTGCCCTTCCAGCATCAGGAACCGGACCGGACTCCCGCCGCCGGCGTCATGTATTCCAAGGACCGGGGTGCCACCTGGCACGTGCATGAATATGCCAAAATCAACACCACCGAATCCCAGGTGGTGGAGGTGGAGCCCGGCGTGCTGATGCTCAACATGCGCGACAACCGCAAGACCGGCCGTGCCGTTTATATCACCAAGGACCTGGGCAGGACCTGGGAGCCGCACCCTTCCGACAGGCAGCTCACGGAGCCGGTGTGCATGGCCAGTCTCATCAAGGCCGGCCATCTCCTGCTTTTCTCCAACCCCTCCCACCCGCGGGAGCGTTGCAACATGACCATCCGGATCAGCGAGGACGGCGGCGTCACCTGGCCCCGTAAACTCCTGTTGGATGAAGGACATGGATGGGGCTATTCCTGCCTTTCCATGATCGATGAAGAAACCGTGGGCATCCTCTATGAGAGTTCCCAGGCACACATGACTTTCCAAGCTGTTAAACTGAAAGACATCCGTTAGCGTATGGCAAGCGAAAAAATGCAGAAAATCTATCCTTGGATAGTGGTAGGCCTGCTCTCCATTGTGGCCTTCCTCAATTATCTGGACCGCCAGATGCTCTCCACCATGCAGACGGCCATCGGGGCCGATATCACCGAGCTGCAGCAGGCGCAGAACTTTGGCCGGCTCATGGCCATTTTCCTTTGGGTTTATGCCATTGTAAGCCCTTTCGCCGGCAGCATCGCCGACCGCCTGAGCCGCAAGTGGCTCATCGTGGGCTCGCTGGCTGTATGGTCGCTGGTGACGCTCCTGATGGGGCACTGCAACACTTTTTCCCAGATGTACTGGCTGCGCGGCCTCATGGGGGTGAGCGAGGCCTTGTACATCCCTTCCAGCCTTTCCCTCATTGCCGATTATCACGCGGGCAAAAGCCGTTCCCTGGCCGTGGGCCTGCACATGACGGGCCTCTATCTGGGCCAGGCGGTGGGCGGTTTCGGCGCCATCTTTGCCAGCGCCCTGAGCTGGAGAATGACCTTCCAGTGGTTCGGCATCATCGGCGTGCTGTATGCCGCGGTGCTGGTATTCTTCCTCAAGGAAAAACGGCAGGAGACGGCCGCTCATGGCGCAAAGGATGACATCCCCGGCGCTGACCGGGACTCTGTCTCCATCCTGAAGTCCTTCGGCCTGATTTTCAGCAACATCGCCTTCTGGGTGATTCTGTTCTTCTTTGCCTCCACTTCGCTGCCCGGCTGGGCCACCAAGAACTGGCTGCCTACGCTTTTCGCCCAGCACATCGACGGCGGCATGTCCGTGGCGGGTCCGGTGGCCACCATCACCATCGCCCTGGCCTCTTTCATCGGCGTGATGGTGGGCGGTCCCCTGTCCGACCGATGGGTCAAGAAGAACCTCAGGGGCCGTATCTATACCAGTGCCATCGGCCTTTCGATGATGATTCCCGCCCTGGTGCTGATGGGTCTTGGGAAGGGCTTGGTTCCCGCCGTGGCTTCCGGCCTCATCTTCGGCCTGGGTTACGGCATGTTCGACACCAACAACATGCCCATCCTCTGCCAGTTCGTGCCATCCCGCCTGCGGGCTACCGCTTATGGCTTCATGAACATGGTGGGAGTGGCAATGGGCGCTCTCTGTACCACATTGCTGGGAAAAATCCCCAATCTGGGGCTCTCTTTCGCCATTCTGGGCGGCGTAACGGCGCTGGCACTCATCCTGCAGCTCACCATCTTGCGTCCCACAACCGACGATATGCAATAATCAATTATACCTAAATTTATGCGTAATACTGTTATTACTCTCGCCGCAATCTTATTGCTGGCTGTCGGCTGCAAGAATGCCGATCAATCATCCGTCATCAAACTGCCGGTCCCTCCGCGCGAGGCCGGTCAGACGGACATGCTTCAATTTGCCGCCGACCCCATTGAGAATGTGGGCATCGGCGTGGTAGGACTGGGAATGCGCGGCGGCGATGCCGTCCAGCGTCTCACCTTCGTGCCCGGCTGCCATGTGGCCGCCGTCTGTGACGTAGAACCCGACCGTGCCCAGAAGAGCCTGGAGTATCTTCAGGGAAAGGGCCTTACCGCCAATGTGTACAGCGGAGAGGAAACCTCTTATCAGGCGCTCTGCGAAGACCCCGACGTGGATCTCGTTTACATCTGCACCGACTGGGTACACCACGTTCCCGTGGCCCTGTATGCCATGGAGCACGGCAAGCATGTAGCCATCGAGGTTCCTTCGGCCGAATCCCTGCAGGCTTGCTGGGATTTGGTGAACACTTCCGAGCGTACCCGCAGGCACTGCATGATTCTTGAGAACTGCTGCTACGATTTCTTCGAGCTCACGGCTCTCACCATGGCTCAGCAGGGTGTTTTCGGTGAAATCATCCATGCCGAAGGCGCCTACAACCACAATCTGGATCCGTTCTGGAAGGCTTACTGGAAAAACTGGCGGCTGGAGTTCAATCAGAAATATCGCGGCGACCTCTATCCCACACATGGATTCGGTCCTGTCTGCCAGGCTCTTGACATCCATCGCGGAGACCGCCTCACCACCCTGGTGGCCATGGACACCGATCCTTTCAACGGTCCCAAACACGCCAAGGCGGCCGGCATGGAGGACAAGCCTTTCGCCAATGGCGACATCACCATGACCATGCTCCGGACCGAGAAAGGAAAGACCATCCTGCTGGAGCATGACGTGCTCACCCCGCGCCCTTACAACCGCATGTATCAGCTGGTGGGAACGGACGGTTATGCCGGAAAATATCCCATCCAGGAGATTTGCCTGCGTCCGGAAGGCGCCGAGAAGGTGGACTACCAGAATCTGGGCTACGAAAAAGTGTATCGGGGAGAAACCCTTCAGGAACTCATGGCACAGTATCGCAATCCCATCCTCACTCCCGAGCTGGAGGCGCTGGCCAAGGAAGTGGGCGGCCATGGCGGAATGGATTTCATCATGGACTATCGTCTCATTTACTGCCTCAACAACGGCCTGCCGCTGGATATGGATGTATATGACCTGGCCGAGTGGTGCTGCGTGACGGAACTGTCCCGCATCTCCCTTGAGAACGGCTGCGCCCCGGTGGAGGTCCCCGATTTCACCCGCGGTGCCTGGGATCGAATCCAGGGCTTCTCCTACGCTTTTGCGAAGTAGCTGACGTTGCACTTTTTTGACAGATAGAGTAGAATCTTGGATATCATGCATTTGTGTAATGTTCTTTTCGACGACACCTTCATGGTATACACAGACGGTCCAGGGGATTATGTGCTTTAGAGCACCCAAACGACCATTTAAAGGATATGGAACTGCTTCGACACCATTTGGTGTGCCCCGTAACCAAGGTATGTCGCCCTTGCGAAAGTATATTGGCCGAGCATGCTTTTATTACATTAAACTTTTGAATTTATTTTTATGAAAAAAAACTCCGAGCCACTTTTTCTTTACATTTGTGCGGTTTTAGCAGCTCTTTCATGCGCCGGACATAAAGACTATATATCTGATGAAAGTAGCGAATCTAGTAGTGTGATGGAAACAAAAGCAGTTGTTCAAGATTCTTTTTTCGCAAATATTGATTTTAAGAAATACTTGAATTATTCAGACAAGGTTGCGGCTTGTCAAATTCCATCGGATTTACTCCACAAGTTAGATACAAAGTCTCTTTTTAAGATTTGTAGCGAGTATCCTCTATTAGTTGATGTATTTGCTTTTGATACCATAGAGCATGGGTGGAATGTGGTGATAGATAGGTTTAACGGATATAAAGAATTACTCTCCAGGAATGGTTTTTATCCGATTGTTTTGCAACATCTTTCAGAACTTGTTGATAATCTTGTGAATTACAATATTTTATCTGATGATTTGAAAGGTGAAACCACATTGTCAATCTGCATATGGGAGCAGTTTTTGTCCATGGAATGTGCACGTAAGGTTGCAACAGAAGATGATATAGTTCGTCTAAGAGATTTGTTAAATGAAGTAAGTTTTTGCTTAGATAGAATAAACGATAATTCTTATCTAACGACATTTCATAAATATATTGAGTTTATATGGTCTCCTATTCAGACCAAGTCAGTAGTGCATGGCGGTTATCTATATAATCTTGGAAGTCCCCTCTTTACTCCAAACGGTTCTGAGATTACAGATTGCTGGACAACAACTGCTTCTTTTTCTTCTAGTGAAAAGAAAAAAATAAAAAACAGTATTAATAGTTTTTACCCGAATGCTGTTATAGTTGGTGATCCAGACCCCCAGTATAACTGTCATTTCTATGCGTGGATGGGGCCTTCTTTTACGCCTAAGGAATGGTTGGGATTAATAGGCGATGGTCACACAGAAGATGTGTTTTGGACAGACGGCAGTTATACGGAAACAACGGCTGTTGCCGGTGCGATTGTTTCATATCAAATGGACGATCACTCAGCCATTGTTTATAATTCTAATTATTTTGTTTCCAAATGGGGACAATCTTGCGTTGTCCGTCATCTTCCAGCTGATTGCCCTTATATCGCAAATTCATATAAATACTATGAATTAACAATGCGAATGAGTGGCCCCACTTCTGTTTTTAGAACTGCACCAGGTGTGTATGCTAATGAAACTTTTAATGTCTCCAATCCATCTGCCAACGCGACTTATACTTGGAGTGTGGATGAATATGCTAGTGTAGTATCAGGGCAGGGAACATCACAGGCGACCATACGGTTTAAGGGACCATCTCAGGTATCGGTTGTTGCTCACTGTTTATCTAAATCATACAATGTCGGCTTATCATTTGTTTCTGTTGAGAGTAATTTCCCTGCAACTTGGGGAACTCGATTATTAGTTGGTTTCCCTCTTGACCAAGGAGCATATGTCCTAGAAGCCATGACTAACCACCCTGAAGCTGTTTTTTCATGGCAGATTCTAGACTATAATACATACATGACTACAACAGGAGCCTATTTTCGTTCTTTGACTTATTTTGATGATGTCCCCTTTAATATTACTCCTAATATTTACAATGAGATTGTTTTTACCCAGCCAGGTTCATATCTCATAACAGTAGGGGGCACTAATTTGTATGGAACGGAATGGAACAATGTTGTGATTAATTACGATGGCTTTTCAGCCAGTATTAACTAATAATATGAATAAAATTATTCCTTATATAGTAGCAGTGTTTATGTGTATTCTGCTTCCATCCTGTTCTAAATCGACATTTTCGGAGGAAGAGTACATGGATATTTACTATTTCGGCCGTAAGGATGCTGATGGGTTGGTATTTGAATACGCGCGTAATAAGAATGATCAATTATGGTATGTCGCCAACCTTCCTTACTCTTACAAATATCGTTTGGTTATTTCTGGAGAGTTATCCGAGGATTCCTTTCCATCACAGGTAGAGGGATATATACTTAATTATGTCGTTCTATCCAATACCTTGAATGTGACGCTTGAGCGTTGTTTTTTACAACCTTTTCAAAGTGGCATTAATGATATTACCTTCAATCCAAGTGAAACAATTATTGTTCAATGGTGGTAGTATCCATATAGATTCCATGCCGCTATGGCTAAAGTTCCTTAGATGCGGGAGAACATCGCCCTCTAGGGCTCGTACATAGGAAAGGCCGCCTGGAGTACTTCCGGGCGGTTTTTCGTTGTAGATTCCAGAAAACCGCCGCCGGGCGTGAAGGCCAATACGCGGTGCGCCACCTTGAGGGCGTCGGATAGGTCGTGCGAAGAAAAGAGGACGGCGATGCCGGTCTGATCCGCCAGACGTCGCAGGGTGTTGAGGACCATAAGGCGGTTCTCCACGTCCAGATAGGCCGTGGGCTCGTCCAGCAGGAGGATATCGGCCTTGCGGGCCAGACCCACCGCAATGCAGGCCTTCTGGAACTCGCCGTCACTGAGGGTGGAGATGTCCTGGCCCCGCCGCTCTTCCAGTCCCAAGCGCTCCAGAGCCTCTGTCAGGCGCTTTTCCGTTTCTTCACCCAGTTTCCCGGCCCAGTTGCTCTCCCGGAAGCATCCCGTGCGCACAAACTCCTCCAGCGTAAATCCCTTCACCTTGGGAATTCCGGTGGGAATGAGGATGCATTTGGGCCGGGCAGGATTTTGTGCCAGATGCCTGGCCCGCAACGCCAGCGTTCCGAGCAAAGTGCTTTTGCCGCAGCCGTTGGGACCGGCGAGAAGGAGGCATTCTCCCGGCCCGATGTGAAAGGAGACGTCGGCACAGAGGATATTCTCTCCGCAGGCGAGACAAAGGTGCTTCATTTCCGTCATAGGCGGTTCCTCCATAATAAAACGAGGATGAGAGGGATGCCGATAAGGGCCAGCGTGCTGCCCACGGGAAGCGGCGTGCCGCCCGCCTGGGAAAGGATATCTCCCGCAAGAGTGAGGCAGGCGCCGGCGGCCAGGGACAGGGGAAGGACCTTCTTGTGGACGGAGGTTCCGAAAATCCTTCTGACGATGTGCGGAGCGGCGATGCCCACGAAGCCGAGCGGGCCGCAGAAGGCGGTGACGGCACCGGTCATCAGCGAGCAGCCCAGCATGATGCGGAAGCGGAAAGCTTTGAGCGGAGCGCCGCCCAGGGCGGCATACCGGTCTCCGAACAGAATCAGGTCCAGTCCTTTGGCATTTCCGAAGGCGAGGATGAATCCGACGGCAAGCATGACGCCCATAAAGGCCAGTCCGGTGTAGGAAACGCCCGAGAAACTGCCTGCCATCCAACTGTAGAACAGTTTCAGGCTCTCTTCTCCGGCCGAATACTGCAGGATGGAACTGAGGGCGCTGAGGACGAATCCCAGCATGACGCCCACCAGGAGCAGGGTGCCCGTAGATTGCGTCCTGGCGGCCACGGCCACGATGACCAGGCCGGTGACCAGGGCCCCGGCAAATGCGGCCGAAACCAGGGTGATCCCGCCCGCCCAGGGGCTGAGTCCCGAGACGGCAAAGGCGGCAAGGGCGGCTCCGAGTCCGGCCCCTCCGCTCACGCCCATGATGTGGGGGTCGGCCAGGGGATTGCGGAAGAGAGCCTGCATCTGTGCCCCCGTGAGGGCCAGCGATGCTCCGGCGACGATGGCCGTGAGCATGCGCGGAAGCCGAAGCTTCCAGAAGATGGCATCGGCCGGAATGCCGAAGCCGTTTCCGCACATCAGATCCAGCCCCGCCAGGACCAGCAGAAGCGCTATGAGTCCCCGGCACTTCATAATTTGCGGGAAGGGAGACGGGCCATGAGGAAGCCGATGCCGGCAACGCCCGCAACCGTCCACAGAATGTCCGACGCTTTCAGGACCACCGGATAGGCCGGTACGAGGAAATTTCCGGGCATGGGAACCAGGCCGAAGCGTGCCTGGAGAAGTACCAGGGCCATTCCGATGACCAGGCCGATGGCCATGCCCAGCAGCGATACCAGCCAGCCTTCCAGGAAGAAAATCCGGCGGAGCATTCCCTCCGGAGCTCCCAGGCAGCGGAGCGTGCCGATGTCTTCCTGCTTCTCGATGACCAGCATCTTGAGCGAGCTGTAAATGTTAAAAGCAATAATGAGGACGATGAAAACGAGAATCAGATAGATGGCCAGTTTCTCGTAACGCATCATTTTATAGACGGATTCTTCCTGTTGATAGCGGTCCAGAACGCGGAAGGAAGGTCCCAGCGTCCGGGCAAGCTCTTCCTGCACGGCCCTGGTCCGGCCGGGTGCCGTCCAGATTTCGACGGAAGAAACCTCGGTGGGGTATTCCAGCAGTTCCCGGAGCGTTTCAATGGGGACCGCCACCAGTTTTGCGTCCAGTTCCGCGCTCACGGAAATGACGCCGGAGAGCCGGACCTTCTGCGAGCGCAGGGAAGCGGACGGATGGGTCAGGGAAACGGCCCCCGTCCGGGAGGGATAGAAGATTTCCAGCGGAGCCACAAAGCGGGGATTCATGCCCAGGGAGGCGGCCAGCCCAGCCCCCACCACGGCCGATGGCTGCTTGCCGTGATGGAGTTGCCAGGTTCCGTCGATGAGATGGTTCATCAGCGGTGACTCCTCCTCGGAAACCGGGTCCATTCCCTTGGCTCTGGCAAGGCTCTGCTTGTTCTCGTAAGAAATGAAGACCTGTTCTTCCAGCGCGCTGGACAGGCGCACGATGTCTTTGGAGGCCAGGGCGCTTTCGACCCTCTCCGGGGTAAAGACTTTCCCCGTCGCGGGCTTCACGACAAGGTCCGGGTCGGCGTCGGTCAGGGACTGGCTCACCAGCGAGTCGAAGCCGTTGAAAACCGAAAGGATGATCACAAGCGCCGCCGTGCCGATGGCCATGCCCGCTACGCCTATTGCCGAAATCGTGTTGATGACATGGTACGATTTGCGGGCAAAAAGGTATCGGAAGGCTATTCTGAACGGCAGTGTTGTCATTCTGAGCGCAGCGAAGAATCTACTTTTTAAGGAGTTCCTCTAAATGTTCTGCATAATCCAGGGTGTTGTCCAGAAGGAACGCCAGTTCCGGAACGATGCGGAACTGTTTGGCCACCACGTGGCCCAGCTCTCCGCGGAGTGCCTTGTTGTTCTCTTCCAGCCACTGCATGACGGCGGCCTGCCTGTCGGAAGGGAAAATGCTCACGAACACCTTGGCCACCGACAGGTCCGGGCTTACGCGGACCTCGCTCACCGTCACCAGGGCGCCGCCGAAGGTGGCCATGCCCTTGGAACGGATCATCTCCGCCAGGTCTTTCTGGATTTCACGCCCGACTTTCAGTTGTCTTGTACTAGCTTGCTTTTCCATTATTTGACATTAATAATGAAATAGTTCTTCTTTCCTTTCTGGGCCAGGATGTAGTGGCCGTTCACGATATCGGCCCCGGTGACATCGGCATTGATGTCCGTGACCTTGTCCTTGTTGATGGCGATTCCATTGCCCTGCACCATCTTGCGCGCCTCGCCCTTGGAGGGAAGGATGGCGGTCTTCACGGCCAGCAGGTCCAGGATGTTGCACGGGAGGTCTTCTTTGGCGATATCGTAGGAGGGAACATCTCCGAAAACGGCCAGGAAGGTGCGCTCGTCCAGCTTTTTGAGTGCTTCGGAGTTGCCGCCGAAGAGCATCTGGGAAGCGGCTACGGCATTGTCGTAGGCTTCCTGTCCGTGGCACATGACGGTAACCTCTTGGGCTAGGACCTTCTGCAGCTTGCGCTGGCCGGGATCCTGCCGATGCTCGTCGATGAGGCGCTCGATGGACGGGCGGTCCAGCAGGGTGAAAATCTTGATGTAACGCTCTGCATCGTCATCGGCCACGTTGAGCCAGAACTGGTAGAATTCGTAGGGGGAGGTGCGCTCCGGGTCCAGCCAGATGTTTCCCTTTTCGGTTTTGCCGAACTTGGTTCCGTCGGCCTTGCGGATGAGGGGACAGGTGAGGGCGAAGGCTTCGCCTCCGTCCATGCGGCGGATGAGCTCGCTGCCGGTGGTGATGTTGCCCCACTGGTCGGAGCCGCCCAGCTGAAGGATGCAGCCCTTGTTCTTCCACAGCCAGTAGAAGTCGTAGCCCTGCATGAGCTGATAGCTGAATTCGGTGAAGGACATGCCTTCGGAGCTGTCGCGGGAAAGGCGCTTTTTCACGGAATCCTTGGCCATCATGTAATTGACGGTGATGTGCTTGCCGATGTCGCGGATGAAATTGATGAAGCTGTAGTCCTTCATCCAGTCGTAGTTGTTCACCAGTTCCGCCTTGTTGGGGGCGTCGGAGTCGAAGTCCAGGAAACGGGAGAGCTGGGCTTTGATGCAGGCTACGTTGTGATTGAGGGTGGCTTCGTCCAGAAGGTTGCGCTCCGCGCTTTTCATGGAGGGGTCCCCGATCATGCCGGTGGCACCGCCCACCAGCGCGTAGGGCTTGTGGCCGCAATGCTGGAAGTGTTTGAGGATCATGACGCTTACCAGATGGCCGATGTGCAGGGAATCGGCCGTGGGGTCTATGCCCACGTAGGCAGCCTTGGGACCTTCCAGCAGTTTCTCTTCTGTTCCGGGCATAATGTCCTGGATCATGCCTCTCCACCTGAGTTCTTCTACAAAATTTTTCATATATATTTTTCTTGTTTCTTTTCTTTCCAATCTACAAAGATACGACATTTTTTGTGTATTTTTGCATTTCAGTGTGCCGTGTATATTAAACGATACTTGTCATGAAAAGATTTTTTCTGCTTCTGCTGGCCGCAACTGTGGCCCTCGCCGGATGCTCCCGGTACAAGACGGTGAAGGGAGACCCCCTTCAGGCCAAGATTTACACCCTGGACAACGGACTCAAGGTCTATATGACCGTAAACAAGGACGAGCCCCGCATCCAGACCTACATCGCCGTCCATGCCGGCGGCAAGGAAGACCCGGCCGACAACACCGGACTGGCCCACTACCTGGAGCACATGATGTTCAAGGGAACCGAACAGTTCGGCACGCAGGATTATGAGGCCGAAAAGCCCCTGCTGGCCCGGATTGATTCCCTCTACGAGGTGTACCGTACCCTGACGGACCCGGCCGAGCGCGACGCCCTCTACAGGGAAATTGACGCCGTGAGCCTGGAGGCCTCCCGGATCGCCATCCCCAACGAGTACGACAAGCTGATGTCCATCATCGGCTCGGAAGGCTCCAACGCTTTCACCTCCAACGACGTCACTTGCTATGTGGAGGAAATCCCCTCCAACCAGGTGGAGAACTGGGCCAGGATTCAGGCCGACCGCTTTATGAACTGCGTCTTCCGCGGTTTCC
This sequence comes from uncultured Bacteroidia bacterium, assembly GCA_902794005.1. GTDB lineage: Bacteria > Bacteroidota > Bacteroidia > Bacteroidales > UBA932 > Cryptobacteroides. The sequence continues at coordinate 35,142 of CADBFO010000025.1, forward strand.
ACACGGAGCTGGAGGCCGTGTACGAGGAGAAAAACATGGGCCTTACCGATGACAGCGAGAAGGCCATCGACGCCTTGGACAGCATGCTGTTCGTGCATCATCCTTATGGAACCCAGACGGTCATCGGCACACAGGATCACCTCAAGAATCCTTCCCTGAAGGCCATCCGTCATCAGAAGGACACTTACTATGTGCCGAACAACGTGGCCATCTGCCTGTCCGGCGATTTCGACCCCGACCAGGTGGTGAAGATCATCGAGAAGTATTTCAGTGAATGGGAGCCCAACCCGGCCTTGCCGGAACGCACCGTGGCCGCGGAAGAGCCCGTCACCGTTCCCCGGGTGAAGGATGTCTATGGCTATGATGCAGAGTTCATTATGATGGGCTGGCGCACGCCCGGCGACAGCGATCCCAGGAGCGAAGTGGCCGAGATTGTCAGCTCCATCCTCTATAACGGTGAGGCCGGCCTGGCCGACCTGAACCTCAACCAGACCCAGGCCATCCTGAGCGGCGGCTTCTTCAATTATGGCCGTACCGACTGGGGCCTCATGATTGCGGAGGGCAGCCCCAAGGAAGGGCAGAGCCTGGAGCAGGTGCGCGACCTCATGCTGGCCGAAGTGGCCAAGCTCCGCAACGGGGAATTCCCGGATGAACTGCTGGAGGCCGCCAAGGCCAACTACAAGCTGGGCCAGATGCGCGCCCTCACCTCCAACCGGGCCCGCGTGAGCATGTTTCTCAGCAGTTTCATCAACGGCACTTCCTGGGAATGGGAAGTGGGCCGGATGGACCGCATCGCCGCTCTTACCAAGGAGGACATCGTGGCCTGGGCGCAGGAATTCCTCCCCGAAAACGCTTACGGAATCGTGTTCAAGCACCTGGGTGAAGACAAAAGCATCAAGAAAATCGACGCGCCCAAAATTACGCCCATCGCCACCAACCGTGACAAACAGAGCGCATTTCTGGCCTCCGTCGCCGCTTCCGAGCCCGCTCCCATCGAGCCGGTGTTCGTGGATTACGGCAAGGATATGACCGTGAGCGAGTTCCAGGGGCTTGAGCTCTTGTACAAAAAGAACGGGCAGAACGATATCGCCAGCCTTACCTTCCGCTATGACTGCGGATCTGACAACGATCCGGTCCTGGATGTGGCTTCCGATTACTTCAGCTACCTCGGATCCGACAAATACAGCGCGACAGACTATGCCATGCGCCTTTACGGCCTGGCCTGCAGCGCCGCTGTCCAGGTGGGCGGGAATACGACCAGCCTTTCCGTGAGCGGTCTCAGCGAAAACCTGGCGGCTGCCCTGGAAATATTTGAGTATCAGCTCCGGAATGTCAATGCCGACGAGGAAATCCTGTCCGAAATGAAGGCTGACATCTTCCGCATGCGGGCCGATACCAAGAAAAACCAGCGCGCCTGCAACAGCGCCCTTCAGAACTATCTGATCTATGGTCCGGAGTACATCCGGGCCAGAACCCTCACCCATCAGCAGGTGCAGGACCTGACCTCGGAGGCCCTGCTGGGATCCCTGAAAGGCCTTCTTGGCAAACGGCACAAGATTCTCTATTATGGCCCCGCTTCCCTGGAGCAGGTGAAGGAAATGCTGGCCAAGCTGCACGATGCCGCCAATCTGGAACCGCTGGAGAAGACCCATCGCATCAAGCGGCTCACGCCTTCCCGACAGGTGTTTGTGACGCATTATGACGCCCGCCAGTTCAATTATGTGCAGTATTCCGACAGGGGAGAGGTTCTGGACCTTGCAGAAGACCCGGTCATCGAACTCTTCAACGAATACTATGGTGGCGGCATGAATGCCATCGTGTTCCAGGAGATGCGCGAATCCCGCGCTCTTGCCTACGGCGCCGGCGCCCGCCTTTCGGCCCCGGCGTTTACGGGCGACACCTATTCTTTCCGTGCCTATATCGCCTCCCAGAACGACAAGCTCCGGAAGGCCTGCGAGGGTTTCGACGAGATTATCGAGACCCTTCCGGAAGCCCCCGAGAACCTGGCTATCGCCAAGGCGGCCATCCTTGGAAAGCTCCGTACCCAGCGTGTCAAGGGAGAAGGGGTGCTGTACAGCTACCTGAACGCCCGGGAACTGGGCCTTTCCGAGCCTCGTGAGAAGCAGATCTTTGAGAAGGTGGACGCCCTTACCATGGAGGATCTCCGTGCCGTCCATGCCAAGTGGATCGCCGGCCGTACCTATCACTACGCCATCCTGGGAGACACCAAGGATTTGGACATGAATTTCCTCAAAACCCTGGGCCCGGTTCAGGAAGTGTCCCTGGAGGAGGTTTTCGGCTATTAGTCCTTCCCTATGTTAAAAAGTTTGTTGAAAACTTTTCCCTCCCGGGAAGAATAATCAGACATAACAGTCTAACTTTGTACTGAAAGAATGACGGATTGTCACTGCTGACAGTCCGTCACTTTTAGCCCTCGAACCGTTGTGGCTCATTGTAAGTTCCTGAAAATTAAATAGATATACTATGGAAGTAAGAAAGACCAATGGCTCTTACGAAGAGTTTGACCGCGAGAAACTATGTAACGGAATCCGACTGGCCTTTGTCCATACCGGACAGCCCGTACCGGAAGATGTCGTCGTCTCGGTGGTGGACAATCTGTTCATCTATGACAAGATGTCCAGCCAGGAAATCCGCCGCCAGGTGGTGGAATCCCTCATGTCCATCAACAAGAAGGCCGCCCTGGAATACATCGAAACCTTCGACCGGGGAATGGACCTTCGGAAAAAGCGGGATTTCATCCGGGATTACATCAAGGCTTCCAACGCCGCCACCGGATCCAAGTTCGACTCCAACGCCAACATCACCCACAAGAATATCGTGACGCTGGGCAACGAACTGTACAAGGAGAACAACATCAAGCAGAACCGTTACATCATGCAGGACAAGATCAAGGCCCTCTACGGAAAGAACCTTGCCCAGCAGTACATTGCCGATCTGGAGTCCCACATCCTGTACAAGCATGACGAAAGCGGCACCCCCGGCTACCCTTACTGCGTGGCCATCACCATGTATCCTTTCCTGGAAAGCGGGCTGAGGGAACTGGGCGGCGTGTCCATCGCCCCCACGGACCTCAAGAGTTTCTGCGGAGAATTCATCAACCTGGTCTATTCCATCTCCTCCCAGTTCATGGGCGCCGTGGCCACCCCGGAGTTCCTGATGTACCTGGACTATTTTATCCGCAAGGATTACGGGGACAATTACCTGGAGCGCCTGGACGAGGTGGTGGAGAACAATACCAAGCAGCGTACTCTCAAGAAGGTGATTGACAACTGCTTCCAGCAGGTGGTCCACTCCATGAACATGCCGGCCGGCAACCGCGGTTACCAGACGGTGTTCTGGAACATCGGCTATTTTGACAAGCCCTATTTCGAAGGGGTTTTCGGAGAGTTCCGTTTTCCGGACGGCAGCGCCCCCAAGTGGGAGACGCTGTCCTGGCTGCAGAAACATTTCATGAACTGGTTCAATGAGGAACGCAGCCACTACATCCTCACTTTCCCTGTGGAGACCATGGCCCTTCTCACCGACGGCGGGGACGACTATGCCGACAAGGAGTATGCCGACTTCACTGCCGAGATGTGGGCCAAGGGGCACAGTTTCTTCTGCTACATCTCCAACAGCCCCGACAGCCTGTCCAGCTGCTGCCGCCTGCGCAATTCGCTCAAGGACCTGGACGACGACAGCCACAATCACACCACGCACCAGTATTCCATGGGCACGGCTTCCGTGGCTACCGGTTCCAAGAGCGTGATGACCATCAACCTGAATCGGCTCATCCAGGACGCCGCCCGCAAATACTTCAAGGTGGAGAAGGGAGAGGCCATCGCCCCGGACCGTCCGCTCAAACCTTCCATGTATGACAAGGAGGTGCTGTATCGCTACATCGCCGATGCCGTGACCGAGCAGACCGTCCGCGTACACAAGTACCAGACCGCTTTCAACGAGATTATCAAAGACTTCCTCAAGGCCGATATGCTGGACGTTTACCGCGCCGGTTTCATCGACATGAAAAAGCAGTACCTGACGGTGGGCGTGAACGGCCTCACGGATGCCGCGGAATTCCTGGGGCTCAAGATTTCTCCCAATGCCGCCTACAAGGAGTTCGTGAACACCCTCCTGGAAACCATCAATGTTTGCAACCGGAAAGACCGCACCAGGGAAACCATGTTCAACACGGAGTTCGTGCCCGGGGAAAACCTTTCCGGCAAAAACTACAAATGGGACAAGAAGGACGGATATTTCGTGAGCGCCAGGCACAATATGTACAGCTCTTACTTCTACAATCCGGAAGACGAGAGCCTGAGCATGATTGACAAGTTCAAGCTGCATGGGGAAGACTTTGTGAAGTATCTGGACGGTGGCAGCGCCCTCCACATGAACATTGCCGAGCATCTGAGCCGGGACCAATACCGCCAGCTGCTGAACACGGCCGCGCACTACGGCACCAACTACTTCACTTTCAACTGCCGCAACACGGTATGCAACGATTGCGGATACATCTCCAAGGACACGCTTTCCGTGTGCCCCAAGTGCGGAAGCGCCAACCTGGACTACCTGACCCGGGTCATCGGCTATCTCAAGCGCGTATCCTCGTTCTCCGAGATGCGTCAGGAAGAAGCGGAGCACCGTTTTTACATCGACCAGTGATCAAGTACGTTCCCGAGATGACATCCGTGGTCCTGGAGGAGATTCCGGACCGTGTTTCCCTGGCGGTGGATATTTCGGGCTGCCGGGGAAACTGCGTCGGATGCCATTCGCCGTTTCTCAAGCAGGATATCGGGGAGGAACTGACCTCCGCGGTCCTCGATTCCCTGGTGGCCGATAATTACGGTGTCAACTGCTTTCTTTTCCTGGGAGAGGGGAGTGACGCCCCGGCGCTGCTGTCCCTGGCCCGCCATGCCCGGTCGCTGGGGCTGGAAGTGGCCCTGTACAGCGGCCGTGAGTCCGTGGAGCCCGCCTTCTGGGAGGTCTTCGACTATATCAAGCTGGGTCCATACAAGGCCGATTGCGGGCCGCTCAACAACCCTGCCACCAACCAGCGTCTCTACCACGTCGTTGCGGGCCGGCGGGAGGACATCACCTCCCGTTTCTGGCACAAATAGTTTTTTTGCGTATATTTGCAAACCTAACACTGAAACACATGAACACGCACGTTGTCATTATGGCCGGAGGTATCGGAAGCCGGCTCTGGCCGCTCTCCACGCCGGATGTTCCCAAGCAGTTCATCGACGTCCTGGGCGTGGGACGAAGCCTTCTCCAGCTCACCGTGGACCGATTTGTCCCGCTGTGCCGGCCGGAGAATTTCTGGGTTGTCACCGGCGAAAAATATGTGCGCCTGGTCCGGGAGCAGTTGCCGGATATCCCGGAAAGCCAGATCCTGGCCGAGCCTGAGGGCCGCAACACCGCCCCTTGCATTGCCTACGCTTCCTGGAAAATCCAGAAAAAAGATCCTGAGGCCAATGTCGTGGTTACGCCGGCCGACGCCCTGGTGATGAAAACCGCCGAGTTCGCGGAAACCATCGGCAAGGCGCTTGCCTTCACCGAGGAGCGGGACGCCATCGTTACGGTGGGCATCACGCCTGGCCGTCCGGAAACCGGTTATGGCTATATCCATGCCGCCGAGGCTCTTCACGGCCAGTTGGTAAAAGTGTCGGAGTTTAAGGAAAAACCGGATCTGGACACGGCCATCGGCTACCTGGAAGACGGTCATTATTTCTGGAATGCCGGAATTTTCGTGTGGAACGTGGGAACCATCGTCAGCGAATTGCGGGCCTATGCCCCCGACATTGCCGCCGTGATGGACAGGCTGGCCCAGTCCCTTTTTACGGAGCAGGAACAGGAGCAGCTTCGCCTTCTTTTCCCGGGCTGCGAAAAGATATCCATCGACTATGCCGTGATGGAGAAATCCCCGCGTATCTATGTCATCGCGGAAGACCTTGCCTGGAGCGACCTGGGCAGCTGGGGCTCGGTCATGTCGCATCTCTCCGCAGACGAAGACGGCAACTCCGTCATCGGGGCCGATGTCCGGCTCCACGGCTGCCGGAACTGTTTTGTCCATACGGCCTCCGAGAAGACGGTCGTGGTGGAAGGACTTGAAGGATATATCGTTGCCGAATCTGCCGACCGGCTGCTGGTTTGCCGCCTCTCCCAGGAGCAGAAAATCAAAGAGTATTCGGCCTGAAAACTTTTTTGAAAAATTTATTGCAGTTTCCAAAAAAGTTACTACCTTTGCAATCCCGTTACGGGGAACCGGTAAAAAACGGTTTGGAAGACTCGTTAGCTCAGTTGGTAGAGCACAACACTTTTAATGTTGGGGTCTCGGGTTCGAGCCCCGAACGGGTCACAAAGGAAGCGGGTCTTCCACAGAGTTACCAGCACTCTTAGCTCAGCTGGTAGAGCAGCTGACTCTTAATCAGCGGGTCTAGGGTTCGAGTCCCTAAGAGTGCACTTCGAGAATCTGCAACTTTCTCATTTTGAGGAGGTTGCAGATTCTTTTTTCATTTTTGCACGACATTTGCACAACAGAATTCAACCCTGACATCTTCTTTGTAGTTGCGGGAAATAACCTTCCACCAGGCCCCATCAGGGGGATTCGACATGCCTCGGAGGGGTTTTGACGGGCCGATATATCGGCAAAACGATGTACCTTTGCAAGTGAACCAAATTGACAAAGCCATGTCATCCGTATTGTCAGGAAGCCGAGGATATAGAATTGTCCCTGACGTGTAAACCGTCTTTACAGTCAAGTGTAAAGCTTTACAATTCCCGGACGGGCACGTCTGTGAATTTAACTTTGTATATCAACAAGTTATGTTGTTTGGCACGATGAATGCTTGTTTTGGCATCTATTAGAATATTCATAATAAGAGAATGATTAAAGTTTCCAACCTTTGCAAAGTCTTCCGCACGGAAGAAATCGAGACCACGGCTCTCAATGGTGTTTCTTTCGAAATCAAGGACGGCGAGTTTGTCGCCATCATGGGGCCGTCTGGTTGCGGTAAGTCAACCCTTCTCAACATCCTGGGTCTTCTTGACAATCCCACCAGCGGCAGCTATGAACTCCTGGGTACCGAGGTCGGTGGCCTCAAAGAGAAGGAGCGTACCAAGTTCCGCAAGGGCAACATCGGCTTCGTGTTCCAGAGTTTCAACCTCATCGACGAACTGAACGTTTACGAGAACATCGAACTGCCGCTGCGGTATCTCAACATCTCCGCCGCTGAACGCAAGACCAAAGTGACCGAGATTATGAAACGCATGGCCATCAGCCACCGTGCCCAGCACTTCCCGCAGCAGCTCTCCGGCGGTCAGCAGCAGCGCGTGGCCATCGCCCGTGCCGTCGTAGCAGGACCGAAGCTGATCCTCGCCGATGAACCGACCGGTAACCTGGACTCCAAGAACGGAAAGGAGGTGATGGATCTGCTGAAAGAGCTCAACGCAGAGGGAACCACCATCGTGATGGTGACGCACTCCCAAAAGGACGCCGCCTGCGCACAGCGCACGATTGACCTGTTCGATGGTCAGATTGTAAGTGATGTCAAGAACGAACTGTAATCGGCCCTTATGAATCTCTTGAAAATCAAGACCCGGTGGGTGCCGATGCTGCTGAACATCATCGGACTCGGAATCGCATTCTCCGTTTTCCTGATTCTTATGAGTCAGGTCTGGTATGATTACAGCTATGACCGCTTTGAAGGCGGGAAGGGTGTTTACGTCGTTGAAGCGCCCTCATTCCAGGAGGGTTTATATACCCCGCAGATACTCCGGCCCATGATTCAAATGGTGGCAGACAGTTCACCGGACATAGCCGAGACCTGCGACTACTTTGTCATGACGAGAAATGACCCGGTAGGCTCCGTACAGATAAAGGACGGAGACGGAGAAGATGTCACCGCCTATGGAATCAGTTACGCATGGACGGAGACTTCCGTGTTGGATGTCTTCAACATCACCCTTGTGGAAGGGCGCAGGGAGGATTTCGCCAAGGAAGGAGATGCCTTGATTTCGGAATCGGCGGCAAAGCGCTGGTTCCCGGACAGGAATCCGATTGGCGAGACAATTACTGTTGAGTTCGAGCATGAAGGCCGGATTACCGGTATTTACAAGGACCGGAAGGAAAATGAAAGCATGATCAATGGTATCCTTGTCCATGAGGGAGAAAGGGACATGTCCCTACCCAACTACAACCCGCATAGCTGCTACATCAAACTGAAACCCGGCGCCGATTTGGAAAAAGTCCGCGAGGCCGTGGGAAAAGTGAAATTGTCCGAGGAGTACAAGGGTCTCCGCTTAACGCAAATTCACGACGCCTGGTTCGAAAAGGATAAGGAAAGTTGGTCTGGGGAAAAAGACGGCAATAAACTGCTTTGCATCATTCTCTTCGCAATCGCGCTTCTGTTTCTGGGCATCGCCGGATTCAACTATGTCAATTTCTCCATGGCCTCAACGCCATTCCGGATCAGGGAGATCAATACCCGAAAAGTATTCGGCGCTTCGCGCGGCTCTTTGATAACCAGACAATTGCTTCGTGCAATAGCGATTGTTGGCTGCGCTTTCCTTCTTGGAGTCCTCACCATGAAGACACTTAGCGGGACGCAATGGGCCACCTTCCTTACCGGAGACATGGCCCCGAGCAGCAATGTGACTGTCCTTTGCCTGGGCGGAACCGCTGCCCTCCTGCTCGCCTTGGTATCCGGTCTGATTCCCGCCCTGTATAGCACCTCCTTCCAACCTGCATTGGTACTGAAAGGCTCATTTGCACTGTCGGCAAAAGGCGGGGGTCTCAGGACTGTCACCCTCATCCTCCAGTATGTCCTGTCCTTCATGTTCATCCTCTGCGCCATGATGCTGCAGCGGCAGACCTCCTATATGGTCAATAATAACGAGCTCGGTTTCAACTACGATCGGGTTCTGAAGATGGAAAGCCACACCTTTACCCGAGTCAAGGACGTGGCCGAAGAACTCCGGAATATCCCCGGGGTTATCGGCGTGGCAAGAGGTGACACTCCAATAGAGGGCGGCATGTCTTCCATGTCAGAAATGCGGGAGGGTGATGACATCATTAAATATAGCTTTAGGAATATCTCTCCGGAATATGCTGGATTCTTTGGATTAAAACTGATTGACGGGCGTCTCCCTTACCCCGGTGAATCAGATGTTGCCCTTGTCAATGAGTCTTTTCATAAAGCGCTTCCTTCTTTCGGCATCGGTAAGTCAATCCCTACGAGGTATGGGAAGAATGTCGCCGTTATCGGCATTTTGAAAGATTTCCATGCCCGGACGCTGGAACATGATTATTCCCCGCTCGTACTCCTCGTCTCTGACAACTGGAACTATGCCTCTTTCATGATTAAGGTTCAGCCGAATGCAGATGTCCCGGACATACTTCAGAAAGCCAAACGGATTTATAGTGAAATGAAAAAGCTCGACGAGACGGAAATAGATGTCGGATTCCTGGATAAAGATATTGAGAGGCTGTATGAACAAGAGATTCGTCAGACTCGGCTCATACGCATGTCTTCCTTCCTTTCGCTGATTATCACACTGATCGGAGTACTCGGCCTTGTCTGGTTCGACACCCGTTTCATGCGGAAGGAGATTGCGCTCCGGAAGGTCAATGGGGCTACAAGAAAGGAAATTCTGACCCAACTGAGCAGGAAGTATCTGCTCATTGTTGCCGTGGGCTATGTCATCGCAACCCCTATCGCCATTGCCGTCTGCCAGCGCTGGCTGCAACATTTCGCCTTCCGAACCAATATGCCCATATGGATTTTTGTCCTAGCGCTGGCTATAGTGACTCTCATCACCATCGCTGTCGTTATCACCCAGGGCTGGCTTGCGGCCAGTGCCAATCCGGTCGATTCGCTGAAAAACGAGTAAAAATGAAATCCTTCCTGATATTCCTTTCCCGCAATAAGTTATACACCGCCATCGAGTTCATTGGACTGGCGGTGAGCCTGGCGTTTGTTATCCTGATCGGCGCGTATGTGCGACAGCAGTGGCAGGTCGCTCGCGGCTATCCGGAGTGGAAGGAGACCTATGCCGTCGGCTTATCGACAACCACCGTGGAGGCGGGGGCGCGCAGCGGCTTTGCCGAGTTCTTGAAAGCAGAACTTCCCGGCATCGACAAAGCGTCCGTTTATTCATACCAGGGATGCTGGGGGAAGGTGGGAGAGACGCCGGTCCATGACAAACTGATCACGGTGGTTAATCCTGACTTCCTGGAGATGTTCCCGGTCCGATGGGTGTCCGGGAACCCCGACCAACTCCTGGAGTCCAATACCGTAGCCATAACAGAGTCCTATGCGCAGGAGGTTTTTCCGGACGGAAACGTCATCGGCCAGGTGTGGGAAGATCATAACGGGCAGGCGAACCGGATTGTCGCCGTCTTCAGGGACCTGGGTTCTCCCATCCTCCGCTGCGACGACCAGCTGGGGTTTCTGGAGGTCAATACGAGTAATGACGCATCCGAGGTTTATCTCTACGGCTGGTCCGGAGGTACAACCTGCCTGATCAGGAGCGGAGATGATGAGGAAAGGCTGGCTTCCAGTATCGACGCCGCCATGGAGGCCCATGGAGCGCGCCAACCCTTTAACGCGACCACCGGCAAGATGAAATACGGATCCATCGAACGCATGGACCGCCTGTATTTCTCGGACTTGCAAAGCGGGACATACGGCCTGCTGAAAGGGAATAAGTCCCTCCTCCGGATCCTGTCGGCCGTGGTGCTTCTGCTGCTTCTGTCTGCGATTTTCAATTATATCAACCTCAGTACGGCGTTGGCCGGAAAGCGAGTGAAGGAGATGAGCATACGCTCTGTCCTCGGCGCATCAAAAAAGCAGATTGTCTGGAGCTACCTCAAGGAGTCACTTCTGTTCACTGCGGTTTGTACCGTTGCCGCCGTCCTTCTGGCCTATGCCTTCCAGCCGGTGCTCCTCCACTATATCGAGGCGAAGCACCCTCAATCGCCTATGGCAGTCCCTTTCGCCTGGCATTGGGACTTCTGGATGGTCGCGGCGGTTATCGGCCTGACCCTTTTGATTGGTGTGGCCGCGGGATGGATTCCTTCACGCGTTGCATCGCGCTTTGATGTCATCCGTGTCATCAAAGGAAACTACCGCACCATTTCCAAACGCATCCTTTCCAAGGTTTTCATCGTTTTCCAGACGGCCTTGTCCATCTTACTCATCGCACTCTCGCTTGTCATGGAGCGGCAGTACAGCCATATGATTCACAGGCCGTTGGGCGCGGATGTCGATGGATTGTACTATCAAAATCTGGTTACCGGCACGGGCCATGAGGATGCTTTGAAAGCCCTGCCCTTCGTCTCTGAGATTGCCCAGACTGAAGGATTCCCCGGGAGTCCGAATTTTACGATGAGTATGAAGGATCCGGAGTCTGACGGGGTGGTGGACATGGCTTTCATGTCCTGTAATCCGGATGCGTTCCGTATGTATCATTTCGAGATTGTTGAGGACTTCCATGCTCCTTCCGGTACTGGCTATTGGCTTTCGGAGTCGGCTTATCGCAAGTTCGGTACGGACCCTGCAGAGCCGAAGATGCCGTCCTGGCTGGGCGAATGGCTGGAGGGACCGGTGGCCGGCGTTGTCAGGGACTTCGCCCTGACGGATGCGGCCCACGTGAAGGACGGCCAGATAGGCATCATTCATGTCGAGGAATCCCCTGATATACACTTCCGAGTCCTCCGGATTGACGGTGACCGGAAGGAAGCGGCGAAGGAACTCGAAGCCCTCTACGGGCGTTTCTTCCTGGAAAAGAACGGATTTGTGCTCCAGTCCACCGCCAACGGATTCATCAAGGACAAGCTGGACTCCATGCTCGGCGAAGCGGAAGATTACATGCGCCTCGTTGAACTGTTCATGTTCCTTGCGGTCATGGTAGTCCTCCTGGGCCTGCTGGCCATGTCGGCCTTGTATGCTTCAGAACGCACGCACGACATCGCCGTTCGGAAGGTCTTCGGCAGCACCATCCTGCGCGAGACCTTCAAGGTGACAGGAGAGTATATGCTACTGGTGGGCATCGCTTGCGTAATTGCCCTCCCGGTGGCGGTCTGGCTCTCCGGGAAGTACCTGGAGGGTTTCTACTACCGCATTTCTGGTTACGACTGGATCTTTGCCCTCGCAGTCATAATCGCGTTTGTCATCTCCCTTGCCTCCGTCCTCGGGCAGGACCTCAAGGCGGCGAAGACGAATCCAGCGGTGGAGCTCAAGAAGGAATAGGCGGAGAGTTTCGGCCTTATTCTGCGGCATAAATATTGCGGCTTTTTTGGACACTGATGATTCGCCACAAACATTATAATCATTCCCACGGGAAGGCATTCTTTCCCGGCGTATTGCTTATGATGGGCATTTGCTTGACGCTCTCCTGCAAGCAGCATGGCCAGCAAGTGCAAATGAACGAATCGGCTTTTGTATTTGGGACGGAGTATATCGACGGGGTTGGGACGGAGTATATCGACGGGGATGCGGCCGATTATTCCCGCCCGGCGGTGATTACGGGACATATCGCCAATCGGGAGGTGTATCCGAAGACGCAGGAAATCAGCTTGGTAATCCCGTTCTATGACAGGGTCTCTGATAAGATGACATCGGCCATCTATGATGATAGATTCGCGTTTTCGCTGGCCCCTTATGCGCCGCGCACGATTTCGATGCCGCCCCATGTGGCGCACATGGTGGTGTGCCCCGGCGATTCTATCCACGTGGAGTTGGACTTTGCCGATTTGGCGAAGGTCGTTTATTCCGGGAAAGGTGCAGAGAACAACGAGAAGTACAATGATTTCCATATGGGGTACTACCTGCCCCAGGATTGGCCGGGGTTCTCCAGGATGGATCTGGACGCGCCGGACGGGCCGAAGCGCGAGTTTGCACATGCCGATGTATTTGCGACGACCGCAAAGGAAAAGTTGGAGCATCACCTGGCCCGATTGGAAGATTTCATTGCGGAGAAGCAGCCCAGTCCGGAACTCATTGCCCTGTGCCGGAAGGAGATAGAGGCCGATTATTATTCGGCGCTTATCCAGGCCATGCTTTCCTATCAAACCCTGCAGGGAGAGGATGTGTCGAGTTGCTTCAAGATCCAAGATGCGGAACCCCTGTTCCATGCGGACTGCCTGAGCAGCAATTTGTTTGAACTTTCATCCAATATCTGCTACTGGCTGCTGCGCGGTCTGGACAAGGAAGAAGTCCTCCGATTCGTCAATGATTATCCGGCCCTTGTTGACTTCCTGAAAAAGTCCACCAAGAACGAACTGCTGCAGCAGATGCTCATCAGCCACTTCTACAACCAGCT
>CADBFO010000026.1 GCA_902794005.1 uncultured Bacteroidia bacterium
GCGACAGAATGCGATAAAATGAGGATGGGCACCATTCGCTAAAATGGCACCCATCCGAGTTAATTCTCTGTATTTCAGTCAGTTAAGCCCCTAATATTCTTCCTCATTCCACATAAAATCCTCCTTGGTGGGATAGTCGGGCCAGATGTCTTCGATGGATTCGTAGATTTCGGAGTTGTCGTCATCCAGCTCTTCGAGGTTTTCGATAACCTCATCGGGGGCACAGGTGCGGGTGGCGTAATCAATCAGTTCTTCTTTGGTTGCGGGCCACGGAGCATCGTCCAGGCTACTTGCAAGTTCGAGTGTCCAAAACATAGCGTAATGCTTTTATTCGTTTAGTAATCAACCATTTAAGGCGCTAACGCCTTTACTGAGGATGCAAAGATAGAAAAAAAAACTATATACATGGATTTTTTTCGCTAATTTTGCATGCAGAATATCTGCTACAAAGAATAGACCATGGCATACAAGAAGATCGAAGAATACGACGAAAAAACAACACGGGAAATTGCCGGGCACATCGAAGCCATTCTGGGGCTGCTGGGAGAGGATCCTTCACGCGAAGGTCTGCAAAAGACTCCGGAGCGCGTGGCCAAGGCCATGCAGTTCCTTACTCAAGGGTATTTTCAGGATGGAGAAGCGATTGTCAAGAGCGCCTTGTTCCAGGAGCCGTACAACCACATGGTCATCGTGAAGGACATCGAACTCTTTTCCCTCTGCGAGCATCACATGCTCCCCTTCATCGGCAAAGCCCATGTCGCCTACATTCCCCAGGGAGAAATCACCGGCCTCAGCAAGGTGGCCCGCGTGGTGGAAACCTATGCACGCCGCCTTCAGGTCCAGGAGCGTCTCACGGAGCAGATTCGGGACTGCATCCAGGAATCCCTGCATCCGCTGGGCGTGGCCGTGGTCATCGAAGCCATGCACACCTGCATGTCCATGCGCGGCGTCCAGAAATCCAACGCCATCACCACCACGTCGGCCTTTTCCGGCATTTTCCTCCGGAGCGACAAAACCCGCAACGAGTTCCTGCAGCTCATCGGCCGATAGCCTGCCAATTTGTCAGCCCTTTGGGCTTGGCTCATATTTTGAGTATCTGATACCGGTCCCCGCGGGGGCCGGTATTGTCATTCTGAGCGAAAGCGAAGAATCTTCAACAGATAACTAAAAAGACTTTTTATATGGCAAACAAAGGACAAATTGGTGTAACCACCGAAAACATTTTCCCGGTCATTAAGCAGTTCTTGTATTCCGACCACGAAATATTCCTTCGCGAACTGGTGGCCAATGCAGTGGACGCCACCCAGAAGATGAAGGCTCTGGCCGCCTCCGGAGACTGCAAGGAGGAGCTTGGAGACCTCAAGGTCCATATCGACCTGGACGAGAAGGCACAGACCCTCAAAATCGTGGATAACGGTATCGGCATGACGGAAGAGGAGGTTGACAAGTACATCAACCAGATTGCCTTCTCCAGCGCCGGCGAATTCCTGGAGAAGTACAAAGACCAGATTGGCAACATCATCGGCCACTTCGGCCTGGGCTTTTACAGCGCCTTCATGGTTTCCAGGAAAGTGACGATTGAAACCCTGTCCTGGAAAGAGGGCGCCAAGGCTGTGAAATGGAGCTGCGACGGCTCCCCAGCCTACGAGATGGAAGAGATTGAAAAGGCCGACCGCGGCACCGTCATCACCCTGTATCTGGACGACGATTCCAAGGAATACGCCGAAAAGGCCCGCATCGAGGGGCTTCTGAACAAATACTGTAAGTTCATGCCCGTTCCCATCGTTTTCGGCAAGGAGCAGGAATGGAAGGACGGCAAGTATGTGGACACCGACAAAGACAAGATCATCAATGCCGTAGAGCCGCTTTGGACCAAGGCCCCTTCAGAACTCAAGGACGAAGATTACCTGAGTTTCTACCGCACCCTCTTCCCCATGAACGAGGAGCCTCTGTTCTGGATACACCTCAACGTGGACTATCCGTTCAATCTCACCGGCATCCTGTACTTCCCCAAGCTCAAAGACCGCGTGGCCGTGGAGCGAAACAAGATTTCCCTCTACTGCAACCAGATGTTCGTTACGGACCACGTGGACAACATCGTGCCGGACTTCATGACACTGCTTCACGGGGTCATCGACTCTCCGGACATTCCGCTGAACGTTTCCCGCTCCTACTTGCAGAGTGACGCATCGGTCAAGAAAATCTCCACCTACATCACCAAGAAAGTGGCCGACCGCCTGGAAAGCATCTTCAAGGAGCAGCGTGCCCAGTTGGAGCAGAAGTGGGACAACCTCAAGCTCTTTATCGAATACGGCATGCTGTCGGACGAGAAATTCTGCGAAAGGGCCCTCAAGTTCGCCCTCTTCAAGAATATGGACGGCAAGTACTTCAGTTTTGACGAGTACCGGGAAGCCGTCAAGGACCAGCAGACAGACAAGGACAAGAAACTTGTGTACCTGTACGCCACAAAGGCCGACGAACAGTACACTTACATCCAGGCAGCCAAGGACAAAGGCTACGACGTGCTGCTGATGGACTGCGAACTGGACGCCCACTACGTGAACCTCCTGGAGCAGAAACTCACTGACACCCGCTTTGCCAGAGTAGATGCCGACGCGGTGGAAAACCTCATCCCCAAAGAGGAAAAGGTGAAACTCGAGATGAAGGAAGACGAGCGCTACGACCTCGAAAACCTCTTCAAGGCTGTTCTTCCCGCCGGGAACGACTACTTCGTCCAAGGCGACAACCTGGGAGCCGACACAGCTCCGATCCTGATTACCCAGAATGAATTCATGCGCCGCTACCGCGAAATGAGCGCCCTGGGCGGCGGGATGAACTTCTACGGCTCCATGCCCGAAAGCTACAATATCACCGTGAACATGGAGAACCCGCTGGTGGCCAGGATCTGGGCCGACAAACTCTCGGAAGTAAAACCCCAGGGCGAGCTCCCCGCAGAAGCTCCGGCCGATGCGACGGAAGAAGAAAAGACCAAAGCCCGCGAGGCCAGGGAGGCTGTCCGCAAGGCCCACCGGACCGATGTGGAGGCCTTTGCCGACAGCAATGAACTCCTCCACCAGATCGTGGATCTGGCGCTGCTCGGAAACGGCATGCTCAAGGGGAAAGCCCTGTCCGACTTCATCTCCCGCAGTTACTCCCTTATCAAATAACGGAGTCCGCCAAACATAAAAAAATGGGATGCACCAGCGCACCCCATTTTTTTATGAGAATCGGCCTCTACTTATACAGGAAGCGGCGGATAGACATCTTCGGGGTCTTCTCGAAGGGCTTGTCCATGAGTTCCACCTTGGCAATCTGGCTGTAGGACGGAAGCTGGCGGTTGGCGCCCAACTTGATGTTCTCGGGAATTTCCGCCTTGGCTTCGGCGTCCAGGAGAGCCGTTGCAATGGCCTGCTCGTCCAGGAACACCAGGGCGACCAGCTTACCGCCGCGATCCACGACGACGCTTTCCATCACATAGGCCTGGTTATTCACCACGGCCTCCAGTTCCTCGGGGTAGATATTCTGGCCGGAAGGGCCCAGAATCATATTCTTGGAACGGCCGCGGATGAAGATATTTCCATCGGCATCCATGATACCCAGGTCTCCGGTGCGGAGCCAGCCGTCCTCGGTAAAGGCATTGGCCGTCGCATCGGAATTCTTGTAATAGCCGATGGTGATGTTCTCACCCCGGGCCTGGATTTCACCTACCACATGATGGGGATCGTCGGAATCGATACGGACTTCGGCCACATCGACAGCCTTTCCGCAAGAACCGGGCACGTACTTGGTCCAGTGCTCATAGGCCAGCAGCGGGCAGGCTTCCGTCATGCCGTAACCCACCAGGTAGGGGAACTTGATTTTCTTGAACAGGCGTTCCACCTCCGGATTCAGGGCGGCGCCGCCCATGATGAATTCCTCCACGTTGCCGCCGAAGGCCGCCACCAGCCCGTCTTTCACTTTCTTGTAGATAACGTTGTTGAGGCCGGGAATTTTGGTAAGGAACTTGATAAGCGGCTTGTCCAACGTAGGCTTCACCTTGCTCTTGTAAATCTTCTCCATCACCAGCGGAACGGTAATGAGAAGGTAAGGCTTCACATCGGCAAAAGCCTTCATCAGCGAAGCCGGTGTAGGAGCCTTGGCCATCCAGTAAATGGAGGTGCCGTTGCACAAAGGATACAGGAACTCGATTACCAGGCCGTACATGTGGGCCATGGGCAGCATGGACACCATCTTGTCACCGGCGGGGACGTGGCGCTGGCTGAAGTCCACGTTGGCACTGAAGTTACGGTAAGTAAGCATCACACCCTTCGGGTCTCCCGTAGAGCCGGAGGTATAGTTGATGGTGGAAAGGTCGTCCCAGTTGTCGGTGGGGAACACCACGTCGTCCGGGCCGAAGCCGCCGGGATACTTCTCCGCGAAGAGCTTGTCCAGATTGTCCACCGTCTCCTGAATCTTGGGATCCCGGCAGAAGAGGACCTGCCAGGTATCCACGTCGAAGACCACCTTCAGGGCCGGCATTTTCTCCGGATCCATCTTGGCCCAGCGGGCGGAATTGGTAAAAAGGGCGATGCTGTCCGAATGGTTCACCAGTCCCATTACGCTCTCGGGGGTAAAATCGGCCAGAATGGGTACGATGACCGTCTCGTAAGTGTTGACAGCGAGGTATGCGAAGCCCCACTTGGCACCGTTGTTGGCACAGAGAGCAATTTTGTCACCTTTCTTGAAGCCGGCTTTCTCGAATATGATATGGAAGCGGGCGATGTCGGTTGCCATCTGCGAATAAGTGAAGGAATCTCCGCCGATGGTGTTCAGGGCCGGCTTGTCCCAGAATTTGCGTGTTGCGTCCTGAAGACGCTGAAGATAATGAGGATAAACTTTATTTTTCATATTCAGCTGTTAAGGTTTTTCGTACAACACACAAATATAGTGATTTTTCCGGAAAAAATATTGCTATATTTGTATCTGACAAATGAACGACATGAGACATTCCTTCCGCATTACCAGCATTCTGACGCTGCTCGCAATGGCTTTCTCCCTGTCCGCACAGGAGTTCAACGGAGAAAGCTGCACCTCCATCATGGTGGGCCGACTGGCTTCCACCGACGGGTCCGTCATCACCTCGCACACCTGCGACGGCCGCTACCGTACCTGGGTCCAGGTGGAACCTGCCGCAGACCACAAACCCGGCACCATGCATCCGGTCTATAAAGGAACCATGCACACGACCTTCCGCGGAGACACCACCGGCGTACGCCTGATGGGAGAGATTCCTGAGGTGGCCCACACCTACGCGTATCTGAACACGGCCTACCCCTGCCTCAATGAAAAGCAGCTCGCCATTGGCGAAACCACCTTCGTGGGCCCCGATACGCTGGTGAACGCCGCAGGATGGTTCCGCATCGAGGAACTGCAAAGAGTGGCCCTCCAGCGCTGCGACAACGCCCGCGACGCCATCCGCCTGATGGGTTCCCTGGCCGAGCAGTATGGCTACGGAGACAGCGGAGAATGCCTCACCGTGGCCGACAAGAACGAGGTCTGGCAGTTTGAAATCGTGGGCGTGGGAAAACACCGCATCGGAGCCGCCTGGGTCGCCAAACGTGTTCCGGACGATCACGTGGCCCTGTCGGCCAACATCCCCCGCATCGGGAAAATCAACCGCAAGGACAAGAACATGATGGCATCGGCCAATGTAGAGCAGGTGGCGCTTGAAAACGGCCTTTGGGACGGAAAGGGAGACTTTGTGTTCTGGAAAGCCTTCACTTCCAACGCAAAGCGTCGCAATTACAGCGACCGGGAATACTTCCTGCTCAACTACTTTGCCCCGTCGCTGGGCCTCCGGGACGACATGGACGAACTCCCCTTCTCCGTGAAGCCCGAAAAGAAGGTGGACATCCGCGAGGTGATGGCTCTTTACCGTGAAACCTACGAGGGGACGGACTATGACATGACCCGGAATGTAAAACTGGCCCGCGCCGCCACAAAAACGCATCCGGCCGATACCATCGTAAGCCCCGTCGCCAACCCCTGGCTCACCACCACCATGCGCAATACGCTCAACACCCTGGCTCCGGGAACGGTCACCTTCCGCCGTACCGTCGCCGTAGCCTGGTGCGCCTACTCACACATCACCCAACTCCGCAGCTGGCTTCCGGACAGCGTGGGCGGCGTATGCTGGATTTCCGTGGACAATCCCGGCCAGAGCCCGCGCATTCCCGTTTTCTGCGGCACCACCACCCTTCCCGCCAATTTTGAAGTCTGTGGCCAGAAGCAATATGTACCGGACAGTTACCTGTGGCAGTTCCGCCGCGCAAACAAACTGGCCACCCTTTCCTGGCAGACCACCAAAAAGGGCTTCAACGAGGAAATCCTCCGCCTGGAGAGCCTTGCTTTCGAGGGGCTTCCCGCCAGTGGCGCCTCCCCCTCCGCGCTCAATGCCTATACCGAGTACATTTACAACGAGGGCGTCCGCGCCTGGAAGGCCCTGGAAGAGAAGTATTGGATTCAGTTCGGCTCCGGCTTTTAATTCAGAAAGGATATGAGACTGCCTGCAGAATGGGAGAAGCAAGGCTTCGTGCAGCTTACCTGGCCGCACGAAGACACCGCCTGGTACGAGCTTTCCAAAGTGTTGGACTGCTACGTAGAAGTTGCCAAGGCCATCACGCGGTACGAACCGCTCCTGATTGTTTGCCGGAACACGGCCGAATGCAAGGCCGACATGGCCGCCCGCGGCTACTCCCCTGCACCGGACATCCGCTTTATTGAAGCGCCTGTCAACGATACCTGGGCCCGCGACCACGGTGCCATTTCCGTCTTCGGGGACCAGGGCGAAAAGTGCATCGAAGACTTCGTTTTCAACGGCTGGGGCCTCAAATTCGGGGCCGATCTGGACAACCAGATTACCCGCAACATCTACCGGGCAGGCGCTTTTGCAGAGGACGTCCGCTATCTGGACATGAGACCCTTCGTTCTGGAAGGCGGCAGTATTGACACCGACGGTGCCGGCACGCTCCTGGCCACCTCCGAATGCCTTTGCTCCCTGAACCGCAATGAATACCTGACCCGGGAAGAAATTGAAGAGCGTCTGAAAAATGCCTTCGGCCTGGAAAGAATCCTGTGGGTGGAGCATGGCGGCATTTCCGGAGACGACACCGACAGCCACATTGACATCCTGGCCCGCTTCTGTTCGCCAGACACCATCGCCTATACGGCTTGCGACAATCCGGCCGACGAGAATTATGGCCCGCTAAAAGCCATGGAAGAGCAACTGAAGAGCTTCCGCACCCTGAACGGGGAAGCTTACCGTCTCATTCCCCTGCCCCTTCCCGAGCCCCTCTATCTGGACGATTACCGTCTTCCGGCCTCCTATGCCAACTTCCTGATCGTGAACGGTGCCGTGCTCATGCCCGGCGCCGGATCGGAACTGGACAAAAAAGCGGCCGGGCAGCTTCAAAAAGCTTTCCCGGACCGCAAGATAGAAATCATCGACTGCAGGGCGCTCCTTTCCGGCCACGGCGGCCTCCACTGCATCACCATGAATTACCCCTACGGCTGGTAAACCTACTTTCCGTAGCGTTTCAGGAGAATGTCATAGGCATCGATACGGCGGTCCCGCAGGAAGGGCCAGCCGCGGCGGACATATTCGCACTGGTCCATGTCGATTTCCACCACATGGACGCCCTCTTCCGCCTTCTCAAACTCCGTGAGGAGTTCTCCCTGTGCACCCGTCGCAAAAGAATGTCCCCAGAAATCGATTCCGGTGGAGTGGCCGGTGGGATCCGGTTCCACGCCGGTACGGTTCACCGTTATCACCGGCAGGCCGTTGGCAACACTGTGTCCCCGCTGTACCAGCTGCCAGGCCTGGCGCTGCTGGGCTTGCTCCCAGTCCGGGTCCGTGGGCACCCCGCCGATGGCTGTGGGATAAATAAGCATTTCGGCCCCGTTCAGGGCCATGGCACGGGCCGCTTCCGGATACCACTGATCCCAGCACACCAGCACGCCCAAGGTTCCCACGGAAGTCCTGACCGGTTCGAAACCCATGTCACCGGGCGTGAAGTAGAACTTCTCGTAGAAGAGAGGGTCGTCCGGAATGTGCATCTTGCGGTATTTGCCGGCAATGGTGCCGTCCTTTTCCAGCACCACGGCCGTATTGTGATAGATTCCGGGGGTTCTGCGCTCGAAAAGCGACAGGACGATCACAACCCCCAGTTCCTTGGCCAAAGCGCCGAAACTGTCCGTAGAAGGGCCTGGAACGGGCTCTGCCAAATCGCAGAGCCGGGCATTCTCTTCCTGGCAGAAATAAAGGCTGTTGTGCAGTTCCTGCAGCACCACAAGCTGGGCGCCCTGCGCGACCGCCTCACGGACGTAGGCCTGTAAACGGCTGATATTTCCGGGAATGTCTGCGGTGCAGTGCTGCTGCACCATTCCAATCTTAAGCTTTCTCATTATTTGTAGCGGGTAAATTGTCTCAATTCGTTGTCGGCCTTGATCTTGTCAATAATGGCACAGACCAGGCGGAAAGTCCTGGAATCCTTGGTATAATTGGCGGGGGTGATGAAATTCACGCGCCCCTGGCGGAGCAGTTTCTGCGCCGTAGCCTTTTTGGCCGGCCGGGAAGGATCGAACACGGCGATGGCATTGCCGCCGAACATGTTCACCAGTTTCATGGAAGGAACGTCCGTATCTCCGTCACCGAAATAAATCATATTGGTAAAAGGCAGCCTCTTGGCCTCGTCGGCCAGGGATTCGTTCACTTTCTGTGCATCGCGGGACGAGAAAATACCCTTTTGAATCTTGAACAGGTACTGCGTCTTGGCGGTGAAATCCACGGCAATGCCGGGCCACTCGGCCTCCCCTTTCTCATCATAGATGAAACTGCCGGCAAATATATGCTTGAACTCCCCGGCGATGGGTGAGCCTTCGATAATTTCCGTGAGGCCGGAGGAATTGATGTAATGTTCGATGATGACGCCGCGCGACTTTCCGTATTCGTCCACATTCCGAAACCATTCCCGAACCCCATCATAGAGTTTGATGTCCGCACCGTAACGACGGAAATCGGCCCGGGTGAGCTTGATGTGGTTCTTCCGGGCCTCATCGTACATAAGCTTCATGTAGGCCAGGATATTGGATGCATCCTGCCCCTTGGCAATTCCGTCACTCTTGGCCCAGAATTCCTCCGGCGTCTGGCCGATGGCCTGGATAAAGCCGAACTCCTGCATGTTTCCCGGGGAAAGCGTGCCGTCGAAGTCGTAGATAAGGCCCACGATGGGTTTTCGTCTCATAGCAAATCTGTTTTTACGCCACAAAGGTAATAAAAAAAGAGACATCCCCGAAGGAATGTCTCTCATTATCGATTTTGTAAGTTGAACTTACTTGACCTCGATGGTAACTACGCGGTTCTTGTAAGCGGGAGCGTTGAAGATGTCAACACCACCGTTGGCCTTGCAGTCGATGTTGCTCTCAGGCATACCGGCCTTCTTGAGGAAGTCAACAACAGCCTTGGCACGCTTCTCGGAGAGAGCCTGGTTGGTCTTGGCGGAACCGGTGGCCTTGTCGGCGTAACCGTTGACCTCAACCTTGGTGTCGGCGGTGGCAATGTTGTTGGTGAAGTACTCGAGGTGAGCCTTTTCACGAGCGGAGATCTTGGCGGAACCCAGGTCGAAATAGACGGAGATGGGGGCACCGGCCTTCACGTCAACAGCGGTGAAGGTACCGTTCTCGTAGAGGTAGGTCTGACCATTGACGAGTTTGCGCAGAGGGGCAACTTCCTTTTCGAGGAGGGCGATCTTGTCCTTGAGGGCGGCGTTCTCTTTCTCGAGGGCAGCAACCTTGTCCTTCAGAGCGTTGTACTGCTCGGTGGTGAAAGGAACAGGGATCACGACAGGAGTGATGGTGCTGTGACGGTCGAAGTTGGTCTTACCCAGGTTGAACTGCAGACCGGCAGTTGCGGAAGGGAAGATGACGAAACGACCGGCGCCATCGGTGTAAGCTGCAGCCTTGCCGACGAGGGCCATGAGGTCGATGGTGAGGTTCACGCGGTTGCTCAGACGGAGAACGTTGAGGAGACCGGCACCAGCGGCATATTCAATGTTGTTCTTTGCATTCTTCTTGAAAGGATTCACACCCTGGCATACATCCAGAACACCCATGGTGGCATAAGGGACAAAGTTCCAGAAACGGGTCTCTTTGTAACCGCCGATGGTGTTGGAGATGTTCCAAAGGAGGTCGCCATGAATGTAGTGGAAACCGAAACGGTTGCCAGCCTTGGTGTCATTGTAAGTACCGGTCTTGGCAACATCCCACAGGCCGTGGTAGCCCAGACGCATACCGATGGCGGGAGTCCACCACTTGCCGAAGTTCAGGTCAGCGGCAAGGCCGATCTTGCCCCAGTCCTTGGGTGCGCGGACGGAAGGCACGACACTGTTGACACCGGCGCCGATGCCGATGAACGTGTTGTCAAAAGCCTTGTTGGTTTCATAAGCGCCGCGGACAACCTTTCCGTTCTCGTCGCGATTGTTGTTCTCCTGGGCAAAAGCATTGGCGGAGAACAGGAGGCTTGCGATTGCAAGAGCTCCAAAGAATTTGATACCTTTCATAGTACAATATTAAAGATTAATAATTTCTCATATTGACAACAGCCTAATGGCGATTGTCGCTGCAAATTTAAATAAATTTTTCATCTTGACAAAATTTCCGGCATAATTTTTAATTCTTTTCAAAACTCCCTATCTTTGTCATTGAGGACCAGAACATGAATTTCAAGCTTCACTCAGACTATAACCCCTCCGGAGACCAGCCGGAAGCCATCGCGCAGTTGTGCAAGGCTTTGCAGCAGGGAGTCCAGGATGTCACCCTTCTCGGCGTGACAGGATCCGGGAAAACCTTCACCATGGCCAATGTCATCCAGCAGCTGCAGCGTCCGGCCCTCATCCTGAGCCACAACAAGACGCTGGCCGCCCAGTTGTACGGAGAGTTCAAGGCCTTCTTCCCGGAAAACGCCATAGAGTATTTCGTTTCCTATTACGATTACTACCAGCCCGAGGCCTACATCCCCACGACCGACACCTATATCGAGAAAGACCTCAGCATCAACGACAAAATCGACGAACTGCGGGTCAGCGCCGCATCGGCCCTCATGAGCGGAAGACGGGACGTGATCGTGATCTCTTCCGTAAGTTGCCTGTACGGCATCGGCAATCCCGACGATTTTCACGACCAGACCGTCACCGTGCGCCGGGGAGAGCAAATGTCCATGACACGGCTGCTCTACAAAATCGTGGACGCCCTCTATTACCGCACGGAGACGGACTTCAAACGCGGTTCCTTCCGTGTGCGCGGGGATACCGTGGATATCTTTCTGGGCGGGGCCGACTATGCCGCCCGCATTGAATTCTTCGGCGACGAGGTGGACCGCATCGCCCTCATCGACCCGGTGAGCGGCGCCATTTTCGAGGAAATGGAGAAAATCGACCTCTATCCCGCCAAGAACTTCGTCACCTCCAAGGAGAAGGGGGCCAAAGCCGTGAGCCAAATTCAGGACGACCTGGTGAAACAGGTGGAATATTTCGAATCCATCGGCAAGTTTCTGGAGGCCAAACGCCTGAAACAGAGGGTAGAATACGACATCGAAATGATTAAGGAAATGGGCTACTGCCCCGGCGTGGAGAATTATTCCCGTTACTTCGACGGCCGCAAGCCCGGGCAGCGTCCCTTCACCCTGATCGATTATTTTCCGGACGATTTCCTGGTCTTCATCGACGAGAGCCATGTCACGCTCCCCCAGATACGGGCCATGTACGGCGGAGACCATTCCCGCAAGGAGACCCTGGTGGAATACGGCTTCCGCCTCCCCGCCGCCAGCGACAACCGCCCCCTCACGTTCGACGAATTCGAGTCCGTGACCGGCCAGACAGTCTATGTCAGCGCCACGCCGGCCGACTACGAGCTGGAGAAGTCCGAAGGCCTGGTGGTGGAGCAGATCGTCCGGCCCACCGGCCTGCTGGACCCGCCCATCGAGGTGCGGCCCACCAAGAACCAGGTGGATGACCTCATGGAAGAAATCCGCCAAAGGGCCGAGAAGGACGAGCGCGTGCTGGTGACTACCCTCACCAAGCGCATGGCCGAAGAACTGGACTCCTACTTCACCAAGGCCGGCGTCCGCTGCCGCTACATCCACTCCGACGTGGACACCGCCGAGCGCGTGGAAATCATCGAAGACTTCAAGAACGGCCTCTTCGACGTCCTGATCGGCGTGAACCTCCTGCGGGAAGGCCTGGACATCCCCACCGTTTCGCTGGTGGCCATCCTGGATGCCGACAAGGAAGGCTTCCTCCGCAGCGGCCGCGCCCTCACCCAGACCGCCGGCCGCGCCGCCCGCAACATCAACGGCCTGGTGATCATGTATGCCGACAGCATCACCCAGAGCATGGACGAGACCATCCGGGAGACCGCCCGCCGCCGTGCCAAACAACAGGAATATAACAAGCTGCACGGCATCACGCCCAAGCAGGTGCAGGTGCGGGCCAACGTACTCATGAGCGAGCTGGTCAAGTCCGGCGAAGACACCACTCACCTGAGCGGCTTCCTGAATCCGAACCTGAGAAACAGCGTCACCGGCCACGTGAGCGCCAAGGATTCCGTGTCTGACCCCACCTACGTTCCCAGCGCATCCGAACTGGGCAAGGGAGACGTGTCCGTGGGCCTCGGGCACGACGCCGTGCGCGAGAGTTCATCGGCCTATGTGGACGGATACATCGCGGCCGATCTGGCCGCCGTGCTGCAGGACCCCGTGATCCGCTCCATGTCCCGCGAGCAGGTGGAAAAGGCTGCCGAAGAAGCCCGGCGCAAGATGCAGAAAGCGGCCTCAGAGCTCGACTTCACCGCCGCCGCCCGCTTCCGCGACGAAATGTGGGCCCTGGAGCAATACCTGAAAGTGTGGAAGGAGTAGCCTACTGCCGCACCACTTTAAGGACGTGCTTGAGGATGCGGAGCTGGGAGAGGACTTTGTCCAGTTCCAGGTTGGAGGGGACAGAGATTTTCATGACGATTTCCCAGGTTCCGTTGCGGGAATTTTCCGTGACGGTCAAGCTGCGGATGGAGGCCTTGAACTGGCCGATGACCTCCAGGATACGGGCGCTGGCGCTTTCCTCATCGGCCACAATCCTGAGGCCCACCTGGAAAGAACCGCTGGAAGGGCTTTCGGCCCATTTCACCTTCTGGATGCGGTACGGGAACATCTCCAGCAGGCGGGCTGCGTTGGGGCAGGTAATGCGGTGAATCTTGATGCCATCCGTGCGGGTGACAAAGCCGAAGACGTCGTCCCCGAAAACAGGGTTGCAGCACTTGGACATCTTGTAGTCCAACCCCTTCACATTTTTGGCGTTCAGCACCAGAATATCGTCCCGGCCCTCCGAATGGCGGGAAACTTTGGCCTGTGCCTGGACAGCCTCGGCCGCTTCCACGGAAGCCGCATGGCGGGCATCCTCGCCCAGAATGAATTCCTTGACGGTATTGACATCCAGCACGCCCTCGCCAATCGCGGCATAGAACCCTGTGAGCGTGGGGAAATTCAGCTTTTTACGCAGCTCGGTGAGCATTTCGTCCGGGAGCTCCAGCTTCCAGTTCTTCAGGCGCCGGCCCAGCAGTTCCTTGCCGTCGGCCGCACGGGAGAGTTCCTGCGCCGCCAGGGCCTGCTTCACTTTGGAACGGGCTTTTGACGTAACCACCCAGCCCAGCCAGTCCTGGTTGGGCCGCTGGTTCTTGGAAGTCTGGATTTCCACGACATCTCCCGTGGAAAGCTTCTCGCGGATGGAGACCGCCTTGCCGTTTACCCGTGCTCCCACGCAGTGCGCGCCGATATTGGTATGGATGCCGAAGGCAAAGTCCAGCACCGTGGAACCGACCGCGAGAATACGGAGTTCTCCGGTGGGGGTAAAGACGAAAATCTCACGGGAAGGGGGATGGGGAAGGTCTTCCGCGCCTTCAGAACCGGGATGCTCCAGCGCATGACGGACGCTTTTCAGCCAGGTATCCATCGTCTCTTCCCGCTTGATGCCCTTGTAGGCCCAGTGGGAAGCGAAGCCGTTCTCCGCCACATCGTCCATGCGTTTGGTGCGGATCTGCACCTCCACGTAGGCGCCGTCACGGTTCTTTACCGTAATGTGCAGGCTTTCGTAGCCGTTGGGCTTGGGGGTGGAAATCCAGTCCCGCAGGCGTTTGGTATCGGCCTCGTATTCCTCCGTCACAAAAGAGTACACCTGCCAGCACAAGTCCTTCTCCCGCTTGTGGTCTTCCCCGTCACAGTCGATGATGAAGCGGATGGCAAAGACATCGTACACGCCCTCGAACGGAACCTTCTGCTTCTGCATCTTCTGCCAGATGGAATAGGCAGCCTTGGTCCTGATTTTCAGTTTGTAACGGATACCGGCCTCGGAGAGCTTCAGCTTGAGGGGCTCGATGAATTCGGCCATCAGTTTCTCGCGGTCCTTCTCCCCCGCCTTGAGCTTATTGGTGATGAGCCGATACTGTTCCGGCTCGGCGTAATTCAGGTAAATATTCTCCATCTCCCGCTTCATGTTGTACAGGCCCAGCTGGTGCGCCAGCGGGATATACAGCATGAGCGTTTCCAGAATTTTCTGGTCCCGGCTGGATTTCGGGAACATCTTCAGGCTCCGCATCACCTCCAGGCGGTCGGCCAGCTTGAGCACCGTCACGCGCGGGTCCCGGGAGTACTGGATAATGAGCTTCTTGTAGTTCTCCGCCTCCAGCCGCGTGTCTTTGGGTTTGATGGTGGAGATTTTGTCCAGCCCGTCCACGAGGGTGCATACCGCATCCCCCCATTCGTCGGCCTTCACGGCATAGCCTCCCATGCGGCTGGCCTCGTGCAGGTAAACGGCCACGACACAATCTTCCGGCAGGCCGATCTCTTCCGACACGATGCCGGCCACGGCGTCGGGATGGTCGATGAAAGGCGACCCGTCGTAGCGGGTCTGGTCCTTCAGGATTTCGGCGGCCGTTGCCCGGGCCCGGGATATGAGATTACTTTTTTGCACGCTGACGCTCGGTAAGGGCCGTCTGAAAAGCGCGGGCATTGGCCAGATGCTCGCTGTAGGTGGAAGCGAAACGGTGGGTCCCGTTGAAGGCGGGGTCTGCGCAGAAATAGATATAGTCGTGCGAATCCGGATGAAGGACCGCTTCCAGACAGGTCTTAGGCGGGCAGGAAATGGGCCCCGGAGGGAGACCGGCATTCTGATAGGTATTGTACGGAGACTCTACCAGAAGGTGCGACTTGAGGATGCGGTTAAGCCGATAATCGAAGCAAAAGGCCACGGTAGGGTCGGCCTGGAGGCGCATCCCGGTATTCAGGCGGTTCAGATAGACCGCCGCGATGGAAGGCTGCTCGGGAACATACTTGCTTTCCCCGTCCACGATGGAGGCCAGGATGCTCACCTCCCGGGGAGTCAGGCGCTGCGCCTTGGCGGCGGCAAGACGCTCCGGAGTCCACCAGGCATCCCTTTCCCGGGCGAAACGGTCGAAAATATCCCGCACGGACGCCGTCCATAGCAGCTGGTAGGTATCCGGGATAACCATCGTGAACAATTGCTGACGGTCCACGCCGTATTTCCGCAGCGAATCATCCGAAGCGACAAAATCCGCCACCGAGGCCGAGTCGGCCATCATCTGGGCGCCGATCTTCCTGGCCAAGTCCGAAGGACGGCGGATGGAACCGGAAAGGGTGAGGTTCACGGGCGTCTGCCAGCCTTTGTGCAGCATGCGCGCCACATACATGCTGGAGCAGGTGGAGTCTATCAGATAATGACCGGCCTCCATGCTCTCCACTCCCTTGAAAACCCGTTTGAGGCTTCCTTCGCTGCGCACGATGCCGGCCGAGAGGATAGAATCCCGCACCTCATCGACATCCATCCAGGGATAGACATACAGGTCCATTTCGTCCGTGAAATTGGGGACCTTCCGGTCGAACCAGGCGTGCCAGGCCTTTACCCCGGCTACAGAAAGGGCAGCCACGGCAAGGGCTGCAAACAGACCGACGAGAGACTTTTTCATAGACTAGCGAAGTTTGATTTCATCTCCTTCCAGCAGCTGCACCGGAGCCTCGAAGCCATTCAGCTTGAGGATGGCTTTCTCCTTTACGCCGAAGCGCTGGCAGATGGCGTGGAAATCTTCCCCGTCCTCGGAGACGATATACTTTTCCAGGCCTTCCGGAGCCTGGTTTTTCTTGGCCTGCAAATAAACCACCGCACCGGCATGCAGCACGGCGTCTTTGGAAACGTCGTTGTAGCGGAGAATCTCCCACTTGAAAAGATGGTAATATTTGGCCAGCGAGCTGTAGCTCTCCCCTTCCATGGCATACACGAAAGGAACACCGTTGAGCGAGTACAACGCCCGGGTGAGCGGAAAATGGAAATCCTCGCTGGGAAGGACCGGGTCCTCTCCCGGACCGGCAACGGCCACCGGCTCTTCAATCCTGTGCGGCGCTTCCGGAAGGGCGGCCTCTTCCTCCACGGAGATGACGTCGAAGCGGCTCAGATTGTAGTCCTCCACATATTTGATGAGTTTTCCGGCATATTTCGGGTCCGTGGCGTAGCCGGCCTGCTTGAGGCCGTAGGCCCAGCCCTTGTAGTCCGTACGTTCCAGGTCGAAGAGGAACTTGTAACGATCCCGGTAGCGGAGGAAATCCGAATGGTCCCTGAAACTCTGCTCCGGGGAATCATAGACCCGGAAGCACTCCTGACGGTCGTCGTCGTCATGGCGCATGCTGCGGCCCGTCCAACCCTTGTGGCACTTGATGCCGAAGTGGTTGTTTCCTTCCCTGGCCAGACGCGACTGTCCGGCTCCCGATTCCAGGATGCCCTGCGCCAGGGTGATGCTGGCCGGAACCCCGCTGCGGAGCATCTCCTCCACGGCAATGCCGGAATAGGTGTTGATATAGGTCTCCTGGGGTGTCTGGGCGGGCAGCACCAGCGGAAGGAGAAGCACAAGAAGGAGCGGAAATAATTTTTTCATCATAGCACTGTCATTCTGAGGGCGCAGCCCGAAGAATCTCAAAATGCTAAGTTAAGAAGAAAAAATCAAATTTCGTAACGGTCTCCGTCAGATGTGGCGAAAGTTTTCGGGAAAATGGCGCGGCACTCCGCCTCGTACGCGCGCACATCGGCGTTGCGCGAAGAATAGTGGCCGATAAGAAGCTGCTGCACCCCGGCATCGGCAGCCAGCCGGGCGGCTTGCAGCGTAGTGGAGTGGTGCCGGAGGGTGCCCTGCGCGGAAAACGCCTCCTGGTAAGTGGTCTCGTGGTAGAGCACAGTGGTTCCCTGCAGCCAGGCAGCCTCTTCCGGGAAAGGAGCCGTATCGGAGCAATAGGCATAACTGCGGGGCACGAAAGGCTTGTAAGCAACCTCGGCGGCCGGGATGACGGATCCGTCGGCCCGAAGCACGTCCTCTCCCCTTTTGAGCGTGCCGATTTCCGTGAGGGTGAGGCCATGGCGTTCAATCGCGTCCTTGTACACGTTGAACGGGGGCTCTTTCTCTGCAAAACGGAAACCGAAGGTCTCGATGCCGTGATTGAGCGGGAAAGCCTGCACGGCGACGCTCTTGGTTTCCAGGATGGTTTCGGGAGCCTTCATCTTCAGGGGCGTGAAGCGGATTTCGTACGCGAGCCCGTCTCCGTAGTAACTGAGGAAGAACTTGAGGATGGGGCCGAAATTGGCCGGGGCGAAAATGTTCAGCGGCGTCTGCCGGCCCTTCATGCCCAGGGTGCTCAGCAGGCCGAAAATCCCGAAGACATGGTCTCCGTGAACGTGGCTCAGAAAGACGGAATCCAGCTTCATCATGGGGATTCTCTCCTCCTCCAGCCGGTACTGGGTTCCTTCGCCACAGTCGATAAGGAACAAGCGCCCATGCACATTGAGTGCCTGGGCGCTTTGATTCCGGCCCTTGACAGGCATGGCCGAAGCCGTGCCCAGCAAGGTCAGTGTAAATGTATTCGGGTTATTACTCACCCTTCTCCAGCTGCTCCTTCAGGGCGGCCAGGGCGGAGATGTCACCGAGGGTGGTCTTCTCTACGTTGCTCTGAACCTTCTTGATGGCCTTCTTGGCGGATTCGGCCTCGGCGTTTTCACGGGCGGCCTTCACCTCCTGATAGGTGCGGACATGGGATACGCGGATGGTGCGGGTGCTGCGGCGCAGATCCACCACCTTCACGGGCAGGGTTTCACCGGCGATGGCCTGCTTGCCATCTTCCTTCACCATCTCGCGGTTGAAGGCGGTAGCCTCGGTACCGTCCTCGAAGGTAACGGTGGTGTTCTTGTCGCTCACGGCAGTAACGGTAGCGTCTGCCACGGTGCCCACAGGATACTTGGCCTCGAGCTCGTCCCAAGGATTGGGAGTAAGCTGCTTGTGGCCCAGGGACAGCTTGTGGCTGTTCTCGTCGAAGTCCAGGATGACGACGTCGATGACGTCACCGCTCTGAACCATCTCGGCGGGATGCTTGATCTTGTTCCAGGAGAGGTCGGAGATGTGGATGAGACCCTCTACGCCGTCCTCCAGTTCTGCGAACACACCGAAGTTGGTGATGTTGCGAACGGTGGCCTTGTGCTGGGAACCGACGGGATATTTCTCGCGGATGCTCTCCCAAGGATTGGCAGTGAGCTGCTTGATGCCGAGGGACATCTTGCGGGCCTCGCGGTCAAGGGTGAGGATAACAGCCTCCACCTCGTCGCCCATCTTGAGGAATTCCTGAGCGCTGTGGAGACGGGGGCTCCAGCTCATTTCGCTCACGTGTACCAGGCCTTCAACGCCGGGTTCAACCTCTACGAAGGCGCCGTAATCGGCCACGGCCACCACTTTGCCCTTCACCGTGTCACCCACCTTGAGGTCGGCGGAAAGAGCCTCCCAAGGGTGTGGAGTGAGCTGCTTGAGACCGAGGGCGATACGCTTCTGCTGCTCGTTGAAGTCCAGGACCACCACGTTGATCTTCTGGTCCAGGGCAACCACCTCTTCCGGATGGGTGATGCGGCCCCAGCTGAGGTCGGTGATGTGGATGAGACCGTCCACGCCGCCCAGATCCACGAACACGCCGTAGTTGGTGATGTTCTTCACGACGCCTTCCAGTACCTGGCCCTTCTCCAGCTTGGAGATGAGTTCAGCGCGCTTGAGTTCCTGCTCGGCCTCGAGGAGAGCCTTGTGGGAAACGACGACGTT
The DNA here is from genome assembly GCA_902794005.1 of uncultured Bacteroidia bacterium. Taxonomy (GTDB): domain Bacteria; phylum Bacteroidota; class Bacteroidia; order Bacteroidales; family UBA932; genus Cryptobacteroides. The sequence goes on from CADBFO010000026.1 coordinate 19,216, forward strand.
GCGGAATTCCTGATTGATCTTGACGATCTTGAAGTCCATGGTGGTGTCCACGAACACATCGTAGTCACGGATGGGTTTGATGTCGATCTGGGAGCCGGGGAGGAAGGCCTCGATGCCGAACACGTCCACGATCATGCCACCCTTGGTGCGGGTCTTCACATAACCCTTCACCACTTCGCCGCTCTCGTAGGCGGCGTTGACCATATCCCAAGACTTGAGCTGACGGGCTTTCCGATGGGAGATGACAAGCTGACCTTTGCGGTCCTCGGTGCTTTCCACGAGCACTTCCACCTTGTCACCGACCTTGAGGTCCGGATTGTAACGGAATTCGGGGGCGGAGATGACACCTTCGCTCTTGGCGCCGATGTTCACCACAACCTCACGCTTGTTGATGGAGGTGACCACACCTTCCACAACCTCGTTTTCGGAGATCTTGGAAAGGGTCTGCTCATACTTGGCCAGGGTTTCTTCCTTGGAACCCTTCTCTACGCCCTCATTTTCAAAAGCTTCCCAATCGAAATTCTCGGGAGCCACAGAGGCGTTGAGTGCAGCCTTCTTGGTTTCTTTCTGGACAGGAGCCTCGTTCTGGAGCTCTTCTGCCACGTTCTTGATTTCTTCAGACATAAATAATTGACTAAAAAAGAACTAGTAGTTAAACATTATTTTTTGAGCCGTTTCCCACACGTAAGGTAGAAAAAAGCGCGCAAATATACTGATTATTATTTGATTTTGCAAAAAAGTCGTAACTTCGCGTAAAATACTTTACGCCATGAGAAAATCCCTACTGCTGTCTCTCACCCTCCTTCTCCTGTCCTGGGCGGCATCCGCCCAGAAAGCAAAACCCTACCTGAAGGCCGCACAGTTGCCGGACGCCACCCGTTTTCTCCCGGCACCGCCGGAAGAGGGCTCCCCCGCCTACGCACAGGATACGGCCATGTATTTCTTTTCCAAAAAAAACTTTCGCACCGGGGAAAGAGCAATCAGGGCCGTTGCAGAGGGCACAACGAACGTGGACACCATGGCGCTTCTTTTCAGCGGGGCCTTCGGCCGGGAACTGTCCCCGGAAAGGACGCCCCGCACGATGCATCTGCTAAAACGCAGCATCCGTACCTTCCGGCTGGCCGCCACCAACCCCAAGGCTGCCTATATGCGCCTGCGTCCGTATGTATTTTACAGGGAAGGAACGCTGATTCCGGCGGAGGAAGAGGAAGATCGCCATACGGGGTCCTACCCCTCCGGACATGCCATCCGCGGATGGGGCATGGCCCTGGTACTGTCGGCCTTGAATCCGGAGAGGCAGGACACGCTGCTGAGAGCCGGCTACGAATGGGGACAGAGCCGAGTCATCGCCGGCTACCACTGGCAGAGCGACGTGGATGCCTCCCGTCACCTGGCCGGCGCCTGTTTCGCCCGCTTGCAGGGCAGTGAAGAATTCCGGAAAGATTTCTCCGCGGCCTGGGAGGAACTGCACGGCGGAAAGGCGCCGGAAGCCGATGACGAACGGATGCTCCGCAACTGGATCCGCACCATCGCCTCCGACGAGTTCGGCGGCCGCAAGCCGATGACGCCCTACGAGGACCTCACGGTAAACTACCTGGCCGGCGAACTGGAAAAACTGGGCCTGGAGCCCGCCTTTGACGGCAGCTGGTTCCAGCCTTTCGGCATGATTTCCGTCACCGCCAGGCCCGAGGGCTCGGAGATTCAGGTCAAGGGCAGGAAAAAAATGGTCCTGAATTACCCGGAAGACCTTGTCATCTGGACGGAACAGGCCCGGGAGAAAGTGGACCTCAAGGCCACGGAATTCGTTTTCTGCGGATTCGGCATCGATGCGCCCGAATACGGATGGAACGACTTTGACGGCATCGACGTCCAGGGAAAAATCGTCATCGCCCTGGTGAACGACCCCGGCTTCTATAACCCGTCCCTCTTCCGGGGCCGGAACATGACGTATTACGGCCGATGGGTCTATAAGTTCGAAGAAGCCCGGCGCAAGGGAGCCGCCGGCTGCCTGGTGCTGCACAACACCGCCGCGGCCAGCTACGGCTGGCACGTCTGCGTCAACGGCCACATGGAAAACAACCTGGCCCTGTACAATCCCGAAACGGGCAATGCTGACGAGCTGGGCGTCAAGGGCTGGCTGCACGAAGACGGAGCGCGGAAAATCTTTGCCGCCGCCGGCATGGATTTCGAAAAGGCGCTGGAATCGGCCAAGAAACCCGGATTCCGGAGCATCCCGCTCAAGGTGCGGAGCGACATCCGCATGGACGTCACCTACGACATCCGGGAAACCCGCAACGTGGGGGCTCTCCTGCGCGGAACCGATGAGGCCGACGAAGTGGTGGTGGTGAATGCCCACTGGGATCATCTGGGAATCGGCACGCCGGACGAAAAGGGAGACGCCATCTACAACGGTGCGGCCGACAACGCCACCGGCATGGCCGGAGCGCTCCTGCTGGCCAGGAAATTCAGCGAAATGCCCGTGCGCCCCGGCCGGAGCGTGCTTTTCCTTTTCCCCTCTTCGGAGGAAAGCGGCCTCTTCGGATCGGAGTATTACTGCTCCCATCCGGCCTTCCCGATGGACAAGACCGTCGCATGCCTCAACTTCGAGAGCATCGGCCCGGCCGAACTTACCCGCGACGTCGTCATTCTCGGCGGCGGAGAAAGCAAACTGGACCGCTATTACGAGGCTGCCGCCGCGGCACAGGGGAGGTATATCTATTACGATGACGACAACTCCGACGGGTGGTTCTTCCGCTCGGACCACTACAATTTTGTCAAGAGAGGCGTCCCGGCCGTCGTAATGGAGAACGGGCTGCATCCGGTGGATCCGGCCAGGCCCAACCGCTATCCTTTCCAGCTATGGTATCACAAGCCCTCGGACGAGTACCGGGAAGACTGGGACCTCGGCGGAACGATGGCCAACGTAAACCTCGTCTTCAGCGTCGCCCTTTCCCTGGCCAATGCCGATTAGCCTTCCTTCGCCGGAAGATATTCGTCGATGCTGCGGGCGATGGAGAGGATGGTCTGGTAAAACAGGACGTTGGAATCCTTGAGGGACATCCAGTGTTCGGCCGACCACCTGCCCCGGAGATAGCTGTCCGTATAAACGGTGCCGAAAGTGCCGATGTACACTTCCACGGCACCTTTTTCGTTGAGCCGGAGCGCCCGGATGGGGAATGTTTCCGAATAACCTTTCCCGCTGTCGAAGACCACGGCCTTCATGTCCGGTTTTTCCTGCTTGTTGTTGGAGGCGTTCACAAAACCGCCCGCCTCGCCGACATCTTTGGCAATGGCGGCCAGGATGGCGTCGCCTGCCTGTCGGTATGTGTCGGTCAGTTCCAGTAAATCTTTTCTCATGATGCTGCAAAAATAAGGAATTTGCTTGTCTTTTCATATTTTTTAAGTATTTTTGCAAGCTGACTTTTCCGTAATGTCAGCTGGTTCATAAGGGTAAGGGGCCTGCGGCCCGCGAAATTTCAAACTCCATCCGGTGCGACTGGCCCGGAGCTAAAACAGAAAGAGATATGCTGAGTATCTTCTACAGAGAAAACGGAAAAATTCTCCTCTCCCAGTCGGAGAAAGACTTCCCGAAGATCAAACTGGAGGAAACCGTATGGATAGACCTGGTGGATCCCACCGGGGCCGAAAAACGTGCGGTGGAGGCCTTCATGGGCACCGAAATCCAAAGCCGGGCACAGGCGGAGGAAATTGAGTCCTCGTCCCGTTACTTCGAGACCGACGACGCCATTTTCGCCAACACGAACTTCCTGACGCCGGGTCCGGACGAATACATGATGCAGGCCGTGTCGTTCACCATCGTGGACGATACCCTTGCCACGCTCCGCGAAGTTCCGCTGCGCTCGTTCACCGAACTGCAGCGCCGCCTGCAGGTGAATCCCAAGCAGTACCCTTCCGGCTTCAGCGTCTTCGCCACCATCCTGGACCAGCGTGTGGACCTGGATGCCGACATGATCGAGCTCCTGTCCAAGGAGATTTCCCAGTACGCCAAACAGATCAACGACCAGGAAGACATCGACCAGGAACTCCTCATCGACATTTCCCAGATGCAGGAAAACACCATGATCGTCCGTGAAAACGTCGTGGACAAGCAGCGCCTCATCTCCAATCTCATGCGCTCCACCAAGGTGCCCCGCACCCTGGAAAACCGCCTCAACGTACTCCTGCAGGACATCAGTTCCCTCCTCAACCACACCAATTTCTGCTTCGAGCGTCTGGAATACCTCCAGGACACCGTAGTGGGTCTCATCAGCCTGGAGCAGAACAAAATCATGAAAATCCTGGCCGTCGTGTCCGTGTTCCTGATGCCGCCCACCCTCATTGCCGGCTTCTACGGCATGAACGTGCGCCTGCCAATCCTCAACGCCGGAGACCCCAACGCCAACTTCTGGAACTGGGTTATCATCCTGGCCATCATGGCACTCAGCTGCCTGTTGGTCTGGTACCTCTTCCGCCGCAAGAAACTCCTGTAAGAAGCTGTAGACAGTTTCACCTTTGGAAGAGGGAGCGTAGCCGTAGCTACGTGACCGATGAGAAAGGTGAAAATGGCCGGAAAGGTCGTGTAAATAACAAGAGCAAT
>CADBFO010000027.1 GCA_902794005.1 uncultured Bacteroidia bacterium
GGTCTTGGCATCATCGCTCAGATAGATGCAGTTGCCCAGGGACTTGCTCATCTTGGCCTTGCCGTCTGTTCCGGGTAGGCGGCGGCATGCCTGGTTGGAAGGCAGGAGAATTTCCGGCTCTACCAGCACGTCGCAATTGTAAATGCCGTTGAAACTGCGGACAATTTCACGGCACTGCTCCAGCATGGGTTCCTGGTCTTCGCCGGCGGGAACGGTAGTGGCCTTGCAGAAGCAGATATCGGCCGCCTGCGAAATGGGATAGGTGAAGAAACCGACGGGCAGGCCGCGCTGGTTGTCGTTCTCCGTTTCTCCGTTGAAGCCACGCAGGGCCATCTCGGCCTTCACGGTAGGATTGCGCTGCAGGCGCTGCACGGTGACCAGGTTGGAGAAGAACTGCGTCATCTCATGCAGCTGAGGCACCTGGCTCTGGATAAAGAGCGTCACTTTCTCAGGGTCCAGGCCGCTGGACAGGTAGTCCAGGGCTACTTCTATGATGTTCTGACGTACTTTCTCGGGGTTGTCGGCATTGTCCGTAAGGGCCTGTACGTCTGCGATGAACACAAACATGCGGTCATAATTGCCTTCGTTCTGCAGCAGAACGCGGTTGCGGAGGGAACCAACATAATGTCCCAGATGAAGTTTGCCGGTAGGGCGGTCGCCTGTTAAGATAATTCGTCCCATATAATCAGTTAAAAGCTCACAAAGTTACAATTTTTCCGTATATTTGAAAAACCAAAACACACTCATGAACCTCACAGACAGACAATCCATCATGGCCGGCATTCTCATCGGCCTGGGCGCATGCGGCTTCCTGGCCCTCGGCGGGCTTACCGGCGCCATCATCTTTGCGTTCGGCCTCATCGGCGTAGTTTTCACGGGCATTCCGCTCTATACCGGCCGGGCTGGTGTCATGACCAGCATCCCGGGTATTATCAAGGTGTGGTGGTGGAATGTCGTGGGTGCCATGGCAGTGGGCCTCGTCGTCGCCGCCATCGGTGGCAGTATGGCCGAAAGTGCCTATAACACTGTCGCGGCCCATGTGGCGCAAGGCCCCTGGCGCGGTTTCCTCCGTGCCGTCGGCTGCGGCCTGGTCATTGATCTTTCCGTCTGGTTCTATCGCAGCAGCAAATCGCTGGTTCCCGTTCTCTTCGGCATCCCGCTGTTCATCGTCTGCGGCTTCTACCACTCCATCGCCGATGTCGTTTACATCTTTGGCGCCTGGAAGTGGGATATCGATCTCCTCTGGTTCTACCCCATCATCGTCATCGGCAACTATGTCGGCTGCAACGTCCGCCGCTGGCTCCTGCCCGAAACCAATCCTTCCGCATAATCTCGCTCGAAGCTAACTCGCTGAAGCATAGCATATTATAAAAGTCTCTTTAGGCCGATGAGCCTAAAGAGACTTTCTTATTACTTTGATAATCAACTACTTGCGCCGCACCGAGAGCGTCCAGACTAAGAGTGTAAAAAGCACGGAGAGGATGGCCGCGCCCAACCAGAACCATGAGACTACGGAAAAGTCATAACCGACTCCTTCGGTCTTCCCTGCCTGAATGGTCATTCCGCTAACCAGATCCTGAAGGGCGGCGCCAACGTAACTGGCGATACCAACCACGCCCAAGGCGGCACCGGAAGCCTTCTTCGATGCAATATCCACGGCCATCAAGCCACCAAGATAACAGATCAGCGCGCCGATAGCCAGGCCAAACACCACCATGGAGATAATCATACAGACATGAGTTGCCGGGCCGAAAAGGAAGAGGCCCAGGCCGATGACGTTCATCACGCCGAAAATCACGGCAGGAGCATTGCGGCTGCCTTTGAAGAACCAGTCGGACACAAAGCCTGATACAATGGTCCCGATGATACCGCAGATGGAACTGATAGAAATGATGGAACTGGCTTCGAGCGTCGTGTAATCCCTTTGGGCTTCCAAATAGAAAACGCCCCAACTGTTTACAGCATAACGGGAAATATACATAAAAGCGCTGGCTAAGGCAAGCATCCAGATGGCGGGATTACGCAGCACCTCTTTTTGATGCTCCCAGACAGATTTTTCTTCTTCTTTGGCGTGTTGTGCAGCATCAGGAGCGGGAAGGCCGCAACTTTGAGGGGAATCTCTCAGGAGCAATGCCAGCATGGCAGCGCCTGCCAGGCCAAGCAGACCGGCAGCGCGAAAACCCCATTGCCACCCCGCAGCAGAAACGACCGCCGCGACAAGAATAAATGTGAGCGCCTCGCCGATATTATGGCTCGCCGACCAAACTCCGTAAAAACGGCCTCGCTGCTTGTCCGGAATCCACCGGGATTGGGCAACCACACCTGCCGGGGCCCCCATGGACTGAACCCAGCCGTTAATGGCCCACAGGGCAATGAATACTCCGGACGGCACACTGAATCCAAGGATCAGATTCACCAGTGCGGCGGCCAGAAGGCCCAGCGACATGAAACGTCTGACATTCACCCGATCAGCCAGGAAACCGTTTACAAACTTGCCCACTGCATAAGTGATGAACAAGGCCGATCCAATGATTCCAAGCTCTGTCTCGGTAAGTGTTCCCGAGTCCACGATAGGCTTTTTAACCACATTCAGGCTAAGCCGGCATACATAGTATATTCCATAGCCTACGGTGGCAGAGAGGAACACCTGCCACCGAAGCCGGGTATATCTTTTATCTTCTGATGTCATCGATCTTTATTCTGTTATTGTCACAATTACACTGCCACGAATGTCCGTGGCCGATGCTCCCGCTTCCAGCGTAAAGGTTCCGGGCACCACCCGCCAGCCGTGGAGAGAGCTGTCGTACCAGGCGAAAGCCTCCCGAGGCAGGTGAAGGACCACTTTCTGTGTCTGGCCCTTTCCTATGAATACTTTCCGGAAAGCCTTGAGTTCGCGTTCCGGACGAGGCACAAGCGGATGGTCCTCGTGAACAAAAAGCTGTACGGTTTCCGCTCCATCCATTTTTCCTGTGTTTCGAATCTCCAACGTCACATCAAAACCGTCGCCGGAAGGCTGGACCGTCAGCGGTCCGTACGAGAACTCCGTATAGGAGAGCCCATAACCGAAAGGATACAGCGGAAGCACACTCTTGTATCCTCTATATCCCACGAAAACGCCTTCTGCATATACGGAAGGTTTCACGGAATGTCCGCGTTTGGAAACGGGGTCGGCCGGCAGGTAGTATGGCTGGGAAGGATTATCTTCCAGGGCGCGGGGAAAAGACATAGGCAAACGGCCGGATGGATTGATACGGCCATACAGGATCTCTGCCAAAGCTTTTCCGCCTTCCTGCCCGGGATACCAAGCCCATAGGATGGCATTAGCCTTGCTCTCCAGGCGCGAGAGATCGGCCGCGCCACCGGCGTTCACCACCAGAACCACTTTATGGCCCTTTGCCAGGGCTTCATCCACCAGTGCCTCCTGTCCATCCGGAAGGGAGAAGCTGCGGTCACTGTTCTCTTTCTCTGTATTACTGTCAAAGCCCAGTGCCAGGATCTCCACCGGAGCATCCTCCTGAATCCTGGCCCCAATTTGATTCAGGCCATCCCTGAGAGAGACAGCATAAAGAGGATCCACGGCACCACTTCCTCCACCACAAGGGATACTGTCGGCCCGCGGACCGGAAAGAGCAATCTTCTGACGTCGGTCCAAAGGAAGGATACCATCGTTTTTCAGAAGGACGATGCTCTCTCCCGCCAACTGATAGGCCACTTCGCGGGAGTAGGGGTTGTCTTCCGGGATAGAGGAATCCAGCTGATCACGATCCAGGAAACCAAAAGCCAGATAGGTTTGCAGGATACGCTGCACCTTGGCATCCAATTGCGCCTCGGTCACCACTCCCCTTTCCAGCAGGGGCGACAAAGTCTCTTCGTTGAAGCAAAAGCCACGGGGCATCTCAAGGTCTACACCGTCCTGCATAAGGAGCACGGGAGAATAAGTCGACGTCCAGTCACTCATCGTAAAGCCCTGGAAATTCCATTTTCCCCGGAGAGTTTCGCCGATAAGATAGGGATTCTCTGCACTGTGAACGCCGTTCACCAGGTTGTAACTGGTCATCACAGAAGCCACATGGCCGCGCTCCACGGCAGCCTTGAAGGCAGGGAAATAGATTTCGTTTATGGTGCGTTCGTCTGCAATGGAATTGGTATGATGACGGTCGTACTCCAGATTATTGAGGGCGAAGTGCTTGACAGTTGCCATCACGCCCTGTGACTGAACTCCCTGAATATAGGCGACAGCCGTCTCGGCAGCCAGGAAAGGATCCTCGCCAAAATACTCGAAGTTTCTGCCGCAGAGCGGGCTGCGATATATATTAACTCCAGGGCCCAATAATACATGGACTCCGCGGGCGCGGGCATCCTGGCCCAGGGCAATGCCCATCTTATTTACCAGTTCCGGGTTCCAAGAAGCAGCCGCAGCAACACCGCAGGCAAAGAGTGTACTGCGCGTATTGTTTCGTACGCCCTGGGGGCCGTCGGCCAGACGGACTTCGGGAATGCCCAGCCGCTCGATGGGAGCTATATGGAAGCCATCCCGGAAACCTGCAACGAAGGTGATTTTTTCCTGAAGGGTCATCTGTGCCGTCAAGGCCGCGGCGCGTTCACGATGGGCCGGAGTAATCTCCTGGGCAAAGACAGGAAGCACCGCTGCTGTGAACAGTGCGAAAAGAATCCATTTTTTCATCGGATACCGTATTTTTTCAGAATCTTGAGAACGGGCTTACGGACACTCCGTGCCCAGAGGGTATAGCCATAGTCGCCGGGATGCGTACCGTCCACGGACGTGTAGTGATCGGGCGAAGTGGCATTGGTGGTAGTGATATAGTATACGTCCTTGTATTTCCGGCAGGCTTCTTTCATCAGTTTAGACGCCAGCTCCATACGCTCACGCTCGTATGCATCGGCCTTTTTATTGAAGTTGCGGCGCTCCCGATAGATGGTTTGCTGGAAAATCAGCGGTTTGCCAGGATGGGCAGCCTGCATGGCTTCAATGAAAGGAAACAGACGTTCACGGATCTCGTCAGGAGTAGGGTTGGAAAAGGTGTCGAAGAGGAAAGCGTCCACATCGGGGGCATCGGCCAAAGCTGCAGCAAAATAGTCCTGCAGGCGGCAACGGCCGCTAACCCCCAAGTTCAGGAACTGGATACCGGTTTCGCGCGAAAGGATGGAGGCGTAAGCCATTCCTGCCTTGGAAGTGGAGGCTCCCTGGGTGAAACTGGAGCCGAAAACGGCCACTCTGTGACGGAAAGGCTGCTGGAGAGGCTCCAGGAGACGGCCCTCTTCCACACCCACCTTCACCGAGGACAATTCGCTTCTGAGAGGCAGATACAGGAGGCACTCCTTAACCCCCTCTTCCATATCCTGGATGAGTTTCACAGGTTTGTCAAGGGCATTGTCATTCTGCAGGCCGGCTGCAGCCCACAGCCACTTCCCGTCTTCCTTGATATAGAGATCAAAGCCACGTCCGGCAAAACCGGTGGTCCCGCCACCGAAGTACGGACGCACATAAACAGGCAGCACCCGGATGGAAGGGGAATCCGTACGGAAAGCCACAGCCGTGCCGGAAGGCTCCAGCAGGAGGCGCACTTCCTCGGTCGTAAAACCTTTGTAACGGGCCGTATCCATCCGGTGATAGGGGTTGGGGGTATCCGGAAACACCTGCCCGGTAAGGGTCAGATCCGACGCCTCCACATATTTATACTCCTGGGCCGATAAACTCCAGACAAAGGTCAGGGCCAGCCCGGCAAGAATCAGTCGTTTCATATCTGAACTATTTAAAAAGGGGCCGGCCCACTAACCCAGACCGGCCCCGAACACGAATAATCAACCAACAAGATTATTCAATGGTGACTTTACGAAGAGTATAACGCCAGTCAAAGAAATAGAACACCTTGCTGTTCTCCGGATCGAAGATGATATCCTGCGGCGTATTTGTTATTTGACAAGTAGGACCTAAGGCTGTTGTATAAGAAGATCCACCACCAAGAATAGTCGTCACCGTGGCATCTGACCATCCGGAGGACCCCTTGGTGATACGGCGGACGGCATAACTGTCAACCATATAAAGAGCGCCGTCAGGGCCCAGCACGATACCGTTCATATTGGAAGAGAACGTTGCATTGGCAGGGGCGCCGTCATAGGTGACAGCCCAAGATGTAGCCTTGACAGCCTTTCCGATAGTGGTAACAACGCTACCGTCCGGTGCAATGACATAAATCTTATAAGCAGAGCCAGATGTGCCTTTTGAACTACCCACAGTGACAATGGCGTTACCATCCCCATCGAAGACCAAAGCGATAGGCCAGTTGGTATCATCTCCATGATCCAGCGTGGAGAAATCGAAGAACTCTGATTTCGTACCCGTCGGGCCGCCGGTGAATTTATAAATCTTGGAATCATTACGGCTGGCGACATAGGCATCGTCACCCTTGAAACGGATGCACATAGGGCTGTTGCCGACAGAAGAGGTAACGGTAGCCACTTCATTGGTCGAAGGATTCCAAGTACGGATCTGAGCATTTCCTTTATCAATGAAGTAGAACAAGCCATCCTTCATACAGCCCTGCCAAGGTGCGCTGCCGCCCAGAGTTACTGCAGAAGTAACGTCCTTGGTACTCTTGTTAAACTTCCTGAGCACCTTACTTCCGTTGGACTCCGTCAGCAATAAATTGGTATTATCCAGCCAGGCAAGGCCGCGTACTTGATTCAGTTTGGCGGCGGTCCCCGTGCCATTTACAGTGCCATTGGATCCATCCGTTCCTGCCACGACTTCCACTCTGTACTTCGTCAGCGTCCTGACCGGCATGGGTTTGATGTGACCACGCTCGATGATCACGTTCTCTGCATAGAAACCGGCGCCGGGGACCATCGTTCCATCGGCAAAGATCATTCTCACTTCCAGTCTGGGATAAATGTGATTACCGGAGCCGTCTGTCTCGGGACCCACCGGAAGCGGGACGTATACAACGAGACCGTCATCGGAAGCACGCTGGGCAGCGGTTGCAGAAGCGATATTCTCAGTAATGGAATATTCATCCGTATGAGCATACGCCTGAACATAAGGCGTTTCCGTACCAAAACCTCCCTGGGCCGTTTCCCAGTTGATGGTCTTGTTCATCGTCCGGCAAATTTTGTATGTCTTCTTTCCTTCACCCAAGAGCGTCGCATCCGTTACCGGAGCAGTTACCACCACTTTGGCAGCCTTGGGGGGCACGTTCTTGAAAGTGAGTTTCAGGACACCACCCAGGTGTTTGAACTCCAGGGGTTGTCCGGACTCCACTTTGGCCAGCATGGGAGCTTCCACATTGCCGTCAAACCAAGTGTAAGAATCCTTCAGAACCAGCTTAAGAGAGCCATCCTCTTCGCAGGGATACTTGGTGGTCCCAGTAGTGTTGACTTTGGCAGGATAATAGGCGAAAGAGTTATTTCCGTATACTATCACATCTTCGGAAGCATTGGTAAAAGTAGCACTTCCAGCCGTATCATCCCCCTTATATGTAAATGTGGAGAATCCATTTGCATTGTTGCTTCGGACAACCATGTTGTTGTCCTTCTTCCACATGAACACACCTCCGACAAAAGCTGTTTTCGTTGCATCATCATCGGAGATAGTAGCCGTGAGGCTCTGGACGGGAGCCTTCTGGTTTTCCGGGAAATCCTGTACCTTACTGCAGGAAATGGCAGAAATGCCCAAAACGACAAGGGCAAAATTCTTGATTCTTTTCATTGTGCGTCCTCCCATCATTACAATAATCCTTCCCACAGGCCTTCAGTGTCAATGACAAAGCCTTCCAGACCCTGAGTCTCATCGGAAGTCAGGTCTGAGGCGCAGATCAGTTGTTCCTGCTGCAGCTCTATCTGCTGAGAAAGAGGCTGCTCATATAATTCTTTCTTTTTCATGGGTATTGAGTTATTAGTTGGTTATTTCAATGTAAAATCCACCATCAGCGGCCAGTGGTCGGAGGGGAAATACCCGTTATATTTATCGTCGATCACTTTGTATTTCAAGACATCCATATTGCCCTTGAAATACAGATAATCAATGCGGTGATACCACTTGCTGCGCTGTTCATCATCATAGCTGTACGCATTGTAGGTTGCAACAGGGCCCTCTTTTACGCCCAGGTCTGCACTGCGATAATATGAATCGGTGAGTTGGGATTTGAACCAGTCGACATGAGCAGATTCCGTAGTACTGCTGTTCATATCCCCACCGAGAATTACAGCGAAGTTTCCATCGGCATTCAGCGAAGCAATCCGGTTGCAGATGAGTTCGGCAGACTTGGTTCTGATGGTGACGGCCTCTTCCTCAGAGATAGAAGTCCCGGAGCTTTTCACCTCCAAGTGCGTATTCAAATACAGCACTTTGTAACCCGATGCACGGTCTTCCAGTTTCACCCATTGGCAAAGGCGCTTGCGGCCGGGATCAGTGGACACCCATCCCGGATATGGCGAGCTGGGTACATCCGGCGTTGATGACAGATAGAAACAGCCTTTACCCAGTTCAACGAATTTTGCCGTATTCCATGCGAGGCAAGGCTCCTCCGGCGTTTCGAAGAAGGTGTATTCCGGAAGATTGGCTTTCAGATATGTCCTCTGGGCCGGACGGCTCTCCTGGAAACCGACAACCTCGAATCCATAGTCCTTGATGAGCTGCACTACACCCGTACGCCGGGAAGTCCAGCTTCGCTCTTCGGTATCCTTATCGGTTTCAAAGCGGATATTGAAAGTCGCGGCGCGGATCTTGGGACTTGAAGGAACGACAGGCGTTTCTGTATTACCCAGATAGAGTTCCCGGATTTGGCCCAGTCCCTGATCGGTAATATACAATACCGTCCCTGTACTGTTCAGAAGGAGACCGCCCAACTGGCGGAACGTGGCACTGGTTCCTACGCCATCGGTACCGGGAGTACTGGCAGCACACTGGGAGCCGCCCGCCACAGTTGTCACGACAGCATCGGCATAGCCGGAGGCTCCTTTCCGGATACGACGGATTTTGTACGAATCGGCCACATAGATATCACCGTTGGGTGCAATGGCAAGATCGGCCAGGTTGGCAGAGAATTTAGCGGTTAGCGGAGATCCTGCCGTTCCGTCATCAAAGGCTTTTGCATTCAGAATACCGGCGACAGCCTCAAAAGAACCCGTAGTAGGATTCACTTTGATTAACTGGCAACCATTTGTAACTACCATCAGATTGCCGTCGGCATCGAAGGCCATGGCATTGGGCCATTTCCCCAGGTTTACCGTAAGTGAAGGAGAAGCCGTAAAATCGCCTCCGGAATACTTGTAAATCGTATTCAAGTCACGGACGGCCACCCAGCCATTTCCTTCGCCGTCAAAAGCCACATCCATCACACTCTTTCCGCTCCAACCCGTCTGGGCAGCAATCTGTGTGATTGCCTTGGTATCCGGATTAAAGGTATAAACCTTTGCCTTGGCTTTCTCTGCGAACCATACCAGCCCGTCTTTTGCGACGCCCAGCCAGGGGACATGACTGGCATCACCGTATGTATACGGATCGGACAGTGTCCCGGTCTCCACATCCCAGATTCGGACGGTCTGCGCCTGCTCCAGCACGAAGGCCTTTTTATCCGGAACAATCCATCCCAATCCACGGACGGCACCCAGGACGGCATCGGCTTTATCCCCGCCCTTTTTGCTGCCAACCGCGTTGGTAACCGTACCGTTTCCAAATAGGGTAGTCACCTGCCCCGGGGTCTTCAGCTCCGGATAATCCAACTCATGCATGGGCTTGATGGTCGCCCGTTCAATCCTGATATCCGTTGCCTCAACCATGGTCCCCGAAATGAGATTTCCGGAACCGTCCACCAGATAAGCCTTAATCTTCGGATAGACATGCCCGTTGCCGGGGCCTACCGGAAGCGGAACATAGAAGACCTTGGCCGATGAAGAGCCGGGTGTAAAGGACAGGCCGATGCAACCGTCCTCCCCCGCCACTGCCTGGACGAAAGGTTTTTCCAGGACGAAACGTCCTTCCCATCCCTGGACTGGCAGGTTTTCCGTAATCGCATAACCGGGGGTACATACAATCAGACGGGCCGCTGCAGAAGGGATGTTGGTCAAAGACACTTTGAGTACTCCACCCAGGTGCGAGAAGGCCAGCTTCTGTCCGGTCAGGACAGGCGCCATCATGGGAGCCTCCACATTTCCGTCGGACCAATAATACTGGTCTTTCAAGGTCAAGGTGAGCGTACTTCCTATCTGATGGATATTCCCAGCGGCCAAAGAAGGATACAAGGCATAACCCGCTTCACCGAATACAATGGAGGAAGAAGGAGATTCCGTCTGTGAGAAGACAGCCGCTCCGCTTGTGTTTGCTCCACCGTATCGCATGTCCAGCGTCGATCCATCCTGCAGTGCCACACGGATACGGTCACCAGTGCGCCACTGGAACACCGCACCGTCAAAACCGGTTTTCGTAACAGCTTCTGAGAATACGGCCGTCAGCTCCACTTTTGAATCCTGTACAAGCGGTTCGCCGTGACATGACGCCAGCAGCAATATGGGAAGCAGATAGAAAAAACGTTTCATAATCAGAATTCAAAGTCCACTATGATAGGCATATGGTCGGAGGGATGGCAGAAGCCCCTGATATTGGCATCGCGAACCGGCTTTGTGTACCCGTCACCCACAATCCGTGCATCCGTTATCGTGGGGAACAAATCCGGCGTGCAGAAAACGTAATCGTAACGGGTATTGTCGACGGTAGAGATTATCACATCCTCCGGATTCCAGCGTTTGATGATATCCCAGTACGGAGTATGGTCATGCATGTAATCCTGCGCCTGGAATTTCGGATCATCGGCAGGAAGACCGTAAAGAGCATTGTCTGTACGGGAAAGGGAATTGAAATCTCCCATCATGAGCCAGTTTCCTTCCGTCGCATTTCCAATCGTGTGCTTGCAAACGTACTCCACTTCCATCTTGCGATAGGCATCTCCGCCATGGGCAGCCGTGGAGGCTTCCTGGTCCTCTGCACCGAAAGCGTAGGGATGAGGCCAGGTATGCAGAGCAACGATATTGAGCACGCGTTTTCCGGCCTGGACCTGGGCCCAGAGAGCGCCGTGCGAGACCACGCTGTCAGGTTCGGCACCGACCATCTGTGCCATTCCATGTATAGGGGTCCTGGAAGTGACCACCTGCGGATAATTATCCCGCATGCCGCCCACATACACGTATTTGTGGCCATAGCGGGCTGCCAGTTCCGGCCAGTGGTCCACCAGATACTTCTGCTCCACAGGCATTTTGTCACGTGTCCCGTCATAATAGATGGTTCGCGCTTCGCACCAGACACAGACATCCGGATTCTGGGCTTTTACCCAATCCACAAAACTGTTGTAATTCTCTCCCTGCCCCGACCACATTCCATTCTGGATATTCCAGAAGAGAAGACGGAAAGGTTCCCCGGCCTTCTGCCGGGGACCTATCTGACTGCATGCCGCAAGCATCAGGGTCGCGGCCAAAACAAGGACTCTTTTCATCGGATGCTCACTTTACGGATCAGGCAGTTCTGGGAATCGCAGATGTAGAGGGTACTCTCATCGTACACCAGGATGCCGTCCACTTCGTTGAACTTGGCATTGAGGCCTTTTCCATCGGCATATCCCTTGGTGCCGCCCAAAATGGTTTCAACCGTACCCTTGGAGTAGTCGCCATTCTCGTCCGGAGTAAGTTTCCGCACACAATGATATGCAGCATCGCCCACATAGATGGTGCCGTCGGGAGCGATGTCGAATCCCTGGCAGGAGCGTACCGTAGCCTTTAGTGGATCGCCGTCTCCGTCGTCCTTCTCGTCTTTTTTCTCGCCCGTACCCATAATCACAGTCTGAGTACCGTCGGGAGCTACAGAAACCAGTTTATAACCATTCCAGAGAGCTGCAATCAGATTCCCCTTGGGATCGAAGCCGATGAAAGAAGGACCGCCCGTTTCAAATGTGGCGTATTCACTCTTTTCCATGGTCCCGGCGGCAAACTTGTACACTTTCTGTGCATTGCGGCAAGGAACATAGATATTTCCGGAAGCATCGATGGCCACGTTCATCGGGTTATTCAGACCGGAAGCCATCACTTCGTTTTTCTTCGTGCCCGGATTGAAGCGATACAGTTTGCCTTTCGCCTTATCGTTGTACCAATAATTACCCTGGGCATCGAATGCGCCCTGCCATATGGCAGCGCCGCTTTCGTCAACAGATGCTTCACTGGTCACAGTCATATCGGGAGCGATGTGACGGATCTTGTTCCCGCCACGGTCCGTGAACCAAAGCGTTCCATCGGCAGCCTTGTTAATGCCTGTGGGCATATAAGTGGCAGCTCCGGTACCCACGCCATCGATGCACTTGCGTACGCCCTGCTGGCCCACGATCGTAGAAACCAGGTACTCGTGGTCGGGAATCTTCAGGTAATTGAACTGGACACCCTCGGCCTTGCCGGCAGGGGCTTCCACCGAGAACTCGTATTGGCCGGGCTCATGGTCGGGAAGGATGACCAGCAAACGGTTGGAATAGGCTTCCAATACCCTGGCACGTTCTCCGCCCAGCATCACGATGTTCTTTTCGGGATCGGTGGAGAAATTGTTGCCCAAAAGGGTGACCAAATCTCCCGGATATCCATTCTTGGGATCTACCGATACCAAGCGGACGTCCGTAACGCGAGCCACGTAAGAATTCTTATGGCAGGCTGTCATCAAAAGCAGCGGAAGCAGAAAATATAGGATCTTTTTCATGGCTTATTCAATAACGATTTCACGAATGAGGAAAGCATTGTATTCTGTTACAATAAGGCGTTTTCCGCTGGGATCCATGCGGATTTCACCCGGAGAGTTGAACCGGGCTTCGGCGCCCTTGCCGTCTACCTTGCCGCTCTGACCTGAAGTGCCCGCCACGGTGCTGATAACAGCATCTTCGTAGCCTTTCTCGCCACGGGCTATGAGCTTGATGACCTTGAAGGAGTCATCGGCCAGATAGATATTGCCATCCTTATCCAAAGTGAGGCCGAAGAGGTTGGCTCCGAACTTGGCTGTCAGCGGTTTTCCGGGTTCGCCGGGATCATCGGCCTTGCCACTGCGGATACCGGCAATCACGAACTTGGTGCCGTCGGGTTTCACGCCGATAATCTGGCAGCCATTGGTACTGACAATCAGGTTTCCTTCGGGATCGAATTCCATGGCAAGAGGACCGTCGTCGAAAGTAACGAAGGACTGCAAGGTGGAAAGGTCATCACCGGTAGCTTTGAAGATAGCCTTGGAGCCGTCGCGGACCAGCACATAGGCATTGCCTGCAGCATCGAACGCAACATCCATGGGGGATGTACCTGTAAACGACGCAGCGACCACCTCGGCGACATCGGTCTTATAATTATAGCGGATGATCTTGTTGTTACCCTTGCTGGCATAGTAGAACCAATCTCCCTTCATTGCTCCGCGCCAACCGGCGTTGGAAATGGAAGTTGTTTTCTTACTCGAAGTAACATCCCATGTGTTCAGATCCATGAAACGCATGGCATTGTTGCCATTATCCAAAATGGCCAGACGGCCGTCGGACAGGAATGCGACGCCACGGGGCTGACGGAACTTGGCAACGGTAGGGCCGCCGTCCACGATAGTTACGGCATCGGCGGCGCGGCCGGCGGTGCCGGACATGGTCTTTACCGTGTATGTATAGGTCTTGGCCACATACATGAAGACAGGGCCCTCAACGGTCTTTTCACCCACCGTGACGACAATGGGATAAGAACCCTTGGGATTCGAAGGAATCTTCACGCTGAGTTTGGTGGTGGTGGCCGACAGGACTTCGGCCGGCACGCCGTTGAAACTTACCTGGTTTTCGGCAGGAATCTCACTGAAGCAGATGCCCGCCACTTCCACGATATCACCCTCAGAGCCGGAATTGGGTGTGATGCTGAATACCGTCAGTTCCGGTTTCTTGTCATAAGTGAAATTAGGGCCGCTGACCGTTTCTCCATCAACGGAAACCACGAAAGGATACTGACCTTCCGGATTGTCGGGAAGAACGACCACCAAACGGGTATCGTTGGCAGAAACTATCTCGCACGGAAGATCGTTGATCTTTACGGTATTCCTCTCCTTCTTGTTGGAGAAAAGCTGTCCGCTGATGGTGATCTGGTCACCCTCGATACCGGACGCAGGAGTATAGGAGAAGATAGCCAGTTTTTCTTCCTCCACAGGTTCTGCATAGCGGAAGGTGAGGCCGGTGAGCGTTTCGCCGCCGGTAGTCACGCTGACGGCCACATTGCCCAGCTCATGTTCCGGCATCTTGAAATATATCCTGTCGATGGTGACAGAAGTCACACTGGCCTGGACGCCGTCTACGGAAACGGTGGCGGGTTCAGTGAAGCCATAGCCGGAAATCACAGCCGAAGTGCCGGGATAGCCTGCCTTGGGAAGGAGGGACAGCACCTTGGGCTTTACCACTTCGGGAGCCACAGGGTCGTGTTGGCAGGAAGCGGAGGCCATTGCAGCCGCAACTGCCAATAATATGTATTTCAGACTCTTTTTCATAATTACGGTTCATTGACGGTTACCATCCAGGTGTTGACGACAGGGCGCTGGGCACCGTCGGAAGCACGGTTGCGGAGTTGATAGATATTGGCCGATGGATGACGGATCACCAATTGTGCGCTGCCGCCGCCGTCCAGGTTGGAAGCCCAGCTGCAGCCCAGGCTCTTCATTATTTCACCCATCTCCCAATAAAGCATGCCGTCTGACCAGAGCGCCTGGCGGCCGTCTACGATCATAAAGAACAGGGTATTCCCGTCCTCGGTATATCCTACGACATTACGGGGATGACGGTTGGTGGAATAACCGGAGAAGTCGCCCGGGACCTCACCGTTGCTCAGGACAATTACGCCGCTGCCTGTCACATCCCTGAGATCCGATGCCATTTGACGGTAGGTGACGGTATCGCGGATAACCGGCTTCCCGTCGAAATCCAGGCCGAAGAAACTGATGGCCTGATCGGTCAGGGTGGGAGAATACACAAAGGTATTCTTGAGGACACGACCGTTTCTGTGGATGGGGCCGCGGATCTTTCCGTTGGACGTATCCCAGAAGTCGGCGTTTACCACGGCGACCACGCGACGTCCGGGCTTGTCCACATATTCAATCATGTCGGAAGGGGTCTGGCGGCTGCCGATTACATAGGAATCCAAATCATACGGCATTCCCACCTTCATTTTCACGCCAGGCGTATTCAGTTTGATGCGCAGGATGAAAACGTGCTCCACTTTTGCCAGTGAAGTCTGCAGATGGATATCCGTTTCGTCCACGCCGGCAGCGATCATGAAAGTCGTGTCGGCATAGACATGACCTACCGAGGCGGCCAGTGCCACCTGTTTTCCCAATTCCGTCCTGGGGACATAGGAGGTATCCGGAATATCTTCCGGTCCGGCAGGCAGTTTCTTGCAGGCCAGGACTGACGGCAGCAGCAAGAGAGTCAGCAGTATATATGTTTTCTTCTTCATAAGGCTATTCCTCCTCATTGTTATTGGGTGTTGCAACCCAGAGTGGGTTCTGTTTCAGCAGTTTGTTCAGGGTGAGTTCACGGGAAGGGATGGGCTGTACACTATACTTGTGGTCTACGCCCACTACCTTCTCGTACTTCCCGGTACGAACCAGATCGAACCAACGGAATCCCTCACCAAACAGTTCCAGACGGCGCTCATTCAGGACAGCGTCCAGGAAAGCATCCTCATTGGCCGGTGACACATCGGGCAGGCCGCGGAAGCGTCTGAGTTCATTCAGACGGTCGATTCCCAGGGCAAGCCCCTTTCCTTCGGCACTGATCAGATACATCTCGGCGAGACGGGTGATATAGATAGGATCGTGACCGGCATCGCCCATGCAGTATTTGTTTACTACATTGTTGCTGCCCTGGATATCTACAGACACCGTACGGCGCTTGTCAATGTGCTGGAACATGTCCATGGCCTCCTGCGTGGGGCAGAAAGTATAGCTGCCGCCCACCGGGGATTCCTTCGTATAATAATACGAGCCGATATTGTAGCTTCCCTCCTCCAGAAGGTTGGAGAAAGTGAAAATCTCTTCCTTGTTGGCCACACCGCGGAAGATATCCGTGAAATCGGCCAGTGCGAAACGGCCGCAGGTAATCAGTTCTTCGGCCAGTTCCGCGGCTTCGGCTTTCTTGCCCATGGCCAAATAGGTTCGGGCCAGAAGAGCCTTTGCAGCATCCTTGGACACGTAATTCTTGGTGGTGAAATCGGGAGCCAGCTTCACGGCCTGCTGGAATTCAGATTCGACGAATTTCCAGGCATCGGCCTCCGGAGTCTGGGCAATATCCTCGGTGATAATCTTGTCCACGATGGGAACGTCTCTCCAGCGGGCCACGATATTGTAGTAGTACAGGCCCCTGAAGAAATGGCCCACGCCCAGCATCTCGTTTTTCTTAACCGATTCCGGCAGTTTCTCGATGGAACGGATGAAGTTGTTGATCTGATACATGCCGGCATAGTAACCATTCCAAGGTCCGCCAACCATAGAGTTGTCAGGGCCGATGGCACCTTGAATCACCAGAGCCGGTGTATTGGTAGATGTAGCACCCGGGCGGATGAGGTCACCGCCGATGATGTCAAACATGGCCCAGCCGTTGAATGTAGGTTTATACTGGGCAATGTTGTATACGCCAACCATCAGCATTTCGGCATCGTCTTCCGTAAGATTGTCACTGGAGACGGCATTATGCGGATACTGGTCCAGAAACTTGCCACAAGAAACCAGGGCCAGTGCTGCTGCAATAATATAGATATACTTTTTCATGACGCTCAGAATTTAAGATTGACGCCGAAGGTAAAAGAGCGGGGCTGGGGAATCCACATGCAGTCCAGGCCCATCTTGGTAGCATCCAGCGAGGTGTTCACCTCCGGATCCAGGAAACGGAATGGAGCCAGCAGCCACACATTGTCACCCTGGACATAGACACGCAGTTTTTCAACACCAATCCGCTTGGTCAGGTTTGCAGGAAGGGTATAACCCACGGAGACCGTACGCAGACGCAGATAGGAAGCGTCGTGAAGGAAGCGCGTGTTTTTGAACATGGTGGAGTTCCAGGTGTATCCATAAATGGCACGGGGCGTGGTATTGGTAGTTCCGGGACCGGTCCAGCGGGCCAGGGCTTCGGATTCCTGGGCAGGCCAGTTACCGTTACCCAGACGAAGGCCACCCGTCCAGTACTCATACAGTTTGGCACCGTACGAGAAAGTGAAGAAAATATTGAAATCGAAACCCTTATAGGTAAAGGAGTTATTCAGACCACCCGTGAATTTAGGGTTGGCCGATCCGACGAACTGGCTGTCATAGGCGCTGCTGATATCGCCGTCGGGCTCGCCATTGGGGCCGGAAACATCTTCATAGATGCAGTCACCGGCACGGACGCCGTAATTGTCGCGCAGATAAGTGGGGACCTCATCATCGCTTTGATAGATGCCGGTCATCTTGATCATATAGAAGCTTCCCACTTCCTCACCCACTTTCAAGGCGTGATAGTCATCCGTCCTCAGAATCTCATCCTCTCCGATAAGTCCAGTGAGACGGTTGCGGACGAAGGAAATGTTGAAATCACCTTTCCAGTGGAAGTCGTGCTTGCCAAGGTTTCCGCCGATGGCGAATTCGAGACCCTTATTGCGCATGGAGCCAATATTGCAGGTATAATTGGTAAAACCAGTGGTAGCTGCAGTAGGCTTGGAGTATAGCAGATTGCGGGTATCTTTCAAGAATGCATCGGCCGTAATGGTAAGGGCGCCGGAGAAGAATGAAAGATCTGTGCCGATATCATACTGGTCAGCCTTTTCCCATTCGAGGTCGCGGTTGCCCTGCGTCATCACAGCCAGACCGTTCTTGTTCATGTAATTGTAACCGCCGTTTGCCAGCGACTGGTAGGCATAGCTGCCGATACCGCCCTGGTTACCGGTGGCGCCGTAACTCACGCGGAGCTTGGCATTGGTTCCGGTGAATGTCCAGAAAGGTTCTTCGGTAATGTTCCAACCCAGTGAAACGGACGGGAAGAAACCGTAACGATGTTCCGGGGCGAACTTAGACGAACCATCATATCGGGCGTTCACAGTTGCCAGATAACGATTCTTCCAGTTAACGGTAGTGCGGAACATAAAGGACTGCAGGCCCCAGGAGGAAAGGCCAGAGGTAACTTCCGGGAATTCTGCTGCAACGGAGTTCACGTCAAAGGACTTGGAGGGGAAACCCTGGCCCTTCTGGCGGGCAGTGGAATTATTATCCAACTGGAAGGAATGGCCCAGCATGACGTCCAACGAGAGGCCATCGAATGCATGGCTGTAGTCGAGGATGTTGTCTACGACGATGGACGTGAAGTTTTTGCGGGAATCGATGAGCACGCCTACAGAGTTGCCGTACATGTGCTCGGCAGAATACTGCACATGGTCTTCGGCTGCCATAAAGTCGCCACCGAAACTTGTCTTGAAATGCAGATCCTTGGAGAAATTCAGGCGGACAAAAGCGTTCCCGTACATACGGTAGCTTTTGTTGTATACATTCTGTTCATTGATAGCCTGGACAAGGTTGTAGTGAAGGAGCTCGGCATTGATGATGGTATAAGAGCCGTCCGGTTTGAAGGGAGTATCCCAAGGGCGGTGCTCAAGGCCATGCGTCAACATGGATGTGCCGATATTGCCATCGGGCACACGGTTGGCGTTGGTATAACTGAAATTCAATGAAGCACCCACGGAAAGCCAGGGACGTACATCGCTGTTGACATTGGCTTTAATGCCGTATTTCTGGTACAGGCTCCCCATGCCCACACCTTCATTCTGTTTGGCGTTGGCAGAAATATAATAATTGCTGTTTTCGGAACCTCCGGAAACCGAAATATTGGTACTCCAGCTCTTGGCTACACGGAACACCATGTCCAGCCAGCTGAATTGCGGTTTGCCGGGATACGGATTCTCCAGACGGGCGATAGAACTGCCGGTCTGCATATTGTAATTGTCGATGGCCTCATTCTGCACTTCCAGGTACAGGTCGGCGTCTGCCACCTTCAGCTTGGAAAGGTTGGGCAGGTAACTCAGGCCGAAAGTTGCATCGGCCGACAGCTTGGGAGCGCCTTTCGCACCTTTCTTGGTGGTGATAATAATGACGCCGTTGGTACCGCGGGAACCATAGATGGCCGCCGATGCGGCATCCTTCAGCACCTGCACCGATTCGATATCGGCAGGATTGATATCGGAAAGGCCGGTAAGGGATTCACCTCCCCATGCGCCGGTATCACCCGAGGTATTGCTCATGGGAACACCGTCAATCACATAGAGGGGTTCGTTTCCGGCAGTCAGGGAGCCGATACCACGGATACTCACACGGCTTTTTCCACCCGGGGTGCCGGAGGCCGCCGTCACATTTACACCGGGCACACGGCCCTGCAGCATGGCATCGGGACTCAGCACCTGACGCTCGCCTTCCTCGGCCGGCTTATATGTTGCGATGGCCGATGTGATATCCCGGCGCTGCATGCTGCCGTAACCCACAACAACGGATTCTTCCAGCAGCATGATATCATCCGACAGCATGATAATGAAGCCATCTGTCCGGGAGCCCAATGGAAAACGGACTTCCTTGTATCCCAGCATGCTCACAAGAAGGACATCGCCTTTCTGAGCCTGAATGGAAAAGGAGCCGTCGTTGTCGGACATGGCGACAGCCGACATACCTTCCACCTGAATAACGGCGCCGATGACAGGGCCATCTTTATCCTGGACCTTTCCCGAATAAACCTTCACTGCGCCCTTCTCTTTCTTGACAATCAGAATAATCTTGTCTTTGATACGGGCTTCACAATTGGTTCCTTCCAGAAGGGAGGCCAGGACCTGCGAGAGTCTCTTTCCGCTGGGAGCTGTTACTACTTTTTTCAGATCCAGCAGATTCTCATTGTATGCGATGGAATAGCCGCTTTGCTGTTCAACTGCCGACAACGCTCCGGAAAGGGTCAGGCGACTTTTGGAAAAGTTGATGACCGGTTCCTCCTGCGCTTGGAGCAGGTTAGGGATGAGCAGGCCTATCAGCAGCATACAACATGTAAGCATAATAGTCTTTCTCATAGAAACGAGGATTGGTTATTAGATAATGATAAATGATTAACGGATGTAAATGGCATCATCAGTGCGGCTGTACCGCATGGACGGGACTACCGAACATATGGCGTCCAGCAATTCGTCCACGGTTTCTCCGTGGATAAAGCGTGCGCTGATCCTGGCCTTGTCATATTTGGAGGTGGTCAGGTAAACCTGGACGCCATAGTGGCGCTGGATAATCCTGATAATCTCATGGATAGACTCCGAATGGAAACAAAGATTGCCCCCTTCCCAGGACATGGATTCAGAGGAATTGGCACGCCCATGGACAAGGGCGCCGGTGGAACGCTCCAGAGCGCAGTACTGTTCCGGCTCCAGTTCCACCACCCTTTCAGGCGCGTTCTTCGGCCAGGCCGCGATGGCGCCCCTGTTCAGGGTTGCGGTAACCATGGGATCGTCGAAATAGGCTTTCACATCAAAGCGGGTCCCATGCACCTTCACCACCAGGTCGGAGGTCTGCACATAAAAAGCATCCTCCTCAGAAGCAGTCACATCGAAAATAGCCTCCCCGGAAAGGAACACCGTGCGTTCCGATTGGAAAGTCTCCGGATAAATGAGTACCGACTGTGCATTCAACAGGACACGGGAATGGTCGGGAAGAATAACCTCGGCGGTTTCTCCGCAAGATGTGGAACGCTGGATATAATTGACGGCTGCGACCTGGTTCTGCGGCGCAGTACGGCGTGCATAGCGGACAGAAAAGACCGGTACCAGAATCAGGGCACAGACAGCCGCAACCGAGAAGATGACTCGGAGGTACTTTGTCCTGCGGATGCTCCGTTCCCTGGCAAGATAGGCTTCCAACGTCCGGGAGCGCTTCATCACCTCTTCAAAAGCGGCGTCCAGTTCCTCCGAAGACATGGAAAACGGTTCAATCTGATCCCACCCCGGGAAATGATCGAAAGGTGTCATAGTTTTAGCGTTTACGTAATAAAGACGAAAAAAGGGGCGTCAGCCCCTAAGAGATTATAGAAAAAAAGCGATGCATGAAGTGATTTTACGCAATTCCTTCAGTGCAGCATTGATGTGATTCTCCACGGTTTTCTTGGAAATCCCCAGCTCTGCAGAGATCTCATCGTTGCTTTTCCCCTGTTTTCTGGACATGAGAAAGACCTGTTTCCGCTTCTGAGGCATCCGTTCCACCATACGGTCTATCTGATACTGGCGTTCGCGCGCAAAGTATTCTTCATCCAAATCATAGGATTGGGAGTCGTCGGTATGCTCTTCCAACGGAATCTTGACTTTATGGGTGCGGCCATAATCGATGGCGGCATTCCGGCACATCCGATAGAGATAGGCGCCAAGAGAACGGATCTTGCCCAAAGATGAGCGGATGAGCCAGATTTTTACAAACAGATTCTGCGCAAGGTCCTTCGCCTCGTTTTCATCCTGAATAAGCGCAAGGAGAAATGATACGGCTTTGGGATAATAGTATTCGAACAGTTTCCGGAAGGATTCTTCATCCCCCTGGGAGAGCCGTTCAATTATCTTTCCTTCATCCGTAAGCATGTAACAAAATTAACAATACTTTAATAATAACGAACAAAACGGCCTGGACACCCAAGCCGTTTTGCTGACGAATTGAATTATTTTCGGGATGAACTGCCTGAATTACTGCTCATCGGGGCCTTCGGGCTGAGGGCCGTTGGGCTGAGGACCACCCTGGAACGGGCCCTGGGGACCGCCCTGGGCACCGGCCTGCTGGCCGGCCTGGTACATCTTCTCGAATGCCTTGTTGAGGGCCTCGGAGTACTTGTCAATGTCGGCGAGGTTCTGGGCCTTCACGGCTTCCTTCAGGGCATTGCAGTTGGTCTCCACTTCGCTCTTGACATCGGCAGGAACCTTGTCTCCGTTCTCCTTCAGGAATTTCTCGGCCTGGAAGGTAAGGGCATCGGCATTGTTGATCTTTTCGATGCGCTCTTTCTCGGCCTTGTCGGCGGCCTCGTTGGCCTTGGCCTCGTCCCTCATCCGCTGGATTTCGGCGTCGGACAGGCCGCTGGAGGCCTCGATACGGATGTGCTGCTCCTTGCCCGTTGCCTTGTCCACGGCGCTCACGTTCAGGATACCGTTGGCATCGATATCGAAGGTAACTTCAATCTGAGGTACTCCACGGGGTGCGGGAGCAATGCCGTCCAGGTGGAAGATGCCGATCTGCTTGTTGTCCTTGGCCATGGGGCGTTCTCCCTGAAGCACGCGGATTTCCACGCCGGGCTGGTTGTCGGCCGCGGTGGAGAAGATCTGGCTCTTCTTGGCCGGGATGGTGGTGTTGGACTCAATGAGCTTGGTCATGACGCCGCCCAGGGTTTCGATACCCAGGCTCAGCGGAGTGACATCCAGAAGAAGGACATCCTTCACGTCACCGGCCAGCACACCGCCCTGGATGGAGGCGCCGATGGCAACCACCTCGTCGGGGTTCACGCTCTTGTTGGGCTCCTTGCCGAAGAAGTTCTTCACCAGCTCCTGCACATAAGGGATACGGGTGGAACCGCCTACCAGCAGGACCTCGTCAATGTCGGAGGGGTTCAGGTGGGCATCGGCCAGGGCCTGACGGCAAGGGGCGATGCTGCGCTGGAAGAGGGCGTCGGAGAGCTGCTCGAACTTGGAACGGCTCAAGGTCTTTGCCAGGTGCTTGGGCACGCCGTCAACCGGCATGATGTACGGCAGGTTAATCTCCGTGGAGGTCTGACTGGAGAGCTCGATTTTGGCCTTCTCGGCAGCCTCTTTCAGACGCTGCAGGGCCATCGGGTCCTTCTTGAGGTCGATTCCGCCGTTCTCTGCGGCGAACTCGGAGGCCAGCCAGTCGATGATAACCTGGTCGAAGTCGTCACCGCCCAGGTGGGTGTCACCGTTGGTGGAGAGCACCTCGAACACGCCGTCACCCAGCTGGAGGATGGAGATATCGAAGGTACCGCCGCCCAGGTCGTACACGGCCACCTTCATGTCCTTGTCTTTCTTGTCAAGGCCGTATGCCAAAGCGGCAGCGGTGGGCTCGTTGATGATACGCTTCACATCCAGACCCGCGATGCGGCCGGCCTCCTTGGTGGCCTGGCGCTGGGAGTCGGAGAAGTAGGCGGGGACGGTGATAACGGCCTCCGTCACTTCCTGGCGGAGATACTCTTCGGCCGTCTTCTTCATCTTCTGGAGAATCATGGCCGATATCTCCTGGGGCGTATAAAGCTTGCCGTTGATATCTACACGGGGCGTGTTGTTTTCTCCGCGGACCACTTTGTAGGGCACGCGGTTCACTTCGGTGTTCACCTGGTCATAGGTTTCACCCATGAAACGCTTGATGGAGAACACGGTGTTGTTGGGGTTGGTGATAGCCTGACGCTTGGCCGGCGAGCCAATCTTACGCTCTCCGCCGTCGGTGAAGGCCACCACGGAAGGGGTAGTGCGCTGCCCCTCGTTGTTAATGATGACGGTAGGCTGATTGCCTTCCATCACTGCGACGCAGGAATTGGTGGTTCCCAGGTCAATACCGATAATCTTTCCCATAGTATTCAATTTTTAATTTGTTCAACAATAAGGCGCCGCCCGCATTGGACGACGCCTTGGAATTTATCGAACTTCGTGCCAGCCTGCGTTTGCTGACAAAATGGCAGAAA
>CADBFO010000028.1 GCA_902794005.1 uncultured Bacteroidia bacterium
CGAGTTGCGTCCGGAACGGAAAGTCTCCGTGGCCATGAAGAACATGATTCAGTTCGCCCGCAAGCGTTCCGGTCACTCGATGGCAGAAAAACTTTGCGCAGAGATTGTCGCCGCATTCAACAATGAAGGTGGCGCCTTCAAGCGCAAGGAGGATATGCACAGAATGGCCGAGGCCAACAAGGCCTTTGCACACTTCCGTTTCTAAACTGCATGCTAAATGGCAAAGAGAGATCTTAAATTCACACGCAACATCGGCATCATGGCCCACATCGATGCCGGTAAGACCACCACATCCGAACGCATTCTGTACTACACCGGCAAGACGCACAAGATCGGTGAGGTTCACGAAGGTGCCGCCACGATGGACTGGATGGTCCAGGAGCAGGAGCGGGGCATTACCATCACTTCTGCTGCCACCACCGCCTTCTGGCACTACAATGGTGATACCTACCAGATTAACTTGATCGATACTCCCGGACACGTGGATTTCACCGTGGAAGTAGAGCGCAGCCTGCGTGTCCTCGATGGTACGGTGGCTACTTTCTGCGCGGTCGGCCGTGTACAGCCTCAGAGCGAGACTGTCTGGCGCCAGGCAGACAAGTACGGCGTGCCTAAGATCGCGTATGTGAACAAGATGGACCGCGTTGGCGCCGATTTCCTCGCCTGTGTGGAGGAAATCAAGGCCAAGCTGGGCGCCACGGCCGTTCCCATCTGCCTCCCTATCGGTGCCGAAGACAAGTTCGAAGGCATCGTGGACCTCATCGACATGAAGGCCATCTATTACGACGGCAATTCCGAGGAACTCGTCAACTACAAGGAAGGCGAGATTCCCGCAGACCTCAAGGGCGAAGCCGCCCGTTGGAGGGACATCCTCCTGGAGGCCTGCGCAGAATGCGATGAGACCTTGATGGAGAAGTATTTCGAGGACCCTGACTCCCTTACCCGCGAAGAAATCATCGCCGCTGTCCGCAAGGGCACCATCTCCATGCAGATTGTGCCGGCCTGCTGCGGCTCTTCCTTCAAGAACAAGGGCGTGCAGTTCCTCCTGGATGCCGTCATGCGGTATCTGCCTTCTCCGCTGGACAAGGGAGCCGTAACGGGTACCCATCCCCGTACCGGTGAGGAGATTGTCCGCAAGCCCTCCGCCGAGGAGCCGTTCTGCGCGCTGGTATTCAAGATTGCCACGGATCCGTTCGTGGGTCGTCTTGCCTTCCTCCGCGCCTATTCCGG
The DNA here is from genome assembly GCA_902794005.1 of uncultured Bacteroidia bacterium. Classification (GTDB taxonomy): domain Bacteria; phylum Bacteroidota; class Bacteroidia; order Bacteroidales; family UBA932; genus Cryptobacteroides. Next base: position 1,231 of record CADBFO010000028.1, read on the forward strand.
CCGCCTGGACGCAGGTTCTTACGTGTACAACACCCGCACCGGCAAGAAGGAACGCGTCGCCCGTCTGTACCAGATGCACTCCAACCACCAGAATCCCATCGATTTCGTGGAGGCGGGTGACATCTGCGCCGCTGTCGGTTTCAAGGATCTCCGCACCGGTGACACCGTGTGCCTGGAGGAGAAGCCCATCACCCTGGAATCCATGGAATTCCCGGATCCCGTCATCGGTATCGCCGTGGAACCCAAGACCCAGAAGGATCTTGACAAGCTGGGCATCGCCCTTGCCAAACTGGCCGAGGAAGATCCCACCTTCACGGTGAAGAGCGATCACGAGACCGGCCAGACGGTCATCAGCGGTATGGGTGAACTCCATCTGGACATCATTGTGGACCGTCTCCGCCGCGAATTCGGCGTGGACATCAACCAGGGTGCTCCCCAGGTGAACTACAAGGAATCCATCACCGGAAGCCATCAGCTTCGTGAAGTCTTCAAGAAGCAGACCGGCGGCCGCGGTAAGTTCGCAGACATTATCGTCAATATCTCTCCTGCCGATGAAGGCGTACAGGGTCTTCAGTTCATCAATTCGGTCAAGGGTGGCAACATCCCCAAGGAATTCATCCCGTCCATCGAAAAGGGCTTCCAGAGCGCCATGCTCAACGGTGTCCTGGCCGGTTACGAGGTGCCTTCCCTGAAGGTGGAAGTCATCGACGGCAGCTACCATCCGGTAGATTCCGACCAGCTCTCCTTCGAGCTGGCTGCCCGTATGGCTTTCCGCCACGCCTGCCCCAAGTGTCATCCGGTTCTGCTGGAACCCATCATGAGTCTGGAGGTGGTAACCCCCGAAGACTACATGGGTGACATTGTCGGCGACCTCAACCGCCGCCGCGGCCAGATTGTGGCCATGGACTCTACCGCCAATGGAGCACGCATCGTCAAAGCTTTCGTTCCGCTCTCCGAGCAGTTTGGTTACGTGACCGTGCTGCGTACGCTGTCCTCCGGACGCGCCACCAGCACCATGACGTTCGACCATTATGATGAGGTTCCCGCCAACCTGGCCAAGGACATCATCGAGAAGAGCGGTTACCGGGTGACCGACGACGAGTAAAATTTAGCAATGTTAAAAAGTAATTGATATGAGCCAGAAAATCAGAATCAAGCTGAAATCTTTCGATCACATGCTGGTGGACAAGTCTGCCGCCAAGATCGTTGATACAGTGAAGGCAACGGGTGCAAAGGTGGTTGGTCCCATTCCGCTTCCCACCAACAAGAAGATCTTCACTGTGAACCGCTCCACCTTCGTGAACAAGAAGAGCCGCGAGCAGTTCGAGCTGGACTCCTATGTCCGTCTTATCGACATCGACGAGTCCAACGCCAAGACCGTTGACGCCCTCATGAAGCTCGAGCTTCCCTCCGGTGTCGAGGTCGAAATCAAAGTGTGAGGCTAACTCCGCAAAATAGGAAAAGCAGTCCATCCCGGACTGCTTTACTGGCCCCATAGCTCAGCGGTTAGAGCAGCGGACTCATAATCCGTGGGTCGCAGGTTCAAATCCTGCTGGGGCCACAAAAAAGAGGCTGTATTCTTTGGAAAAGTCTTAGAATACAGCCTCTTTCGATTTATTGGCTCTTGGGAATCCCAATCCGACCAGATATAGCGGTTAGTAAAAATGATTATATTAAAGAATGATGCCTTTTATAAAATAGTACTCTTTCTGTAATGATGTATATTCCTAAAAGAATAATCATCATCCAGTCAGAGGTTATGATTATGGGTAACAAACAAAATCCGCCAAGATATCTTTGTGCATTTGAGCGATGCGATGGAAGGTCTTTATAATTGTTTTTTTTATTAGGCCGTAATATCAGTAGATATACCAACGTTAAATAAACGGCAACGGTAATAACAATTAAAATGGCGATTCTCGCAAGTCCTAGTCCTTTCCAATGGAAGACCAGAAGCATAAAACTCAAATCTAAAGAAACGGAAAGGTAGTCTTCCTTCTTATCTTGCTCAGTTAAAATTGATATAATCAACGATGCAAGTATAAGAAAACCAAATGGTATGTAAATAGTTAAAGGCATTATTTCTCTTTGTATTTTAGAGTTGTGCAGCAGCGTATGTCAAGCCGGCAAGAACAGAATGACCTATAGCCGGACCTAGCGCAGCCCTTCCAGCGGCAGCGATTCCACATCCGGGTCCTCCTATAGCCCCGCATATAACAATTTCTACTGCATGGGCTGCAATTCCTCTGCCCGCACCAACGAGATCACCTAAGACACAAGATGCAATAAGTCCTTTGGTTTTTTCCAGGTGCTCTTCCCAATACTCATTACTGAATTTAGCAACGGCAATGCTACAAAGCAAGAAAGCCTCATCATATTCAGATATCTCATTATTGTCTGAATTGGCGATTTCGGATTCTATCAAAATTAATTGATCTTTAATGTAATTATAATCGCTTGTTTGAACAATGTCTATAATCCGATCATAAAAATGATTAGCTACCTGCGACAGTTCGATTGTCCCTTCGTATTCTGCGCCATCGGATTTTGTAATATCTGGGATTTCAAAGCGGCTGTCTTTGGAAAATATTTCTTGACAAAAAGATGTTGATAAATAATCGATTGATTCGACGGAAATGGAGCTGGTTTTAGTGGTCGGCAAATTATTGAAAACATAGTCCAAGCCCTGATTATGAAATTCGCCGATAAAATCGTACGGATTACAGGTGGCGATTTCGAAATCGCTGTCCGGTGCAGTGTCGTCCTGAACATTACAGCTGACTCCAAAAAGCGTTACGCACAGCAGTGCGAAGGTTTTGGGAAATAACTTTTTCATACGTAAAATAGAAACTACTTTAAAATGCCTACTTCTATCGGGCTGTCGGCTATCCCGCGAGTTGCGCAACTCTTTATTCCCAGAGAGGCGTTTTCGCGCGAATTGCTTTTGTTATTTCACCCCCCCCCCATATATTACTTATAATCAAGCAATTATATGAGGGGAGGGCGAAAACGCTCCTACATACGATATTTCATATGTCAATCTTTCTTTGTGCAAGATACGATTTTTTATCTAATTATCCAACAAAAAGAGCCAGATGGCAGCTGATGCTGCCTTTTTTGTGACCCTGAGGTCTCCGACTAACGGGGAAGAATCTGTCTTTTTGTAAGCAGGCGGGTGGAAATAGTTACAAATCGGCATCGGGGCGGCGAAATTTGTATCAATTTTTTCTTATATTTGCGGCACTATGGAAACATTAAAAATCCGCGCATATTTTGCTGCGATGCTCACAGTATGCTTGTGGGCCATGTCTTATATCTGGGCAGACAGGCTGCTCAACATGGGGATTCCCGTCGAATTCTTCGTTCCGGTGAGAACGCTGCTGGCCGGCGTGCTGCTTTGGATCCTGAACAAACTGACAGGACAGTCCATGCGCATCCGCAACCGGAAGGACCTCCTCAAATTCGTCCTCCTGTCCCTTTGTATGCCCTTCATTTACTTTGTGGCCGAAACCTATGGCCTGCAATTCACCGAATCGCCCACCATCACGTCGCTGATCATTGCCACCAACCCCATTTTTGCCATGTTGGCCGGCATGTTCATCTTCAAGGAGAAATTCGGCCCGCTCAACATCCTGGGCGTGTTCATAACCCTGGCGGGACTCTGGCTGGTCACTTATTCCCACTCCCAGACCGGGTCCATGTTCTGGGTCGGGGTGGGCATCCTGTTTGTCGCCGTCATCTCGGAGGTGAGCCAGATTGCCTTTACGAAGTCGCTTTCCAGCACGTATTCCCCTTCCGTCATCGTGATGTACCAGTTCCTGATGGGCGCCGTTTATTTCGCCCCGCTGCTGCTCACCAAGGGAATCCGTAGCTTCGACGCCGGCGTTTATCTGTCCTGGGATGTCATCTATCCCACGCTGTCGCTGGCCCTGTTCTGTTCGGCCACGGCCTTTACTTCCTGGGCCTATGCCATCAAGGTGCTGGGGGTGGCCAAGACCAGCGTCTTTTTGGCGGTGGTGCCGCTGGTCACCGCTGTCCTGGCCATCCTCTTCGGCAATGAAACCGCTCTCCCGCTGCAGTGGCTGGGCCTGGCTGTCGGGATGGTGGGCATTTACCTGACGCAGAAGGAACCCATTCGGAAGGATTTGTAAAAAAAGCGGATTTATTGTATCTTGCAAACTCAATCATAAAACGAAGGGCCATGAAAAATAAATTCCTCAAGAAAATCAGCGACATCACCAACCTTCACAAGCGGGCGGCCTTCTCGGACCTTCCGGACCGTCTGCCCGACAGGGAGAGCGTGTTCCAGGCGCTTGCCAAGGAGCGGTACTCCTGCCGCCAGTTCAAGGATACTCCGCTTACCGATTTCCAAATCAACCACATCCTGGAAGCGGCGCGCGTCGCCCCTTCGGCGGCCAACAGGCAGCCGGTGCATGTGTGGGTGGTCAAATCCCCGGAAGCCCTGGAAAAACTGAAGGGAGCCACGGATTACACCTACGGCGCCCCCGTCGTTTTCATGGTGGGGGTCAAGCCGGAGGCGGCCTGGGTTCGCAAGTATGACGGAAAGAACGGTGCGGAGATTGACGCCGCCATCGTGGGCACGCACATCATGCTGGAAGCATCGGCCCTGGGGCTCGGAAATGTCTGGGTCGGCTCTTTCGACCCCGCCAGGATCAAGGCCGATTTCCCCGAAACCGAGGGGTACGAGATGGTGTGCCTTTTCCCGGTCGGTATCGCCGCCGTGGGAACCAGCACCAACCACGACAAACGCCAGACCAGGGAAGAATTCGTATCGGAGCTCTAAGCCATGATTGCCAATATCCTGACAACCCTGCTTGCGCTGGTCCTGCAACTGTCACCCAGCGTCATCTGGAAAGCGGCGGTTGAGCACACGGAGGGAGACCGCTACCAGCTGGTGGTGAGCGGAGACATTCCCCGGGACTATTATGTCCACCCCATGTCGGACCCCAACGTGGGAACCCTGCTGGAAGTCAATACCACGGACCAGGTATTCCTGGCCGGAAAACCCGTTGAAGAATATACCCCCTCGGACTACAAGGGAGAGGAGGTGGTGACGGGCGCCTATGTGATTCGCCAGGATATCCAGATCAACGGATCCGGCCGCACCGTTGTGGAAGGAACCGTTACCTGGAGTGCGTGCAGCGGCGATTTCTGCGGCATGCCGGAAGACTATGAGTTCTCCGTTCCGGTGGAGATTCTTGGCTCTGCCCAGCAGGACGGGCAGGCCGGAACATCCCGCTCCGGCAATCTCTGGGGGCTCATCCTGGAGGCCATTCTGTGGGGATTTCTGATGCTCCTCACCCCGTGTGTGTTCCCCATGGTGCCCATGACCGTGTCGTACTTCATCAAGCAGGAGAGCGGCGGCCGCTTCAAGGCCCTCATGTACGGCCTCTTCATCGTGCTGCTGTACACGGTTCCCATCAGCATCATCATCGGCCTCACATGGCTGCTGGGCGGCGAAACGGTGACGGCCGACATCTTCAACTGGCTCAGCACCCACTGGCTGCCGAACATCCTCTTCTTCCTCATTTTCATGGCCTTTGCGGCATCTTTCTTCGGCGCGTTCGAGATTGTGCTTCCCGCCGGCTGGACCACCAAGGCCGATTCCGGAAGCAGCAAGGGAGGCCTTCTGGGCGTGTTTTTCCTGGCCCTCACGCTGGTGCTGGTGAGCTTCTCCTGTACCGGTCCCATCGTGGGCACCGTCCTCATCAAGAGCACCCAGGGAGAATTCTGGACGCCGATGGTCACCATGCTGGCCTTCTCGATCGCCTTTGCCCTGCCTTTCGCCCTGCTGGCCTTCTTCCCTTCGGTCCTGAAGAAACTGCCCAAGAGCGGGGGCTGGCTGGGCAGCGTAAAGGTGGTGCTGGGCTTCATCGAGATTGCCCTGGGCCTCAAATTCCTTTCCACGGCCGACCAAACCTACCACTGGCACCTTCTGGACCGCGAAGTTTACCTCGCCATCTGGATTGTCTGCTTCACCCTCCTGGGCTTTTATCTGCTGGGCAAGATTCGTTTCAAGTACGATTCTCCGCTGGAATACCTCTCTGTGGGCCGTCTGGCCCTGGTGATTGCCGATTTCGCCTTCGTCCTCTATCTGCTGCCCGGCCTCTGGGGCGCCCCCCTCAAGGCCCTCAGCGGTTATCTGCCGCCCCTGGAGACGCAGGACTTCGTGCTGCGAACCGGCCCTTCGTCGGCCCCTGCCGTCCTGAGCGAAGCGAAGGATCTCACCGGTTCCGAGCTGTCCCTGCCGCACGGGCTCACGGGCTATGGCAGGCTGGAAGACGGCATCGCCGCCGCCAAGGCCTCCGGGAAGAAAGTCTTCGTGGACATTACCGGGCACGGCTGCGTGAACTGCCGCGAAATGGAAGCCCGCGTCTGGAGCGACCCCCGGGTCCTTCAGCGCCTGCAGAACGACTATGTGATTGTGTCCCTCTATGTGGACGACAAGACAAAACTGCCCGAGGACCAATGGGTCACCACCGATCGCGGCAAGGTGCTCAAGGACGTGGGCCGGGTGAATTCCTACCTGGTCCTGAACCGCTTCGGCGTGAACTCCCAGCCCAACTACTTCCTTCTGGACGGGGACGGCAATACGCTGGCGGGTCCCCGGGGATATAATCTGGACACGGACGCTTTTGTGAAGTTCCTGGAACCATGACAAATGAACAGGTCATCGCCCTCATCAAGCGGGAAGTAAAGCCCGCCCTGGGCTGTACAGAACCGATTGCCGTCGCCCTGGCCTCCGCCAAGGCGGCGGAAATCATTCGCGAGAACTGCCCCTGCTGCCCGCAGTGGCGCCTGAAGGCCGACTTCTGCCTGGACATCGCCGTGAGCGGCAACATCCTTAAAAACGGCATGGGCGTGGGGATTCCCGGTACCGGCATGGTGGGCATTCCCGTGGCAGCCGCCCTGGGCGCCGTCTGCGGAGACTCCTCCAAGGGCCTGGAAGTGCTTTCCGGCCTCACGCCGGAGGCGGTGGAGAGGGCCAGGCAGCTGGTTTCCCAAGGCAAGGTCCGCATCACGGTGGCCGAAACGGAGCATCTCCTGTATGTAAAGGCCACGGTCCGGGCCGATGACGACACCATCGCCAGTGCCGAAGTGGACCCCCAGGCCTATGCGGTCATCGAAGACGACCACGACCGCATCGTGGAAACCAGTTTCGCCAACCGCATCCTGATGAGTTCGGAATCGGCCGCGGCCGTCAAGGACCGGAAAGAGGAGGAATACGACCTCACCGTCAAGGATATCTGGGACTTTGCCCTGTCGGCACCCTGCGGAGAGATTGCCTTCATCCTCGGAGACCGCGACCTGAACCTGGCCCTGGCCGAGGAAGGTCTCCGCGGAGACTACGGACTCCGCGTGGGCAAGGCCATCCGGGAAAACCAGAAGGAAGTGTTCGGGGACGATTTCATGAGTTTTGCCATGGGAATGACGGCGGCGGCCTCGGATGCCCGCATGGCCGGCTGCACCCTGCCCGCCATGTCCAACAGCGGCAGCGGCAACCAGGGCATCACCGTGAGCATGCCGGTCATCGCCTATGCCCTCAAATACGGTGTGGATGACGAAAAGCTCAGCCGGGCCCTTGTCCTGAGCAACCTGGTGGCCATCCATATCAAGCATTACCTGGGAAAGCTGAGCGCCCTGTGCGGCTGCGTGGTGGCCTCTACCGGAAGCGCCTGCGGCATCGTGTACCTGCAGGGCGGAAGCTATGAGCAGGTATGCGCCGCCATCAAGAACATGGCCGGAAACATCACCGGCATGGTCTGTGACGGGGCCAAGGTGGGCTGTGCCATGAAAGTGGCCTCCGGGGTGTCCTGTGCGGTCCAGTCGGCCGTACTGGCCCTGAGGGGGACCTGCATCCCCTCCACGGACGGCATCATCGAGGACGACGTAGAAAAAACCATCCGGAATATCGGAGTCATCGGGTCGGCGGGCATGAAAGTCACCGACCGGATGATCCTGGACATCATGCTTTGCAAATAAAGATCCCGAATACCTATGTCATCATCGCGTTCATCCTGGTGTTGTGCGCGGTGGCCACCTGGTTTGTGCCCGGCGGCCAGTATGTGAAGGCCGATGACGGTTCGCTTACCTTCCGGGCCGTGGACGCCGTCCCCCAGACCTGGCAGGTGTTCTCCGCCGTCTATCACGGTTTTGTGAAGCAGGCGGGCATCATTGTCTTCATTCTGGTTGTGGGCGGTGCCTTCTGGCTCCTGAACGCGACGGGGGCGGTGACAGCCGGCATCCGCCGTTTCATCGGCCTGGTGGGGAAGCGGGACAAACTGGTGCTGGCGGCCCTCACCATCCTTTTTTCCCTGGCCGGCGCCGTCTTCGGGATGAGCGAGGAAACCATTCCCTTTGTGGGGATTGTGGTGCCGCTCGCCGTTTCCTTGGGCTATGACGCCTTTATGGGGATGCTCGTGGTGTATGTGGCGGCCAATGTGGGGTTTTCATCGGCTTTCCTGAATCCTTTTACGGTGGGCATTGCCCAGGAAATGGCCGGTTTGCCCCTCTTTTCCGGCATGGGCTACCGCATCTTCTGCTGGGCGCTGCTGACACTGGTCCTGCTGGTCTTTGTACTGTTGTACGCCCGGCGCAGCCGGAAGGAGCGCGAGGCCGTCCTTTCTGTGGAGGAAGTCCGCTTGACTGCACGCCAGGGATGGATTCTGGCCGTCCTGGGCCTCACGGTGGCGGCCCTTGTGGTCGGGGTCACCGTATGGGGCTGGTACATGCCCGAAATCACCGGCCTGTTCCTTGTGATGGGCATCGTCTGCGGCGCCATCGCGGGGTTTGACGCAAACCGCATCGCCGAAGAACTGCTTTCCGGCGCCAAGGACATCCTGTCGGCCGCCCTGGTGGTGGGTTTCGCCTCCGGCATCATCGTTGTCCTGCAGGACGGAAAAATCGTGGACAGCCTGCTGCACGGCCTGCAGGAAGGGCTCAGCGACAGCGGTGCGGCGGCTTCCTTGTCGGCCATGTACGGCATTCAGGCCCTGATCAACTTTATCATACCCAGCGCGACGGCCAAGGCGGCCATCACCATTCCCATCATGGCACCCTTTGCCGATATGGTGGGCGTCTCCCGCCAGGCCATGGTGCTGGCCTTCCAGTTCGGGGACGGTTTCACCAATATGATCACGCCCACGTCGGGCGTTCTGGTCGCCGCCCTGGCCATGGCGCGCATCCCTTATACCCGTTGGGTGAAATGGGTCTGGAAAGCTGTCCTGGTCCTCCTTGTCCTGGGTCTTCTCCTGCTGATTCCAACCGTATTATTTCCCATAGCCGATTTTTAGCTTATGAAACGTATCCTCCTTTTCTGCCTTGCCGCCCTCTCTCTTGCAGGGTGCAAATCTGCCGTCGCTCCTGCCGTCGCTCCCGAGCCGGCCGAAGCCAAAGCCGCCCGCATGGAGTGGTTCTCCCAGGCCAAGCTGGGCATCTTCATCCACTGGGGCATCTATTCCCGCGGAGACTGGTCCGAAAGCTGGTCTTTCCACAATGGAACGGTGAGCATGGAAGATTATTTCGCTCAGGAAAAAGACTTCACGGCGGCCTCTTATGACCCGGCCGCCTGGGTGGAGCTCATTCGCGAGAGCGGCGCCCGCTATACCGTCATCACCTCCAAGCACCACGATGGCTTCGCTCTTTGGGATACGAAGGCCGGAGATGTGAGCGCCGTCAAGTCGTCGGCCGCCGGAAGGGATGTGCTCACGCCTTTTGTGGAAGAGGTGCGCCGGCAGGGCGGGCTCCGTCTGGGCCTGTACTTTTCCCTCATCGACTGGCCGCGCGAGGATTATCCCAATGTGTTCCGTGCCGGCCCCGCCCGTTATGACATCCACCGGGAGCCGGAGCGCTGGCAGCATTTCCTCTCGTTCAACTCGGCCCAGCTCAAGGAGTTGCAGGATGCATACAACCCGGACCTCATCTGGTTCGACGGAGACTGGGAGTTCAAGGCCGAAGAATGGGATGCCCCCGGCATCGTGTCGGCCCTCCGCGCCCATAATCCCGATATCATCGTGAATTCCCGCATCGCCGGCTACGGCGACTACGACACCCCCGAACTGGGCGTGCCCGTCACGCGTCCGGAGAGCCGCTGGTGGGAAACCTGCATGACCATCGGCGACTCCTGGGGCTTCCGCAAGAGAGATACGGATTTCAAGTCGTTCGATACCATCCTCCGCATGCTGGTGGACTGCATGTCCATGGGCGGCAACCTCCTGCTGGACATCGGCCCCCGGGCCGACGGCACCATCCCCGAGGAGGAAGTGGCCGTCCTGAAGGAACTGGGCCGATGGATCTCCAAGCACAGCGAGGCCGTCTATCCCACGCGCGCCGGCATCCCGGCCGGTCACGTGCAGGCTTACACCACGCTGAACCGGGCCGGCGACATCCTCTACGCCTATCTTCCTTATGCCCCCAACGAGTCCCTGGAAATCAAGGGCCTGAAGTCTGTCATCAAGCGGGTCCGCGTGGTGGGAACAGACCAGGAACTCAGCTGGAAACGCTACAACGACATCGACTGGAGCGCCACGCCCGGCGTCTATTACATCAACGTGCCGCAGCAGGTGCTGGATCCGAACATGACGGTGCTGGCCATCGAACTGGACGGCCCCGCCACCTTGTATGAAGGTGCCGGTCAGGTAATCAGCTTTAACGAATAGGATTTACCCGTTGTATCTTCTCAGCGGGAAAAAGCGGGATACTTTCTGGCAGTAGTCCCGGTACAGGGGATACTTGGAGGCGCTGATTTCCTCGCCCAGGGCACTGCTGCCCAGGAACAGCACCACCAGCAGAAGTGCGCCTGCCAGGCTCCAGTTCACCAGGCCGATGCCGCCCGCAACCGAGAACAGGTACAGGCAGATCCAGATGCCCTGCTCGGCAAAATAGTTGGGGTGTCGGCTCCTGCTCCATAAGCCCGTGGTGTTGAAGCCTTTGCAGTAAGGCTCCGGCAGGTCTTCCCGTTTCTGTCCGGCCTTGATGAGGGCCCATTTGCGGCTCTGGAACGCCCACTGCTGCTCGTCGGCCACGGTTTCATAAAGGATGAACCCCAGGGTGAGGACGGCGGCCAGGATGTCTGCCCAGCCCAGCGGTGCAGCGGTTCCCATGAGCACCAGCGCCGGGAAGGTGAGCATGAGCACCAGGGCGTTCTGGTACGTGCTGATGAAAAACAGGTTGAACAGCATCCATTTCCAGTGCGGTTGGAATTCCTTCCGGCCGCGGACCACGGCCCAGCGGTAGTCTTCCTCTCCTTCCCAGAACTTGAGCCTGTAGGCTCCCTTCCGGGCAAAGTTGAAGGTAAGGCGGGCGCCCCAGAGCGTCACCAGGACGGCCATGATGACCAGGCGGGCCTGGAAGCCTCCGTGATAAGTGATGACCCACACATAGACGATGGGCAGAAGGCTCCACAGCTTGTCCATCTGGGAGTTGTTGCCGGTGAGTTCGCCCACCACAAAACAGTACAGGGCGCTGCAGCCGCAGATGATGCCCAGCGTCTTGAGAGCATCCAGTTGGGCGGCGTCCAGCATGGGGCCCACGTAAACATACAACAGCGGGCAGGCGATGAGTGACAGGCCGATGAGGACGGCCATGGGTATGATGTTGAGTTTCATAAACGCAAAGATAAATATTTTATCCGAATCTGCTCCGATCTTCCGCGGATGGACGATTTTATGCAAAGTTTTTTGTTCAAAAGGAAGAATTGTTTAAATTTGTATGGGCGGAGTAAACAGATTCCGATGAAAAGTTTGCGATTGACGTTTTTGATTATGTTTTCTGCTCTGCTGGGGTGTTTTTCCATGAAATCGGCGCCGAAAGGCCGGTTGGTTTATTGCAGCATTGCCAGTACCGGATCGGCCGGTCTGGGCAAGGACTATTGCGAACTCGTTGCCGACGCGGATTCCGCACCCCGGGTGATTGTCGTGCTGGGGGAGGGAAACCGCTTCGAAGACCCTGTTATCCGCGGCGAATATCCCGTGACGCAGGAAGTGGCAGAAAGCCTTCGCAAGGAATTGGAAGCCAGGAAGGTGTATAAACTGGCCGGCTACCATGTGGAAGAACCCATTACCGGCGGCCGGGCATACCGGATTTACATGGAGTACGACTCCGGAGAGAAAGTGGAAGCCCGTTGGTACGGGCACGACATCTGGCGGGAAGCCTTGTCGGCCTATCATTTCATCGAATCTTTCTTCGAGCCCTGGCGGGAGCAGGCCCGTACCGATACCATGCTTGCGCGGGTGCGGGAAATGGAAGAGCGTTTCGACCGCCTCAGCGCGGCGCTGAAAAAGGGCGTCCGCTATGACGGCATGGAGGCCGATTACGAGGCCCTGGACAGGTATATGCGTACCGGCCTGTGGAAAAAGGATTTCGAGGCGGATGAGAAGGGAAGGATCCCCAGGGACATGAAGCGGGGCGTCCTCAGTGAAGACGGCCTTTATGAAGTACTGAGTCGCAAACTGTAAAAAATATGGTTAGAAAGTTTTTAAATGCTTTGCTGCCGACCGCGATGCTGGCCCTGTGCAGCTGGGGAGCATGGGCGCAGGACGCGTGCTGCTGTTCCACGGGCCGGAATGCTTTCGTGACCATCACCGACGTGGCCCCGGATGTTATTCTGGAAATCCGTTATTTCGGCACCTACAACTTTGTGGGAGACCGCATTGACGGCTATGAAAGGGCCACGGCGCTGCTCACGAAACAGGCGGCCGAAGCCCTCAAGGCCGTAAGCGATGACGTAAAGGCGCAGGGGTATCGGCTTAAAATCTACGATGCATACCGTCCCCAGAGGGCGGTGGACCATTTTGTCCGCTGGGCGGCCGATGTCCCCGATACGCGGATGAAGACCTATTTCTATCCCGACCTGGACAAGAGCGTTCTCTTCGACCAGGAATATATTATGGCTAAAAGCGGCCATACGCGCGGTTCAACGGTGGATTTGACGCTCTTTGACATGAATACCGAGAAAGAGGTGGACATGGGCGGCACCTTCGACTGGTTCGGCCCTGAAAGCCATCCCGATTTCTGCGGCCATCCCGAAACCGGCGAGTACACGGGAGACAATGCCAAGAGTCCCACCGGACGCAGCATCACGCCCGAGCAGTTTGCCAACCGGATGATTCTGCGAAAGGCCATGCTCCGGCACGGCTTCAAGCCGCTGGACACCGAGTGGTGGCATTTCACCCTGGAGGCCGAGCCGTTCCCCGAGCGCTATTTCGATTTCTCCGTAAAGTAAGTATAATGAAAAAGCATGTCATTTTTATCATGCTCCTTTTCGGAGCAGTTTCCGTCCATGCCCAGCGTATCGAGCCTTATATTCCCGAGGATGAGATGCCGGATGTGGTTCGGATCGTTCCCGCTCCTCCCGTGGATCCCAGCCCGGATTTCGACCATGACATCCTGCGCTACATGTGGGGAAAGCAGCAGCGCAAGGACCCGGACCGGCTTGCCATGGCGGTGAGAGATGCCGTCTGGAGCCTGGATACCACGCTGGTCATTCTGGGAGAACCCTTCGGCCTGGAAATATCCAGGGAAAAGACGCCGGCCATCTACGAGGTCCTTACCCGGGGCGTCACGACCATCGAGGTCATCCGTTTCAAGCCCAAGGCCCATTATTTCCGCATCCGGCCCTTCGCCTATTTCCAGGAGCCGTCCATTTTCCCGCAGGACGATGAATGGCTGTCCGGGGAAGGGTCCTATCCGTCCGGGCACACCATCCGCGCCTGGGCCTGTGCGCTTCTGATGGCGCAGATCAATCCCCTCAGGGCCGAGGCCGTTTTCCACCGTGCCTGGCTGTCCGGGGAGAGCCGCGTGATTTCCGGCTGCCACTGGCAGAGCGACGTGGATGCCAGCCGCCCCGTGGCCGGGATCGGCTATTCCCGCCTGCAGACCTCTCCTGAGTTCCAGCAGGACATGGCCAGGGCGCAGGAAGAGTTCCGCCGGCTCAGCTCTTGCCGGTGTTCAAAATAAGTAAAAACTTTTCCTATGAAAAAACGTAAACTCTTAAGCATTCTCGTGGCGCTGTTCGCGGTGGTTGTTCCGGCCATGGCCGTATTTACGGGCTTGGATCTGGATGCCACGCTGTCCAACCTGAGGCGGGAACTGTTCCATGATTATCGGCAGATAGCCAGCACCCGGAAACAGCTGCGGGAAAAGAACGCCTTGCAGCACCAGCGCATGGTGGACATTGTCAAAAAGTGCAACGACTTGTCTTTGATGCTGTATTCCCAGAAGCAGGAATATACCTTCGACATTTCCTATGCCCTGGAGAAGGTGAGTCAGGAATTCAAGGATTTCAACAAAACCCGCACCCCGTACGACCGCATTGTAGCCAGCCTGGATGTGGAGATTGACCGGTATGCCCGGCTGATAGAGTCTTTGCGCCGCCTTCCTCCGGAACTGACGGACGTTGAAGTGGTGCCCGACAGCCTGGCCTACCACAACGACACGCTGGACGCCCACCTGATGCAGAACGAAAGTCTCCTGGTACAGGAACTGCAGGAGCAGGTGGAGGCCGTTCTGGCCATGAGCGCCTTGCAGGAGGGAAAAGCGGAGGAGGTCAAGGCCGGGGGCGAAGCCGGGAAAAAGGAAACCGTTCCTGCTTTTATCCTGAGCGAAGCCGGCCAGGCCGACCGCGATTCCTGTATCTTCTATGCTTCCGAATTGCTGAAGATGTATGCCCAGACGCGGGAGCTGGCGATGGCCGACAGCACGCATTACCGGGAAGCCCGCCTGCGGATGGACGAGTCTTATGCATACGCCCGGGATTACTACGACCTCCTGCAGAAAAAGGTGTTTGTGGAGGGACAGACTCCGTGGCGCATGATTCTGGCCCACCCCGGTGAATATTGGAAGGAGGTGCGCAAATCCATGGGAGAGAAATTCAGTTTCTCTGTTCTTCGGCAGGTGTTCACGGACGAAAATTTTGCATATACGGAAGAAGAGATCGCCGATGACAACCGACTCGTCAATACTTCCAAGATTTACTGGCTGGTGATTTATATTCTGGCCTTCCTGCTGCTATGGGGCCTTTCCGCCCTCTTGCTGTGGCCCGTCTATCGCTTCATAAAGCCAATCGGGACACGGGTGGCCAAGGAGCAGAAGCGCTATCTGTCATTGCTGTTGGCCTGTACCATTTTTGTGGCGTTCAGTTACGAAACGACGGATGACGATATGGTGCGGAAGGGTATCAGCATCCTGCACACCTTCATCTGGCTGATGATGGCCATCACGACGGCTCTCCTGATCCGTCTGAAGCCCGATAAGCTCAAGAATGGCCTCCGCATCTATCTGCCTACCATTTTTACGGCGTTCTTCGTGATCACCTGCCGGGTGCTGTTCGTTCCCAACGCATTTTTGAATTTCTTCCTTCCGCCGCTGCTTCTGGTCATGGTGTTATGGCAGCTGGCCGTCAATCTGCGACGGGGCTTGAGGGCGGACCGGACGGATACCGTCATCGGCTGGATTTCCTTTGGCGTTACGGCTGTCGCCGCCGTTTTCGCCTGGATGGGATATGTTTTCCTGGCCTTGATCATTCTGGTCTGGTGGTACTTCCAGTTGGCACTTATCCTGGCAATCGCCTCGGTCTGGGCCCTGGCGCTCCTGTATAAGAAGACGCATTTGGACAGGAGAGTATCGGCCCAAAAGAAAAAGATCAGCTATGTGAGCGGCCCGGCCAAGGAGTCCCTGCTGTTTTCGGCCACGTGGTTCTATGATTTGATCAAGGAGGTGCTTGTTCCGCTGCTCGCGCTCCTTTCCATCCCCACCTGCCTTTACTGGGCGCTGGACATCTTTGAATTCAATGACTTGTATCATCACATCTTCGAGGAGCCCTTCTTCCGCCAGGGCGGTATTCGCGTTTCCCTGTACAGCATTCTGTTCCTGACGGGCATGTTCGCCGTCTTCCGTTACGCAAACAAGGCCATCCATACCATCTGGCAGAGCCTTGAATATCGTCGCTTCATGCGCAAGCACAAGCGGAAGACCATACGGAGCGATGAGATTAACCTCTCGTTGGGGAACAGCCTCATCAGCGTGTTCATCTGGTTCGTATATGCAGACCTTTTCATCGTGACGCTGAATATCCCCACCGGTTCGCTGGGACTCATCGCCGGCGGTCTGTCGGCCGGTATCGGCCTGGCCCTCAAGGATATCATCAGGGGAGAGGTGACGGACATCAATTACCAGTCCACCATGGTAGAAACGATCGACGGTACCAATGTCGCCTTCCTGAACTCGTCATTGTTCGGCAAGAACTTCACCAACCTTACCCGTAACAACGGTTATGAACTCACCACGATCCATGTGGGAATAGCATACGGTACCGATTTCGAGAAGGTGCGCGAGGCTCTTGTGAAAGGATTGGAAGTGATGAAAGAAAAGGATTCCTATGGCCGTGACGTGGTAGAGCCTTCCTATGGTATCCAGGTGCGTTTTGGCGACTTCGCAGACAGCAGCGTGGATGTCATGGTGAAACAATATGTCCTGCAGCCGGCGCGCATACGTTACGTGGAACGGTGCAAGGAGGAAGTTTACAAGACCCTCAATGAGAGCGGCATCACCATCCCGTTCCCGCAATGCGACGTTCATATGATTAAAGATGATAAAAACTAAAGTTTATGGAATTACGTTTTAAAGACAAAGGAACCATTTTCAACATCGTCGTCACCATTTTCGCCGCGCTCGTCTCCGTGGGCACCATGCTCTACGGGGTATGGCATTTCGGCGTGGAGCAAACCTGGCCCGAACTGGTGCTGAACCTGTTCTACATTGCCTGCGTGGTGATGATTTTGATGTATTTTTTCAATTACCGTATCACCACGGACCAGTTCAACTACTGGTGCTCCGTGTGTGTGGGCGTCACGGTGCTGCTGAGGGACATCCTCTTCGCGCCGCCGCTGCCGTTTTATTCCCTTCGCCTTGCCTGCCTTACGCTTTCGGTTGCGATGCTGCTGATGCTGACCTACTTCTATGCCCGCAAGGATTGGAAAACCTACTCCAAGGGGAACCTGTGGATGATCTGCATCATCGACATCATCATCGCCGTACTGTATAACATCGACATTCTCCTTGAACCCGCCGATGCAACCAGCACCTATATGATGGTGGAAATCTGGATTCGGCCCACCATCACCTATGGGCTGGTGGCCTGCTTTGTAAAAGGCAAGGAAGAGTAAACAAAACGAAGGAATTATGAAAGCACAGACCATTATTTTGGGGAACGTCATCACCATGGATGAGTTCAAGCCCTATGCCCGGGCCATAGCGGTGGCCGACGGGAAAATCATTTATGTCGGAAGCAAAGAGGCGGCCATGAAGCTGAAGGGAGACAATACCCGGGTTCTGGACTACGGAAGCAACTCCATTTATCCGGGATTTCTGGAAGCCCACTGCCATCCCGGATTTGCCGGCAACATCATGTTCGGCAGGGCCAACCTGGCGGAAGGCAAGACGCCGGAGGATTACCTGGCCATTCTGAAAAAGTATGTCCGGGAAAATCCGGATAAACCGCACTATGTGGGTTCGGGCTGGACTGATGATTGGCTGTATCAACTGAATGCCAAGCAGTTGGACCAGATATGTCCGGACAAGCCCATGATCAACCAAAGCGGCAGCGGTCACATGATGTGGGTCAATACCAAGGCGATGGAAGCCTTCGACATCAATGAAGACGCCGTGAAGCAGTGGGGAACGGAATGTATCCATGTGGACGAAAACGGCAAACCGAACGGCCTGCTGGCCGAAAAGCCCGCCATCGACCTGGTAAAGCGGGTCCAGCCG
>CADBFO010000029.1 GCA_902794005.1 uncultured Bacteroidia bacterium
CCGTCTGCGTCACCCCGGTTCCATGGGCGCAAGCTCCTGGCCTTCCCGCGTTTTCCCCGGCATGCGCATGGCAGGCCACATGGGCGCAGAGCGTGTGAAGGTATTCAACCTGGAAGTTCTCAAGGTTATTCCCGAGAACAATCTGCTCGTTATCAAGGGTTCCGTCCCCGGAGCCAAAGGTTCTTACATTATTCTGGAGGCTTAAGCTATGGAACTTTCTGTATATAAGATTGACGGAACTGAATCCGGAAAGAAGGTTGTCCTTGACGAGAAGGTCTTTGGCGTACAGCCCAACGACCACGTCATCTACCTGGACGTCCTCAATTATCTCGCTGCCCAGCGTCAGGGCACGGCCAAGACCAAGGACCGCAGCGAAGTTGCCTATTCCACCAAGAAACTCGGTCGCCAGAAGGGCGGCGGCGGTGCCCGTCACGGCTCCCTGAAGGCCGGTATCTTTGTGGGTGGCGGCAATGTGTTCGGCCCCAAGCCCCGCGACTACCGCTTCAAGCTCAACAAGAAGGTGAAGCAGCTGGCCCGCGTGAGCGCCCTCTCTTACAAGGCAGCCGAAGGCAAGATTGTGCTCGTGGAGCCCTTTGCCATGGACGCCCCCAAGACCAAGGAGTTCAAGAACATTCTGAGCAACATCAAGGCCGGAGACCGCAAGGTTCTCTTCGTTCTCCCGGAGAACTCCAACAATATTTTCCTGTCATCCCGCAACCTGCCTTCCGTGCAGGTGATCACCGTTGACGAGATCAATACCTACGCTATCATGAATGCCCATTCTCTGGTGCTTGTGGACGGCGTGCAGGACATCCTCGCAGCAAGAGTAAAGTAAAGGAGAAAGAAAAATGGGTATTTTAATTAAGCCAATCGTAACCGAGAAAATGACGGCTGAGGGCGAAAAGCTCAACCGTTACGGTTTCATCGTGGACCGCAACGCCAACAAGATTCAAATCAAGGCCGCTGTGGAGCAGATGTACGGCGTTTCCGTCGCAGACGTGAACACCCTCAATTACCACGGAAAACGCAAGCAGCGTTACACCAAGGCCGGCCTTCTGCGCGGCCGCATGAATCACTTCAAGAAGGCTTATGTCACGCTTGCAGGTGAAGACAAGATTAATTTCTACGACAATATCTAAGAAGGAGAATAAGTTATGGCAATCAAGAAGTACAAGCCGGTAACCCCCGGTCAGCGCAACAAAGCTATCAGCTCCTTCGATGAGATTACCGCGAAGAAGCCCTACAAACCGCTCCTCACCCCGCTCAAGAGCACGGGTGGACGTAACAACACCGGCCAGATGACCGTGCGTTACCGTGGCGGCGGCCACAAGAGAATGTACCGCCTCATAGACTTCGTCCGCAGCCGCGACGAATTCAAGGCCACCGTTCTCACCATCGAGTACGACCCTAACCGCAGCGCCCGTATCGCCCTCATTCAGTACGAAGACGGCAAGAAGAGCTACATCATCGCTCCCAACGGACTCAAGGTGGGTCAGGTAGTGGAAAGCGGCCCTCAGGCATCCCCGGATATGGGTAACTGCCTGCCGCTCGCCAACATTCCTGTGGGTACCCTCGTTCACGCTATCGAGCTCCGTCCCGGCCAGGGTGCCGCCATGGCACGTTCCGCCGGCACTTACGCCCAGCTCGCCGCCCGCGAAGGCAACTACGCCATCCTGCGCCTCCCTTCCGGAGAAACCCGCATGGTCCCCGTAGCCTGCCGCGCTACTGTAGGTACTGTTTCCAACCCGGATCATAATCTGGAATCCGACGGTAAGGCCGGACGTACCCGTCACCAGGGTCGTCGTCCTCACAACCGTGGTGTTGTGATGAACCCTCATGATCACCCGATGGGTGGTGGTGAAGGCCGCGCCTCCGGTGGACACCCGCGTTCCCGCAAGGGTCTGCCTGCAAAGGGCTACAAGACCCGCAACCCGAAGGCCGTGTCCAATAAGTTCATTATTGAAAGACGTAAGAAATAACGGAATAAACTAACAGATTATGAGTCGTTCACTTAAAAAAGGACCGTACATCCAGGAAGCCCTGGAGAACAGAATTCTGTCGTTCACTTAAAAAAGGACCGTACATCCAGGAAGCCCTGGAGAACAGAATTCTTGCTATGAATGACGGCAGCAAGAAGAAAGAGGTTGTCAAGACTTGGTCCCGTGCCAGCATGATTTCCCCTGACTTTGTCGGCCACACCATCGCAGTTCATAACGGTAACAAGTTCATTCCGGTATATGTTACTGAAAACATGGTAGGTCACAAGCTCGGTGAATTCGCTCCCACGAGAACTTTCAGAGGCCACGCAGGCAACAATAAGAAGTAATGTTTAAAGGAAAAGCATTATGGGAAAAAGAAAAAGACTGATGGCCGAGCGCCTGAAAGAGACCAAGAAGCAGACCGCTATTGCAAAACTTAACGATGTCCCTACCTCCCCTCGCAAGATGCGTCTGGTATGTGACACCATCCGCGGCGTCGAAGTAAACCACGCCCTGGACCTTCTCCACTATTCGAAGCGTGACGCTTCCGTACGTCTGGAGAAACTCCTCAAGAGCGCCATCGCCAACTGGGAAGCCAAGAATCCCGACGAGACGAAGGAACTCGAATCCGGTAACGTGATTGTGAAAACCATCATGGTGGACGAGGGCCGTACCCTCAAGCGCATCCGTCCGTGCCCTCAGGGCCGCGCCGGCCGCATCCGCAAGCGTTCCAACCACGTCACCATCGTACTTGACGTAAAAAAAGCAGTGGAGGAATAAACTATGGGTCAGAAAACTAATCCTATCAGCAACCGTATCGGTATCACCCGTGGTTGGGACTCCAACTGGGTAGGCGGCAACTACGCCGAAAAGATCGCCGAAGACTACGAGATCCGCAAATACCTGGGCAGCCGTCTGGCAAAAGCCAGCCTCTCCCGCATCATTATCGAGCGCACCCTGAAGCTCATCACCGTCACCATCCACGCCGCCCGTCCGGGCGTGATCATCGGCAAAGGTGGTCAGGAAGTTGACAAACTGAAGGAAGAGCTCAAGAAGGTGACCAAGAAGGATGTCCAGATCAACATCTTCGAGGTGAAGCGCCCCGAGGTTGACGCCACCATCGTGGCCGATTCCATCGCCCGCCAGATCGAAGGCCGCGTGAGCTATCGCCGCGCCATCAAGATGGCCATCGCCACCGCCATGCGCGTAGGTGCCGAGGGCATCAAGGTCCAGATCAGCGGCCGTGTAGGCGGCGCCGAAATCGCCCGTTCCGAAATGTTCAAGGAAGGCCGCACCCCGCTGCACACCTTCCGTGCCGATATTGACTACGCTCTCGCAGTAGCCAACACCCAGATGGGTACCATGGGTATCAAGGTGTGGATCTGCAACGGCGAAAAGTACGGCAAGCAGGATCTTTCCCCGAACGCCGGCTTCGCAGCCAATGCTGCCGCCCCCGGTGCCGGTCGTCGCGACGGTGGTCGTGACCGCCGTGACCGCGGCGAGCGCGGTGGCCGTGGCGGCCGTCGTGAAGGTGGTCGTGGAGACCGTCGCTAAGCGATTGCGCAATAATGAAAAACGCTTCCTCTGTTGTGAGGGAGCGTTTTTTTTGCATTTCTTTGGTATAAATATTGTTGCGCGACGATATTGTACTTTGTTTTTAAAATCGGTCCATCATGAAAAAACTAGTTTTCTTTCTAGCTTTGATTCTGCTTGCACTGGGTGCAAATGCGCAGAATAACATGAACGGAGAAACGCTGCAGCTATCCGGAGAGGAAGTCATTACCAATCCTGACGGGCAGCAGCATATCGTTATCGATCACAACACGTATGTGTGGAGGCCTTTTGGTGATACCATGGGCTATGCCGTTTACGGAAGCCGTTATCGCAAGGCAAAGTCCAACTGTGGATGGGGAATCGTTCTTGCTGCTGTTGTCGCCCCCCTGAGTTGCGCGTACTTCGTTTACTCATTGGATCGGAGAGAAGCGCCCGGAGCCATTATTGGAGGCGCAATCATGGCCGCTGGCCTGGGAGCGGGCATCCCGCTCTGGATTAAAGGCCAAAGGGAGTTGGATTGGATGCTGGACGATTATACCAGGCGCTATGCCCCCAAACCCTACAGTTCCTCTGTAACGGTAGGTCCAACGATGAACGGCATGGGCCTGGCCTTTAATTTCTAACGTTTCCTCTGCCGCATTGGCCGCAGAAACGGTATTCTGTGGCACTCTGGCCTGGGGTTCTCTGCCCGGCGGCTGTGCTTCAACTCTTGAAGCACGGTTTATGGCGTGGAGGGGCGAAAACGTGCTTGAGGCAGGGTTCTGGCCGTGGGGTGAAGCACGAAAATGCCTCCCGATGGCCCAAAGTGTGCTTCAACTCTTGAAGCACGCAGGGGCAGGGCAACTCCTCCCCACCGTCGCTTTTCGTTTTATAGGAAAACAATCGTATTTTTAGTCTATTTGCCATACATACGGAATACATGATCTCTATAGTGAAATCTTGTTGACGGGCGAACTTACAAAACCGGAAAAATATAAAGCTTCATGCCTTCGTCAAGGTTTCCTGTGCCCATTTTTCAAGAAAAAGTCGTATCTTTATACTCCTATAGAAAACGGATACGATGAAAAAAGGAATCTATTTTATTATAGCTTTATTATTCCTGTTTTCCTGTGGAAGGGAGTATTCTCGTGTGATGGATTCTGCCGAGGCGCAGATGATGCAGGCTCCGGACAGTGCACTGGCTTTGATGCAAAGTATCACGGCCAAAGACTTGCCCACTCGCGGTTTGCGTGCCCGGCATGCTTTGCTTCTGACGATGGCCAAAAACAAGTGCTATCAGGATATCAGCGGAGACACTACTGTCCGGATGTCTTATGATTGGTATCAGCGTCACGGGAGCACGCGTTACAAGATGCTGTCATCGTATTATCTTGGATACGTCGAGCAAGAGAGGGGGAACAGCATTGAAGCGGTCTTGGCTTTCCGGGAAGCAGAACTCCTGGCAGAAGAACTGACAGATTATCGGCAGCTGAGCTTGGTGGACCAGCACTTATCGGCCATCTTTGCCACTAATTATGACCATGTCTGCGCCCTGGAATATGCCGAAAAATCGCTTGAAGCGGCAAATAAGGCAGGAGAAAAACTGATGGCTGATTGGTGTAAATTGGATATTGCTGCGCAATTGATAAATAAACTTAGACTAAATGAAGCGTATCCCCTATTGAAGGATATTTTAAACAATCATTCTTCAGAACGTTCCGATTTGTATTATTATGCGGCGCTAACAATGGCCACGGTAATGTATTATTGTAAACCGGGACAAATTGATTCTGCCAGATGGTATATACAACAGGTAATTGATTCCAAAAAGATATCGCTTGATAGCAGAGATTATGGCTTATTAGCGTTGTTAAGTGAAGAGGAAGGGAAGCATTCAGAGGCAGACAACTACCTTTACAAAGCAGAACAAAACCTGAGAACAGCACTAGATAGTGTTGCTTATTATAACGACTGGCGCAATATGTATGATTTAAGAGGAGAATGGAAACATGCGTATGAATCAAAAAATAAATCAGTCGTTATCCAAGACCAGATTACGCTTACAAAACTTGAACAGTCTCTTTCTCATGCAATGGAAATATATTATAAGGATAAGATGGAGATTAACCATGAGCGCTTCCAATCCCGTTTATATTTAGCATTGGTAATAGGACTTATATTTATGGCAATAGCCATATCGTTATACCTTTTGGAGAGATCGCAGCGGTGTAAACTATTGGAGGAGATGGCGCAGGCTCAAACGGTTGGCGAAGAGTTAAAACGGCTAGAGTTTGAAAACGAGCAAACATATAGACTTGTCGAAGGCTTTATCTCTGAAAAAGTGAGGTCTTTACAACAAATAGCAGAGTCATATTTCTCCTGGGAGGACACCTCAGTAAGAATGAGGGAAGAAAAGAAGGGGAGACTTATGAAAGATGAAATGATTACAGCGTTTCGTAAACAATTGGAACAATTACGCAATGAGCATTCCTTAATTCTGGCTCTCGAGCAGTCTTTGAATATAACGGACAATGGAATTATGAAGAAAGCACGTTCGTTTCTCAAAAAAGAGAAGGAGTTGGATTTTTCTATTCTGGTATTACTTTTCTCTGGATTCTCCATAAAGAGCATCAGCTACTTGCTTCGAATGTCTGAAGCGTCTCTCCGAATGCGAAAAACGCGATACAAGCAATTTTTCTCTTCTCTTCCTTCTCCAGAACGAGAACTCTTCTTATCAAAAATACAGTAATTATTGTCTGTTATATTTCTGTTTTTGTAAGGCGTTGATAATCAGCGTAGGAATGAGATGTTTGTTATACCTTTTTTTTCTGCCATTCCCTATAAATGACGTAACTTTGTATCGTTATTTATGGAAAAATAAAATAATAGGTTATGAGAATAACAACGAAATGGCTTAGTGTGACGTGCCTGTTGTTGATGCTGGCAGGCTGCAAGTCCTATCGTCCAGAAAATGTTTTGCAGGAACGCTTCTATCACATCATTGAATCCGGCGAGGAAGTCCGTTTTGGCGAGATTACTGATTTCGAATGGGACCGGGTCGATATGGTCGGACCATACGGCGACCTCAAGGCATTCCGGAAGTCCAATAGTGAGATGGAAAAGATTCCCCGTTCCGTTGCAAAGACGATTAACCAGCAACAGCTTACTGACGATGTTACGGTTTTTGTCTTTTCGTTGGAGAATAAATTCGTGGCTTATGATGAAGCGTTATATTATGACGTCTTGGAAGTCGGACTTGAAGTCGGAACACATTATTCTCCCGAGACAATTCTTCGAAAGACACCCGGGCGTAGTATCGAAAGGGGAAGACGTTTTAGAAGTATGGACGAATGGCGCAACAGGCATAACAGCGCAGAAAAAAAATGAGAGGCATGAACATTATTCTTAAAAATAGCATACTGTTTTTCCTCTTGTTAGGCTGCTCCCAGTCTTCTGCCAATATGGAGACGGCATTAACGACGGCTGCAAATACCGGCACTGCGGTTACACTGGAACAAATCACCGACTTTGAGTGGGACAAGGTTTATGTAATCGGCCCCTATGATCAATTTGATTATAGCCACATAAGTCATGTTCCGGCCGGCGTTCGCAAAGTGATAGAGAGGCAAATTATTGAGGAAAGGAACGCTCTTCTTATTTTTACGTTAAACGATACATTCGTTAAGTTATACGATATCAGTGTCGGTCCTGTTGATAAGTTGGGAATGACGGGTGGTGTATTTTCTCCGGATACGCTTATTCCCATAAAAGATTGAGCCGGCTTGGCGAGGTGGCACATAAGTTATTATCAGTCATGCGTTTACATATAATTCTCTGCGCAAAAAGCGCAGAGGATTATTCGCAATCGGCTGAATATCAGGCGCTTGGCTGCCACCCCTTTTGGTGACGACCGCCTTTTGGGTGACGGCCGCCGCGAAGGGGGTCATTTCCCGTGGGGTGAAGCACGAAAATGCCTCCCAGTGGCCCAAAGTGCGCTTCAACTCTTGAAGCACGGTTTATGGCGTGGAGGGGCGAAAACGTGCTTGAGGCAGGGTTCTGGCCGTGGGGTGAAGCACGAAAATGCCTCCCGGTGGCCCAAAGTGCGCTTCAACTCTTGAAGCACGCAGGGGCGAGGCAACATTCGCCTACTGCCGCCCCGGCTGCCAAAAGCCATTCTACGGCACGCTGGCTGCTGGGGTGGCAAGGGAGCTCCCCGCCACCGTCGCTTTAGGAATATTATTGTATTTTTTGTATTTTTGCGCCTGGAAACGAATTGAATGACAAAAATATGAAACTACGTTTTGTTTTGATGGCCGCTGCTGCCGTCGCCCTGGTCGCCGCATGCGACAACGCTCCCTCCAAGAGCGTGGAAGAAAAACTCGCCGACCTTACCGGCTGGAACGAGAAATTCATGGAAGAATACAGAACTTTCATGGCCGAGAACCGCGATAACGAAGCGGCTCTGAAGGCGTATGCCGACTCCATGATCAACGTGTTCCAGGACTTCAACCTCACCGCCCTCAAGGAAAATCTGGACAACGAGGTGGGCGTGGCCGCCCTGAAGAACCTCTACGGTGTGCTGGATACCGATGAGATTGCCGAATATCTGGACAAACTCACCGCTCCCGTACACGGCCAGGATTCCGTTTTCGTGCATGGTCTCAAGGAAAGCCTCTCCGCCCAGAAGAAGACGGCCGAAGGCCAGATGTTCACCGACTTCGAGGTGGACGGCGTGAGGTTCTCCGATTTCGTAGGCAAGGGCAAATATATGCTGGTGGATTTCTGGGCATCCTGGTGCGGCCCCTGCAAGGCCGAGATGCCCAACCTCATCAATGTCTATAACACCTACCACGGAGACAAGTTCGACATGCTCTCCGTGGCTGTCTGGGACAAGCCGGAGGATACTGCAAAAGCTGCCGGGGAACTTGGCATCGTGTGGCACCAGATTGTGAACGCCCAGAAGATTCCCACCGACATCTACGGCATCGAGGGCATCCCGCACATCATTCTCTTCGGCCCCGACGGCACCATCCTCAAGCGCAATCTGCGCGGTGAAGAGATTGGCAAGGCTGTGGCCGAAGCCCTGGGCAATTAATTCCTTCGGCCGCAGGCCTCTGGATGACCGTCCGCGAAAAAATAGCCTTATTTCCCCATTCCCCCGGCGTGTATAGATACTATGACGCCGAGGGAAAGGTGATTTATGTGGGCAAGGCCAAGGACCTGCACAAGCGGGTGGCGCAGTATTTTGTGCCGACGGAGCGCTTGAACACCAAGACGCGCATCCTGGTCTCCAAGATTGCCGACGCCCAGTTCTCCGTGGTGGACAGCGAGGCCGATGCCCTCCTCCTGGAGAACAACCTCATCAAGCAGTACAAGCCCAAGTACAACATCCTCCTGAAGGATTCCAAGACCTACCCCTGGATCTGCATCACTTCGGATGAATTTCCCAGGCTGTTCATCACCCGGCGGGTAGAAAAGGGCCACCGCTACTTCGGTCCCTACAGCAGCGTGATGCACGCGCGCAATCTGGTGGACTTTTTCCGCGAGGTGTACCCGCTGCGCAGCTGCAAGCTCAAAATCAACTCCGAGGCCATCCTGCGGCACAAATTCCGCCCCTGTCTGGAGTTCCACCTGGGCCGGTGCAAGGCTCCCTGCGTGGGAAGCGTCTCCAGGGAGGAATACGGCGGATACATCGACGAGATCGTGCGCATCCTGAGCGGCCGGGGCGGGGAAGTAATCCGCCACTACAAGGCGCTGATGGCCGAATCGGCCCAAAAACTGGAATTCGAAAAAGCGCAGGAGTACAAGGACAAGCTGCGCACCCTGGAGCGCCATTATTCCAGGAGCATCATCACCCAGGCGGCTGACACCGAGGCCGATGTCTTCTCCCTGGTGCTGGACGGGGCCGAGGCCTTCGGCAACTTCCTCCGCATCCGCGGCGGCGCCATCGTCCAGAGCCTGAACCTCGGTTTCAAGAGCCAGATCGAGGAGGAGCCGGCCACCATGCTGGCCACCTTTATCGGCGAAATAGAAGACAAGTTCGGAGAACTGTCCAGGGAAGTGATTGTCCCCTTCCTGCCCGATGTGGAGATTCCGGGCGTGGAGTTCCGGATTCCCCAGCGCGGGGACAAACTGGCCCTGCTGGAGCTGAGCGCCAAGAACGCCAAGGAGTTCCACTTCAACAGTATCAGGCAGCGCGAGCACACCGACCCCGACGCCTTCCGCATGAGCGTGATGCAGGAGCTGCAGAAGGCCCTGGGGATGCGCGAGCTGCCGCGCCACATGGAGTGCTTCGACAACTCCAACATCCAGGGCACCAATCCGGTGGCTTCCTGCGTGGTGTTCCGCGACGCGGAGCCCTCCAAGAAGGATTACCGCCGCTTCAAGATAAAGACCGTCGTCGGCGCCAACGACTTCGCCTCCATGAAGGAGGTGGTGAACCGCCGCTATTCCCGCATGCTGGCCGAAGCCCCCGACGACCTTCCGCAGCTCATCGTCATCGACGGCGGGAAGGGGCAGCTGGAGTTCGCCTGGCAGGCCCTCTCCGAACTGGGCATCCTGGAGCGGGTGACGGTGGTGGGCCTTGCGAAGCGCCTGGAGGAGGTGATCCGGGTGGGAGACCCTTATCCGCTGTTCCTCGACCGCAATTCCCAGGCGTTGAAGGTGCTGCAGCGTATCCGGGACGAGGCGCACCGTTTTGGCATCACCTTCCACCGGAATCTGCGTTCCAAGGCGGCCATCCAGAGTGCCCTGCGGGAAATCAAGGGCGTGGGAGAGAAGACGGAGCAGCGCCTTCTGCTGCACTATGGCTCCGTGGCCCGCATTGCCGATGCGCCGCTGGAGGAACTGAGCGCCCTTGTTGGCGCGGAACTTGCTGTGCGCATCCATGATTATTTGAACGATTAGATTCTTCGCTACGCTCAGAATGACAGAGAAACGCTCAGAATGACAGAGAAACAGTTCAACAAGGCATTCAACACGTTTGTGCTGGTGGGAATGGCGGTGGTCACCGTGCTGGTGACGGCCGTCAAGTTCCGCAGCGCGGAGAACGGGCAGTGGCTGCTGATCATATCGGCCCTGGGGTCGCTGACGGGGGTGTTGAGCACGGTGCTCAGCGCCAACGGACGCATCCTCACCTTCCTGTTCGGCTTCATAGATGTAACCATCTACGGGGCCATGTGCCTGGCCGGCGCCCGGTACGGAAACGCCGCCCTGCACCTGCTGTACTTCCTGCCCATGCAGCTGGTGGGCTTCTTCCAGTGGAGAAAACGCGGATCCGACGGCGCCCATGAAGTGAAGGCCCGCCGCCTGAGCGGGAAACAGCGGATGCTTTTCGGAGGCCTGTTCCTTGTCGGGCTTGTCATTGCCTATTTTGTGCTGTCGGCCATGGACAAGACGGAGGCCGCCGATGTGGTGAAGTGGCTGGTGCTGATGGACGCTTTCTCCATGATGTGCAACCTGGTGGGACAATATCTCCTGTCCACCGCCTATATGGACCAGTGGTTTTTCTGGATTGGCGTGAATATTGCATCCGTGATCATGTGGGTGCTTACTCTGCAGCAGGATGCATCGTCGGCCTATGCCACCATTTATGTGGTGAAGTACAGTTTCTATTTTATCAATTCCCTGAACGGCCTCAGAATCTGGCTGCGCCTGAGCCGCCCGGAGCAGAAATAGGGAGGGGAGTTTCCGATTTAAAATTTTTTTACTATATTTGCACGTTCTTTCGCCAAAAAGAAATTAATAAACGTATAATATAAACTTAAAACCTACAATTATGACAAAGGAAGAAATCGTAAAGCAGGTCAAGGATATCATCGTTGACAAGCTTGGCGTCGAGGAAAGCGCAGTGACCGAGTCCGCCTCCTTCACCAACGACCTTGGTGCCGATTCCCTGGACACCGTAGAACTCCTGATGGAATTCGAGCGCGTGTTTGACATCAAGATTCCGGATGAGGAAACCAGCGGTATCGCCACCGTAGGCGACGCCATCAACAAGGTAGCCGAGAAGATCGGCGAGTAATTGTTGAAAACATAATAGAAATCCCGGACCGTGCGGCCCGGGATTTTTTTATTCTTTCGCGATGGCGAAGGTAACCGTAAATTTGGGAGCGTCTCCTTCCCCGGTTCCGGGGCCGTTGAGGATGGCTTTGTAGAAGCGGTCCTTGTCCAGTTCGGTCGTGTAGCTGTAGGTCTGCTGCGACTGGGAGGCCATCATCTGGGCCAGCATCATGTAACTGTAGTAGTTGTTGTATCCGCCGCCATAGCCGTATCCGCCATAGCCGCCGTAACCACCGTATCCGCCTCCGTAGAGGCTGTTGTAGTAGCTGGCGTAAAGGAGGTTCTGGTAATACTCGTTGTCGGCCGCATTGCCGCTGGCGTTGGCCACCCTTTCCGTGTGGATGGTGAGGAGCCAGATGTCGGCATCGGTGGCCTCATCCAGATCGGTCCTGGAAAGAATCTCCTGGAGATGGTAAGTGATGTCGGGGGAGTAACGCAGGTTGGAACGGTCGATGTTTCCCTGGTCCTCGGAACTGATGCTGGCATCTGTAAGGCCGGCGAAGGAGGTGTAGTCCTCTCCGTCTTCCGTCGTGTTGGTGGTGCGGATGGTGGGGCTCAGAATGGAGGGGAACAGATCCAGCGTCTTGTAATCTTCGGGCATTTGGAAGGGAAGGATGATGGAAGCGCGGATGATGGAGACGCTGTTGGGGTCTCCGCCCTTTTCCAATATGGCCTTGATGGTCTTCTCCTGCAGCTCCTTGGCACGAATCACCGGCTTGAGACCGCCGCCGCCCTCCACGGCAATGATGTCCAGGGCCTTCTCCGGGCTGGTGCTGTGGGAGGTGTAGTTGTAACAGTACTGGTAGAACTTGGTGTTGGCGTCGAGGTGGGCGTTCTCGTCTTCAAACTGCGTCTCTCCGGGGATGAAGGCGAAGGTGGAATCCTTCTGCACGCCATCCCAGGTGCTGTTCACTTTCAGGAAGGCGAGGTTGTTGTTGTCCGTATAGCGGTTGTTCACCACTTCCAGGCTGGAGAAATTGAAGAGGTTGAAGCGGCCGCCGTCTCCCATGGGGCTGTCGGTGCGGATGTGGATGCCCGGAAGCAGGGTCACGTACTGGTCGTAAAGGTCTGTTCCTCCCTCGCTGCGGTCGATAAGCACCGGGCCGATGCTCTTGATGACGTCCACATACTGCTGGGCGAACTCCTGCGTGAAGTTGAAGCTGAGGGCGGATTTCCCGTTATAGACGGGGATGCCTTCGGTGATGAGTTCGGTGCCGTGCTCGAGGGGGTGGCTGGTGCTGGTGATGGTGGTGGGAATCGGTTCCATCAGCTCCGTCACGTAGAGGTTTTGGAGAATGTGCCGCTGGGACTCATCTGCGAGGGAAACCGTATCGGCCGAGAAATAGAGGCTGAAGCTGACGGCCCTGGGGTTGGTTCCCAGGTCGATGGTATCCTTCTGCGGAATGAGCGTGAAGGCGGCCTCCCGGGTGCTGAGACCGAATTCGGAGTCCCGGATGGCGCCGATGGTCAGGTGGGAGTCCGAAAAGGCCGACAGTTCGCTGGAGAGCTCCATGGAAATGTCTTCGAGGGGGAATTCCACGGTATAGGTGTCGAACAGGAGGCTCTTGTCCACCAGTCCTTTTCCGAGGCTGTTGTCCACTTTTACGCAGCCCGGGGCCAGAAGGGCCGCCGCCAGACACAGTGCTAGGTATTTCTTCATTTCAAAAGGTCGTCGTAAAATGCGTTGTAACGGTCCATGTAGCTTCCGTCGGCGAAGGAGGCTTCCTCATATTCCAGCAGGGGAAGGCCGCTCTTGCGGCAGTGGCCGGCCAGGTCGGGGGCCACGTCCGGGCTGCCCAGGATGATGCCGTCGGAATACTGCACGGCAAGTTTTGCAAGTTCCATGCCGTCGGCCGGCTCACCCAGGGTGATGTCGGCCTCCTTGACGGGGCCGAAGGCGAGGGTGCCGGCGAAGCCCGGGGCGAACGTCTCCGCGGGCGTGTCGTCGAACAGGGACAGCACGACTTTGGCGTTGGAGAAGATGGGGTCGTCCTTGTAGGCTTTCTTGAGATACAGCGGAAGCACGTGGGAAATCCAGCCGGAACAGTGGATGATATCCGGAGCCCAGCGCAGTTTTTTCACCGTTTCCAGGACGCCGCGGGCGAAGAAGATGGCGCGCTCGCCGTTGTCGGCAAAGAACCGGCCTTCGTCGTCGTGGTAAATCTGCTTGCGGCGGAAATAATCTTCGTTGTCGATGAAATACACCTGGATACGGGCCGATGAGATGGACGCCACCTTGATGACGAGCGGGCGGTCCACATCGCCGATGATGATGTTCATCCCCGAGAGGCGGATAACCTCGTGGAGCTGATTCTTCCTTTCGTTGATGCAGCCGTAGCGGGGCATGAAGGCGCGGATTTCCTTGTGGCGCTCCTGGATGCCCTGGGGCAGCTCACGGCACAAGTTGGCAATCCGGCTTTCCGGCAGGTACGGGAACATCTCTGAATTGACGAACAGAATCTTCTTGGCGGAATCTCCCATGGTAAAATCTTTTAGCCTACAAATTTACGAATTTTTTTTGAGTTTTTCGGGGGTTTCTGTAACTTTGAAGCGAAATTAGGTGTGTTATGACCTCTCCCAAACGTAATTCGGCCATGCGCAGGCGCCTTGTGAGTGCCTGGATTTCCACGGTCATCAGCCTGGCACTGGTGCTGCTGCTGGTGGGCGTGGGAACCCTTCTGATGGTCAACGCCAAAGCGGTGAGCGACTATTTCAAGGAGAACATGCAGGTTTCCGTGCTCCTGAAGGAACAGGTGCAGGAGGAGGAAGCGCTCCGGTATGAAACCCGCGTGGCCTCCCTTCCGGGCGTGCGCTCCACCCATTTCGTTTCCCGGGAGCAGGGTGTGGAAGAGATGGCCCGCCTGCTGGGGCAGGATTTCCTGGACGTGTTCGAGACGGCTCCGGTACCCATTTCCATCGACGTGAACCTGGAGGCCGCCTATGTTTCCACCGACAGCCTGGAGGTGATGAAGGCTACGCTGGCAGAGTCGCCCCTGGTGGAGGAAGTGGTTTACCAGACATCCCTGGTGGATGCGCTCAACGCCAATCTGCAGAAGATTTCCATGGGGCTGGCTGTCCTGGTGGCCCTGCTGCTGTTCATCTCTTTCGTCCTGATTGCCAATACCATCCGGCTGGAACTTTTCTCCCGCCGGTTCAGCATCCATACCATGCACCTGGTGGGCGCCACCAAGGGGTATATCCGGGCTCCGTTCGTGGGCCGGGCTGCCTTGCAGGGCCTTTTTGCCGCCCTGCTGGCCATTATCCTGCTGGTGGGCGGCCTCTTCGTGCTCAAGGACGAATTCGCGCAGCTGTTCCAGATTTTCCAGCTGGAGTCGCTCCTTTTCACGATGGGCGTGATGGTGGTGGCCGGCGTGGGCCTCTGTGCCGTCAGCACGTTCTTTGTAGTGGGTCGCATGGTGGGATATAACAGAGACAAACTCTACGCATATTAAGTATGACAAATCAAGATAGGATGGCCGTGTCGGCCAAAAACATCAAACTGATGATCGCCGGTATGCTGGTGATGGCGTCCGGATTCCTGCTGCTGTCCGGCGGCGGGTCCGACGACCCCCAGGTGTTCAACTATGCCATGTTCGACTGGCGCCGCCTGGTGGCCGCCCCCATTGTCATCGTCGCCGGCATCGTGGTGGAGGTCGTGGCCATCATGGGGCAATTCAAAGAAAAGGAATAAGCTATGGAGTGGTGGCAGGCTGTCATCCTGGGCATCGTCCAGGGTCTTACCGAGTTTCTCCCGGTGTCAAGTTCCGGGCATCTGATGATTTTCAAGGAAATCATGGGGGCCGATGCCGAAGGCTTCCTGGATTTCACCGTCACGGTGCACTTTGCCACCGTGCTGGCCACCATCGTCGTGTTCTGGGGTGCCATCTGGAACCTTTTCAAGGGTTTTTTCAAATTCAAGTATAACGACGAGACGGATTACATCTGCAAAATCCTGGTGTCCCTGATTCCGGTGGCCCTGGTGGGCTTCCTCTTCAAGGATCAGGTGGATGCCCTGTTCAGCGGTTCCCTGAAGCAGGTGGCCGTCGGGCTCTGCATCACGGCAGCCCTCCTGTGGGTGTCGGACAATGCCGGGCGCCGCTTCAAGGTGCCGGTGGCCAAGGATACCCGCAACGGAATTTCCTTCTGGCAGGCCTTTGTGGTGGGCCTGGCCCAGGCGTTTGCCGTCATTCCGGGCGTGTCCCGCAGCGGCAGCACCATCTCCACGGGGCTTCTGACCGGCGTCAAACGCGAAGCCATGGCCCAGTTCTCCTTCCTGATGGTGCTCATTCCCATCATCGGCGAGCAGAGCCTGGATCTTCTCAAGGTGGCCGTGGGAAGCGAGTCCTTCGGCGAAGGCGTGGGCTCCCTGCCCTTGCTCCTTGGCTTCGTGTCGGCCTTCGTGAGCGGGCTTTTCGCCTGCAGGTGGATGGTCTCCATCGTCAAGAAGGCCAAGCTCATGTGGTTTGCCCTCTACTGCCTGGTGGTCGCCCTCCTGATCTTCTTTTTGTCGTAGTCTTCATGTCCAGGACCTTGACATATTTTGTCTCCGACGTCCATCTGGGGCTGCCGGTAGGGGATGCCGCCGCACGGGAAAAGGCCTTTGTGGAATTTCTGCAGGGGATGGATCCCGCCCGGACATCGGCCCTCTATCTCCTGGGCGACATCTGGGATTTCTGGTACGAGTACCGCGACGTGGTGCCCAAGGGATATGTGCGTGTCTTCGGCGCCCTCGTGGCGCTGATGGATGCGGGCGTGGAGGTGTATTTCTTCCAGGGGAACCACGATATCTGGTCCTACCGCTATTTCGAGGAACTGGGCATGAAGCGTCTTGTCCAGCCGTATGTGACCGCCATCGGCCCGCGAAAGTTCTGCCTGGGGCACGGAGACGGCCTGGGCCCCGGAAACCACGGCTACAAGCTTCTGCGCCGGATTTTCCACAACCGTTTCCTCCAGCGCTGTTTCAGCACGCTGCATCCCTGGCTGGCCTTCCGGCTGGGAAACGGCTGGAGCAAGCGCTCCCGGCTGGGAAAACGCATCACCTATCAGTTCCGGGGGGCCGATGAGCCTCTGTATCGGTTCTGCGCCGGCTTCCCTGAAACGGTGGACTGTTTTGTCTTCGGCCATTATCACGCCCGCGTGGACATGCCCGTTTCCCGTTACGACGGCACGATGGCCCGTCTCCTTCTTCTGGGAGACTGGATCACCGCGCCCAACCGGATCGTGTACGACAGCGAGGCCGACACCTTCTCCCTATGAAAGCCCGCCTTCATATCCTGGCGGCCGTGCTGCTGCTTTTTGTGCCGATGACGCTGTCGGCCCAGAACCACGTGCGCAGGGCGATGGAACGGGCGCGGGAACGGCAGGAAGCCATGGCCCGCATGAAGGTGGACAGCGAAAAGGGCAAGGGAGGCGGTTCCGGCAACATGCGCGTGCTGGTGGAAAACGGAGACACCACCTTCCTGGACCGGGTTCCCGCCGTCTATATCGTCGGCCGGGGGCGTCGTTCCGGCGAAAAGAGCTGGAAGGATTACTATCGCCTGGTCTGGCGCTTTGCGCGCGTGTATCCGTATGCGCAGGCGTCCGGTAAATTGGTCAAGCAGGTGGACAGCACCCTGAATGCCGAGCACTACGGCTTCATCCGCAAGGAGCGGTACATTTCGGCCATCCAGAAACAGCTTTTCAAGGACTTCGAGGGCTCTTTCCGGGAAATGAGCATCCAGCAGGGCGCCATGCTCCTGAAGCTGATCGACCGCGAAACGGGCATCACCTCCTACGAACTCATCAAGAATTACAAAAGCGGATTCGCCGCCGGTTTCTGGCAGGGGGTGGCCAAGCTTTTCGACAACGACCTCAAATCCCGGTACGACCCCACCGGGGCCGATCGCGAACTGGAAGAACTGGTGCAAATCTGGCAGCGCGGAGAATTCCCCAGCCTGTACTGGTCCGTCTTCTGGGAAGACCCCCCGACGGTGGTGATTCCGGAAACCTATTTATAGTCCCGCATGGCGGCCTTGTGCCTTTGCGGCGGAGGGTCCGAAACCGACGGTCGAAAACTGCGGTAAGTTTTTTTCAACAAAGAATGTAACTTCCGTAAAAATCAAGCAGTTAACATTCAAATTCCGCGGTCGAAAATGTTTAAAAAACTCGCAAAAACATTTGCGGGTTTGATTTTTTTTTGTAACTTTGCAATCCCGAAATTGGAGCAAAATGCACCCAACCAGCTGAGTTTCAATGAGTTAGGGAAGTTATAAGGAAATTTTAAAGCATTTAAGAAATGTTACAGCCTAAAAGAACCAAATTCAGAAGGGAACAGAAAAACCGCATGAAGGGCAATTCCGGTCGTGGAAATCAGCTCGCATTCGGTTCTTTCGGCCTCAAAAACCTTGAAAATTGCTGGCTCACTGCCCAGCAGATCGAGGCTGCCCGTCAGGCCATCTCCCGTCGTATGAACCGTGAAGGTCAGATCTGGATCCGCG
Source organism: uncultured Bacteroidia bacterium (assembly GCA_902794005.1). Taxonomy (GTDB): domain Bacteria; phylum Bacteroidota; class Bacteroidia; order Bacteroidales; family UBA932; genus Cryptobacteroides. The sequence goes on from CADBFO010000029.1 coordinate 18,050, forward strand.
TCTTCCCTGTGAAGCCGTTCACCGCCAAGCCGCTGGATACCCGTATGGGTAAAGGTAAGGGTGATCCCCAGGGCTTTGTCGCTCCCATCACTCCGGGCCGTATCCTCTTCGAGGCCGAGGGTGTCTCCCTCGCCACCGCCAAAGAGGCCATGCGTCTTGCCGCCAACAAACTTCCCGTCGCCACCAAGTTCGTGGTCCGCAGGGATTATGTAGAAGAATAATAATCGGAGGAGAAGAAAATGAAAGTATCCGAAGTACGTGAGATGTCCGTCGCCGATCTTCGCGACCGCATCGAAGTCGAGAAAAACAACCTCGACACCATGAAACTCAATCATGCGATCTCTCCCCTGGAGGACACCTCCAAGATTCGCAAGACCCGTCAGGACATCGCCCGCATGATCACGATCCTGGCCGAGAAAGAGAAACAGCAGAATTAAAGTAGCATCGACCTATGGAAAGAAATCTTCGTAAGGAAAGAGTAGGTATCGTGGTCAGCAACAAGATGGACAAGACCATCGTCGTGGCCGTTGAAACACACGAAAAGCACCCTATTTACGGCAAGTTCGTAAAGAAGACCACCAAGTTCGTTGCACAGGACGACAAGAACGAGTGCTCCCAGGGCGATACCGTCCGCATCATGGAAACCCGTCCCCTGAGCAAGACCAAGAACTGGAGATTAGTTGAAATCGTAGAAAAAGTGAAGTAATTATGATACAGCAGGAATCACGTTTAACGGTTGCCGACAACAGCGGTTGCATCCGTGTGCTGGGCGGTACCCGTCACCGTTACGCCACGATCGGCGAAACCATCGTCGTGACCGTCAAGAGCGCCATCCCCGGTGGTGAAATCAAGAAGGGCACTGTCACCAAGGCTGTCGTCGTCCGCACCAAGAAGGAAATCCGTCGCGCCGACGGCTCCTACATCCGCTTCGACGAAAATGCATGCGTTCTGCTGAACGGCGCAGGCGAACTCCGCGGCACCCGTATCTTCGGCCCCGTCGCCCGCGAGCTCCGCGAGAACTACATGAAAATCGTTTCACTGGCACCGGAGGTCCTTTAAAGAATAGAGAGTTATGAAAAAGTTCAATATCAAGAAAGGCGATACCGTGTATGTAAATGCCGGTAACGACAAGGGCAAAACCGGAAAGGTCCTCGAGGTCCTGCGCGACAAAGACCGCGTGCTCGTAGAGGGCGTGAACATGGTGTCCAAGCATACCAAGCCCAACCCGAAGAACCCCCAGGGCGGTATTGTAAAACAGGAAGCAGGCATTCACATCTCCAACGTCAACCTGATTGACAACGCCGGCAAGCCCACCCGCATTGCCCACAAGGTGGTAGATGGCAAGAAGGTCCGCATCGCTAAAACAACCGGAGAGGAGATTAAGTAATTATGGCAAAGAAAGCAAACAAACCCGCAGAAGTCCAGGCACTTCCCACGGGCTATACCCCCGACCTCAAGAAGGTTTACAAAGAGGAAATCGTTCCCGCACTGGTGAAGCAGTTCTCTTACACCACCGTGATGCAGGTTCCCAAGCTTGTGAAGATTACCCTCAACGAAGGTGTCGGCGACGCTACCCAGGACAAGAAAATGGTCGAGGAAGCTGCCGAGGAACTCTCCATCATCGCCGGCCAGAAGGCGGTCATCACCTCCTCCCGCAAGGATATCTCCAACTTCAAACTCCGTAAGGGCATGCCCATCGGTGCCAAAGTGACCCTGCGTGACGTTCGCATGTACGAGTTCCTGGAGCGCCTCATCCGTGTCGCCCTCCCTCGTATCCGCGACTTCAACGGTATCTCCGAGAAGATGGACGGCCAGGGCAACTACACCCTCGGTATCAAGGAACAGATTATCTTCCCTGAAATCGAAATCGACAAGAACCCGCGCATCCACGGCGTGGAGATTACCTTCGTGACCACCGCCAAGACTGACGAAGAAGCCCACGCTCTTCTGAAGGCTTTCGGTCTCCCGTTCAAGAAACATAATAACTAATATAGTAGCATGGCAAAGGAATCAATGAAAGCACGCGAAGTAAAACGCGCGAAATTAGTTGCTAAGTACGCCGCTAAGCGGGCCGCCCTGAAAGAGGCCGGTGATTACGCCGCCCTTGACAAGCTTCCCAAGAACGCCAGCCCCGTACGTCTCCACAACCGCTGCTCTCTGACCGGTCGTCCCAAGGGTTACATGCGCGATTTCGGCCTCAGCCGTATCCAGTTCCGCGAGATGGCTTCCCAGGGTCTCATCCCCGGTGTCAAGAAAGCCAGCTGGTAATCGAAAGACAACAACACACAGTATTTTATAATTAACAATCGGATATCGGGCGTACCCCGTGCGCCGGTCCACAAAAAGACAAAACAATGACTGATCCTATTGCAGATTATCTGACCAGAATCCGTAACGCTTACCTCGCCGGTAAGAAAGTGGTGGAGATTCCCGCTTCCAACATGAAGCTCGCCATCACCAAGATTCTGTGCGAAAAGGGTTATATCCTCACCTACAAAACGGTGGAGGGTACCCCGTACAACACCATCAAGATCGCTCTGAAGTATCACCCCGAGACCAAGGCTGCCGCCATCAAGAGCATTGTGCGCGTGAGCACCCCCGGTCTGCGGAAATACGCCGATGTGGCAGGCATGCCCCGCGTCCTCAATGGCCTGGGTATCGCCATCCTGTCCACGTCCAAGGGTGTCATCACCGACAAGGAAGCCAGAGAGCTCAACGTGGGTGGTGAAGTTATTTGCTATGTATACTAATCGAAAAAATTATGTCAAGAATTGGTAAATTACCTGTAGTCCTTCCGGCCGGAACCAAGGCAGAGCTCCTGGACGGCAATATCGTGAAGGTGAAAGGCCCCCTTGGCGAGATGTCCCAGAAAGTAGATCCGGACATCACCGTGTCCATCGAGGGAAATGAAATCAAATTCACCCGCCCGAGCGACCTTCCCCGTTTCCGCTCCATGCACGGCCTCTATCGCGCCCTTGTCCACAACATGGTGGTGGGTGTGAGTGAAGGCTTCACCATCAAGCAGGAATTCGTCGGCGTCGGTTACCGTGTAGCCGCACAGGGCCAGCTTCTGACCATGTCCCTGGGTTATTCCCACGACATTCAGATCATGCTCCCCAAGGAAGTCACCGCTGAAACTCCCCAGGTGCGCAAAGGTGAGAACCCCATCCTCATCCTCAAGAGCGCAGACAAGCAGCTGGTCGGCCAGGTGGCCGCCAAGATCCGTTCGTTCCGCCGTCCTGAGCCGTATAAGGGCAAGGGTATCAAGTTCGCCGGTGAGCAGCTCCGCCGCAAGGCCGGTAAGACCGCTTCGGCCAAATAATTAGGAGGAAACAGTTATGGCATTGAATAGAATTGAAAGAAGAAGAAGGATTCACTACAGAATCCGCAAGCATGTCAATGGCACCGCCGAGCGTCCCCGCATGGTCGTGTTCCGCTCCAACAAGCAGATCTATGTCCAGGTGGTGAACGACCTCGAAGGAAAGACCCTTGTGGCTGCTGCCTCCAATGACAAGGCCCTGGCCGCCCAGACCAAGGGTAAGAACGGCACGGAAGCCGCTGCCATCGTCGGCAAGGCAATCGCCGAGCGCGCCCTGGCCGCCGGTATCACCCAGGTGGCATTCGACCGCGGAGGTTATCTCTTCCACGGCAGAGTTAAATCTTTGGCAGACGCTGCCCGCGAAGGCGGCCTTGCTTTCTAATCATTGAGACTACTATGGCAAATTCTAATGTAAAAAGAGTAAAGACCTCTGACCTTGAACTCAAGGACAGACTGGTAGCCATCAACCGCGTGACCAAGGTCACCAAGGGTGGTCGTCACTTCCGCTT
>CADBFO010000030.1 GCA_902794005.1 uncultured Bacteroidia bacterium
TTACCACGTCTTTCATCGCCTCCGGATAGCCTAGGCATCCTCCGTTCGCTCTTCGTTCCTTTCTCTTTTTTGTGCCCCTCCACGTGACATCCTTCGCTCACGCGCAGGATGACAGGAGGAACACTTGTGAATCACATGTTTCCATGTTTGCTCTTGCCTATTGAAATTGTAGTCCGAAAATTTCCGTTTCTTTGCGCGCCTTTCTTCCAATTTCCGCGTCAGGCTCGGCCTGCGGGCCTCACAACCACGTAGGTTGCTGCGGGCCTCGGCCTTCGCCTTCCTTGAACTTGAAAAAAAAGCATCGCAAATTTGAATAAATCATCAGACTATCTCTATCTTTTGCTTTACCTCTAATCTATTCTCTCAGTATTGTCAATGAACGTTCCCCGTTTCGAACGGGACTGCAAAGGTACAACCTTTTTTGGAACTGACAAATTTTTTTGAGGTTTTTTAAAACTTTTTTTCAACCCCTCTTGCCCGTGTTAATATTTATGCATATCTTTGCATTCGCGATGAATAACTATGCGATTTTATGCAAAAATCCACTCTCCGACGAAAAACACTGCTGGAAATTTTGGAACAAAATGCCATCTTCAGCCAGGAACAGCTGCAGGAGCAGCTGCATCTGAAGGGCATTGAAACCACCCAGGCCACCCTGTCCCGCGACCTGAAGGCCCTCCAGGTGGTGAAAACCCCCAGTGAGGGGTATCGGCTGCCGCAGCAGAAAACAGGGCTTGCGCCGCAGGCCAACGGCATCCTGAGCATCGAGTTCTCCGGTCAGAACGCCGTCGTCAAGACCCAGCCCGGCTTCGCCCCGGCCGTCGCGGCCCGCATCGACCGTCGGCCCTGCGTCTCCATCATGGGAACCCTGGCCGGCGACGATACCATCCTGCTTGTCCTGCGGGAGGGCTTTTCGCCGGACGATGTCCTCGCGAACCTGAAAACCATCATCCCCGATATCTTAACATACCGTATATAAAATGAAACCATTCACCATCTGCACCGCAACACAAGAACATCTCCCCTATGTGGATGCAGTCGTCCAGGCCCTGGAAGACGCTTCGCGCGCCAAAGGAACCGGCCTGGCAAAACGCAGCCCGGAATACATCCGGAGCAAAATCGAGCAGGGAAAGGCCGTCATCGCCCTGTACAAGGATAGCCTGGCCGGCTTCTGTTACATCGAGTCGTGGGAACACGAGCGCTATGTGGCCACCTCCGGGCTCATCGTATGCCCGGAATACCGCAGCCACGGGCTGGCCACCGCCATCAAGAAAGAGGCTTTCCACCTGGCGCGGCGCAAGTTCCCGGCGGCCAAGATGTTCGGCCTCACCACTTCGCTGGCCGTCATGCGCATCAATTCCTCGCTGGGCTTTGTCCCGGTCACTTTCACCGAGCTTACCGCCGACCAGGAGTTCTGGAAAGGCTGCGAGACTTGCCAGTACTACGATGTGCTGCAGCGCAGCGGCAACAAAAACTGCCTGTGCACGGGCATGCTCTTCGACCCCTCACCCAAAGTAAAAGTATGGAAAAGAAAAAAGTCGTCGTCGCTTTCTCTGGTGGACTTGACACGTCCTACACTGTAATGTACCTGGCCCGGGAGATGGGCTATGAGGTGTACGCCGCCTGTGCCGACACGGGCGGTTTCTCTCCGGCCCAGCTGGAGGCCAACCGCAGCAATGCCCTCAGGCTGGGGGCCAGTTCCTATGTAACGCTGGACGTGAAGGAGGAATACTACCGCCGCAGCATCCGGTACATGGTGTACGGGAATGTGCTCCGGAACGGGACCTACCCCATTTCCGTTTCCAGCGAGCGCCTTTTCCAGGCCGGCGCCATCGCCCGCTACGCCCGGGAGATAGGGGCCGATGCCATTGCCCACGGCAGCACCGGTGCGGGAAACGACCAGGTGCGCTTTGACATGACCTTCGGCGTGCTGTGTCCGGAGATGGAGATCATCACCCTTACCCGCGACCGCACCCTTTCCCGGAAAGAAGAGGTGGATTACCTGAACGCCCACGGTTTCGAGGCCGATTTCGCCCGCCTCAAGTATTCCTACAACGTGGGGCTCTGGGGCACCTCCATCTGCGGCGGGGAAATTCTGGACAGCCGGCAGGGCCTCCCCGAGGAAGCCTATCTGAAGCCGCTCACGAAAAGCGGCACGGAAACGCTTGCCATCGGCTTTGAGAAAGGGGAAATCTGCGCCGTGAACGGGAAGGCGCTTGCCCCCGTACAAGCCATCCAGGCCCTGGAGAAGGCGGTGGAAGGCTATGCCCTGGGCCGGGACAACCATGTGGGGGACACCATTATCGGCATCAAGGGCCGGGTGGGCTTCGAAGCCGCCGCGCCCATGCTCATCCTGGCCGCCCACAAATATCTGGAAAAGTTCACCCTGAGCAAATGGCAGCAATACTGGAAAGAGCAGCTGGGCAACTGGTACGGGATGTTCCTGCACGAAAGCCAGTATCTGGAACCCGTGATGCGGGACATCGAAGCCTATCTGGAAAGCAGCCAGCGCCATGTGTGCGGCACCGTCACCCTCACCGTGGGCCCCAAGTGGTTCGAATGCACGGGGGTGGAAAGCCCCTTCGACCTGGTAAAATCGCCCCTGGGCGAGTACGGCGAAGGGCAGAAGGGCTGGACGGCCGACGATGCCAAGGGCTTTATCAAGCTGCTGGAAACGCCGCTGAAGGTTTACTACGGACGCCACCCGGACGAAGCCCTATGACGGACTTGCTGCAACAGCTCATCGCCCTTCCTTCCCCCAGCCGGGAAGAGGGCGCCGTGGCCGATTTCCTGGAAAGCCGGCTGCGGCAGTACGGCCTGGCGCCCAAACGCAGCGGCAACAACCTATGGTGCGTAAAAGGCAGCGGGCCGGCGGTGCTGGTGGACGCCCATACCGACACGGTGAAGCCGGCTCCCGGCTGGAGGCGGGACCCTTTCCGCCCTGTCCTGGAAGACGGAAAGCTCTACGGGCTCGGGGCCAATGACGACGGCGGCTCCCTGGTGGCCCTCATCCACTTTTTCCTGCAGGCAGAGCCCCGCAAGCATACGCTGGTGCTGTCCCTGTCGGCCGAGGAGGAAGTGAGCGGACACGGCGGCCTGGAGCAGGCCCTTCCCCTGATGGAGGCCGATGCCGGCCCCTTCTGCTGCGGCATAATCGGCGAACCCACCGGCATGCAGCTGGCCGTGAGCGAAAGGGGCCTGCTGGTGCTGGACTGCGAAAGCGCGGGCATCGCCGGCCACGCCGCCCGGACCGACGGCATCAATGCCATCTACGAGGCCCTGCCGGACATTGCCTGGTTCCGGGAGAACGGCATGCAAGTGACGCAGATAGAGGCCGGCACGCAGCACAATGTGATTCCGGACCGCTGCCGATTTGTGGTGGATGTGCGCACCGTCCGGGACAACACGGCCGTCCTGGCCCGGATTCAGGAGCATGTGAAGTGCCGGGTGACGCCCCGGTCCACCCGCCTGCACGGGAGCACCATCGCCCCGTCGCACCCTTTGGTGAAGGCGGCCCGGTCGCTGGGCATCTCCGCCTTCGACTCCCCCACGCTCTCCAACCAGGCCCTCTGCCGCTTCCCCACCGTGAAGCTGGGGCCGGGAGATTCGGCCCGTTCCCATTCGGCCGACGAATATATCCTGCTCCGCGAAGTGGAGGAGGCCGTTCCCCTTTATTTAAAATTATGGCAAGCCTATGAAAATCTGGGATAAAGGATTTGACAACGACCCGCGTATCGACCGCTTTACCGTAGGAAAGGACCGGGAACTGGACCTTCTGCTGGCCCCCTACGACATCGAGGGCACGATGGCCCATGTAACGATGCTTTCAGAGGTGGGACTGCTGTCCGGGGAAGACTTGGAGCAGTTGTTGCCGGAGCTGGAAAAACTCCGGCAGGAAGCCCTGGAAGGGCGTTTTGTCATTCACGGAGAAGATGTTCATTCCGAAGTAGAAGAGCGCCTGGGCCCTTTGGGCAAGAAGGTGCACACCGGGCGTTCCCGCAATGACCAGGTGGCGCTGGACATCAAACTTTTCACGCGCGCGCGCATGACGCGTACCATTGATAAGATGGAAGCGCTCTTCGGCCTTTTCCTTTCCCGGGCCCATGAACTGAAGGAGGTGCTGATGCCCGGCTATACGCATCTGCAAGTGGCCATGCCTTCCTCCTTCGGCCTGTGGCTGGGGGCCTACGCCGAGTGTCTCTGCGACGATCTGGTACAGATGAAGGCTGCCTGGGAAATCAACGGGCGCAATCCCCTGGGGTCGGCCGCGGGGTACGGGTCATCGGCACCGCTGAACCGCAGCCGGACCACCGAACTGCTGGGATTTACCAGCCTGGCCTGCAACTCCATTTATGCGCAGATGGGGCGGGGACGCACGGAGCTGGCCGTGGCCAATGCCTACGCGTCGCTGGCCGCCACGCTGGGTCGCTTTGCCACGGACTGCTGCCTGTTCTCCAGCCAGAACTTCGGCTTCGTGCGGCTGCCGGATGCCTTTACCACGGGCTCCAGCATCATGCCGCAGAAGAAGAACCCGGACGTGTTTGAACTGGTACGGGCCCATTGCAACTACTTGCAGGGGGTTCCGCAAAGCATCCGGCTGGTGATCGGGAACCTTCCCTCCGGCTACTTCCGGGACATGCAGGTGCTCAAGGAAGCGTATCTGCCCCTCTTTGACCGGATGGATGCCTGTCTGGATATCCTGGCGCTGGCCCTTCCCGGAATGACGGTGGCCCGCGACCTGATGTCGCAGCCCCTCTACGAGCAGGCCTTCTGCGTGGAGGAGGTGAACCGCCTGGCAGAAAGCGGCGTCCCTTTCCGCGACGCCTACCGCCAGGTGGGGAAGGCTGTGCAGGAAGGGACGTTCCATTTCAGCGGAAAGCCGCATCATACGCACGAGGGCTCCATCGGCCGGCTGTGCCTGGAGGAGATAGAAGCCCGCTTCCGGGGCATTCTCTCAAGTATTATTCCGCAAAAAGCGATATAAGGTTCAAAATCACTTCCGTGGCTTTCTCCATGCTCTGAAGCGGCACGAATTCCATCTTGCCGTGGAAGTTGAGGCCGCCGGCGAAGATATTGGGGCAAGGAAGGCCCTTAAACGAGAGGTTAGCGCCGTCGGTACCGCCGCGGATGGGCTGGATTTTGGCCTTGACGCCGGCCATTTCCATGGCCTTCACCGCCTTCTCTACAATATGGTAGTGGGGCTCCACCTGTTCGCGCATGTTGTAATACTGGTCTTTCACGTCCAGCAGGACCGTTCCCTCGCCATATTTGGTGTTCAGGAAGGAGGCCACAAAGCCGATGAGCTTTTTCTTCTCCTGGAACTTGGCATGGTCGTGGTCCCGGATGATGTAGGTGAAATCCGCCTCCTCGACGCTGCCTTTGAAGGAGACGAGGTGGAAGAAGCCCTCGTAGCCTTCCGTGAATTCCGGGCGCTGGTCCACGGGCAGCATGGCATTGAATTCCTGGCCGATGAGAATGGCGTTGCGCATCTTGCCCTTGGCGCTGCCGGGGTGCACGTTGCGCCCCTGGATGTGGATTTTGGCGCTGGCGGCGTTGAAGTTCTCGAACTCCAGCTCGCCGATTTCCCCGCCGTCCATGGTGTAGGCAAAATGGGCCCCGAAGCGCTTGACGTCGAATTTCACCACGCCCCGGCCAATCTCCTCGTCGGGGGTGAAGCCAATCTTGACGGGGCCGTGCTTGACCTCGGGATGTTCCACCAGGTACTGCACCGCCGTCATGATTTCCGCCACGCCGGCCTTGTCATCGGCCCCCAGGAGGGTGGTGCCGTCGGTGGTGATGAGGGTCTGGCCCAGGTAGTGCAGCATTTCCGGGAATTCCTCCGGCTTCAGCTGAAGGCCGGGAACGCCTTTGAGGTCGATGGCGCCGCCGTCGTATTGCTCGATGATCTGCGGCTTCACGTCTTTTCCGGAGGCGTCCGGCGCCGTATCCACGTGGGCGATGAAGCCCACGGCGGGCACTTCGTGGTCCAGGTTGGAGGGCAGGGAGGCCATCACGTAGCCGTTCTCGTCCAGGGTCACCTCCACTCCGAGGGCCTGGAGCTCATCCCTGAGCATCTTCAGCAAGTCCCACTCCTTGACGGCCGAAGGCTGGCTCTGTGACTCCTCGTTACTTTGCGTGTCCACCGACACGTAACGCAAAAAGCGGTTCAGAATCTTTTCCATATTCTCTTGGCAGTTCTATTTCTTTACACGGGAAGCATAAATCATATAAGCGACAATGGCCAGGAACGGGACGATGGCCACGGCCTCACCGTAGGCGGCGGCCCACTCCGTCAGGTACAGGTCCACGTCGGCGAACTTGAGGATGGCGCTCACGACACCCATGAGGGCGCCGCCGGCGATGAAGCCGGAAGCGATGAGGGTGCCTTTTTCCTGCCGGGCCGTATTCACGGCGGCATCCTTGCTGCGGGTGCTCACATACCAGGAAATGGCACCGCCCACCAGCAGCGGGAGGTTGAGGTCGATGGGGATGAACATGCCCAGGGCGAAGGGCAGGGCCGGCACTTTGCAGAAATTGAGCACCAGGGCCATCACGGCGCCGATTCCATACAGCAGCCAGGGGGCGCCGCCGCCGGAGAACATGGGCTGGATGACCGCGGCCATGGCATTGGCCTGCGGGGCCACCAGGGCGTTCTCGCCGGTGAAACCGTATGTTTTGTTGAGCACCAGCATCACCCCGCACACGGTGACGGCACTCACCGCCACGCCCAGGAATTTCCAGCCTTCCTGCACCTTGGGGGTGGAGCCAATCCAGTAACCGATTTTGAGGTCGGTGATAAAGCTGCCGGCCACCGAAAGGGCCGTACACACGACGCCGCCGATGATGAGCGCCGCCGCCATGCCGGTATTTCCTTTCAGCCCCACGGCCACCAGGATCAGCGATGCGATGATGAGGGTCATCAGCGTCATGCCGCTCACGGGGTTGGAGCCCACGATGGCGATGGCATTGGCCGCCACGGTGGTGAACAGGAACGCGATGGCCGCCACGATGACCAGGCCGATGAGGGCCTGCCAGACATTGTCCACCACGCCGCCGAAGGCGAAGAAAGCAAAAACGCACAGCAGGGCGATGACCACGCCGAAGACAATGGTCTTCATGGGCAGGTCTTCCTCCGTGCGGAGCGGCTTTTCGGAACGGCCCCCGGGGGTACGCTTGAATTCGCTCACGGCCAGGCCCGCCGCGCTCTTGATGACGCCGAAGCTCTTCACGATGCCGATAATGCCGGCCGTGGCGATGCCGCCGATGCCGATATGCCGGGCGTAGTCCTTGAAAATCTGCTCCGGAGTCATCTCGCCGATGGTCTGCGTCACGCCGGTGTGCATGAGGTCGATGACATCGGCCCCCCAGATGAGGTTCATCAGGGGAATGATCACCAGCCATACCAGCAGGGAACCGCAGCAGATGATGAAGGAATATTTGAGGCCGATGATGTAGCCCAGGCCCAGCACCGCGGCGCCGGTGTTCATCTTGAGGACGAGCTTGGCCTTGTCGGCCAGGGCGGCGCCCCAGCCCATGACGGTGGTGGATACGGTCTCGGACCAGGTGCCGAAGGTGGCTACGGCGAAATCGTACAGGCCGCCGATGAGCCCGGCCGTGATGAGGGTCTTGGCACTGGAGCCGCCGCCCTCGCCGCTGATGAGCACCTGCGTGGTGGCCGTGGCCTCCGGGAAGGGGTATTTCCCGTGCATCTCCTTCACGAAATACTTGCGGAACGGAATCAGGAAGAGGATGCCCAGCACGCCGCCCAGCAGCGAGCTCAGGACCATCTGCCAGAAACCCACCTCCACGCCCAGGATGTAGATGGCCGGGAGGGTGAAGATGGCACCGGCCACCACAGCGCCGCTGCAGCCGCCGATACTCTGGATAATCACATTCTGCGGAAGGCCCTGTTTCAGGCCCAGGGCACCCGTAAGCCCCACTGCAATGATGGCAATGGGGATGGCCGCCTCGAACACCTGGCCCACTTTGAGGCCCAGGTATGCCGCGGCGGCGCTGAACAGAATCACCATCAAAATGCCAAGAGCCACCGAATAGGGGGTGGCCTCGGCATATTTTTTCTGCGGATCGAGGATGGGTTTGTATTCCTCGCCCGGCTTGAGTTCCCGGTGAGCGTTTTCCGGAAGACTCACCTGTCCGCGCTCCATCAGCCTTCCTGAATCTCGAACAGGTTCAGGAAACCTGTCATCATGAACACCTGGCGAATTTCATTGTTGATGTCGCGCACGATCACCTTGCCGCCCTTGGCGGCGGCGGCTTTGCGCAGGGTGAGGAAGATACGGAGCCCGGAGCTGGAGATGTAGGCCAGTTCCTTGCAGTCCAGGACCGCCGTCTTGTCGGCATGGTCAATCATGGGCTGAAGTTCGGTGGCCACCTGCTGGGAAACTGCCGTGTCCAGACGACCGATGAGCTGAGCGGTCATCACATTGTCTTTTTCTGTAATCTTTACTTCCATAATTATGATAGTTTTTTTGTCATCGAAAGGATATTCTTACCGTCATCGGAACGGGTGTACTTCACCTCGTCCATGATGTTTTTCACAAGGAAAATACCCAGTCCGCCGATGGGACGGTCCTCTGCGTCCAGGGTGACATCGACCTCCGGAGCTGCGGTGGGATCAAAAGGCGTGCCGTTGTCGGAGATGATGAATTCCAACTCCTCTTTGCGGACGATGGCCTCGATATCCACCAGGCCGTCGGAGCCGGTGGGATAGGCATACATGATTACGTTGGACACGGCCTCCTCGAGGGCCAGGTTCAGGCTCATGGTGAGGCCCACATCCAGACTGGCCGCTTCGGCCACGGTTTCCACGAATTCGGCCAGCTGGGGAATCTGCTGGATATCGTTGTGGAGGATGAGGTGACGCTCGGTCTCCTCCGAAATCTGGTTGTTCATAAAACGGATGTATAACATGGTGAGGTCGTCGCTCTGGGGCGCTTCGCCCACAAAGTCCTGAACGGCCTTTGTCATCGTATCTATCTGCTGGTGAGACCCTTGCTTTCCATCAAGGGCGGCAAACATGCGTTCCTCTCCAAACAGGTCGTGGCCGATGTTCTCGGCCTCGGTGAGACCGTCCGTATACAGGAACAGGCCGGTGCCGGTGGAAAGGTCGGTTTCCTGCTCGGAGAAGGACATGCCCGGAATCACGCCCAGCGGAAGGTTGGCCTCCACGGGGAGCTCGTGCCTGCCTTCGGCCGTTACCAGCACGGGCGCGTTGTGACCGGCGTTGCAGTAGCGCAGGTGGCCGTTTCTGAGATCCAGCACGCCGCAGAAGAAGGTGACGAACATGTTGGCCTCGTTCATCTCGGACATGCTGTCGTTGATGGCGGTCACAATGCGCTGCGGGCTCTTTTCATGGGCCGATACCGTGCGGAAGAGGCTTCGCGTGACGGCCATCACCAGGGAGGCGGGCACGCCCTTTCCGCTCACGTCGCCGATGCAGAAGAAGAGTTTTTCTTCGCGGGTGTAGAAGTCGTACAGGTCTCCGCCCACTTCCTTGGCCGGAATCACGGTGGCGAACATGTCCACGTCTCCGCGTTCCGGATAAGGCGGGAAGCTCTTGGGAATCATGGACATCTGGATGCCGTGGGCCACCTGGAGCTCGCCCTCGATGCGGCTCTTGTTCTCCGAGACCTTGCGAAGGTCGCGGTGGCTCTTGATGATATGGTACAGGAGCATGATGAGCAGCGCGATACCCACCAGCTGCAACAGCGCCACCAATCGGCCCAGACGCTGGATTTCACCGTAAATCTCGTTTTCCGGGACAATCACGGACATGGCCCATCCCGTGCGGTCCACTCCGTCAAAGAACATGTAGTTCACTTTGCCCTGGTACTTGAATGTCGTGGAGCCGGGTTCGCCGGAAAGCATGGAGCGGTTGAGGGCATTGAAGGAGGCGGTGTCGTCCATGGTGGCGGCCAGCTCCTGGACGGTGCGCTTCATAACCAGGGTTTCGGCCGGGCATACCATGATGCGGCCCGTCCGGCTCACCAGCATGCTGAAGGCCGTAGGATAGACTTTCACATCCCCCACGAGGTTCGTAAGCCAGTCCAGGGAGACATCGGCCGTGAAAACGGCGGACACCCGGCCCCGTTTGTCGGTGATCGGAACGGAATAAGTGGTCATGAGCATATTGCCGCCGCCTTCGTCAAAGTAAGGCTCCGACCAGTAACCGTCCTGGAGTTCCAGCGGCTTCACAAACCATTCCTGGTGCCTGTAGTCATAGGCCTCCGTCGCCAGGGACGACGTTTGGACCGTGCCGTCAGCGGTGCTGAAAGAATAAGGCGCCAGGTTTTTGTCCGTCAGGGCGACGGTGGAGCCGCTGATCACCGGATTGGTGCTGACCAGCCGGGCCGTAATGGCCGCCAGGCTGTCCGGGGCGGACAGTTCCTGCTGCACGCTCCAGATGCTGTTCCGCACGGCCGTTTCCACCTGGTCCATGACACCGGTAATCTGCAATTCGGTGGCTTCCAGTTGGCCCTGGGCCCTGCGGTCGGCCTCTTCCGAGAGAATTTTCTGCGAGTAAAAATACTGGATCAGCGCCGTGGCTTCAATGGTAAAGATGGTGACAATCATCACCAGCAGGCCCTGTTTCGCCGCCAGTTTCGTTACGTTGTCTAAAACTTTCTTAGGTGCCATTTATATGATTCCTTTAAGGCATGCCCGCATTTCGGGCATGGGGCATTTGGTATCGCGTTCCACGATGAGGGTCTTGAGACCGGCATAGGGACGGATTTGCTCTTCGATGTCTTTCAGTGGACGGTCGGCCCCGAAATAGGCGTGGGCAAACTCTTCCCAGAATTTGACGGCGAGCGGTTTGGGCATATGGAAAACTTCCTCGATGAAGGCCGGTTCGCTGATGCAGCAACACAGGTAAACCATGCCCGTGTCGAACATCGAATACCCATAACTGAAGTCTCCAAGGTCGATGAAATAGCGTTTGTCGCCCACGAAAATGGCATTGGAGAACTGCAGGTCACCGTGGATGGCCGTGTCGGTATCGGGACAGTCGGCAATAAAGCGGCCGATGGCGTCCTTCTCCGGCTTGGTGAAGAAGGGATTCTCTTCCAGCAGGCGGTAGTAGCGGTCTTTCACGTTTTCGAACTGCGTGGTATCGACATGGATTTTGTGCAGATCCAGGCACATTCCGGCAAACTCGGCGGCATACTGGGCCACCTTTTCCGGGTGGTCGGCCGTGGCGCGGGAGTAGGAGACCTTTCCCTCGATGCGGCGGAAACGGATGCCGTAGCGCACACCGTCCGTCACGTACTCTCCGGGTTCCGGGGAGGGGATGCCCAGGTCGAACACCTTGCGAGCCATAATCATCTCGTCCAGAGGCTGTTGCACCTTGCCCGGATGGTAGAGTTTCATCATGATGGTAGGGTCGGTACGGTGGAAAAAACTATCCCCGTTGGCACCCTCGCCGGAGTGGACGTAGTCGTCCAGATTGATTCTGATGGCTTCCATGTTATTTGCTGAATACTTGATCGATAAGGGATACGAACTCCTTGTAGGCGAAGGTGTCCTTGAGGTCGCTCAGGGAATCGGCCAGGCCGCGGTAATGCCACTCGTGGTCCTTGGGGTCCTTGGCGTGGAAGATCTTCCACAGCTCGTCTCCCTTGACGGCATAGTCCCGGGCGATGGCGCGCATGTTGGACAGTTTGTCCCCCATGGCCACGATTTTGGCATCGTGCGAGGCCCGGGCCAGGCGGTCGATGGCGGCCTGCTTGCGGGCGTGCCAGCTGTCTTCCTCGCTCACGCCTTCCTCGAAGACGTCGCTCTCCGCCACCACCAGGTTGGCAATGCGGTCTCCGAATTCGCGGCGGATTTCATCGGCCGATATTTCCGTGTCCTCCACGACGTCGTGAAGGGCGGCCGCGGCCAGGAGTTCCTGGTCGGGAGTGATGGTGGCCACGATTTCCATGGCCTCCATGGGATGAACAATGTAGGGGAAGCCCTTGCCGCGACGTTCCGTTCCGGCGTGAGCTTTGACCGCGAAGATGACGGCGCGGTCCAGAAGGGTGGTATCCAGGGGTTTGTTGGCCATGTTACTGTTTGTTCATGAAGGGTAAATCTTTGGTTTCTTCCAGGAGGAATTCCGCCATGGTTTCGTTGCTGTCCGACTCTCCGTTGAGCTCGTCAAAGAGGTATTTAAGGCCCATTTTCCCGGCTCCGGAACGGAGGACATAGGCAATGCAGACGTCCTGCGGGCCCACGGAAGAGGAGATGATGTCCAGGTCTGTAAGGCCTATCTGGTAACAGGCAATCTGGTAGGCCGCTTCGGAATTGTCCTTGATGATGCGGTCGATGTCTCCCAGCGTCTTGCATTTGAGCAGCTTGAAGACGGACACGTAGTTCATCAGGTTCACTTCCTGAATTTCCGCCTGGTTGACGGCGGCGATGCGCCTGTTCAGGATGTCGAAAGGCCCCAGGGAAAGGTAGCTGCGGAAGGTGTCTCCGTCCAGGGGGACTTCGGCCAGGTTTCCGGAGGCCACGAGCGCCTGCACGCGGCGGCGGTAGTCGGTGAGTTCGTTGCGGATGAGCGAGAACTGCTCATCGGCCAGCTCCAGCATGCCGGCCAGGCGGTTGAGGTTGCGCAGGTATCCCCGGGGCACTTCCACGCCCGATTTATAGCCTGTGTCGTGGTTCATGTTGGCCCAGGCGTGCTGCAGGACGGTGCGCATCTGGATTTCGAAACGGTACGGGAAGCCCTTCATGGAGCAGATGTAGTGAAGGGACATGTAGCCGAAACTGTCTATCTCGTGCAGCTTGCGCTTGTCCACGGAGTTTTCCCAATCCACGCTGAACAGCCGGTCCACGGCCGACGCCACTTTGTCCACGTCGTCACTGTAAAAAGTGATGACGCGGAGCCCCAGGATGTCGGTGATGTCGGCCAGGGTGGCATATTTGGCACCCTTGAGTTCCAACTTCCCGGCCAGGGATTTTTCCGTCTTTACGCGGTATTCGATGGAGGCCACCACAAGGCCGGCCTCGTCAAACACCTTTTTGAGCTTTCCATACACCTGTTCCGCCGTTTCCCTGAATTCCGGGAGATGCTCCCGATACTCTTCCAGAATGGCTTCGCAGTGCGCATCCAAATGATAACTGCTTTGCGACATGGGCATCTGATTCTTAACTCACAAAAATAGTAAAAAAATCATACAAACCCTTGGAGTTTCCAAAAAATGTCGTACATTTGCAGTCCGTTCGCGGGACTTACTGAGATATGGTGTAATGGTAGCACTACAGATTCTGGCTCTGTCAGTGAGGGTTCGAGTCCTTCTATCTCAACCAAAAGAATCAGCCTGTACCAAGCTGGTTTTTATTTTGAAATAACGGTACGGCGGGGTAGCTCAGCTGGTTAGAGCGTCGGATATAATCCGGAGGTCGTGGGATCGTGACCCACTCCCGCTACGAAATGTCTTTCTGAGCGTCGTGCTTGTCATTCTGAGCGCTACCTGTCATTCTGAGCGAAGCGAAGAATCTAACATAAGTCTTTGACTACGCTCAACCTCACAGACTAAACGCTCCATATACCCGTCACAACCCCTTGTGATGGTTGTTTCTCCTGCCGCGTTGACCAAAAATCGGCCACAGAAAGCACTTTCCCTGTCAACGCGGCCACCAAAACCGCAAAAACGACGGAATTCAGTGCAGCGTTGACATTCAGAATCCTCTCAGAGGGCGTTTTCGTGTCAACGCGGCCAGGGACAGACCTTGCAGAATACCTGGAATGAGGCCAAGGACGCCCTTGAGAAATCCTATTGAAAAAAGTTGTAAGGTCCATCTTCCCTCGACCATTAAACTGTGGGAAGATCTGGGCTGGATGCTTTAATGACCTGGATAGCCCTCTGGTATTGGCTCCTGAATCCCGTTCTGGAATCCAATAGAATACACTGCGTCTGAATCTGGATTGTCCTATCAAATATGTTCCAGATTTCCGTATATGACGGGATGCTGATTGTCATCCTCCCCGAGCCATCCCCTTCCGCCAAGAATCCTTTCATCCCTCTGACGCCAAAGCCACAACCTGGTTTAGTAAGCCGAATGCGAGAATACAGCCGATAAAACACCGCATCTGGAATCTCGGGCAAGTGCGCATCAATACTGAGCACCAGACACCCAGCCTCAACCGATGCTGACAGAAACTCCACGACAAAAGGAGGGAAAGGCCGGAAGGGATGAGGTTGAGGAATCTGCTCCTCCCCCATTAACGCGAAGCCATGATACGCCGACACGAATAGATTATTCCCTGAAATATGTGCTTTGTGGTCAAACGGAGGTCGATGTGGTTCTGCGGTGACCTCGTAGGCATTCCACTGTTTCTGTGTCTCGGAATCCAAGGAAGCCCATGCTGCCATAGCCCGACGATGGACGTCCAGATGCTCCAACTGAGCTGGCGTGCCAGGATAGGCCGCCTTGACCCGACGCCTGGTATAACACCGTCCATTCCGATGGTAAAAGGTAACCTCACCTGCAGAACCGTAGACATCAGAGAGTAGTATGGAGGGTCTATACAGGGGCATACCGTACACTTGTACTTTTGGGCAGGGCAATAGCAAATAAGCACCTTCTCAGGTATAACAAAGATGATCAAAATCAACGACTTAATCAAGCGTAATAGCACCTGCAGCGGCGCCAGCCGCTGCCTCCAGTTGTATATATTTATACCCTTCTCCCATCGGGCGGGTGATGCCGGTGGATGTAGCACTGAAGTTGGGACGTAAGTCTCCTGGTGGGCCTTGGTTGCTGGGAGTATCTATGCCGGGGCGTTGATGCAGGAGATGTCGTTCTCCTCCTTGATACCGTCCGGGCGAAGGCCCGGCTTAGAGTCTCCCAGTGACCAAGGGCGCGGAAACGAGCGCAGCGAGTGGAGCGTGGCCCTGGAGGCGGTCTGGCAGCGTGGGGGTTGGCGGGCTCTGGAGCGCCGCGGAAGGGAGACCTTAGGCTCCCTGGAGCAGTGGAAGAGACCGACGATGTGCGTGAGCAGACGGCCTCCGGGGCCTGGGCCGGGACGGCCCATGACAAGGCTCAATCGAAGGATTCCGGAGATATCAACGCTCTGACGGTGCTCCCCGGCGCAGTCTGTGGCTGGCAGCGTGGAGGGGCAGCAAGGGCGATGGTCTTGATGCCTTGGAACGATGACTGACACAGTCTGCGCCAGCGGGCCAAAGGACCGCTTCCTGGATGCCCGGAACACTTCTGGCGGGATTCTTCCCGACAGATGTGTGGAGGAATAGCAGCCAGGTTAAACTTCTTACCTTGGAGGAACAGTGCCAAATATGGACTGGCCCGCTTGTCGGGACAGTTGATATTTGGTACTGGGCCGACCCGCAGCTGTGCTGCACGTGGCGGCAGGAAGCTTACCTTGGGGCGAGAGATATCGGTTTCTTTCATCTCCTCCCTTGATACGGGCGTGCATCTTGTGGGCGGGGACCCGCAAGATGCGGAGTTTTGCGACGGGCCAGGGCCGGGGATGGCCCTTCGCAAAACTCCTTTCCTGCCGCTACGCCAACCGGACGGATGGGATTGATTCCTTCGAAGGTAGGACGGAGCTCCTTAACATAATCCGGATTGTGTGCGAAGCGGAAACAAGCGCCGCTCGCGGCGACTTGTTACACAATCCCGACGGATTATGTTATGGCGCGGATTCTCAGGCACTGGCGGTGATTCGAAGGGGGCCGGCCGGGCGTTATCCTCTCCCCGGTGGGGAGCCGGAGGGGCATAAACCAGCAAGAGTCTGTGGCCGGTCCCGCCGGGCACAGTCTCTTGACCGCTCTAATTTCTTTGTCCTACTTCTTGCGAGAGGTAATAGCCCTGCCGGATAATCATCTTCCAATGTTGATATTCTTACCATTTATTCCAAAGAATCTGAAAAACAGTAGAGTTTTCATATTCTATACAATTTTACTAACTTTGCCTGTACAGACTTAATATAGAGTGTTTCACTCTACATAACATTGATTTGTCTGATATTAAACAACTAAAACAAACAATATGGCAGCAAATAACACAACCGTAGCGTCCTTATCTCCTAAGAAAAGAGGATGCCTTTTCGCTTTTCTTATAGCATGTGTAGCCTTAATCATTGGAATTATCGCAATATGTATTGCAACAGATGATTCGCCTAAAACCAAGATTAATGAGACCACTCTATACATTGGAGGTTTAAATCCTGTTGATGTGTACTTAAATCTAAAAGAAAGAGGATTCAGTGTTGATACAGATTATGATGTCACCAACGGAACCATGTGGACGTGTAAGTATAATGCCAAAGGGCTGGACTTCACTGTTAATATTTTTACACCCCATGATGTGGATAAGGCCCAAAGTGTTCGATTGACCATAATGGCAGATCCTTACGCAAACTTAAACGCAGGTAAGGAAATCGCTGCTTTTGTCGCAACCATCCCTTATGACTCTGCCGATAAAGATAAAGCACGTCAATTTGTGGAGAACAACTACAATAATGACAAGGCTACAATCGTCATTGGAGATGCCTGTTTTACCATGTATGCTCCTTCGGCTTTATGTAGATGGTTAGATATCCAAAAGTATATACCTTCAGAAGAGGCCGCTAATTAGCTTTAGTCTTATATCTGCCAGGAGGCATCAAATGATGGCTCCAATTTGTAAACAGTGGTCATCGTGCCATCCTATCTTTTCAAGCATTCCCAGGTGAATGAATCATGTGTATTTTTTCTTGTTCCGTTCCATAGGTGGAGTGGAACATGCGGAACGGATGGAACGTTTTTGAGTAGAGGGATTTTCTGTGCAAAGAAGGCTACCGGTGATAGTCGTTATATGAGCCCTTTGTGAGCCCTTTGCGACAAAAAATAATCGACTGAAATTAAGCCGATTATTAACAAAAACCACACGCGCTTGATCGTGTTAGTCAGCGGAATTTGAGCCCATTGTGAGCCAATTAAATGGCCGGCTCAAACAACGCATC
>CADBFO010000031.1 GCA_902794005.1 uncultured Bacteroidia bacterium
CTATGCCGGCCTGCTCTCGCTGATGCAGCAGGAGGAGCTCTTCAAGGACCCGGATCTTTCCCGCGACACCCTGGCCGCCAGGCTGGGCACCAACCGCACCTACCTGGCCGATGCCGTGAAGTCCTGCGCAGGGCAAACCATGGGAGACTTTGTGAACCACCTCAGGCTGCGCTGGGCCGCGGAAGCCCTGTCACAGGAGTCTGTCCTTTCCGTGTCGGCCGTGGGGGAAGACGCCGGCTTTGCCTCCCGCAGCACCTTCTATCGCCTGTTCCAGCAGCACTACGGCATGTCCCCGAGCGCCTTCCGCACCGCCGCCAGAGGTTAGGGGCTATTATTTTTATTGCAGGGTGAAGATGGGGCGGATGGGGTACCCGGAATACTCGAGATGACCATATCCAAAGAGAGCAAGTGATAGAGTATTCAGATCAGGTCTTGTCATATCCACCCACATAACAGGAACGCGCTCCGAATCGGCAATCCATGGGCCAGAGGTTCGATAGAGCAAGTCATTTCCTTGGTCAGCAGGTGTCTGCCTGTTAACTTGCCCGGCCGCAGGCAGGAAGATACTATTGTCCCTATAGCCGGACTTCGCGCCGGTAAACTTTATGCCGGCGGATTCAGATGAGGTATTATATACTATCCTGGTGGTCGTCTCATATGCGGTAGCATCAGCCGACATATACAATAGAGACATTTCATCAAACCTAGGCGTCCTCCACGCTCCACCCAATGCAACATGCGCCGCATCGAATTCGGGTTTGAGACAATTGTCTCCGTCCAGCATTTCGTCCCAACCTGCGGGAATAACCCTAAAGAATTTGTGTTCACAGGAATAGTTCCCGAAGGTGCCCTGAATGGGATAACCCTGTACTTGGCCGTATCCGAAAAAGTCTCCATAAAGGTTTGCCGAAGTGGCCGAAGCACCGAGGTTATATACGGCCCAGTAGACGCGTTTGCCGTACGCGTTGTCAATGCCCATGTCCTCATAGGGCGTGGCCTTCCACTTGCTCCTGTCGGAGATGTCTCCAAGGTCCACGCTCAGGTTCCCGTTTACGGTCTTGGGGCCCACGCTGCGCGTGTAGGCAATCCGGTTTCCCTCGTCCAGGATGGTGAAATCGAAGGTTACGGGCGTCCCCACCGCGCTTTGGTCCAGAAGACCGGTGAAGTGCATGGCGCCTGAGTCCTTCCAACCCGTAATGAGCCGCTCCCTGTCCAACCCATAGGCCCCCCACGACAGGTTCAGGTCTGTATGATAAACTCCCGAAAGATACAGTTTCCTCAGCCCTTTGAGGTTAAGTTTGTATGCGACTGCGGGGTCGAAGCCCGTCACCTGAAAATCGACAAGTTTTCCCGCAGAACTGCCCGTGCCTTCCGGCGCGGCCATCCTGAGCGTGGCGGTGAGTCCCCTGGTGCTGTCGTAGGTATAGTCCACAATGCCCGACTCCAGGAAATAATCGTAGTGTGACACCATATTGTATGAGGTTATGCCTGGTTCCGGACGGGCATACTGATTACGAGGCAGATGGATGGCGCGGAGTTTCTTGACCGATGCCCCGGTGATGTCCTCCACCGTGAGGCCGTTCTTGCAGGTGTTTGTCCACCTGAATCCGTCATACTTCAGTTCCAGGTATTTCTGGACATCCGTCCGGAAAAACACCATAATGACGTCTCCCGTCTTCCAGCCGGTCTTGATGGCCTTGGTTCCGGGCGCTTCGCCGCCGCCGAAGGCATCGGCCCGGGCAATGCTGAGATTCAGCTTGAGTTCTTCGGCGGAAGGCTCCGGAAGTTCCGTCTTGCTGCAGGCGGCAAAAAGCGCGAGTGCCGCACAAAGAATGGACGTTATCTGTTTCATGGCTCTGCTTCTTTTACGTGGGTTACCAAATCTCATGTTCCTCAAACGGATTGACATAACTATAGGCAATCACGCCTTCCGTCCGGAGCTCAATGACACAGCTCTCCGGGGATACATATTCTTGTTTTTTCATGGTCTGCATAAACGAAAAGGGTTCTTCGAGATTAAAAACGATTTTCGTGACAAAGATGCAACAAAAAGCGCAGGCGGATGTCCCATCTGCGCAAAACTTTGTTTCATCTGTGCAAAATCGGCCTTCCGTGCCCCCTTTTGTGCACAGGGCATGCTTTTCGGCCCCCATGCACAAAACCGGGCCAATGAGCCCGGCCAAGGGGTGGCAGCCAAGTGCCTGATATTCATCCGTTTGCTAATAATCCTCTGCACTTTTTGCGCAGAGGATTATACGCAACGAGCTGTGTATTAGGCTGTTAGCCGCCACACCAGCCTGCGCAGGGGAAAATGTGACCGATGCCGCCTGTGCTTCAACTCTTGAAGCACGCTTGACCGCATAGAAGGCCGAAAATGTGCTTGAGGCAAGGTCCAGGCCGTGGGGTGAAGCACGAAATCGGCCTCCGGGAAGCCAAAGTGTGCTTCAAGTCTTGAAGCACAGTACCCGCAGGAGTCGCGCGAGGGCGTAGCGCGGTGGAGTGTATGCTTTTCAGTCGCTGCCTGTACCTTCATCGGCCACCAAACGCCTGGAGAACGGGGTGGTGGCGTAGGCGTAAATTGCGTCTGTCGGCAATACGCTTTCGCAAAACTACATTTTTTCCGGGCTTTTGCATGTTTTGAAAGAGAAAATGTCCCTTCCTGCCAGGATATCGCTCTTTATGCGAAGAAACGCTCTATCCAGGCGGCGTCCACCTGGGCGAAGCCTTCCGCAGGGCGCACGGAGGGGTTACGGGAGAGGATGCCGCGGGCGTCTTCATAAACATTGAATCCCACGTTCACCACCTGCATCTGACCCTCCAGGGGGAAGGCGAAGAGCAGTTCGTTGTCGGCCCCTTCCGTGCGGAGGAATTTAAGGGGGGCCGATGCGGCAGCAGGGTTTTTGGCGGCGAGTTCCTGCCGGGTGACCCACTTGCACATCTCCAGGGCCGTGTCTTCCAGGCCGGCATCGTGGATGTTCACCTTCTCTATCAGGTCTCCCACCTCGCGCACCAGCCGGAGGGTGTATCCTTCCAGCTCCCTGACCGCCTCTTCCACGGCCTTGGGCGCCTCTTCGGCCCCGGGAAGGAGCCAGACCATAAGGCGGGCGTCCGGGTCGTGGTACAGGGTCTGGTATCTGGCCAGGTTGCGGTGGCCGCAATAAGGACACTCCCAGACAAATAAAGAGCCGTCCTTGACCCGGGCTTTGAGCTGCGGGTCAAGGGCGACGTTGATGCTTTGGCAGACTTCGATTTCCGTCTGCCTGTGGCAATGGCTACAGCTTACGGGCACCATCGCTGATGACGACGTCGTAAACCTTGGGGGCATGGCCGAACTTCTCCGTGAATTTCTCCACGGCAGTCTGGATGAAGCAGTCGTACAGCTCTTCCTTCACCAGGTTGATGGTGCAGCCGCCGAAACCGCCGCCCATGACGCGGGAACCGGTGACTTCGCACTTGCGGGCCAGTTTGTTGAGGAAGTCCAGTTCTTCACAGGAAACCTCATACAGGTGGCTGAGGCCGAAGTGGGTCTGGTACATCATCTCGCCCACGGTCTCGTAGTCGTTACGCTCAAGGGCGTCGCAGACATCCAGCACGCGCTGCACCTCGCCAATCACGTATTCCGCCCGGATGAAGTCTTCTTCCGTGATTTCTCCGCGGACCTCGTCCAGCCAGAGACGCTTGGCATCGGAGAGGAATTCCACATCCGGATGATTCTTGCGGATGGCGGCGGCGGCCCTTTCGCAGGACTCGCGGCGCTTGTTGTAGGCGCTGTCGGCCAGAAGGTGCTTCACGCAGGTGTCGATCAGAACCAGCTTGTACCCCTGGGGGTGGAAGGGGAAGTACTTGTACTCGCCGGTTTTGCAGTTGAGGCGGATCAGGGAGCCTTCCTTGCCGAAGAGGGAGGCGAACTGGTCCATGATGCCGCACTTGACGCCGCAGTAATTGTGCTCCGTGCTCTGGCCGATTTTGGCCAGCTCGTACTTCTCGAAGCGGCCCTGGTTGAAAAGGTCGTTGAGGGCATAGGCGAACGTGCTTTCCAGGGCGGCCGATGAGCTGAGGCCGGCGCCAAGGGGAACGTCTCCGGCAAAGACGGCGTTGAAGCCTTCCACCTTGCCGCCGCGGCCCAGAATCTCATGGCAGACGCCGAAGATATACTTGGTCCAGTGCTTGTCCGGAAGCGTTTCGGACCCGATTTCGAACTCTGCGTATTCGTCCATGTCCAGGGCGAAGAGCTTGACCGTATTGGTGCCGTTGGGCTTGATGGCGGCCGTGATGCCGAAATTGATGGCACCGGGGAACACATAACCACCGTTGTAGTCCGTGTGCTCGCCGATGAGGTTGATGCGGCCGGCCGATGCATAAAGGATTCCCTCCGCTCCGAAGAGGGCCTTGAATTTTTCTTGGATTTTGGTTTTCATATCAGTGAATCTTGTTTAGTGTCTTGTGCTTGTGGTACAAAGATAATAAAAATATAGATTCTTCGCTACGCTCAGAATGACAGGAGAAGCAGAAGGGCAGGAGGTTCAGGAGGATGGGAGGATCAGAAGGGCAGGGTGAGCCAGATGGGGCAATGGTCCGATACACCTCCCACATAGCGAGGGCCGGAATAGGTTCGAAGGGGCTTGGTGCCGGCATGTGTCCCGTCCGGCGTCTGCAGGAAAGGAATCTGGAGAATTTCCATCGTGCCGGTGCAGGCCTCGCTCACGAAGAACATGTCGATCAGTTCCCAGGCCCCTTCGTACTTGATGGTGCCCAACCCCTTTTTGAACAGCGGCTCCGCCAGGTTCCGAAGAGCGGGCTCCAGAAGCCTGTACACCGGATTGGCCGGCGTGTCGTTGAAATCCCCCATGGCCACAATCCGGGAAATGCCGGCGGCGGAGAGGGAATCGGCCAGCTGCCCGAGGCGCCGCACGGCCGCTTCGCGTTTGGGCCCGGAAACCGCCGATCCACCATATTTGGACGGGTGATGATTCACCAGAAAGGCCGTTTTCCCGCCGTTCCGGAGGCCCACAAAGAGCAGGATATCCCGCGTGGCCATCACGGTGGAGTCCGGGTTGTAGAGGTGGCAGGGTTTCGCTTCAAGCTTTTCCAGACGGGATGCGCGGTACAGCAGGGCCACGTCGATTCCGCGCGGGTCGGGCGAATCAAAATGAACCATCCTGTAATCCAGTTTCCGAAGGGCCGTACTTTGCAGCAAACGACTGAGTACGAAGCGGTTTTCCACTTCCGCCAGCCCGATCACATCCGGCAGGCCCCCTTGCCGGGAAGCCGCCCAAAGAATGCCCTTGGCCACGGCGTTGCACTTGGCCTGAAACTTCCGTCGGCTCCAGTGCCGTGTCCCGTAGGAAGAAAATTCCTCCTCGGAGAGGCTGGTGGAATCGGCCCTGTTGTCAAAGAAATTCTCCAGGTTCCAGAACAGGATGCGGAGCGTGTCGGCCTTTTCACCGATCGGTTCGACAGCCGGTTTGCCGATTGGTGCGTCGTCCTGTTCGCCGATTGGTTCGTCGGCCGGCTTGCCCAAGCGGCTGTTTGCCGG
The DNA here is from genome assembly GCA_902794005.1 of uncultured Bacteroidia bacterium. Taxonomy (GTDB): domain Bacteria; phylum Bacteroidota; class Bacteroidia; order Bacteroidales; family UBA932; genus Cryptobacteroides. The sequence continues at coordinate 5,537 of CADBFO010000031.1, forward strand.
GTATTTTTCCGGGAAAAAAGCCGCCAGCGCTACTTCCAGCAGCAAAAAAAGTATAATCCTTCTCTTCATACCACGAAGATACGGAATCTTCCCCAATAGTGGTGACAACCAACATCCTTATAATCAGCTTGTTACACATAATCCTCTGCGCTTTTTGCGCAGAGGATTATACATAAAACATTGGTTATCAGCTTGTTATCAGCCACATTCTTCAGCCACCTTTTGCGGATAACGGTGCCGTCAGGGGGCAAGGCCACGGGCCGAAAAGGCGGCGGCGATTGCCCGGACGGGGGCTCAGACGTTAAAGAGGAAATGGACGATGTCGCCGTCCTGGACGACGTAGTCTTTTCCCTCGACGGCCATTTTGCCGGCGGCGCGGACGGCGGCTTCCGTCTTGTAGCGGACGAAGTCTTCGTACTTGATGACCTCGGCCCGGATGAAGCCGCGTTCGAAGTCGGTATGGATGACGCCGGCGGCGCGGGGCGCCTTGTCCCCCGCCACGATGGTCCAGGCACGGCATTCGTCGGCCCCCGCGGTGAAGAAGGTGCGCAGTCCCAGCAGGCGGTAGGCGCTTTGGATGAGGCGCACGACACCGCTCTCCTCCAGGCCCATCTCTTCCAGGAACATCCGGCGGTCGTCGTAGTCTTCGATTTCGGCGATCTCGGCCTCGGTGCGGGCGGCGATAATCAGGATCTGGGCGTTTTCGTCGGCCACGGCGGTGCGGACGGCCTCCACGTAGGCATTTCCCTTGGCGGCCGATGCCTCATCTACGTTGCAGACATACAGCACGGACTTGTTGGTGAGGAGGTAGAGGTCTTTGGCCATCTGCTCTTCCTCGGCGTTTTCGGGAACAACCGTGCGGCAGGATTTTCCCTGCTGCAGCACCTCGCGGTAACGGAGCAGCAGCGAAAGGAGTTTTTTGGCCTCCTTGTCTCCGCCGGTGGTGGCCATTTTCTCCACCTTCCTGATGCGGTTTTCTACGGTTTCCAGGTCTTTGATCTGGAGTTCGGCGTCCACCACTTCCTTGTCGCGGACAGGGTCCACGGAACCGTCCACATGGACGATATTGTCATCATCGAAGCAGCGGAGCACATGCAGGATGGCGTCGGTTTCCCGGATATTGGCCAGGAACTGGTTGCCCAGGCCCTCTCCCCGGGAGGCGCCCTTCACCAGGCCGGCGATGTCCACAATTTCCACGGTGGCGGGGATGGTGCGCTTGGGCTGGCAGATTTCCGTCAGGACCTCCAGGCGTTTGTCGGGCACGTTGGTGGAGCCCACGTTGGGGTCGATGGTGCAGAAAGGGAAGTTGGCGCTCTGGGCTTTCCCGGAACTTACACAATTAAATAAAGTAGACTTGCCCACGTTGGGCAAGCCTACTATTCCACATTTTAAAGACATAGATTCTTCACTTCGTTCAGAATGACAGCGTTCGTTCAGAATGACAGACTAATAGAAACGGGCGCGGTTGTCATCCACGGTCTTGTCCATCATCAGCGGAAGAAGCATCTGGCCGTGATAGGAATCCATGCGGGCCTGGGCGGCCTTGGCATCGTCCTCGGTGTAGAAGGCGCCGGTCTCACGGCCGTTCACCTGGAACACGTAAGTACCCATGATGCCGGCGACAGGACCGGTGATGACACCTTCCTTGGCCGCGGCCACTGCGCCGATGAAGGACGGCTCGGTGGTAGGGGCGGAACTGGTGGAGAAGGATACATCGGAGAGGTTGGACACGGTGGAACCGAGTTTATCGGCGATGGCATCCAGGGAGGTGAGGCCGGCAATCTTATCGGCCACGTCCTTGCAGTGCTTCTCGGAGTACTTCTCGCGGTAGAGTTGGGTGCGGATGTTCTCGGCGACCTCGCTCACCTTGGCATAACCTTCCTTGTGGGCGTCCTTGACGGCCACCACGAAGAAGTAGTTGTTGTCCACGGTGATGATGCCGGAAGCCTTTCCGGGCTTGTTGTCGAAGGCCCAGCGGGTCACTTCCTTGGCATGGCCGATGGAACCGTAGGTATCGGTGCCCTCGTTGATGGTCATGGGGCGGGAATAGACGCCGGTGGAGTCACAGGCGGCCTTGTAGTTTTCATACTTGCCGGCGCTGCGGACAGCCAGGATATTGGCCTTGTTGTAAATCTCGGCGTAGGTTTCCTTGCTGGGAAGGGTGGCTTTCTCGAACACGGCCACCTTCTTCTTGGCAACGGGCTTGGTGGTCTTGGTGACCTCCACGATATGCGTACCGTAAATGGTGTTGACAATGTAAGGCTTGCCGATGGGGGCGGTAAGAACGGACTCGAAGCCGGGGATCATGGCGTTCTGGGTCATCCAGCCGAGGTTGCCCTGCTCGCCGTCGGCGGCATTGCCGCTGTCCAGGGAATAGAGGGCGGCCAGGGTGGAGAAGTTGTTCTTGCCAAGCACGCCCAGGAGGCTGTCGGCCAGGTGGCGGGCATCGGTGCCCTGCAGCATGATGTGGCGCACATACACGGAATCCGGAACGTTGCCGGTTTCCATGATGCGGGCGGCATAGAAGGTTTCGCCGGACTGGAAGACCGGGGAGACGCCGCTGTTGTTCTCGGCCACGAAGGTGTCGATGTCGCGGTTCACGCTGCGGAGGTCTCCGCCCTTGTACCAGGAGTCGGACCACTGGCGGTCGCTGTTGCGCTGCAGGAAGGCACGCACGTTCTCTGCGGTGGAGAACTCGTCGTACAGGGTTACGAATTCTGCGTTCTGGGCCTCGATGTCCTTGGTGGAAGGAGTAACCTCATAAACGGCGTATTCGATGTCGCGGGTGGCCTTCTGGCGGAAGTTGTCCTTGTGGGCGTCGTAGAACTTCTGAATGTCGGAAGAGGAAACGACGATGGTGCTGTCTATCGGATAGTAGGTGTTGGGCACCATCACGAAGCTGACGTCGGCGGTGGTGTTGTTCTCGGCCACGGCGTTCTTGCTCTCCAGGGAGTTCACATAGGAGGCGGCGTTGAACAGGCCGACGTACTTTTCGTTGTAGCGGTTGCTGCGGACGGCGTTCTGCAGATAGTTGCGGAGCAGGATGCCGCGGCCGGTTTCGTCGTTGGCGACATTCTCCATGAAGTCACGGACGAGGGCGGGAGAGAAGTTGCGGTTCTCGTCCAGGAAAAGACCGGAAGAAGCGATGACCGGGGAGATATCCTCTCCGATGAACATGTCGATCTGTTCCTGCTGACCTACCTTGAGGCCGGCCTTCTCGATGGTGGGAATCACCAGGTAGCGGTCCACGAGGTTGTTCCAGGCCATTTCACGGGTCTGGCGCTGAGCCTGCTCGCTGGAAGCCGACTGGCCGGTGAGCATTTCGCTCACGTCGGCAAGAGCCTTCACTTCCTGCTCAAAATCCTGGTAGGAGATGGATTTTCCATTGATTTTGCCGACATCGTACTTGGAAGAAGCGGACTGGATGGTCTGGATGATATCGGACGGGTTTACAAGGAAGAGTAAAAGACCGAGGGCAATGATGATCGATGCACCAATGCCGAATTTTGTTCTGATGGTCTCAAGAGCTGCCATTTTCGTATGTGTTTTTTAATATTTCCGATTTTTTTGCGTAAGGGCTGCAAAAATACGAATTTTATTCCAAACAATCACTATTTTTTTAACATCGGGCCGATAAAATTGACAGAATCCACCACAACCTTTGTGCTGTCGGCCCCCAGAAGGAACTCATTGTCGAAGGGCCGTTCGAGGATGGCGTTGCGGGCCATTTCGTCCGAACGCATGCCGTAGCCCTGCATGGAACCGTCGGGAGAATACATGCGGATGTAACAGTGTGTCCAGATTTCGTGCGCGGCACTGTCCCAGTACAGCGTATCGGTTTCCATGGTCTCCTGTTTCATGATGTTTTTAATGACCACGTCGCCGAAGGCGCTCCACTGCTCTTTCTTCCCTCCCGGATATTTGTCGTGCCGGGCCATCCGGGCGTCGATGGTGGTTTCCAGGGCGCCTTCCTCGCTGTAAGCGAACACATGAATACCCTCCGGGAAAAGGTCGTAGGAAAGGGTGTCATGCTCGTAAACTTCCATTCTGGGAGCCTCTACGCGCATTTTCAGCCGACCGTTCTCCGACTGCACGAAAAACATGCTGTCCACCACCTGGATGGGAATGGTTTTGAGGTCCAGCTTTTCGGCCTCGGAGAGATTTCCCTTGCAGGAAAAAACGACGAAAGCAACCGCCGCAGCGGTTGCCGTCATCTTAAATATTTTGCAACTGACCACCTTATTGTACGCGTACGGTGGTGGTAGCGGTCATGCCGCTGCAGGAAACGGTGTAGGACTGACCCTTGGTGAGGTCGTACATGAAGGCCTCGGAAGCTTCCGGATAGTAGCGGCTCACGCTGCCCAGGGAAGCGGCGGCCTCGTCGGCGACGGAAGCGTCGGCGCTGCGGGCCTTCTGGTAGTAGTCGGCGGCAGCCCAGTAGCGGGCCCACTTGTCAACGGTTTCGCCGCAGGTGGCGGATGCCCAGAGGTTACCCAGGATCAGATAGGCCTTTCCGGCATAGCCGAAGTCCATATCGACAGCCTTGCGGGCGGCCTCGGCAGCCTTTCCGCGCATGCCGTTCTTGTAGCAGAAAGCGGCCATTTCATAGTAGTACTGGGCATCGGTGGCCTCGTCGGACTCGGGGGATTCGATGGCCTCTTCCAGGTATTTGGCGGCGTCGGCCACGTTGCCGCGGGCGGCATTCAGACGATACAGGCCGAAGGCGCTGCGGAAGGAAGGATCCAGCTTGTGCATGGAGGTCACGGCATTGAGGTAGAGGTCGTTGGAGGCGCAGTCCTCGGCGGAGTTCATGAGCCTCACGATGTTGGAAACCAGGGTGAGGTTTTCAGGATCGGCCTCGTAACGGGGGCCGAAGATGGCGAGGAGGTTCTCGCAGGAAGCCACCTTGCTGTCGGCGAAGATGCTCTCGATGGCGGCCTTGGCCTTGGCGTTGTCCTCGGCTTCGTCTTCGTTCTTGGCGGTGGCGCCCTCCACGTTGGCGCTTACCTTGTCGTACATGGCGATGACATCGTCGGCGGAAAGCTGGTTCTCACGGTACATGGCGATGGTGGCCTGCAGGAGGTTCACCAGGAGACTTCCGTTGGACTGGGGTCCCAGTTCATCTACAATCCCGTTGAGGTTCTGGTAGAGGTAGGAAGCGTCTTCGTTGCGGTAGTTGATCATGTACTGACCCTTGTTGTTGAGGATGGACACACGGCGCTTGGGATAGGTGGCCATGCGCTGGTCCTGCAGGGTAAGGATGGTATCGACGATGGCGTTTTTGTAACTGGCGTCCTTGACCGTGTTGTAAAGGCGGGTCATGAGGGTGGTACCATGTATGAACATGTTCTCCGATGCGGTGGGAGGGCAGATGGAATAGGCCTTGCGCCAGTTGGGCAATGCGGATTCGTAGTTCTTCTGCTTGTAATACTCTGAATAATAGGAAAGGTACTTTTTGCATTCCTCTCCTCTTTCACCGGTACCATACTTGTCCTGAGCAGCGACTTTCTGTCCGGCGAAGACGGCCATTGCGGCGAAAAGAATGAATGTAAGCTTTTTCATAATATCAGCATTTTTTATTATTGTTTTCAAGGATTGTGCCGTTGTCTATTCGTACGGGCGTTTCTGGAACCAGATGTCAAAGACATTGAAGCCCAGGTTGAAGCCGAAATACGTTTCCTTTACCTGCGAGGTGGCCAGGCCGCGGCGGCCGAAATCCAGGCCCACGGTGATGCCGTTGTATCCGCGGAAAACGGGAACCGTCATGCCCAGGGTAATCCCTACGGCATTGACATGGGCGCCGTCCACCGTATAATAGGACTGGTCGAAATACGCGCCCGCACGGTAGGTGCACCTTTTCATGAAATAACGGATGTCGTTGCGGTTGGGCGTGAAAGCCACGCCGGCCCGGACGGCCTGTCCCACGGACTGGGAGAAAGTAACGTCGCCCACATTGGAGAAGCCTTTCACCTCGTCCAGACGGGAACGGGACCAGTCGGTGCGGGTATAGTCCAGTTCCACCAGGAATCTGTCGGTGTTTCTGTAACTGATGCCGATGCCCAGCTCGTCTCCCATTTTCATGCTCTTTTCGCCGAGGGCGGCGGAAGTGCGGCGCCGGTCATAGCTGCCCCTTTCCTCGTAATGGATGGAATAGCCGTTGAGTTTGGTGGAGAACTTGTACGTGGCGCCGACGGTGAGGGAAGTCGAGTGCGTAAGCGGATGCTCGTACTGGACACCCAGTCTGGCGGTGAAGTTGTTCACCTGAAGGGAATCTCCGGAGGCCATGTCACGCATGGAAGACTCGTCATAGGAGGTGGAGGCCTTCTTGTTGATGTTGCCGAAACGGTAGTTTATCTCCGCCCCGAGGGAAAGCCGGTTCCAGAGGGTTCCCGCAAAGGCCCCGAATATCTGATAGATGCCGCCGTTGCCGCTGGAAGTGAAAGTGCGGTAACCGGTATCCACATCCATCTCCGTATAGGAAATGTTGTATCCCACGTCGCTCACAGGCGTAACGCCCAGCATCATGGCGGTGTGTTTCCAAAGCGGGAAGGAAATCACGAAGTCGTCGATGCTGAAGGTGGTGTTGAGGGCTTTCTTGTCTCCTTCCGTGAAAAGGGATATGCGCCCGCTCAGGCCGAAGTCGGCCATGAAGGACAGGGAGTCCCGGGCGGTGATGGAAGCGGGGTTGAGGATATTCACGTAGCGGTTGCTGCGGGCGGCAATACCCACGCCGCCCATACTGCGGTTCCAGGCCGTCCCGGGCTGGTGCATCTGCCCGACGCCGAATACGGAATACGGGGAAAAACCGCTGTACGTACCATCCGTCTGGGCTTTTGCAGCCCAGGCGCACGACAGCAGCACAACCACTGTCAAAAACCTATTTATCCGTTCTCTGAACATATTCGTCAGCAATTAGGGCCAGGCCCATCAGCACAAGGTTACAAATTGCAAAGATGGAACTTTTCATCCGTTTTGCAAAATAATTCGCATCTCCTCCCGTAAATACGGCGATATTTTCCGGATGGAGAGCCAGGTAGCCTTCCATTTCAAATATAATGCCTGAAACCACTCCGGCGGCAATGGAATCCGTCTCCGAAAGGCCTGTTACGGGAATATTCTCCGGCATGTTCACCAGCGGAAGGGAACGGGAATAGCGGTTGATCGCCTTGAAACGGGTGCGGCATCCCAGGGACACGTTTCCGCCCTGATACTGCCCCTCCGGGCCGATAAAGTCGATGGAGAGGATGGTTCCGAAATCCACGATGGTGCAGCCTTTTCCCCTGAAAAGGTAACGGACCGCCAGGATGGAGGCCGCACGGTCGTATGAGAGATAGGAAGGCAGGCCGTGGGCGATAAGCCACTCCTTGTTGCCGCTGTCCAGAATGAGGAGGGAGGTACATTCTTCCCGTAAAACGCTTTTCTCCTGCTCGGGCAGGGAAAACGCACAGGAGACCACCATAACGGCCGGTTTTTCCTTCCGGGTGAGCGAAAGGATAAATTCCAGGTACTTCTCTCCCTGGTAGCGGAACGTTTTTCCGAGGGTCATCCGGTCCGACCAGGCGGCCTTCAGCGCTGTGTTTCCTATTTCTACCAGCAAATTGGACATA
>CADBFO010000032.1 GCA_902794005.1 uncultured Bacteroidia bacterium
GCGCCCACAATCAGGAGCTTTTCATCAGTAAGGAATTTCATGACAGTATCGTTTAAAAATAAAGATTCTTCGCTCATTCAAGACGACAAAGATACGAAAATCCCGGGAAAGATTTGTTGGTTTTGCAAAAAATCCATTATCTTTGTGGCGATATATTGTAACGATTAGCATGGAGCCTCCCAGTCCAGTCAAATCCATCTTAATAGCGGGCGTCGAATCGGACGACCCTCTGTCGCGTTTTAACTAGATATGTACAAAAACCCGGTGCCGATGTGGCATCCGGGCGGCTCTTGTTGTCGTTGAAAAAACCTTATAATGGGACTTTATTTAAAGAAAAAACTGGAAAACGAAGCCACCATCGGCGTGTGGCAGATCACGGAAAGCGAGGAGGAACTGGTGAAACTGGCCGCCACCCCCACCGACGAGATGGAAGAAATCTCCTTCATCCGGAGCGAATCCCTGCGCAAGCAGCGGCTGGCCGTCCGCGCCCTTTTGAATACCCTTTTTGATGAAAAGGTGTATCTGAGCCATCACGACAATGGCAAACCCTACCTGGAGAACAACCCGGTAAACATTTCCATCACCCATACGGAAAAATTCGTGGCCGTCATCCTGCACGAAGAGAACGACTGCGGCATAGACGTGGAGTCCCTGGACCGCGACTTCTCCGCCGTGGAAAAGAAAGCCTTGAGCGAAGACGAAATCGAAGACCTGGAAGACGAGAAGCGCAACGAGCAGCTGGCCATCTACTGGTGCGCCAAGGAAGCGGTCTTCAAACTCCTGAGCCGCTACAACATAGACTTTGCCGAGCAAATTGAGATTGAGCGCTTCCGCCCCCGCGGAGAGGGAGAGCTGGAGGCCACCTTCATCGACAAAGACGGAGACGAAGAAGAGTTCGACCTGGAATACATGACCTTCGACCGCCACGTGATGGTGTGGGTGGTGGGAGACTAATCCCCGCTTGTTGAAAACTTTTCCAAAAAGAAACAAGACAGTTACATTTTAGAATAATTTTAATTTACAAACTTAGGCTATCGTCTGTTATTCAGCGAATTAACAGACGATAGCCTAAATTGTTAATAACTTTTCCCGGGAAAATTGTGGGAATCTAAAATCTTTAAACCTATCTTTGTTCTCGGCGTCTCGCGCCAAAAACCAAACCCGACAAATAAATAATCTGCCATATGGTAAAACGTGTACTTAAACGCGACGGCCGCCGCGTCGATTTCAACAACCAGAAGATCGTGGCCGCCATCCTGAAAGCAATGGATGTGACCGAAAATGGCGAAGACATCGTGCTCGCCGCCCAGATTGCCCATGCCATCTCCCAGTTGGACAAGGAAGAGATGACGGTGGAAGAGATTCAGGACGTGGTGGAGAACCACCTCATGAACAGCCCCCGCCAGGAAGTGGCCAAGGAGTATATCCGCTACCGCAACAAACGCAACATCGCCCGCAAGGCCAAGAGCAACGAAATTTTCGAGACCATCATCCAGGCGCAGGCCAACGACATCACCCGCGAGAATGCCAACATGAATGCCGACACCCCCGCCGGCATGATGATGAAATTCGCCTCCGAAGCCACCAAGAGCTATGTGGACGAGTGCCTCCTGAGCGACCCCGTGCGCGAGGCCGTGGCCGGCAACTATATCCATGTCCACGACAAGGACTACTATCCCACCAAGTCGCTCACCTGCATCCAGCATCCGCTGGACATCATCCTGGAACACGGCCTGAAGGCCGGCCATGGCGAGTCCCGTCCCGCCAAGCGCATCGAAACGGCCAGCGTCCTCGCCTGCATTTCCATGGAAACCGTCCAGAATGAGATGCACGGCGGCCAGGCCATTCCCGCCTTCGACTTCTACCTGGCTCCCTACGTGCGCAAAACCTATGAAGAGGAAGTGGACAAGATCAGTGAAATGGAGAATGTCGATTACAGCGAACTCAAGGACGCCCGGATTGACGACTACCTCAAGCGGGATCTCGTGGGCCTGCAGGGCAAGGAACGAGCCCAGCAGCATGCCATCAACCAGACCGTGGGCCGCGTGCATCAGTCCATGGAAGCTTTCGTACACAACATGAACACCATCCACAGCCGTGGCGGCAACCAGGTTGTCTTCTCTTCCATCAACTACGGCACCGACACGTCGGCCGAAGGACGCTGCGTCATCCGCGAAATCCTCAATACCACCTACGAGGGTGTGGGCAACGGTTCCACCGCCATCTTCCCCATCCAGATCTGGAAGAAAAAACGCGGCGTGAGCTATCTTCCCGAAGACCCCAACTACGACCTTTATAAATTCGCCTGCAAGGTATCGGCCCGCCGTTTCTTCCCCAATTTCCTGAACCTGGACGCCACCTACAACCAGGACGATGCCTGGGACCCCAACGATCCCAAGCGCTACATCCACGAAGTGGCCACCATGGGCTGCCGTACCCGCGTGTACGACAACCGCTTCGGCCCCAAGACCTCCATCGGCCGCGGCAATCTGAGCTTCACCACCATCAATATCGTGAAACTGGCCATCGAGTGCATGAGCACCGAGGACAAGGATCAGCGCATCGGCAAGTTCTTCGAAAAACTGGACTGGGCCCTGGAAATCAGCGCCCGCCAGCTGGACGAGCGTTTCCAGTTCCAGAAGACCGCCCTCAAGAAGCAGTTCCCGCTGCTGATGAACGGCCTGTGGCTGGGCAGCGGCAAGCTGGATCCGGACGACACCATCGAAAGCGTCATCAACCAGGGCACGCTGGCCATCGGCTTCATCGGCCTGGCCGAATGCCTGATCGCCCTTATCGGCAAGCATCACGGAGAAAGCGAGGAAGCCCAGGAACTGGGCCTGAGGATTGTCGCCTTCATGCGTGACAAGATCAACGGTTTCAGCGAGAAATACCAGCACAACTATTCCTGCTTCGCCACGCCCGCAGAAGGCCTGGCCGGCAAGTTCACCAAGCGCGACAAGAAAACCTTCGGCGTGCTGCCCGGCATCACCGACAAAGACTACTACACCAATTCCAGCCATATTCCGGTGTACTATCACTGCACCCCGGAGCACAAGGCCGCCATCGAGGGTCCGTACCACCAGTACGAAGGCGCCGGCCACATCTTCTATGTGGAAATTGACGGAGACGCCACCCACAACCCCGAAGCCATCATGCGCATCGTGGACCTCATGGACAAGTACAACATCGGCTACGGCTCCGTGAACCACAACCGCAACCGCTGCCTGGACTGCGGCTACGAGAATGCCGACATGGACCTCACCGAATGCCCGCACTGCCACGGTCACCACATCGACACCCTGCAGCGCATCACCGGTTACCTGGTGGGCACCACCGACCGTTGGAACGCCGGCAAGCTGGCCGAGCTGAAAGACCGCATCATACACAAATAGCCGAGGCTGTTCGTGCACGGGATGTACTTTCTATGAAAATTAGAGTACTGGCTATTTTACATCAGACCATGGCCGACGGACCCGGTTTCCGGACGGCCATTTATTGTGCCGGATGCCACCATGCCTGCAAGGGCTGCCACAATCCGCAGAGCTGGAGTTTTGAAGCGGGCCGCTGGATGGACGTGGAAGACCTTCTGGAGGAGATCAAGGCCGATGAGCTGTCGGACGTCACCTTCTCCGGCGGAGACCCGTTCTATCAGGTGGAAGCCTTCACGGAACTGGCCCGGCGCATCAAGGAAGAGACCAGCAAGACCATCTGGTGCTGGACGGGATTCACGCTGGAAGAAATCCAGGCTTCGGAGAGCATGTCCCGCATGCTCCCGTATCTGGACGTGCTGGTGGACGGTCCCTTCATTCTGGAGCAGCGGGATACGGACCTCCTGTTCCGCGGAAGCCCCAATCAGAGAATCATTTATCTGCACGGGAAACCGCCCGAGGACATCATCCCCGGCACCGTAGCCCTGGAACCGCTGCGGTAATTGTCATTCTGAACGAAGTGAAGAATCTACCGGACGAAGTGAAGAATCTTATTCCCCGAAGCTGAAACGCAGGCCGGCTTCCAGGTCGAAGCGGAGCGGCTGGATGGTGCGGATGGAGCGCGGCTGCAGGTCTGTCCGGAAGAAATAGCGGAAACTGGGATCCAGATAGATGCCCAGCACGGGCGTAATCCGGAATTCCACGCCCAGGCCCAGGTCTCCGGACCACTGCGGACGGGTTCCCCTCTGGTGATAGTGGAAATCCTTGGAAGAACCGTGGATGAGGAAATCGTTGTCAACAAGGAATTCCGCACTGGCACCGGCAAAGGTGTGGACGCGCCAGCGCCCCCGGTTCACGATATCGTAATACAGATGGACGGGAACGCCAAGCCAGTGCTGGTGGTTGTCGATGTCCGTCTGGATTTCACGGAAACCGACGCCCACATAGTCTCCCACGAACGTACGGCTGAGATTGGTGTAACGCACCCCGATGCCCACGCCCCAACGCGGGCTGAAATTGTATTTGAGGCCGATGCCCGCCGAGAACGGAAGGCTGAAACCGACTTCCGGACTTTCATTGTAGATGCCTTCCCCGGCATTGGCCGCAGGAGCACTGTAAGGACGGGCGAAATTGCCGCCGACACTGCTTCGGCGAAGGCCTTCCAGGTTTCCGGAGGCCGTGAGGGAGAAGCCGCGGCCCGAAGCGGGCTTTTCCTCTGCCCGGGCCAGCAGATCGAACTGCGTCTGGGCATCCTGGACCGGCGCAACCTGTACCGGTGCAGACTCCTCCTGCTCTTTTTGCACGGAAGGTTTCTGTTCCCGGACGGGGAGTTCCCCGACGGGGATTTCCCCGACGGACGGCCCTTCTTCCTGCACGGGATCGGGGCTTGCAGGCATTGCCAGGGCTACGCGCACCTTCCTCCGGGAAGCCGTTTCCGGACTCGCGGGCTCCTGCTCCGCTGCCGGGATGGATTCCTCCACCAAGGTAGCAGGAGCCTCTGCTATCGTAATAGGGTTAGAATGGTCTTCTGTGACGGTGGCGGACGGATTCAGGAAGACCACGCCGGCCACCACGGCGGCTGCTGCAGCCACCCCGGCCGCCGTACGCCAAACCCAGACGGGAACCACCCGGCGCCTTCTTTCCAACCCTGCTACGACCCCTTCCCAAACCTGGGGAGAGACCGGTTCCTCTGCGTTTTGCAGCAACTTCCTGACTTGTATGTCGAATTCGTTTTCTTTCATTTGTTTCCTTTTATCATTTCCTGCAGCCTGATGCGGGCCCGTTGTAATTTGGAGCGCGAAGTGGCCTCCGTACAGCGCAGTTCCTTGGCGATTTCCTTGTGGGAATAGCCTTCCACGACGTACATGTTGAAGACCGTTCTGGCATCGGCCGGAAGGGCCGATATCATGCGCATCAGATCCCTGTATCCCATTTTCTGCACCGGGGTGGCCTCCTGCGTGAAGAGGCCGTGAGCCTCTTCGATGTCGTCGCTGAGGCCCAGCGCATCCGTGCGTCTGAGATGCATGAGGGCAGTATTGACAAAGATCTTTCTGGCCCAGCCTTCAAAGGAGCCCGCTCCCTGATAGCTGTCTAATTTGGTGAACAAGGTAATGAACCCCTCCTGCAACACATCCTCCGCCTCTTCCCGCTCTCCCATGTAACGAAGGCATACGGCCATCATTTTGGGGGAAAGAGCGTCGAACAAAGCCTTCTGGGCCTTCCGCTCCCCTTGCCTGCAGGCCGCTGCCAAGTGCTCCAGGGACAATCCGCCGGCAGGGGATTCTTCATCCCTTGTCCATGTAATAAGATGCAATTTGTCCCAAAAACGTTTCAAAAGGTGCGGAATTTGTTTGTTCTTGAACACAAATTTATGTTCAAACCGAGAGAAAACAAAATATTTCACCTATTTTTGTAAATATGAAAAAAATAACCCTGGCGCTGCTTGTCAGTTTCCTTTCCGTAGTCCCGGCCATCGGCCAGTCCGTCGAGAGCAATCTCATCGACGCCGTAACGCTCTATGGAAACGGGCAGGCGGTCCGCGCCCGGGACATCCTGCAAACCCTGTCGAAGGCCGCCCCCGAGAACGATGCCGTATGGTATTACCTGGCACAGACGCAGTGGCAGACCTCGGCCCCGGAGCAGGCCGAAGCGTCCCTCAAAAAAGCCATTGCCCTGGACAGCACCAATTTCTGGTACCGCCGTCTGCTGGGTCGCATGTATCTGTCACAGAACAAGATCGATGAAGGCGAAGGCCAGTACGAAGCCCTCGTGAAAGCCTTCCCGGAAAAGAACTCCGTCGTTTATGAACTGCTGGACATTTACCTGGCCCAGAAGGAATATGACAAAGCGCTGGGCACGCTTTCGGAAATCGAAAAGCAGCGCGGCCTGTCGGAAGAGGTGGTGCGCACCCGCTACGACGTCCTGAGCGCCATGGGACGGCAGGAAGAGGGCATCGAGGAATTGGAAAAGTTCAACACCCATTACTCCTCCCCTTCCGTCCTCTCCATGCTCGGAGATTATTACCTGGCCGATTTTGCCGACTCCCTGGCCCAGGCCCGCTACAGCGAAGCCCTTGCGCTGGACAGCAGCTATGTCCCCGCCATCCTGGGCATGTCCGAAGTCTATCGGCACATGCGCCGTTACAAGGACTATTTCCGGACGCTGGACCCGTTTTTTACTTCCGAGGATGTCCCCGCCGCCACCAAGAACATGTATCTGAGCAACATGATGCGAAGCATCGACCCCAAAATCCTGCAGCTTCACCGGGAAGGGTTCGACCGCTTCGTGACGGAGACCCTGGAAACGCACCCTGCCGACAGCAGTCTCCTGGCCACCGCCGGCAGCTATTTCTACGCCACCGGACGGGAGGCGGAAGCCGACACCTGGTTCCGGAAAGCGGCCGACGAATACCCCGAAAGCCTGGGACAGACGGCCACGTATGTCCAATATCTCTCCCTCCGGAAAGCGTGGCAACCCCTTCGGGAGCGCTCCATGGCCGCCTTCGACCGCTTTGGGGAGCTGGCCTTCCTGGACTATGCCAACATGGCCAATTACGAACTGGAAGACTACGACGCCATCATCACCAACTGCCAGTATATCCTCAAGACCTATCCCAAGGACAAGAAACTGTGCCTGAACGCGTGGTCCATGATGGGAGACGCCCATTATTCCAAAGGTGACAGCGGACAGGCCTTCAAGGCCTATGAAAAAGCCCTCCGGCTGGACGGCTCCTACGCCCCGGTCCTCAACAATTACGCCTATTACCTGAGCGTGCAGGGCAAAAAACTCAAGAAAGCCTACGCCATGTCCAAGAAAACGGTGGAAGCGGAACCCGACAACGCCACCTACCTGGACACCTTCGCCTGGATTCTTCACCTGATGGGGAAAGACCTGGAAGCCAAGCCCTTCTTCAAGCACGCCATGTTGTACGGCGGCAAGGAGAGCGCCGTCATCCTGCGCCATTACGCCACCGTACTGGAAGCGCTGGGAGAAACCGAAACCGCCAACGTATACCGCAACCAGGCCGCCCGCCTGGAGGCCAAGGAAAATCCATGAGAAAAGCCCTTCATATCCTTTTCCTGACAATGCTCGTATGCCTTCCCGCATACGGCCAGAAGACCAGTATGAAAAAACTGGAAAGCCAGCGTGCGCAGCTGGAGAAGGATATCGCCCTTATCAACCGCCAGCTGGCCCAGAATTCCAAGAACAGTTCGGCGGCCATGAACACCCTTACGCTGGTGCGCAGCAAGATATCGGCCCGGGAAAAACTCATTGCCGGATGCGACCAGACCCTCCGTCTCCTGAACGACTCCATCAGCGTTTGCCAGGGGGAACTGAACCGCCTGCAGGCCCGTTACGACACGCTGTCCCTCTATTACGGACGGCTCATCCGGGGGTCTTACAAAAACCGGGACAGCCGTATATGGTATATGTATGTGCTCTCCAGCGATTCCATGGGGCAGGCCTTCCGCCGTTTCGGCTACCTGCGCAGCCTGTCGGCCCAGATGAGCGACCAGGCCCTGAAAATCCGCGAGACATCGGCCCGGCTGGAAGTGGAGAAGGAGCGGCTCACCACCCTGAGAAACGAGGCCGATGAAATGCGCCGCAAGGTGGTGAAAGAGCGGGCCAGCCTCCAGGACGAGGAAGCCGAGCACAGCCGCCTGGTGAGCCAGCTCAGCAAGGACCGCAAGAAATACCAGCAGCAACTGCAGGAGAAGAACCGCCAGAAAGAGGCCCTCAACCGTAAAATTGCCGACCTCATCCGGGCCCAGCAGGAAGCGGCCGCCAAAGCGGCTGCCGGCAAGGGGAAGGCGAAGGGCGGCAAAACGGCGGGGAAGACCACGTCCACCGAGATTGACACCAAACTCTCCGGCGAATTCGCCGCCAACAAGGGCCGGCTGCCCTGGCCGGTGGAAGGAGCCGTGGTGGAGCGTTTCGGAAAGCACAAGCACCCGGTTTACACCAATGTGGACCTGCCGCAGAACAACGGCGTCACCCTCACCGTCAAGCGCGGAGCGGAAGCCAAGGCCGTCTTCAACGGAAAGGTCACGCAGATTGTCGTGCTGCCGGGCTACAACCAGTGCGTGCTGGTGAGCCACGGAGAATACTTCACCCTGTACAGCAAACTCAAGACGGTGAACGTGAAAGCCGGGGACAAAGTGGTGACCGGCCAGGTGGTGGGCACGGTGGACACCATCGGCGGGGAAGACCAGTTCCATTTTGAACTTTGGAAAGGTTCCACGCCCCAGAACCCGGAGAACTGGCTCCGGAACTAATCCTTTTTATAGATGGCAAAGAAGGCCGATCCGCTGCCGGACATGGCGGCGTAAAGGGCTCCGTCGGCATACAGGCGCTCCTTGACGGGCGCCAGGGCCGGATACTTGGCGAACACCGTTTCCTCGAAATCGTTTTTCAAATCCTGCTTCCAGGTGGAAACGTGCTGGGAGAGCACCTCCCGCAGGCTTTTGGCGGGAATGCGCGGGACGATACCGCGGTAGGCGTCGGCCGTCGAAACCGCGATGCCCTCCGGGACATACACTTCTGTCCGATACGGGGAAAGGTCGATGGAACAGGGTTCCAGCACCTCTCCGCGGCCGCTTCCCAGCATGGGGGTGTTGTACACGAAGAAGGCGCAGTCGCTGCCCAGGCGGGCGGCATAGGATGCCAGGGCCGCGTCAGAAAGGTCCAGCCCGGCCAGTTCCGAGATGGCGCGGAGGGCGAAGGCGGCATCGGCCGAACCGCCGCCGAGGCCGGCCCCAACGGGAGAACGCTTTTCCAGGAAAATCTTCATGGGCGGAAGCTTGTAATCCCGGGCCAGTAGGCCGTAGGCCCCGGCCGTCAGGTCTTTGAGGGGATCCCAGTCCACGCCCTCCTTCCGGGCGATGGTAATCATGAGTTTCCCGTCCGGGGTGACCGCCTGCGCCAGGGAGCCATACCGCTCCTTGAGGCCGGCGAGGGTACGGCTGTAGTCGTCTCCGGTGACCACTTCCAGGCAATCGCTGATGCCGGGATAGGGGACAAACAGGGTTTCCAGGTCGTGGAAACCGTCCTCGCGGCGCCGCAGCACATGCAGCCCCAGGTTGATTTTTACGTTGGGATAGCAGATCATCGGCACAAAGATACTACAAATCCAGGATATTCCGACGGTCCAGGAAGCGGTAACTGGCCGCTTCGGCCAGGTGGACGGGCAGGATATCGCTTTCGCCGGCGAGGTCGGCGATGGTGCGGGCAATCTTTATGATGCGGGTATAGGCTCGGGCGCTCAGGCCCATGCGGTCGATAATCCGCTCCAGCAGCTGCCGGCATTCCTCCGACAGGGGGCAGAAACGTTCCAGCTCCCGCGCCCCCATCTCGGAATTGGTGAAAATGCCTGTCCTGTCAAAGCGTTTCCGCTGAATCTCCCGTGCCCGGAGCACCCGTCCGGCAATGACGGCCGACGGCTCGGCCTTCTGTCCCCGCAGAAGCGCTGTCGTCTCCACGGGTGAGAGGAGAAGCTGAATGTCAATCCTGTCCATGATGGGGCCGCTCAGTTTTGAGAGGTAGGCCTGCCGCTGGCCCGGCGTACAGGTGCAGCGCTCGCCTACGCCGTAGTACCCGCACGGGCAGGAGTTGGAGGCCGCCACCAGCATGAAAGAGGCCGGATACTCAATTTTCGCCTTCAGGCGGGAAATGCTCACCACCCGGTCTTCCAGCGGGGCCCGGAGAGACTCCAGCGTAGATTTTGGCGCCTCGCACAATTCGTCCAGGAAGAGGACGCCGTTGGAGGCCAGCGAAACCTCCCCGGGAAGGATGTTGTCGCCGCTGCCGCCGCCCAGCATGGCCGCCTTGGAGGCCGATATGTGCGGCGCCCGGAAAGGCCGGCGCCGCAGGAGTCCCGGCCGGCCCTGGGAGCGTCCGGCCACCGAGTAAATCTTGGACGTGATGGCGCTCTCTTCCAGCGACATGGGCGGCAGGATGCCGGCCATGGCCTTGGCGATGGAACTTTTCCCGCTCCCGGGAGCCCCGAGCAGCAGTACGTTGTGCTGCCCGGCACAGGCGATTTCCACGCCCCGCTTGGCCGCCTGCTGGCCCACGATATCGGCAAAATCCATAAAAGCGCCCGGCGGGACGGCGGGTTCCTCCAGGGCCCTGCGGTAGGATTCCGTATTCCGGACCAGCAGGTGCGAAGGGTCTTCCGTCTCTCCCAGGACCAGCAGCACGTCGTCCAGGGTCTTCACCCCGAACACCTGCGTTTGCGTATAGTCCGCCGCTTCCAGGGCCGATTCTTCCGGCAGGATGCACCCCCGGAAACCCTGCTGCATGGCCAGTTCCACCATGGGCAGGGCTCCGCTCACCGGCCGGACGCTTCCGTCCAGGCCCAGTTCGCCCATGATCAGGTACTTGTCCAGGGCCGGCATCGTGCGCTGTTCCGAGGCGGCGATGACTCCCAGGGCGATGGGAATATCGTACCCGCTGCCCTGCTTGTGCAGGTCGGCCGGGGCCAGGTTGATGACGATTTTCTTTCCGGGAATGTGGAAACCCTTTGCCTGCAGGGCGGTCACCGTCCTCAGGAGGCTTTCTTTCACGGCGGCATCGGCCAGGCCCACCAGGTGGATGCCGATCCCCAGGGTGATGTTTACCTCTATCGTTACGGGAACGGCGCGGATGCCGATGCATTTGGCACTGTGGATGTTCACAAGCATGGCTCAGTGGATTTGAAGGGAGGTGAAATAGCCGTTGAAGCGCAGCGTGGTGATTTCCCGGTCGCGTATCAGCAGATGCTCCCCTTCCGAGGAATTGCTCAGGGCGATGCCCAGGACGCCCTTCCTGAACTGCGCACAGCGCCTGGAAGGAAGGCGGAACCGGTCGGGCGCGAAAGGAATGCTCTTTTTGTTCAGGTAGAGCGTGCGGACGGTATGGTCCGGCCCCGCTACCAGATGGGCCAGATGCGGGCCGTCCACAAGCAGCTCCAGGATAGGCTGGTCTTCGGAGGCGACGCTTACGATGGAGGCGGCGTCCCTGAGCCAGTAGCAATAGTTCTTTCCGCCGATGACCCCGGTGCTGTAACCCTTCAGGAGCAGTTTCCCGTCGGCCGGCACCAGCTTCAGATAGTGGGGAACCTCCGTGGAACCCATTTTTATGTCCAGATACGTATTGCCTTTCACCAGGCAATAGGTGTTGCCGGCGCTGCTTCTGCGTTCGCTCCGGTACACGGTGCCCTCGTGTACCCGGATGTCATACAGGCTGCCGACAATGCTGCCGGCCGGAATGACCGTGAGCGTCTCCTCCTCATGCATCACGTGGTACTCCCACTGCAACTGGTTCCCTTTCCAGATGGGAATGCCGTAGGTATAGTACACGCCCGACGAGTCGCGGCAAAGGGCTCCGCCTTCCCATTCGCAGTCTTCCGGACCGCCCAGAACCGTTCCCACGGGGGACGAGAAGCGTTCCTGCCCGTTGATGCGGAAACTGACTCCTCCCTTCCCCTGACGCTGCCCCAGGGTGTAGGCGATGCCGTTCACCGTCAGGAATCCCCGCAGCAGTTCATCTCCTTCATAGCGGAAGCGTTCTTTCCCGTCGCAGGAGACCACCACCTCGCGGCCGTCGCAGGCGTCGGTCCAGAGCCGTCCTTCGGAGATGCGGTGCCGGTCGGCCTCGGCCAGGCCTTCGACCGGGACCCGCAGGATCTCTTCCGCATTCCTGAACAGGACCACGTCGGCCTGTCCGGGAGCCAGCCAGTCGGCACCGTCCGGAAAAACGAAGGCTGTAGCATAGATGTCCGGCACGGGCGGCTCGTCCACCGGAGGCGGAGGGACCTCCGTGGAGTCGCGGCCGCTTCCTTGCGGTTCCGCGCGGGGGGTGTTTTCGAAAAGAGGTTTTTGGCAGGAAATGACCGCCAGTGACAAGAAAAAGAATCGAAGCAACTTATCCATAACGCACATTTTTGTCGGGGGCAAGGTCGCAAAAACGGAGCGAAAAACCTACAATCGTAAAAAACAAAGTGTTGTTTCAGATGTTTTTTTGCTGTTTTTTACGATTTTACACCGTATATTTGTACCATGAAGCACGAAATCCTTATTCAGAATCTGGAAGATTTGCCCCGGGCGGCCCAAGCGTTCCTTCAGGAAATCGGGGACCGCACGCTGCTTGCTTTCTATGCGCCCATGGGAGCCGGAAAGACCACCTTCATCACGGCTGTCTGCAAGGAACTGGGGGTGGAGGAAGACGCCATCAGCTCCCCCACCTTCGCCATCGTGAACGAGTACCGCGGAAACGGCGGGCGGCCCATCTTCCATTTTGATTTCTACCGGATCGAAAAAGAGGCCGAGGCGCTGGATATCGGCCTGTACGATTATCTGGACAGCGGACAGCTGTGCCTGATGGAGTGGCCGCAGAACATCGAAGCGCTCCTTCCGGAAGAAAGCCTGAAAGTGCAGATAACAATCCTGCCGGACGGTTCGCGCCGTCTGGAATGGGAGCAATGATACAGCCTATGAAACACATTACCCTCCTGGCCGCCGCCCTGCTGGCCGCCGCCTGCACAGTGAAAGCCCCCGCCCCCTACGGCCCCTGCCCCACACCCGCCCAGGTGGAGTGGCAGCGGATGGAAACCAATCTGTTCATCCACTTCGGCCCCAACACCTTCTCCGGAAAAGAGTGGGGG
>CADBFO010000033.1 GCA_902794005.1 uncultured Bacteroidia bacterium
CCCTCGACTTGCATGTGTTAAGCCTGCCGCTAGCGTTCATCCTGAGCCAGGATCAAACTCTTCATTGTATATTTTTATAATGCTTAGCTTGTCCTTGACTTCGTTTCTCTAAAGAAACTGACGCTCGTTTAAATTAAGAAATTGTATGTTACAACTTCCGGTACTTGCTTGTACTTTTAGTCTTTCAATATTGTCAATGAACCGTAAAAAATCCCGTTCATTTCAAACGGGACTGCAAAGGTAGCAACTTTTTTTGAACCCACAAATTTTTTCATGGTTTTTTTCAAAAAAAGATAGGGCCGGCCAGAAAGTAGATTCTTCGGCAGGTGAACCTGCCTCAGAATGACAGAGTGAACCTGCCTCAAAATGACAGAGGACGATCATTCGACACCGGACTGTCATTCTGAAACCCGCCCTGAGCTTGCCGAAGGGCGAAGTGAAAAATCTGTTGGGCCGGCCCCATGAAAATACTACAAATTGGCCATCGGCCTGAGCATGAAGCGGAATTCACGCTCGCGCGCAGGGATCCGGTACTTCTCCATAGGACGCTGTCCCCAGGAGTTGATACCGCCCACGCCCATCTGCACGGCGTCAATGTGCACATAGGTTTGGCCGGAAGGCTTGAGTTCCAGCGAATGCCGCGCAATGCCGTACTGACTGTTATGGTTGCGTTCAGAAGTATTTCCCTCAGGCATGGCCACATCCAGGTCGGCGATGGAGAACGGGAGGGCCGATGCCGAGAAGTCCACAGGGGAAAGCACCTCCAGGCCGCATCCGCCCTCGTCCAGGATGCGGAAGAAACGCAGCCCCGTATGGGTGCCGGACTCCTGCGTACGCACATAGCCGTAATGATACTGGTCGGCCACTTTTTGCTGATACCGGCCCAGGAGGGCGGCACTGCGACGGTCGATATAATTCTCCCAGGGCCCCAGGCCGAAGAAATCAATCCGGTCATAAGAGGCCGGCATGGCAAAGGCCATTCCAAAGCGGAAAAGGTCGGGAGCCTCCGAGAGGGAGCCGGCATCGTCCATCTTCTGCACGATGCTCATGCTGCCGTCCGAAGCCACGCGATAGAAAACCGACACGGCGGCCTTGCCCTCCAGCGGCTTGTACTCCACCTCCACCAGACAGGCTCCGTCCTGCGACGTCATGTTAAAGGAGGCCAGTTCGAAAGAGGGGTTGCGCCACAGGCCCTGCCGGAAATGCAGGCCGGCGCCAAGGTCGTTCTCCGTCATGGCCCGGTTGAAGCAGGGCATCAGCGGGGCGGAAAGAAGTTCCTTGCGCTCCAGCGTATAGGAAGTGAGGGCTCCTGAAGCCTTGTCAAAGCTGGCCGTCCAGACCGCCTCTCTTTCCCCTGCCGTTCCGGAAGCGTTCAGCGTACCGCTGAGAACCAGCGTGCGGGAACTGTCATACACCCCCACAATCCCGCCTTCACACTCCATCAGGAGCGGGCGGCTGTCGCGGAGAATCAGCTGGTCATAGGCGATCTCCGACCCGGCGGCCTGCAGCGGCCAGGCCTTCTTGAGAACATAGCTGAGATTGAGCGCAAGCGTGCCGCGGTAAGCGTCCAGCGGGCCGATGCCCAAATCCTTCACCACCGTTTCCTGCGGCTTCGCGGCCAGATCTTCCACGACGCCCGTCCGCACGGCCACGCCGTCGGCCTCCAGGGTCCAGACAAGGCGCACATCGGACAAATCCTTGAAGAAGAATTCGTTGTGGATGGAAAGCGCCTCGGGGGTACCGGAGCTCAGGATATCGCGGTACTGGTAACGCACCTCATAGGCATGCGGGTGCAGGGTGCGGTCGGCAGCGATGACGCCGTTGCAGTTGAAGGAACCGTCGGAAGCATCGGCCGGGTCATAATCTCCGCCGAAGGCGAAATACCGCCCGTTCCAGAGCGCCTGGTCCTGGAAATCCCAGATGAAACCGCCCTGATAGGCCGGATATTTGCGCACAAGATCCCAATAATCGCTGAAATTGCCCATGGAATTGCCCATGGCGTGGGCATACTCGCACTGGATGAGCGGACGGGTGGGGTTGCCGGACAGGAATTCCTCGCATTTTTCCGGACTCCAATACATGGGGCAGACCACGTCCGAACAGTCATAGGCCGTCATCAGGGCACGCTCGTACTGGACCGGACGCGTGGGGTCATAAAGCTTTACCCAGTCGTAACAATCGACGAAATTGGGTCCGGCACCGGCCTCGTTCCCCAGGCTCCAGGTAATGACGGAGGGATGATTGTAGTCCCGCTGCACCATCCGGCTGACACGGGACAGATGGGCGGCGCGGAAGCGGGGATCCTGCGCCAGGGTAACCCCGTCGGCATAGCCCATGCCGTGAGACTCGACATTTCCCTCGTCCACCACGTACAGGCCGTAGCGGTCGCAAAGGGCCAGCCAGCGGGGGTCGTCGGGATAGTGGCAGGTACGGACGGCATTGATGTTCAGCTCCTTCATGATGCGGATGTCGCGAATCATGTCTTCTTCGGACACAACGTAGCCTTTGACCGGATGCATTTCGTGCCGATTGGCTCCTTTCAGCAGCACGGGCTGTCCGTTTACCAGAAGCTGCGCGTTGCGGATTTCCACCGTACGGAAACCCACCTGGAAAGAAGCGCTTTCCACCACGGAACCGCCGGCGCCACGGGCCGCCACGTCCAGGCGGTACAGGGCGGGAATCTCCGCGCTCCAGGGCTGCACACCCTGCACATGGGCCTGAAGGGTCGCACTGCCCCTGGATGCCGATACCGCAGGAAGGGAGGCCACGGGACGGCCTTCCGCATCCGTAAGGGTGGCCGATACCGACTTGATGCCGGAGGTGACATCGGCCTTCACCTGAAGGGAGCCGTCGGCCTGGGCGATGATGCGGACATCCTCCAGCCGCTGCTTCTCGCGCGTATAAATATAGACGCCGCGGGAAATGCCGCTCAGGCGCCAGAAATCCTGGTCTTCCAGGTAGGTCCCGTCGCACCAGCGGAAAACTTCCAGGGCAATCACATTCTGGCCCGGACGGACGTATTTGCTGATGTCGAAACGGGCTTCCAGCTTGCTGTCTTCGCTGTAGCCCACCATCTTTCCGTTCACCCAGACGCGTACGTTGGAAGTGGCGCTGCCGATGCACAGATACACCGGCTTTTTCTCCCACTCCGCGGGAACGTCAAACACGCGGCGGTACTGCCCCACGTGATTTCCCTTCTGCGGTACGATGGGCGGATTGTTCTTGTACTGCCCTCTCCAGGCATAGCCGACGTTCACATACACGGGGTTTCCGTAGCCATTGAGCTCCCAAAGGCCGGGGACGGGCATTTCGTCCCAGCCGGCGTCATTGTAGCTGATGGCCTCGAAGCCTTTCAGGCGGGATTCCACCGTCTCGCTCCAATGGAAACGCCAACGGCCGTTGAGGGAAAGGGTTTGCTGCTGGTCCGTCACAAAGGAGGTTCGCATGGGAAGGCGGTTCTCCTCATAGACTTCGGGGTCTTGCCAAGGCTCCAGCTTCCGGGGAGCGGCAGCCAGCGATGTAAGGGTTATCAGTGCCAGGGTTATGGCGGTTAGTCTTTTCATAAAAACAAATTTTATTTTACAGACACAAATATAGGGAAAAAGAGTTTTCCGGTCAAGCCGCGAATGACATGACCAAGATTTTTGGTATCTTTGCAAACGTATGGAAAAGAACGTTTCCCTCTGGCAGATTTTCACGGTATTTGCCAAAATCGGCGCCTTCACCATCGGCGGCGGCTATGCGATGATTCCCATCATCCAGGCCGAGATGTCCCGCCGGGGCTGGATTTCGGACGACGACCTTCCGGACATCGTCGCCCTCTCCCAGAGCGCACCCGGCGTGCTGGCGGTGAACATCTCCATCTTTGCCGGGCATCGGCTTCGCGGGGTGAAAGGCAGCATCGCCGCCACCCTGGGCAGCATCACGCCCTCTTTCCTGATTATCCTGGCCATCGCCATGTTTTTCACCGCCTTCAAGGACAATCCCTATGTGGAGCGGGCCTTCAAGGGCATCCGTCCGGTGGTGATTTCCCTCATCGCCGTCCCGATGCTCAATATGGCCAAAAAGTCCTGCAAGAACGTGTGGACGTGGCTGCTGGCCATTGTCTCGCTGGGGCTGGTGGCCTTCCTCAACGTCTCCCCCATCTACATCATTCTGTGCGTGCTGGTGCTGGGGTTCAGTTTCACCTATTATCGCATGAAAAAAGATTCTTCGTTACGCTCGGAATGACAGGGGTTTTAGCACTCATCGGCCAGCTGGCCTGGACTTTTTTTGTCATCGGCGCCTTCACCATCGGCGGCGGTTATGCGATGCTTTCGCTTATCCAGAACCAGGTGGTGGTGGAGCATGCGTGGATTTCGGAGAGCACCTTCACGGATATCGTGGCCATTTCGCAGATGACCCCCGGGCCGATAGGCATCAACAGCGCCACCTACGTGGGCTACGACGTGCTCTACGCGGCCACCGGCAGCCATCTCCTGGGCATCTGCGGTTCACTCACCGCCACCCTCTCCCTCATGCTCCCCTCATTCGTGATCATGCTGCTCATCGTACGCTTTTACATGAGATTCCGCACCAGCCGCCTGTACGCCGGAACCATGACCTGGCTCAGGCCGGCGGTGACGGGCCTCATCGGAGCGGCGGCCGTCATCCTCATCATCAAGACCGGCTGGACGGGCGGCGTCCCCTCCGTCCAAGTGGTTTCGGAGAACTTCCCGGACTGGAAGAGCTGGGTCCTTCTGGGCGGCGCCTTCGTGGCGGGCTACTGGGGCAAGGTGAACCCCATCTACATCATCCTGGCCGGTGCCGTGGCGGGCCTGTTGCTGTATTGACCATTTTTTTCGTATCTTCGTAGTATTAAATCCATTTTGATATGAAACACATCTCCATTCTCCTGTTTGTGGCCGCTCTTCTGGCTTCCTGTGCCCAGCCGCAGCCACAGGCTTTCCACGTGATTCCCATGCCGGCCGATGTCACCGTATCGGAAGGCAGTTTCTGCGTCAAAGGGGCGGAAGTGAACATCGATCCGGCCCTGGACGAAGCCTCCCGGAAGGCGGTTGATCGTTTTGTTACTACCCTTGAAACGGCCACCGGCAAGCCCGTCAAATCCGGCGAAGGCGGGTTCCGGTTCATCCTGAATCCCAACCTGGCGGCCGAGCAGTATGCCATCCATGTGACGCCCAAGGGTGCCACGGTGGAGGCATCGGCCCTGAACGGCTTCGTGTATGCCTGCGAAACCCTAAAGCAGATGTTGCCGGCCGCCATCTACGGAGGCAAGACGGCGAAGGCCGACTGGGTGCTCCCCTGCGTGGAAATCCTGGACCAGCCCCGTTTCGGCTACCGCGGCATGCACATGGATTCTTCCCGCCATTTCTGGGAAGTGGACGAGGTGAAACGCTATCTGGACGTGATGACCGTGTACAAGCTGAACCGCCTGCACTGGCACCTGACCGACGACCAGGGCTGGCGCGCAGAAATCAAGGCCTATCCCAAACTCACGGAAATCAGCGCCTGGCGCAGCGGAACCGTCATCAAGAAAGACTGGGGCTCCAACGACGGAATCCGCTACGGCGGCTTCTACACCCAGGAACAGATGAAGGACGTGGTGGCCTATGCCGCCGAGCGGGGCATCACCGTGATTCCGGAGATTGACCTTCCCGGTCACATGGTGGCAGCCCTTGCCGCTTATCCGGAACTGGGCTGCACCGGCGGTCCCTACGAAGTATGGACCCGCTGGGGAGTGGCCAAGGACATCCTCTGCGCCGGAAACGACCAGGTGTTCACCTTCCTGGAGACCGTCCTTTCCGAAATCATGGACATCTTCCCTTCGGAATTCATCCACGTGGGGGGTGATGAATGTTTTGGCGGAGACGCGGAGCCGGGCCGTCCGGACCCGTGGGATGTATGCCCCAAGTGCGCCGTCCGCATGAAGGCCCTGGGCATCAAGAAAGGTCCCGACGCCAAGCACTACCTGCAGAACTATGTCACCGCCCGGGTGCAGGACTTCCTCAACGGGCATGGCCGCAAGATCATCGGCTGGGATGAAATCCTGCAGGGAGACCTGGCCAAGGGTGCCACGGTCATGTCCTGGCGCGGTGTGCAGGGCGGCATCGAGGCCGCATCCAAGGGCTTCGACGCCATCATGACCCCCAACGGCTACTGCTACTTCGACTACTACCAGACCCAGGAGCGCGACAAGGAGCCCTTCGGCATCGGCGGCAATCTCCCGCTGGAGCGGGTCTATTCCTACGAGCCTTTCGACGGCATCGCCCCCGGGGCCGAGAAACACATCCTCGGTGTCCAGGCCAACCTGTGGACGGAATACATCGCCACGCCGCAGCACCTGGAATACATGCTGCTGCCGCGCATGTGCGCCCTCTCCGAAGTGCAGTGGTGCGCTGCCGACAAGAAAGACTATGCCCGCTTCGACGCTTCCCTGGACCACAGCTTCGAGATACTGGACGCCATGGGCATGAACTACTCGCTGGACTGCCGCGGCCTCATCGGCATGGACCGCCAGCCTGCCCGCACCCCGGAAGAGCTGGAAGAATACCTCTCCAAGAAAGACTGGAACTGGTAAAGGGTGGCACCCAACCCATTGACAATCTGTCACTTACGTACAATCCTCTGCGCAAAAAGCGCAGAGGATTGTACGTAATCGCCTATGTGACAAGCACTTAACAGCCACCCTCCAAAAGGATGGAAGGGCTTATTCCACGGGAATGGGGCGGCGGCGCAGAAGAGCCCAGGCCAGGCCGCAGTACAGGAGTATCCAGAGGGTGTTCACCACCAGCCGCAGGGCGGCAGGAAGAGCCAGGCCGGGAAGAAGTTCCGGCGTGCCCAGGAGCAGGATGCCCAGATAGGCCATGCCCATGAGGACGAAGATGCCGCCGATACGCTTCCAGTTGTACGGAATGGGATAGTATCTGGCTCCCAGGACGGCGCTGATGACAAACATCGTAAGGTAACTGGCCAGATGCCCGAAGGCCGATGCCCAGTAGGAGTATCGCGGCATGAAGACGATATTCACCACCGCCGTCACGGCCAGGCCCGCCAGGGTAATCCAGATGGCCATGTTGGTCTTGCCGGACAGTTTGTACCACATGGACACGTTGAAGAGCATGCCCAGCAGCATGTAGCTCAGCAGCATGATGGGAACGACGCCGATTCCCACGCGGAAATCCCGGCCCAGCAGCAGCGAGATGATGTCGATATAGCCGATGACCCCCAGGAACACCAGGCCGCAGAAGGCGGTGAAGTATTCCATCACCACGGCATACAACTCCCTGGAGTTCTTGTCACGGGCCCGCTGGAAAAAGAAGGGTTCGGCCGCATAGCGGAACATCTGGATAAAGAGGTTCATGATGACCGCCAGCTTCACGGCCGCCTGATACACGCCCAGGGAAGCCAGCCACTGCTCGGAGGATGTGTCAAAAAAGCGGAACAGTATCCGGTCCAGAAAATCGTTGGCGACACCCGGGAGGGCGGCCACCATCAGGGGAATGGAGTACGCCAGCATGCGTTTCACCACTCCGCCGTCCCATACAGGCCTGATCCGGAGGATGTCCGGAATGAACAGCACCAGGCACAGCACGCAGCTGATGAAAATGGCAAACACCGGGTACGTGAAGTCCGGCTGCGCAGGGTACACGAAGAACAGCACCAGGTTGGCTCCCGTTTCGGTGAGAATCTTGACGGTTTTGAGAATGGCGAACTTCACGGCCTTGTGCTCCTGCCGAAGCTTGGCAAACAGGATGGCCGTGATGCTGTCGCAGAACAGGATGGCCGCCACATAGATGATCAGGCGCCTGTATCCTTCATAGCCCAGCGCGGCCGATATGGAGCCCGAAAACGCCACCATGCAGGCCAGGAAGGCCAGATTGAGGCCGAACACTGCCAGCAGCGCTCCCGAATAGACCTTGCGGGGGTTCTCCCCTTCCTTGTTGGCAAAACGGAAACAGCCCGTCTCCAGGCCCAGCACCAGCACCACCTGAAGGATGGCGATATACGCCATGAACTCGGTAACCACGCCATACTGCACCTGCGTGAGCATGCGGGTGTAGATGGGCACGAAGAGAAAGTTCAGGATACGGGCCAGAATGGAACTGAATCCATAGATGGCGGTTTCTCCAGCAAGCTGTTTGAGCGGATTTTTTGCCATATCACTACAAAAATAACTATTTTTGCAGAAAAGAATGTCAACGATATGAAAAAGTTCCTTTATTTCGCCATCGGCCTGGCCCTGCTTGCGGCTTGCAAAAACCGGGTCAAGAACACCCAGCCCCAGGAAGAGGAAGCCCAGGAGGAAGTAATGACCGTTGAACCGGTTGACACGGTGGCCGCCCTCAAGGAGGCCCAGACCCTTCCCGAGGAGCCCGTCTTCGACATTGTCACCAACATGGGCACCATCCGCGTGAAATTGTACAAGGACACGCCCCGTCACCGCGACAACTTTGAGAAGCTGGCCCTCTCCGGCTACTACGACAGCACGCTTTTCCACCGCGTCATCAACGGATTCATGATCCAGGGCGGAGACCCCTTCACCAAGGATACTGCCAAAGTGGCACAATATGGGAAGGGCGGTCCGGCCTATACCATCCCGGCCGAGATGCGGGACGGTGAGGGAAATCCCCTGCACCGGCACAAGAAAGGAGCCCTGGCAGCCGCCCGGGTGGGCAACCTGGCCAATCCGTTCAAGGCCTCCTCCGGTTCGCAGTTCTACCTGGTCCAGAACCCCGACAACTGCATTCACCTGGACGGGGAATACAGCGTTTTCGGAGAAACGGTAGCCGGCCTCAACGTGATTGACAAAATTGCCGCCGTCGCCACCGACCGACTGGACCGTCCCAGGGCCGATGTGCGCATCCTTTCCATCCGTCCCAACAAAGAGCTCAATGATTTTGAGAAAAATAAAGAGTTTGGCACGGAATTCGCTAGTACAAAAAACGAATAGTTTTTTTAATAGGTTAAGTTTTTAGGTTAGAATGAAGAACGGTCCTTGCTGGGAAGCACGGACCGTTCTGATTGAAAACCACCTTTATACACACTATGGAAATCACACTGAAAAGACAGGAAGTTCCGGTGCTTCTTCTCACCGGCTATCTCGGAAGCGGCAAGACAACCCTCCTGAACCGCATCCTCACCAACAAGAAAGGCATCAAGTTCGCCGTCATCGTGAACGACATCGGCGAGGTGAACATCGACGCCAGCCTCATTGAAAAAGGCGGCATCGTCGGCGGTACGGACGATTCGCTGGTCGCCCTCCAGAACGGCTGCATCTGCTGCACCCTGAAAATGGATCTGGTGGCCCAGCTGGCCGATTTGACATCGGCCCAGAAGTTCGACTACATTGTCATCGAGGCCAGCGGCATCTGCGAGCCGGCGCCCATCGCACAAACCATCAGCACCATGCCGGCCCTGGCACCGCAATACACCCGGGGCGCCCTCCCGTATGTGGACTGCATCGCCACGGTGGTGGATGCCCTGCGCATGAAGGACGAGTTCGAAAATGGCGCTGCGCTGGAAAAGGAAGGCATCGGCGAGGATGACCTGGAGCGTCTGGTCATCGAACAGATCGAGTTCTGCAACATCGTGCTGCTGAACAAGGCCGCCGAGGTGAGCCCCGAAGAACTGGGCAAGCTCAAGGGGATCGTCAAGAGCATCAACCCCGGCGCCAAGGTGCTGGAATGCAACTACGGAGACGCGGACCTGGACGAACTCATCTACACGGGCATGTTCCGTTTTGACGAGGTGGCCACGTCGGCCGCCTGGATTGCCGCCATCGAAGGCGAGGAAGACGAGGACGAGGAGGCCGAAGGCGAAGCCCTGGAATACGGCATCGACACATACGTCTATACCCGCCGTCCGGCCCTGGACCTGAACAAGTTCGACCACATGGTGGCCACCAAATGGCCGGCGAACATCATCCGCGCCAAGGGCCTGTGCTATTTCTCCGACGACATCGACAAATGCTATCTTTTCGAACAGGCCGGAAAGCAGAAGAGCATCCGCGACGCGGGTCTGTGGTTCGCCACCATGGAAGCCGACGAGCTGCAGGAAATGATGGAACGGGACCGCAAGCTCCGCGCCGACTGGGACCCCGAATACGGAGACCGGATGCAGAAGATCGTGTTCATCGGCCAGCACCTGGACAAGCCCGCCCTGGAAAAACTGATGGACAGCTGCCTGGCCTGACGGTCATTCTGAGCAAAGCGAAGAATCTTTTTTTTGCAAACCCGAAAAAAGTTTCTATATTTGCAGTCCCGTTTTTTCGGGACTTCAGTCTGGAGAGATGCTCGAGTGGCTTAAGAGGCACGCCTGGAAAGCGTGTATACTCCAAAAGGGTATCCCGAGTTCGAATCTCGGTCTCTCCGCAAATCAAGCGCAGCGCAGCTGCGGTGCTTTTTTGATGGCCAGCCCGTCGAAAACTTGTTTTCGTAAGGGGTGGGCAGCGAAAAAGCACAGAGGGAACGTAGTGACCGGATGCCATTCCCGATTTAAGCGGCCCCGCGGGAGCGCATCGAGATAGCGCAAGCGCAGCGCAGCGGAATCTCGGTCTCTCCGTCAATTCGAATTTTTGACAATATTACCACTTTTTTGAAATAGGAGCGGCGGCTACAACACGGCCGGCTCCGGTGGGCTCCGGGCAAGGGCCCTCCTCCCCGGCCGCTTGTTGCCGGTCTTGCCTGAGGGCCCAATGGAGCCTGGCCTGTATGGGGACAGTGGGGGGGGTGGCAAACAAGTAGCTGAGACAGAGCCGCTTACGTATAATCCTCTGCGCAAAAAGAGCAGAGGATTATTAGCAATCCGTTGAATATCAGGCGCTTGGCTGCCACCCGTGCCTCTTTTTGCACGTAAAGGGCGTTTTGGTGCAAGAGGGGCCGAAAAACGTGGCGGTGAAGACGGTGTGGTAACCTCGGACGGCTGTTTTGCTGCCACGTTGACACTTGGAGGGGCCTGGAGGGCGTTTTTCTGTCAACGTGGCAAGGTTTTTACCGGAATCGAGGTGTTTTGCTGCTGCGTTGACACCTGGAGGGGCGCAGGAGGGCGTTTTTCCGTCAACGTGGCAGGGTTTTTCGCTGAGTCGGGCTGTTTTGCTGCTGCGTTGACACCTGGAGGGGCGCAGGGGGCCGTTTTTCCGTCAACGTGGCAAGGTTTTTCGCTGAGTCGGGCTGTTTTGCTGCCGCGTTGACACCTGGAGGGGCGCTGGGGGCTGTTTTTCTGTCAACATGGCAAGGTTTTTACCGGAATCGAGGTGTTTTGCTGCCGCGTTGACACTTGGAGGGGCCTGGGGGGCGGTTTTGCGGGAGCCGGCGCAGCGGGGCGGGGCGGCAAATGCGTTTGGGGCGATGGAAAGATATAGGCGACAGCCTGTCCGTCTTTGCAAAAACGCCTTAAAATGCTTGGACGGGAAACTGTCGCCTGTTTTTGGGGCCGATTCATGGAGATCCTTCGTCGCTGCGCTCCTCAGGATGACAATGGAGGCTTATTGCTGCTGCACGGTCCAGCCAGTGGGGATGCCGCTGCTGCCGGAGGGCCAGGTGACGCCGGACTTCTTGACGAAGGTGCCGCCGGCTCCGGAGGGAACGCCGTCAACCCAGTCCATCAGCGCATTTTCTGCGGAAAGGTTGCTGGCGGTGCAGGTAATCTTCTTGAGCGAGGTGCAGCGGCTGAACATCATGGAATAGCAATACTGGGATAATGTCTGGGCCTTCAGCTCCGGGGACTCTTTGAGGGAGGTGCAGTCGGAGAACATATTCATACAGGAGTTCATTGCCAGGGTTGTGGCCGATATCGCCGGAGGGTTCTGCAGGGCTGTGCAGCCGGAGAACATCCCCATATAGCAGAAGTCGGCCAGGGTGGTGGCGGGAAGCGCCGTTGCCTGAGTCAGCGCCGTGCAGCCGTAGAACATACCCTCATAGCAGTTCGGGGCCAGGGTGGTGGCGGGAAGCTCCGGAGCGCGCTCCAGGGCGGTGCAGCCGCTGAACATGTTCCTGAAGCAGCCGTCGCCTACCGTAGCAGGCCGTATCACCAGTTTCTCGGTAGGATGGCTCTTGAGCTTGTCATTGCCAGAAAAGAGACTGGCGAAGGCATAGGGGGCAAGCGAAGTTATGCTGGTGTATCCGCCGCTGCTGATAAGACTGCACAGATCGCCATAGACATAGTGAAGGCCGCTGCCGATGATGTTTGTGCAGCGGACCGGTCCGTCCTCGTGGCCGTAAGCCGCGTTGTCTCCCCAGAGGCGAAGCTTGTCCCCGGCGCTTACGGGAATCTCTATCTGCTCCTTGGAGGAAGAGGTGGCATCGCCAATGGAGAGATTGGCGGCCGTTGAATAGCGCAGTGTCCGCCGCTGGGGGTTGCTGATGGTAATGGTGCCGTCTTCGATAGCCTCTATGGTAAGGGGCACCTGCCCGCCCCAGCCGGCAGGGATTCCGCTTACACCGGATGTCCAGACAGCACTCGGATGCTGGATAAATAGGCCGGAAGAAGGGACTCCTGTTACCCATGATCCCATAAATGAACTGGACGGATTTTTTGCCAGGCAGGTGATTTGCTTAAGAGCGGTGCAATTGTAAAACATCTCCGCATAACAACTAACTCCTGCAAGTCGTTCTGCCGGCAGCTCAGGAGCTGTTTCCAAGCTATAGCAGTTGCGAAACATTAACTTATAACAATACTCAGCAAGCTGCATTGCCGGAAGTTCCGGAGCCTTCTTGAGATTTGCACAGCCATTAAACATAGAACTATAGCACGATCTAGCCAGCGTAGTGGCCGGAAGTTCCGGAGCCCTGGTAAGATTGATGCAATTACTAAACATTCCCTGGTATGCAGACTCGCCAACTTCTGTTGCCGGAAGCAAGATGTCTTTATAGGGGTGGTTCCATATTTGATTTCCTGCGCTACCGCGATTGAACAAATATGCATAAGCTGTCTTTCCCGCTTTCAGAAGAGCCGGATTGGCGCTGGTGTTATAATAGAAAAAAGGATCCCTCAAGCTGTTTATATTTCCATAAACATATGCCTTACCCATATCAAGACAGATTCTGGTGCAGCTAGCAGGATGAGGATCATCCGAGCCATCACCATAAATCAGGTTTTTGCCAGAGAACACCACCTTGTCGCCAAGTTTAAGGTTGTCAACTTGAATCTCCGAATCACTGCTGCTAACAAAATCGGAACCGTTTACGGACCATTGGATTTCAAGATTCTTCGGATTATAAATAGTTATCAAGCCCTTTTCCAGCATCTCAAAGGTAAGAGGGGTCTTGGCGGCATCGTAAAGCGTATTGATGTTGTAGTTTAAGCTCGCCTTGTAATATTTTCCGTTCTGGAGGGCAGCCTTCTTGCGTATGGAGTGGACCTTTCCGTCTTCCATTTCCACGATGAATTCGTAGGGGATTTTCTCGCCTTCCAGACTGTTGGAGATGGCCACGTAGAGTTTGTTGCCGGGAACGTCCGGTGTTACCGTGACATAAGCCTCCGTGTCGCTTCGGCCCACAATGCCGGCCCCGGATATGGTGAGCTGCTTGACTTTTGCCGACCCTCCGAAAGAAAACTCGTTGATGCTCTGCAGGTTCTCAAAGTTTGCAGGAGAGAGGGTGATGGCACCGGTCTGGGCGTCTATGGACGCTATCCGGGCCTGGGCCTTGGCATAGTCAAAGTTCTCTGAAATGTCTTCAAGGGTACCCTTCTGGCCAATGTAAGTGCGCGTGTCAGCGGGGCCTATCAGGTAAAGATTCAAGGTTTCTCCCTCAGGGAAACTACCGGTGAGGCTTCCTGCGAGAACGGTGGAGTTCTCTCCGTATCGCTGGGACTCCAGTTCACCTACCAAGGTTCTGTTAAAATAAACATAAACCTTCTCCTTGAAATCCCAGGTAGATCTCAGGTAGTTTCCGTCCAGTTCGAGGCCCTTGGTGGCGGCATCGGCCTCCTCCTCCATCCAGCCGTCGTCGGTAAGGACGGCCTTGGTCACGTCAGCGGCCCTCCTTGTGGCTTCCACCGTTACGGTCCATACTTTTTCGGCCTCGGGCTGCTGCTCCTCCTGAGGGGTCGGAACCTCCATTTCCTTGGTGCAGGAAAAAAGGGCCAGGTACAGTGTTCTCATACCAAGTCCTCCCATCCGTCCGTTATACCATCCCCATAACCGGGCTTCACACCTGTAAGGGATGCTTGCATCATCGCGTTTTCGTGGCAGAGCTCCACGGTCCGGGCCTCCGGGGCCTCGTAAAAAAGTCTTTTCTTGTCCATAAGGCGTTTCGTTTTTTGATTCGTCTGCCGCAAAAATGCCATTTTCCGACCAAACCGATGTCTCAAATTGACAATTTTTTGTCTCACTCTGACAATTTTTGCATTTTTTGGCCCTTTTTCCTGCCGTTCATAGCACGATGCTGGGGCCGACCAAAAAAGTAGATTCTTCGGCAGGTAAACCTGCCTCAGAATGACATAGAACGGTCATTCTGAACGAAGTGAAGAATCTACTTTTTGGTCGCCCCCAATAATCGTGAACTCCGGGTATGTGAAAAATTTCCGGAACGAGTCCCCCCGGGCTATTCCAGGCCGCGGGCGCGCATCAGGGCGGCGGGGTCGGGGTCGGCGCCGCGGAACTGATGGTAGAGGGTCATGGGCTCCTCGGAACCGCCTTTCTCCAGGAAGGTGGCGCGGAAAGCGCCGGCCGTCTCCTTGTTGAAGACACCGTCGGCCTCAAACTTCTCCCAGGCATCCACGGCCAGCACTTCGCTCCAGAGGTAGCTGTAGTAGCCGGCGCTGTAGCCGCTGTTGAAGATGTGGTTGAAATAAGTGGTGCGGTAGCGGGGGATAATCTCGTCGATAAGACCCATCTCGGCGCAGACCTTCTGCTCGAAGGCGCGGATGTCCTCGGGACCGTTGAAGTCGGCCAGCTGGGCCGACGACAGCTCGTGCCAGCGCATATCCAGGATGGAAGCGGCGCAAAGCTCGCCCGTAGTGAAGCCCTGGTTGAACTTGAGGGCCTTCTGAATCTTGTCCACCAGATCGGCAGGAATGGGTTCCCCGGTGCGGTAGTCATTGGCATAGGACGACAGAATCTCGGGCACAAAGGCGAAGTTCTCGTTGAACTGGGAGAACATCTCCACGAAGTCGCGGGCGACGGAAGTGCCGGAAACGCTCTTGTAGCGGCACTTGGAAAGGAAGCCGTGCAGGGCATGGCCGAACTCGTGGAAAGCCGTCTGCACATTGTCGATGGTCAGGAGGCTGGGAACCGCGTCCGTAGGATCGGTGCCGGGGGCCGGGAAGTTGCACACGTTCACGATGATGGGACGAACGTCGGTTCCGCCTTCCACATACTGGTCGCGGAAATTGTTCATCCAGGCGCCGCCCCGCTTGGTGGGACGTACATAATAGTCACAATAGAAGATGCCGATCAGGCTGCCGTCCGCTTCGGAGAGTTTGTAAGCGCTCACCACCGGATTGTACACCTCCACTTCCGGAGCGGGCTCGATACGGATGCCGTAGATACGCTCCGCGGCGGTGAAAACGCCCTTCAGGACACTGTCGGCCTGGAAATACGGCTTGGTCTGGGACTCGTCCAGGGCATATTTCTGCGCACGGACCTTCTCGGCATAGTAGCTCCAGTCCCAGGCCTCGATCTTGTGGCCGGCGAGCTTTTCCATATCGGCCCTTTCCTCACGGGCCTTGCGCATGGCGGCGTCCATGATGGGCTGCAGGAAGTTGTCCACAGTGGCGGGGTCCGTGGCCATTTTGTTGGAAAGCTGGAAAGCGGCGAAGTTGGGGTAGCCCAGGAGGCCGGCCATCTCGGCACGGAGTTTCAGGATTTCCAGGACGATGGCGTTGTTGTCCTCGGCATTGGCGTTGTTGCCGCGGGCGGCGTAAGCCTTGAACACCTGCTCCCGCTTGGCGCGGTCGTCACAGGAAGACATGAAGTCGTAATACTCGCTCACGGTGAGGCCCGTGGCCGCCTTGAAGGCATTGTTTTCGGCCAACAGATTCTGACCGAACTTCTGGGAAAGCGTGCTCAGGCGGGTGGAAATCTCCGCAAAGCGCTTCTTCCCGGCCTCGTCCAGGCCCACGCCGTTGCGTTCAAAAGCCTGGTAAAGCTTTTTCACCACCATCTGCTGCTCGCGGCTTAGGCTGGCCGAATTGTCATAAACAGCCCTCACGCGGGCGAAGAGTTTTTCGTTCATGAGAATCTCGTTCCCGGCCTTGGTGAGTTCGGGAAGGATTTCCTCCTCGATGGCCTGCATCTCGGGCGTGGATTCACTCTCGGAAAGGTTGAAGAACACGCCCTGCACCTTGTCCAGGATGGGGCTGGCGTTCTCATAGGCCAGGATGGTATTCTCGAAGGTAGGAGCGTCGGGATTGGCGATAATGGCCTCAATGTTCGCTTTCTCTTCGGCAATACCGGCCCGGAAAGCGGGAAGGTACTGGTCCGTGGTTATCCTCGAGAAGGGAGCCGTTCCGTACGGGGTGTCCCACTGCTGAAGGAAAATGTTCTGTTTCTGATTGTTACAAGCTGTCAGCATAGCAAAAGCCGCAAAAAGGATAAGACTGCGTTTCATATCTTATAAAATAGGTTTATCAGGTAGTTCACTTTGGGAAGCGGAAGGGACGTGGCCGACAGAAGCGTCCGCAAGGAGGCCGATATGCCCAGCCTGCTGCGCCCCAGCACCCAGAGCTTCCCGCCCTGCAGATTGAGCGAGAAGAGGGAGTCGTCGTCCAGGATGTCGGCCGATACATAGCCGGCGTCCTTGCCCCAGGCCAGTCCGCCGGAGAAATGGCGGGTCTTCCCTACGCATCCCAGCCCCTGGACAGACAGGTTGGGGATAATCAGAAGCGGCAGGCGGAAGCCCACTTCGGCCCCGTAGCCCAGGCCGTCCGGCCGACTGAGCGCATAGGCCGTGGTACGCACGTTGAAGCCATTGGCGTTGAAGCTCCAGTTGACGTCGCCCGACCAGCGGAGCGCCTCTTCATTATGGAGATGGAAACCGCCCGCACTGGCCCAGACGCGCGATTTCCCAGCTATATACTGCACCCCGGCCTTTCCCTGCCAGGAGACGAAAGCCTCTCCCATCTGCCGAAGTGAACTGGCCTGGACCGCCATGTTGAACAGCCAGCGGTGTACCTGGTAGGCAGCGCCCGCCCAGGCCTCCATCCGACGGTCGTCCAGGTCATGGAGGGCGATTCTTACGTCGGCCCCGCCCATCACACGCCAGCGCGACGACAGGTGACTGTTGATTCCGCCGGCCAGGTGCAGATGCTGGTTGCCGGGAGAGAACTGTCCCAATGCGGTGACATAGGCGCTG
Source organism: uncultured Bacteroidia bacterium (assembly GCA_902794005.1). Lineage (GTDB taxonomy): Bacteria > Bacteroidota > Bacteroidia > Bacteroidales > UBA932 > Cryptobacteroides. The sequence goes on from CADBFO010000033.1 coordinate 17,298, forward strand.
GTGCGCTCCGAGGGCGTGTAGGTATAGCGGAGGAAAGACAACGGCGCATTGGCATACAGGACGGCCGCACTGAAACGGCTCTTCGCGTTCACAATTCTATCGGCCCCCAGATAGGCCGACCCCCACTGCTGCCCGGCATAGGCCGACAGGGACGGCGTATGGGCACCGATGTCTGCCGAAACCACCCAGCCGTCGTGCATGACTCCGGTCGAATAAGAAGCCTGCGCCCGCCCGTACCAGAAAGCGTTGTTGCTGTACAGGCCGGCTCGGAATCCGGACCGGAAGGCCGATGCCGTTCCGTCAATACTCACGGCGCCGTTGAAGCCGCCGAAGAAATCCCGCGTTTCCGCCCCTTCCAGAAGGGTGCTCCGGCGGAAAGACTCCGAAAGCGCGGAGCCCAGAAGCATCTTTCCGTCCAGATGCACGCCGGCCAGATAGTAATCCTTCCCTTCCAAGCCCCGGGAGGCATCCCGGAGGCTGGGGAAATAGTAGCGCGACAGGTTGCTGACAATGTCCGAGGAGCCAAAAAGAGCCTCCGGATGGTCATCGGCCACATGCGGGACCTCCTGCAGGAGCACGTTGAACACATTTCTGACGCAACCGTCGGACACCGTTACTTTAAGGCGGGTTTCCAGAAGGCCGGGAGCGCTGACTACCAGCACATACTGGCCGTCCGCCAGGCCGGAAGCCACGAAACTGCCTTTGTCATTGGTCTCTACCTTTGCCACAGGGCGGGCTTTCTGCATCACCACCACAGTGGCCTGCTCGACGGCCTGCTTGTCCAGACGGGAGAACACCCGGCCCTTGATACCGCCGGAGGGGACCTCGGACGGAACCGCCATCATGAAGGCGACAAGCAGCACCACAAGAGATTGGAACATCTATTTCTGAATATAGATGAAAGTAGGATAGTGATCGGAATAGCCGCCGATGAAACGGCCGTTGGAGAACGTCCGGAAAGGCGTTCCCTTATACTGGCCGCTCTGCTGGGTCATGTAAGCTTTCTCGAACACGCGGCCATAGTATTTCTTCCCCTGCTTGACGATGCCTAAACTGCCCTTGGGGGCATTCACCAGCGCATCGCTGACCAGGATACAGTCGAAGATGTTGGGGTCTCCCCTGTAGAAAAGGGAGCCGATACCGTCGTCCAGCATTTCCCAGAAAGGATTGAAGAAGTCCCCCTCTTTCACCTCCCCCACCGTCCTTCGGCCATGAAGATACCGGGAAAGGGAGGGATCCTGCGGGTTGTCGTTCATGTCCCCCATGGCAATGCACTTGATGCCGGGGTGCTTCCGGGCCATTTTTTGGGAATGCTCATACACGATTTCCGCCGCACGGGCGCGGAGATCCAGGCCCTTGTCTCCCCTGCGGGAAGGGAAATGACACACATAGAAGGCGAAATGCTCGCCGTCGATGAGGCCGTGCACCATCAGGACGTCCCGGGTGCGGAAATCGGCCTGTTCCTTCTTGTTGTAGGTGGTAATCCTGATGTTGGTGTTGAAGTCGTAAGGAACGGTCTCGCTTTCCAGCACCTTCATGCGGGCGGGATTGTACAGGAGGGCCACGTCGATGCCGCGGCGGTCCGGACTTTCGTAATGTACGATCTTGTAGCCTGCCTTGGCGATGGCGGGCTCCTTCACCAGGTCTTCCAACACCTCGCGGTTCTCCACCTCGGCCAGGCCCAGCACGGTGTGCCACACACCGTTTTCTTCCTTCATGTCGGCAATCACACGGGCCAGGTTGGACAGTTTCTTCCGATACTTGTCCGGAGTCCATTCGTTGGCCCCGTCGGGCAGGTACTCATAGTCGTTCTTGCCCTGGTCGTGGGTGGTGTTGAACAGGTTCTCCACATTGTAGAACCCGATGACATGCCTCCCGCCCTTCTTCTTGGCGCAGGCCTGAAGGGGAAGCAGCATGAGGGCGGCCAGAAGGGCCAGAAAACACTTTCTCATTTACTTCAGGTTCCAGAAATTGTTGTCTTTGGGATGCTCGGCCTTCACCTTGGCGGCCGTTTCGGCCGGAAGGTTGGCAAAGAACTTGAAACCGGTCTTTTCTTCCAGATCCTTGATGGGCAGGGCAAAGTCCTTCAGCGTGGCAGGCTGGCCCTGATAGTTCTTATGGTCAAGATAGAAAGCGGCGCCGATATAGGAATTCCCGCTCAGGCGAAGGAGGGCCTTGAAGAAGGCGTTGGGGACGGATACCTGCTTGCCGTTGTTGTCCTTCCGGTATTCGAGGGGCTTGTCCACCATACAGCCGGTGACCACATAGAGGGTGTCCGTGCTGTTGGAAGCCGTGCTCCAGGTGCGGACGGCCATTTCCAAATCCTCCCACGGGCCGGCGTTAAAGGCCTTGTCGGCCAGCTGAGGGGCGATGTTGGTGAAATAGAACGTCTGTTCGTTCATCTTGGTGGAAGCCAGGCGGTCGGCCGAAGGGATCTGGTGACCGCGGTTGTACTTGGCACCGCCCTTCCCGTCATCATAGATGTTCCCCGCCTTGAAATAGGCCGGCTGGGCGTCTTCCGCCACAAACGGATCAAAAGCCCACTTGTCCGTACGGCTCACCGTCTTTTTGGTGTACAGGTCGCACAGCGGATAGGCCACCCACAGGGCAACCATGTTGTTGGAATCGTAGGCGAAGGAATAGTTGCGGTAGTTGGTTTCGCCGATGGGAGCGGTATGGATATGATAGTTGGACGCGTCCTTTACCTCGGGAAGTTCCATCCAGGCGGGAACCCCCTTGTATTCGTCTCCGAGGTCGTCCTTGGTGATGACCTCCTCGTTTTCCGTGATGAGGAGTTTCCTGATTTCCCAGGTAGGGGTGGTTTCGGCCGTGCTCTTGTATGTGAAGGCCAGCTGGATAACCTTGTCCTTGTATTTTTGGAGGTCGATGTCGCCGGAAGACTGGAACTCGAAGGACTTTCCGCTGGTCATATTGGGAATGGAAACATTCTCCCAGGTTTCGCCCTTATCCGCAGAAACCTTTACGCCGATGAACTTGGAAAAATCTTTCTCGTCATTGGTATAATTGAGCGCATGCTCGAAGCGCAGATACAGCTGGGCGTGTCCCTTCAGGTTGATGCGCGGGGAAAGCAGCCAGCTCTCGGTCTTGTAGCGTTTTTGCGTAGCGCTCACATAGGCCTGCGCCACCACACCGTACTCGGGGTGGGCCGCATTGGTGGACCAGAGGTCTCCGGGGAAACCGCCCTTGTCCTTGTCTTCCACGAAGAATTCGCCCATTCCCTTGGTGAAGTCCACCGACAGGACAGGGTCGCCCTGCACGACAGGCGGATCGTCCTCCTGCGCGACGGAAGAAGCCGCCTGCACCACCGTCAGTTCCGTCGAGGTGGAGGTTCCGGAGATGACGAAGACGACGGACCCCTTCCGCTCCGTGCTGTAGTTCGGCTGCACCGTGAGCGTGACGGACTGGTTGTCTCCGCCCTTGCCCACCTGCGGGGAAACGCTGATCCAATCGGCATTGCACGTGGCCGTCCAGGACAGGCTGGCCGATAGGGTAACGGTCTGGGTGCCCCCCTCTTCCGGGACATTGAGCGTTGTTTGGGCATGGATGCGGATGGAAGGCGTCAGCTGGGCATCCGGCTTGTTGCAGGCCTCCGCCAGAAAGACAGCCAGGCTCAAAAGGACAATCAATCTTAACTTCATTGTGATGTGTTTTGTACTAACTTACAAAGATAGAAAACTTATTCGCATAAAAAAAGTCCGGGGCTCGGTGATGAGCCTCGGACTTTTCAATATGTGCCGGAAGTGGCTTACTTGGCAGCCTGGATTCCGAAGAGGAGTGCGCGGAAACCGGTATTGGTACCTTCGCAAGTCTCCACTTTTACAGTGGTATCGGCAGCCAGGGCCGTCTCGAAAGCCATTTCATACTTATCACTGTCCGTGACCGTGATGGTATAAGGAGAATTGCTGGTAGCACCGTCATTGGCGGCGACGTCCTGTGTGCCGATGACGTTCTCACCCACGCTGAACTTCAGCGTAGCGGGGTTGCCTTTCCAGGCCACGGCGTAATAGGTCACCTTCTTGGTGCCGGCAGGCAGGGTGATGGTGGCATCACCATACTTTTTGCTGGTGCCGAACTTCAAGGAAAACACGTTCTCATAAGAGTTCTCGCCCAAAGTGACATTGATCACGCCATCGTCATAGGAACTGGTACCCAGCACATGGGCGACATTGGTATCGAAGGGGCCCAGTTCACCGGGCTCATCCCCACCGGGTTCGTCCCCACCGGGTTCATCGCTTCCGCCCTTTTCAAGGCTCCAGAAGAAGCCGCCGTTGATCTGCGGAGTTCCCTTGTAGGTGGACTTGGGACCGAAGACGGTAAGGATGTCACCCACCTCGATGCCTTCGGCGGCCACGACACCCTTACGGGCATCTCCGCTGGCACCCACGCCCGGATAGCAGCCATAGACGTAGAGGTCGTTGGTGCCGTCGCTGATGTAGATGTTGCCATAGGTATCATTCACGATTTCCTTCACAGTGCCGGTGACGCGGTAATAACCGCCGTCTTCAGCAGCGAGGATGGTAGGGATGTCGGCCTCGGTCACAGGCGTGGATTTCTCCAGCTTGCCGCCCGTCATCTGGGCGCTGCCCTTGTACTCGCCGCGGTTACCCAGGAGGGTAACGATGTCGCCCAGCTTCAGGCCAAGCTTCTCGAAGTCTCCCTTGGCGCCGATGCCATAGACATAGGTCTCGCCGCTGAAGTCCTTGATATTCACATTGCCGTAGGTAGGATTGGCCACACTGGTGATGACACCGGTGACACGGTAGATGGTGCTGCTCACAGGAGCGGCGAGGAAGTCGGCCACGCTGGCGTCAATGATGGCGCCCTTCTGGGAAATGGCGAGTTCGGCCGTGTAGTTCTTCTTGCCGTCGCTGGTGGTGAAGGTCACAGTGGTCTCACGGTCGCCGCCTTCGTTGGCAGCAGCGGTCAGGACAACCACGTTGTCGCTGATAGAGCTCACACCCAGCCAGGACTTGGCGTCCTCGGGAATGGTCAGGCCGATGTTGTTGCCCTTGTTGGCCAGCGTAACGGTCATGTCGCCACCCTCCACGGGGAGGACTGCGTCTTCGGGATCAACAGTTTCTACCTTGATGAGGGACTTGGAGATATTGACAACCGTCACGTCAACCAGTTCAACGGTCCCGTTGTAGGTGGTTTTGGGACCTTCAACGGTGATTTCGTCACCGACCTCGAGACCCCAGCTGAGGAAGTTCTTGGCTGCACCCTTAGCATCCAGCGTACCATAGATGTAAATCTCACCGGTCGCATCCTGGAGGTACCAGTTGCCATACGTGGTATTGGCAATTCTGGTAACGACACCGGTAACGCGGTAGTTCTTGCTGTCGGGACCGGCGATCACCTCTGCGCAAGTGGCGTTGGAAACCGTAGCCAGGCCCTGGATGACATTGATACGCTGCGTTTTTCCTCCGCAATTGATCTGGAGTTCGGTAGTGCGTCCGTCAAGGGTTTTCTCTGCAGAGAAAGTAACCGTAACTTCACCGGCGGCACCGGAGAGGGTGGAAGCCGTGAGCCAGGTGGGAAGTTCCGCCATTACGGGGGCCTTCTCAGTGCCGATGTTGACGGCCTTGGCAAAAGCCCAACTGTCTGTTGCGGTAATGGTCAGGTTGGCGGTACCGCCATCGACAGGCAGGGAGACGTAGGAGGTGGAAACCTTTACCTCGTCCAGATAGTGCTGATCGGCTTCTTTCTGGCAGGCGGTCAGAAGAGCGGCGCCTGCAAAGAGAGTTGCAATGATATACTTGAGTTTCATATTGTTATGCCGATATTAGATTAGTTGAACAGATATTTGATACCGATGGAGGCATACCAGCACTGGGACAGGGAGTGGTTGGAAGTCCAGGTCTGGGTGCTGCCGCTGATGGAAGAAGGAGTGGAGAAGGTGGCATAGCCGTCTGCATCCACACCCTCATACTTGAGGATACGGGGATCGGTACCGATCGTCGGGTTCAGATACTTGGCCACGCCCCAGCTGCTGTTGAACAGGTTCAGCAGGTTCTTGATGTCGAAACTGAGCTGCAGGGTGTTCTTGGTCTGGCCGATTTTCACGGTAAAGTCGTGCTTGTAGCTGAAATCCACACGGTGGACCCAAGGGCTGTAAACGCTGTAGCCCTCGGCATACTGGCCCTGGTGCTTGCTCAGGTAGCTGTCATTGTGGACATAATCCATGAAGCGGTTGGCGTCGTCCTGGGAGACGAAACGGAACTCCTTGTTGGCCACCTGATCATCCGTAGGGATGTAGAGGGCATCGAAGTTGTAACCGTCGCCGTTCATGTCGTTCACGGTCATGAAGGAGTAGTTGTAACCGCCCCTCCAGGCCTCGTAGATGAGGGAGAAGTGGTTGCCGCTCTTGTCGTGATGCGTGGCGGAAGCGACGATACGGTCCGGAGTCACGTACTGGGAATTATGCAGGCCGATGTAGTTGGGGCCTTCCACGGTGGGAACATAGGTGAAAGCAGACTCGGCTGCAGAGCCGGGCATACCGGTGATTTCCTTGCTCACGGTGTGGGTGTAGGCGGCCATGAGGCTCAGGCTCTCGATGGGCTGCATGTTGAGGGTGACGTTGGCGCTCCAGCCATAACCCTTGGAGGTGTTCTCCAGGACGAAGGCCTTGGTACCGGTACGGTAGCCGGCAGGGTAGATGGGACGGTTGTCGGCGCCGTTGAAGCGGGCGAAGCCGCCCACGTTAGGAATGCTCCAGTCGGAGATGGAAACGGCATTGATGGTCTTGTTGAAGATACCTTCGGCCGTGATGCTGAACGGGAAGGAAGTGGGGAAGGTGTAGTCGATGGCGAGGGAAGTCTTCCACACCTGCGGCATCTTGAAGTTGGGATCCACACCATTGACGGCGGAAGGAACAGTGCCGTCTTCAGGAGATACAGTGGTAGGATAGCCCATGGTCTGGAGTTTGTTCAGGAGGGCATCGACGGTAGCCTTGCCGTTGGCGTCCGTTGCCAGGCCACCGGCGAAAGCACCCAGAATATCATTTACACTTGCATATTTGTCCTTAACGGACTGGGGCAGGTTGGCATATTTGGTAGAACTGCCAATCTGGGCCTGATACTGGACCAGACCACCGTTGGTGGGCATGTTGGTGAAGAACACCAGCGGCAGACGGCCACTGAACAGACCGGTACCGCCGCGCACCTTCAGGCTCTTGTTGCCCAGGACATCCCAGGTGAAACCGACGCGGGGAGAGACAGTCACCTTGGAGGTAGGCCACTTACCGGTGTCGATATGGGTTTCCTCATAGTTCTTGGCCTTGGGATAATAGTTGAGGGCCAGGATGGCGTTGTTGGTGATCAGGTCGCTGTTGTTGAAGAACAGACCGTCCAGACGCATACCGTAAGTGAGTTTGAAGCGGTCGGTGGCGTTCCACTCATCCTGGGCATAGATGCCGGCCTTGTAGAACTGCACGCGGGCGGCAGGGGCCTTTTCACCGTCGTAACCATAGGTAAGGCAGACGGTCTCGGGAGCGGCACCGTTGAGGAAGTCGCTCACGGAATTGTAGCGATAGTAACCGCTGCCGTTACGCATGTACTGGTTGTCGGCCATCTGATACTCGAAGTTGATGCCTCCGGTGATCTTGTGATTGCCAAGATAGTAGGTGAGGTCGTCCTTCACGTTGGCAACGGTGTTGTGCACGGCGTTGTTCCAGGTAAAGAGCTCGTAACCCAGGGCCATGTAGTTGTCCGTACCCACACCGTCTTCCATGAGATCACCGTCCTTGATGTCGATGAAGGGGAACTCGGAGGAGTTGGTGCCGCGGATATCGTCCAGCTTGGAGAAGGTGGCGAGGAACTGATTGCTCAGGTTGTCCGTGAGGCGGCTGTTCAGGTCCAGGGACCAGGTGTTCACCAGATTCTGCATGGAATACATGGCGTTGGCAAACGACATGGACATCGGGGACATACGGCTGCTGACCATACGAGGGCTGCCGTCCATGGAAGTTCCGTTGGGGCTGTTCCAGACGTTGTTCTTGGTATAGTTGTAACGGAGGGCCAGGTGGTGCTGGTTGGTGATGTTCCAGTCCAGACGGGCCAGGATCTTGTAGTTGCTCTCGTTGGCCGGGAAATCGGTCCAGGAACCGGTGTCATAACCATACTTCTGGGAAACGAAGTTTGAGACACGCTCCAGGTCGGCGTTGGTGGTACGGGAAATGAAGTTATCAGGATCGGCCACGCCGTTGGTGGAACCCTTCCAGCGGTTTACGATGGAGGGAACCTTGGACATTTCGGCATTGACAAAGAAGAAGAGTTTGTTCTTCACGATGGGGCCGCCGAAGGTGAGACCGTAGGTGGTGCTGCGGTTCTTGTCGCGGGCGCCGGCGATTTGCTCGCCGTCCACGGCATCACCCTGCATGTTCTCGTTCTTGTGGTAGATGTATGCGGTACCCTTGAAGGTGTTGGTACCGGACTTGGTGATGGCGTTCACGCCGCCGCCGATGAAGTTGGTCTGGCGAACGTCGTAGGGGCTGATCACAACCTGCAGTTCCTCGATGGCGTCGATGGAGATGGGGTTGCCGCCGCCGGGCAGATTGTTGGACAGGCCGAAGTTGTTGTTGAAGTTGGCGCCGTCAACGGTGAAGTTGGCCATACGGCCGTCGGAACCGGCGAAGCTCATGCCGTTGCCGCCGTAAGGAGAAAGGCGGGTGACATCGGTGATGCTGCGGTTCACGGTGGGCATGGCCGTAATCTGGGAGCTGGCGATGTTGGTCACGGCACCCGTACGCTCCTGGGCATTGAACTTGGAGCTGGGGGAAGCGATGACGATGGTGCCTTCCAGCATTTCATTGCTCTCGGCAATCTTGGCGTCCAGGGAGTAAGTTTCTGCCAACTGGAGCGTGACGCCGGTATAGGTGGCTTCCTGATAACCCAGGCAGGAGAAATCTACCTTGTAAGGACCGCCGGTACGCATACCCTGGATGGTATAGCGACCGTCCGCATTGGTAACGGCACCGTAAACGGTACCGGAGGGCTCATGCGTAGCCACGATGGCAGCGCCGATGACAGGCTCGCCGGTCTGGTCAACCACACGACCGGAGAGGGAGGATGTGGTCACCTGGGCATAGGCGACAGTGCCCGCAATCAACGTAGTGAATGCGAGCAGAAGGCTTTTAAAAGCTTTTCTCATAAGGATTAAACG
>CADBFO010000034.1 GCA_902794005.1 uncultured Bacteroidia bacterium
CTTGCGGCGGGTGCTCAGTTCGATGGCGGCGCCCACAAACTGCTCCGGAACCTCGATGGAAAGTTCCTCGATGGGCTCGCAGCGCTGGCCGTTGATGGTCTTGTCCAGCACCTTGGGCTGGCCCACCTGCAGTTCGAAGCCTTCGCGGCGCATGGTCTCGATGAGCACGGAAAGATGCAGCACGCCACGGCCGTACACCACGAAACTGTCGGCATTGACACCGGGTTTTACGCGCAGGGCGAGGTTCTTTTCCAGTTCCTTTTCCAGACGTTCCTTGATATGGCGGGAAGTAACGTATTTTCCGTCTTTTCCGAAGAAGGGAGAGTTGTTGATCATGAACAGCATGCTCATGGTGGGCTCGTCCACGGCGATGGGCGGCATGGCCTCCGGCGCTTCAAAATCGGCAATGGTATCGCCGATTTCAAATCCTTCAATGCCGACGACGGCGCAGATGTCTCCGCACTGGACCTCATCGACATTGGACTTGCCAAGCCCTTCGAACACCATCAGCTGTTTGATTTTGCTCTTTTCGACGATGTCGTACCGCTTGCAAAGGCTCACGGGCATTCCGGTCTTGAGCATGCCGCGGGTGATCCGGCCTACGGCAATCCGGCCCACGTACGGGGAGAATTCCAGCGAAGAGACCAGCATCTGGGGAGTTCCTTCCCTCATCTCGGGGGCGGGAATCTCCGAAAGGATGGTATCCAGAAGGGCGGTGATGTCACTGGCGGGCTTTTTCCAGTCCGTGGACATCCAGCCCTGCTTGGCACTACCGTAGATGGTCTTGAAGTCCAGCTGGTCTTCATTGGCGCCCAGATTGAACATCAGTTCAAAAACTTCTTCCTGAACCTCTTCCGGGCGGCAGTTGGGCTTGTCCACCTTGTTGATCACGACGATGGGTTTTTTGCCCATGTCAATGGCTTTGTTAAGCACAAAGCGGGTCTGCGGCATGCAGCCTTCAAAGGCATCCACCAGCAGGAGAACGCCGTCGGCCATATTGAGCACGCGCTCCACCTCGCCTCCGAAATCACTGTGGCCCGGCGTATCGATGATATTGATTTTCACGCCCTTGTAGGTGACGGACACATTCTTTGCAAGAATAGTGATGCCGCGTTCGCGCTCCAGGTCATTGTTGTCCAGAATAAGGTTTCCCAGGTCTTCGGGCCTCCGGACAAGGTTGGCCTGATAAATCATCCGGTCCACGAGGGTGGTCTTGCCATGGTCCACATGGGCGATGATGGCGATGTTTCTGATGTCCTGCATAATACTCTTCAATAAATCTTGCGAATTTACGAATATTTTTTCACCCTCGCAAAAAACGGCTTTTCAGCCTCCGGCAGCCCTGCAAGGCCGATTTTCCCGGCCGCCGGGGGCGATTTTTTCGTTTTATCCGTTTGGACGACGGGAAATATCGGCCCTCCAAGCGCCTGGCAGGCCGATTTTGAAATTAAACGTTTGTTCTTTTTTTACACGGATAAGTTTTCTCAGATTTGCACAGAACAAATATTGAACGCTATGAAACGATGGGTATTGTATTTGATTCCGTTACTCATGCTGGGAGCATGTGATCGGAGCGCAGGATTCGAAGAGAATTCTCAGGGACAGGACGGGGTCTATCACGGGATGATTGAACTGGGCGAAAAACTGGACGATCCCTACACGGTGGAAAACATGCAGGCGGCCCTTACCAAGGTGTACCCCACCAAGGCCGACCGGCACGACATCAGGGCCACCGACCTCTACGTCCGCTTTCTGCCGGCCGATGACGAACAGCTGAAACGTCTTAAAGCCCTGGACGTGTATCTGCTTGACCATCCGATGGACTACCGGATTGTCCGGGAAGGGGACTACTACCAGGACCCGGACGTGGGAGATGACGCCATCACCTGGCAATATGCCGTGGTGCCGCACGACTTCAGTTTCCCGGACGGCATCCGCTACGAACTGCTGGACGAATGTTACATCGCCGAGCACGACCCCGTCACCCGGGCCGATGACGGTATCGACTGGACGCGCGTGGAGGAGGAGGCCTATCGGCTCACAGGGAATGAAAAGCTGTGGATTCCCCGCACCAAAGGCGAATCCCATGCGCCCGCCGGCCGGATTACCATTGAAGATCCCGCCTTCAGCGGCGGAAAGCCTTTCGGAGTGGCCGGCGTGAAGGTAGTGTGCAACATCTTCGTGAAAATCGCCAGCGCCTATACCGACCGGGACGGATACTACCAGATGGGGAAATCCTTCTCGGGGAACCCGCGCTACCGGCTGGTCTTCCAGAACTCGAAAGGATTCAACATCGGCCTTAACCTGATCATTATCCCGGCCTCGGTGAGTACGCTGGGGAAAGGGAGTCCGGAGGGAATGGACGTGAATATCGCCGCCGGAAGCGACGGGGCGCTCTTCCGCCGCTGCGTTGTGAACAACGCCGCCTATGACTACTATTCCCGCTGCAAGGATTCGGATCTGGGCATTCCGGAGCCGCCCAAGGACCTTCGCATCTGGATATTCCCGGACCTTACCTCTTCCAGCACCAGTATGCTGCACCACGGCGCCTTCCTGAGCGAAGACCTTCTCCAGAATTACCTGGGAAATTATCTGTCCATCGTCCAAATCTTCCTGCCGGACATCACCATCGGGACCAAATCGATGGGCTATGACGGAATTTACAGGATGACGGTGCACGAGCTCGCCCATGCCAGCCACTACGCCCAGGTAAAAAACAAATACTGGAATCCGTATATCCGCTATGTCATCAAATCCTTCATCACGGAGGGGTGGGACCCGTACGGGAGCGGAACGGCATCCGATGCCGGATACTGCGAACTGGGAGAGATGTGGGGCTACTTTGTAGAATCCACCCTGTATAAAGACCGTTATGGCGGCGATCTGCCCGTTTACGGCAATCGGTTCTGGTTCAAGCCCGACATCTTCTGCGAACTCTATAAGCGGGGCACCTCCCACAAGGAGATTTTCCGGGCGCTCACCGCCGAGGTCACTACCATCGACGACCTGAAGGACAAACTCATTTCCCTGTATCCCGACCGGGAAGAGAAAATAGGAGAAATCTTCCAGGCGTATGGGAAATAAGCATTTCAAGTTCATGGGGCCGGTTTTCGGGCTGGCTCTGGCCCTGGAGGCCGCATCCTGCTCCCTGGTCAGGGAAGACCGCATGGACTGCCCCTGTGAACTGACGGTGGAGATTCTCGGACAAGCCTCCTATCCGGTTTCGCTATCCCTGACCGGAGAAGGCTTCCGGGAAGAATGGGAGATCCCCCGCGACACGGTCCTCAGGATTGCCGTCCCCTCTCCCGGGGTTCAGCTCCTGGCCCTGGCGGGGGTTCCTCCTCCACGGGACAACAGCGTCCGCATTCCCGAAGGAAAAGACTGTCCGCCCCTGTATCTGCACACGGAATGGGTGGAAACGAAGCGGGACTCCGCCAAGCTTGCGGTGCGTCTGCAAAAACACTTCTGCACCCTCTCCCTTCTTTTGGATGGTCCTCCGGGCAACGGAGCCCCCATCCTGGCCGATGTCAGGGGCTGTGTCGAGGGCCTTACCCTGGATGGAGAGCCCCTGAAGGGATCTTTCTCCTGCAGGATGGCCCCCGGGGAAAGCATCCGGCTCCCCCGTCAAACCCCGGAAGAAGAACTGTGGCTGGATATCCGCATGCCGGAAGGAGTGGTCCGTTCCTTCGCCCTGGGCAACTACATGCTGGATGCCGGTTTCGACTGGACGGCCCCCAGCCTCGAAGACCTGTCCCTCGAAGTAAACCTCTCCGTCACGCATCTCACTTTCCAAACCGGGAACTGGAGCACGGCCATTCCTTTCAAAGTGGAAATTTAGAGGACAAAAAGTTTGGAGATTCAAAAAAAGTAAGTATATTTGCAATCCCAAAACAAACGATGCGCGGATGGCGGAATTGGTAGACGCGCTACTCTCAGGAGGTAGTGTCCGAAAGGACGTGTCAGTTCGACTCTGATTTCGCGCACAAAGGATGGCTTTGAAGTCATCCTTTTTCTTTTGTAAAAATACCTTTTATCCGGCCTTAGAAATACGCTACGGTTTTCTGCTCGACGGCACTGAGGAGTTTGTTGGCCAGGGAGGAAACGCCGAAGCGGAAGAGGGTCTTGTTCATCCATTCTTCACCCAGTACGGTGCGGACGATAGACCAGTAGCAGACGGCATCCAGGGCGGAAGAAATGCCGCCTGCCGCCTTGAAACCAACCTTTTTTCCGGTGGCTTCGTAATATTTCCTAATGCTCTCGCACATGACGTAGGCGGCCAGCGGAGTGGCATTCACCTTCACCTTTCCGGTAGAGGTCTTGATGAAATCAGCCCCGTTTTCCATGGCCAGGAAGGAGGCGTCGGCAATGGCTTCGGGGGTCTGGAGAAGGCCGGTTTCCAGGATCACTTTCAGGATAACCGGGCGGCCCAGCTCGGCGGCCACTTTGTCGATGCATTCGCGGGAAGCTTTGATTTCGGCCCCGGCGGTGGCCTCGTCTCCGGCGAGGAAACTGTTCAGCGCCAGGACGATGTCAATCTCATCGGCCCCGCTGCGGACAGCCCGTTCAATCTCGTGAAGCTTGACCTCCAGGAAGCTCTGGGATGTGGGAAAGCATCCGGCGACGGTGGTCACATGCACATCCTTGCAGGCACGCTCGGAAGCCACGATATGCGCAAAATTGGGATACACGCAGATGGAGGCAGGAAGCGGCCAGGAAGGGTAATCCACGGCGAAGGAATTCACTTTATGAACCAGGGCCTTCACGCTCTCCGGCGTGTCGTCGTTGGCCAGCGTGGTCTGGTCCATGATGCCGAAGCATTTTATGTACAATTCCTCGGTAGCGATTTCTTCCAAACCGCCTGCAATCAGATCCAGGGAACGGTCAATGGCTTCTTTGTCGGGCGTATAGCCGTACTTGCTTGCGATAGACATATATTTATCCTTTGATTTGAATTCTATAACCTTCGTCGATGAGCGGCTGCACCAGGGTGCGCATCTGCTCCACCGTATATTTCTGAAGCCCTTTCATGGGCGTTTCCCGGTCGATGGTATAGACCATCACCTCACGGGGCTTCACCCTGCGCACCAGTTCCATCCAGGCCTCCACCCACTCTTCCGTCGCCCAGCCGGGCCCCCTCAGGAACATGGTCTGCAACACAAAATTTCCTTGAAAACGCAGAAGACTCTGCACGACATCCTCCACGTGATAAGTCCCCACCGGCCGATTGACCAGCGCCACCCGGTCGTCTGTGGGGGCGTCCAGCTTGAGAATGGCGTTGTCCACCTTCTGCAAGGCCCGGAAAACGGCTTCCTTCCCTGCCCGGGTGGCATTGGACAACACCGACACCCTGGCCTGCGGATAATACCGGTCCCGAAGTTCCAGCGTAAGGTCTATTATTTCCGGGAATTCCGGATTGAGCGTAGGCTCTCCGTCTCCGGAAAAGGTAATGGAGTCAATGGGCGTTCCCGCCGCCTTGCAGGCCGACAATTTGGCTTCCAGGGCTTTCCGGACATCCCGGGCGGAAGGAAGCGTACGGTCTTCCAGGCCGTCCTTGTTCCAGCCGCACTCACAATAGACGCAGTCGAAATTACACACCTTCCCCTGCTGCGGCAGGAGATTGATGCCCAGCGAACTGCCCAGCCTGCGGCTGAAGATGGGGCCGAACACGGTGGTTTCTCTCATCATAGGCGGTGGGATTTACTTTGAGCGGTGAGCCGGGGAGATGCTTCGCCCCGCGCAGCATGACAGGAGGAGATATACACCAGACCCGGCTTCTTCCCGGGTTCCAGGGTGCCCAGCACATCTTCTTTCCCCAGGAAACGGGCGCCGTTCAGGCAAGCCCATTCCAGCAATTCTCCCAGCGTGACTTCCGGGAACGCCTGCTGGAGGCAGTACAGTTCATCCACCATGCAAAGCGCATCGTTGGACGACAGGGAATCGGTTCCCACACAGATGGGGATGCCGCTTTCCCGCATCACCGGAATGGGCGGAAGCATCTTGTGGATAAAAAGGTTGGACAGCGGACACACGGCCAGGAAGGGTTCCTGCAGCACCTTTTTGGCCAGCAGCGCCCCTTCCGGAACAAGGCAGCACTCATGCACCAGAAGCACGTGCCCCGGGACGGGAGCCCGCAGCCCTCCGGCCAGAATCCGGTTCAGGAAATACTCCAGCGAAGTGGTGCCCGTCACGGGAGGCGTGGGAATGCCATTGGCCTTACGGTTGTCCCACATGGGCCCGCGGCCGAACATCATCATCTCTTCCTCCTCTTCCGACTCTTCGCTGTGGAAAGACAGATATCCGCTCTCCAGGCCCGCCACGGAAGAAGCCGTCACCAAATCCGGGCTCATGGTATAGCAGGAATGCGGCGTAGGGGCGGCATCCAGGCCCAGGGCCTGCGCTTTCTCCTGCAGGGCACGGACCCGGTGCATGACCTCCTGGCATTCTGCCGGGTGGGCGCCGAACACCTCCAGGAAAGTGCGGGTGTACATGGGATGGGCGGCCTTGACGGCAAACGAATCGTCGCAGTTGGAAATATCGGCCATGGCAACGACGCCCTGCTCCCACATATCGTCCATGGCCTCCCTGAGAAAGGCCAGTTTGTCTTCCGGGGAGAAACTGTCCCTGAGGGCGTTGATCTGGTCGATGAAGCCGGCCATGCCGGTCCCCTTGCGGAAAAGGCCCTTCATATAGGACAGTTCCACATGGCAGTGGGCATTCACGAAGCCGGGGACGATGGCACCCTCCATCCGCTCCTCCCCTTCTTCGCAAGGGCCGATGCGAAGGACGGATCCATCCTCCTCCACTTCCACGAAAGCGTTGCGTAACGGTTCCCGCGAAGTGAGCGTATAGACGTATTGTGCCGCGAACCTTTTCATAATGAATCTCTAACAAAGAGAAGGGAATCCGGATGAGGTGCCGGCAGGGAATCCTGCGGACGAGCCAGGGACATCGTATCCCCGAGAAAGCGGAGCGGAAGGGAATCCACAGCGCGCCCACGGGGCCGGGGAAGGGTGGTGTCGCGCTGAAGCCGATAGATGGCCATCATCTTCCTGCGCCAGTTTTCGGCATCCAGGAGGGCGCTGACTTCTCCAATTTCCCCATCCAGCCGTTCTCCCACGCGCTGCATCACTTTTTCCAGGCGGGTCGGATCTTCCAGGTAATAATCCAGGCTGCTCAGGAAATTGTCCGTGCTGTAGCCGTAAGATTCGAAGATTCCTTCATACACGAGGGAAGTGTCGGCCTGGCTTTGCAGACGATGGTCGTGCTTGATCTGCTGGTCCTGGACAAGGATATCGTACATGATTCCCTCCATGTCCTCACGGGAGATGTACCGCGGCCCGCAAGAGGCCGCGACAAGCATCAGCAGTGCGATATGGAGGATTCTCTTCATCAGCGTAGGGTGGCGCCAAATTCTCCCTGGAGGGTGCTCAGGACACGCTCGATGGTCTTTTCCACCTCGGTATCGGTAAGGGTGCGCTCCGGATCCTGCAGCACGAAATTCAGGGCATACTGCTTCTTTCCGGCAGGAATCTTGTCCCCGCGGTACACGTCGAAGAGGGTGACGCTCTTGATGAGTTTCTTCCCGGCGCGGATGGCGGCCTTGCGCACGTCGGCATAGGCGACGCCTTCATCCAGGAGGAGGGCCAGGTCTCTTCTCACCTCGGGGAACTTGGGCAGTTCCTTGAAGGAGAACTTGTCACGCTTGATGAGGGAGAACAGGACCTCCCAGTTGATTTCGGCCGCAAAGACAGGCTGCTTGATACCGAAGCGCTTGCAAAGGGCCGGAGCCATGGTGCCCACGGTGGCCAGCAGTTTGGGCTCTTTCCCGGGCAGGCTGTAGGTGATGCCCTCGGAGAAGATATCGGCCGGGGCCGATCCCATCTGGAGGGAAGAAACGTCTATCCGGTAGCGGGCCATCAGGGCCTCCACATACCCCTTGAGCTGGAAGAAATTGGACTTCTGGGCAGGGCTGCGCCAGACCTTTTCCGGCGTACCGCTGAGGAAGAGGGAGAAGCAGCGGTGTTCCTCGTAACCGGCCAGGGTGGTGCCGTCCCCTTCTTCCAGACGCTGGTAAACGGAACCGTACTCGAAGAAACGGAGCGAGGCGGCCTGACGGTTCAGGTTGTAAGCCACCACCTCAAGACCGTTGAGCAGCAGGGTCTGCCGCATCACATTGAGATCCTGCGACAAGGGGTTCACGATGTGAACGCATCGGCCGGCCGGGAAGGTCTCCAGCTTGGTATAATAGTCTTCCTTGGTAAGGGAATTGTTCATGGTTTCCACAAAGCCATTGGCCGCCAGCCAGTTGGAGACAGCATTGCGGGTGGCTTCCGGATCCGGCTGCTGCGAGGGATTCACGCTCATCCGGAGGTTCTGCGGCAGTTCGATGTTGTTGTAACCGTAGATGCGAAGAATTTCCTCCACCACGTCGCACTCGCGGGTGACGTCCACCATATAAGTGGGAGCCGCCACCAGGGCGCCGCCGGCCTTCTTCTCCAGGAACTGATAATGAAGACCTTCCAGGATTTTCTCGATGGTTTCGTGGCCGATTTTCTTGCCGATGAAATGCTCGATCCGCTCGTAATCCAACTGGATACGGGCCCGGCCGATAGGTTCGGGATACACCTCCTGCACCTTGCCCGCGATCGTACCGCCGGCGGCTTCCAGGATCAGGAGGGCGGCCCGCTTGGCGGCATACAGGGCGGCTTCCGGGTCAGCCCCGCGCTCGAAACGGAAACTGGCATCGGTGGAGAGGGTCTGGCTCTTGGCGGTCTTGCGGACGCTCACGGGGTCGAAATAGGCGCCTTCGATGAACACGTTCACAGTGCTTTCCGTCACGCCGGAATCTTCCCCGCCGAAAACGCCGGCAATGCACATGGGGCCTTCGGCATCGGCAATGACCATATCGCAGGCGGCGAGCTTGCGCTCCACGCCGTCCAATGTGCGGATGGGCTCCCCTTCCGCGGCCCGGCGCACAATCACCTTTCCTCCGCGCACTTTGTCGGCGTCGAAGGTATGCAGCGGCTGCCCGGTCTCGAAAAGGACGAAATTACTGATGTCCACCACGTTGTTGATGGGCTTGAGGCCGATGGAAAGCAGGCGCTCCTGCAGCCACTCGGGGCTGGGGGCCACCTTGACTCCCTTCACGCTGATCCCGCAGTAGCGGGGGGCACCCTTGGAATCCAGCACCTCCACCGGCATGGCTTCGCCCTCCCCTTCGCGGAAGGCCTCCACGGAAGGGATGCACAGCTCGCAGGGGATGTCGCGGCTCCTGAGATAGCCGTACAGGTCGCGGGCCACCCCGATGTGCGAGGCGGCGTCAATGCGGTTGGCCGTGATTTCATATTCGATGACGGCCGATTTCTCCAGTCCCAGATACTCCTCGGCGGACGTGCCGGGCACGGCATCCTCCCCAAGCACCATGATGCCGGCATGGCTGGAACCGATGCCCAGCTCGTCCTCGGCACAGATCATACCGAAACTTTCCACGCCGCGGATCTTGGACTTCTTGATTTTGAAGTCTCCGGGAAGCACGGCGCCAATCTGCGCGAAGAGCACTTTCTGGCCGGCGGCCACGTTGGGTGCGCCGCAAACCACCTGAACAGGCTCCGGCGAACCGTCATTCACCGTGGTAACATGCAGGTGGTCGCTGTCCGGATGGGGGTCGCAGCTAAGTACCTGGGCCACCACCACGTGATCCAGCCCGCGATCCTGCACCTCTACAGAATCCACTTCAATGCCGATGGAAGTCATGGCCTCGGCCACCTGGCCGGGGGTAAGGTCGCACTTCAAATACTCCTTGAGCCAATTGTAACTGAGTTTCATAATTTCATTCTATTTACAGATCCTTCGTCGCTTCGCTCCTCAGGATGACACTTGTCATTCTGAGCGAAGCGAAGAATCTGTTATTGTATATCTTCCAGTCTAAATAAATCTTCTACAAACTCTTTCTTGTCAAAGACCTTGAGGTCTTCCACACCTTCGCCGATGCCCAGGAACTTGATGGGGAACTTGAAGCGGTCCACGATGCCCACCACCACGCCGCCCTTGGCACTGCCGTCCAGTTTGGTCACAGCCAGGGCCGTTACGTCCGTAGCTTTGGAGAACTCCTTGGCCTGCACGAAAGCATTCTGGCCGGTGGATCCGTCCAGCACCAGCAGCACCTCATGCGGGCCGTCGGGCACCACACGGCGGATGACGTTGCGGATTTTGGTGAGCTCGTTCATCAGGTCCACCCGGTTGTGCAGGCGGCCGGCGGTGTCGATGAGGACGACGTCGGCCTCCTTGGCAACGGCGCTTTTCACCGTGTCGAAAGCCACGGAAGCAGGGTCTGCGCCCATGGGCTGCTTCACGATATCCGCCCCGGCACGCTCCGCCCACACCGTGAGCTGCTCCACGGCGGCGGCACGGAAAGTATCGGCCGCGCCAACCACCACCTTCTTCCCCTGCCGGGCAAGCATGGCGGCCAGTTTGCCGATGGTGGTCGTCTTCCCCACCCCGTTCACGCCCACGACCAGCATCACGTAGGGTTTCTTGGAAAAATCAAAGGCCTGAACCGGAGCGTCATCCTCGCCGATGAGGGCGGCAATCTCGTCCCTGACGATGGCGACGAGCTCCTCCATGTCCACGTACTTGTCCCTTTCCACGCGGTCCTCGATGTTCTCGATAAGCTTGAGCGTCGTGTCCACGCCCATATCAGAAGCCAGAAGAGCCTCCTCCAGCGCGTCCAGGACATCATCATCCACCTTGGACTTGCCGCTGATGGCCCGCCCCAACTTCTGGAAGAAGTTCAGGTTCGTTTTCTTGAATCCTTTGTCAAAAATTCCCATATCATGCAAAGATACACATTTTATAGGCAGAAAACAAGCCCCTGGCGGACGGCAGGTGTCGTTATAAAAGGGAGGGCAGCCCTTGGCCGGGGCCGCTTCCTTCATCGTCACCGTTGGCCTTGAATCATCCTGGCTGGGCAACTTCCATGAACCGCCCGAGATGACTGGCGTGTGGGCAGCAGCTGTTGTTTTTGCCGTTTCCCAGTCCATCGTTCCGCTCTCGTCGACGGGGCGATGGCTTCAGTGGTTTACTTGCCAGTGTCCGCCTTTATCGGGGCCGATATGGGTCAGTCTGCATTCGGCCTTGAGTTTTGCCAGCTGTTTTTCTACGCCCTTATCCGAAATGCCGATTTCCTTTGCCAGTTTTGCGGCGGAGTATTCCGGGTGTTCTTTGAGAATAGCGAGGATTTTCTCCCTGCTTTTTATTTTTTTCTCCCTACCCTTCACGGGCTTCTCCCTACTTTCTTCCCGAGTGGATTCCAGGAAAGAGCGGATGTCACCGGACAGCGTCTTGAGCATCTCATCGGCCATAAACTCCAGGAAATGAGCCATATCGTCGTTTTCACGGGTGGCAATCAGCGCATAGATATAATCAGCTTTGTCTTCTTTCAGTATTTTAGCGGGAATGAGGCCGAATTCAAACTGGAGATGGTTCATAACCAGGCGCGCCATACGACCGTTTCCGTCTGCCCACGGGTGGATGGTTACCAGGCGATAATGCGCCTCAAAACTGAGTTTGTAACGCTGTGCGGCAGACATGGGCTTTGCCCTTTCGGCATTGACCCACTGGCAGAACTCTTCCAGTTTTGCAGGCACCTTCCGGTAGCTCAAATAAGAGCTGCCGCCGACGCCGGCCGTAACGTTTACAAGACGCAAGTCACCGTCGGCCGATGAAAAATCGCCCAGCGCGGTCTTGTAAATGGTGCCTGTGCGCTGCATCACAAGGTGCGAGAGGCGCTTTAACATTTCAACGGAGAAGTCTGTATGCTCCCTGGCCAGTTTGATGCTTTCTTCGTAGGCCATTTTAAGGTCCAGATTCATCATCTGTTCCATAATGGTTTTCCCTTTGGCCGATATACCCTCGTCAAACAGAAGTTGATTCTCGATTTCGCTTACCGTGGAGCCTTCGATGGCCGTGGAATGGGTAATAATCGAATACAGGTAGAACTTTTCGTAGTCTATCTGTGAATCAATTCCAAGCTGTTTATACTGCTCGACAAGTGCAATAACGCTATCCATTCCAGTCATTTTCTCCCTACTTTTTTGTGCAAAAATAGCGTTTTTCTCCCTACTTTCAAATTTTTCTCCCTACTTTTTATTTTGAGAAGCTGTTTTGAAATGGTTGCCGAAGTTTGTTATATGGATTTTTCGAGACAGTTTCACCTTTGGAAGAGGGAGCGTAGCCGTAGCTACGTGACCGATAAGGTCGTGTAAATAACAAGAGCAATTATTTCAAAACAGCTTCTGATTTGTCGGGGTATCATTGACATTCTCGGTTGGTGATTGCGACTTTTGTGGTTGGTGACGGCCGCCGAGCCCGGTAATGCGAGGCGACGTCACATTGCCGCAGGCCGATTGGGGCGATTTCGCTGCCACGTTGACACGGAATCGGCCACAGGGGCGCTGCGGACGTCAACGCGGCAGGAGCGCAGGCCGATTGGGGCGATTTCGCTGCTACGTTGACACGGAATCGGGCATGGGAGCGCTGTGGACGTCAACGCGGCAAGAGCAAAGCCCGATTTCGCCGGTTTCGCTGCCACGTTGACACGGAATCGGCCACAGGAGCGCTGTGGCTGTCAACGCGGCAGTAGCGCAGCCCGATTTCGACGATTTCGCTGCCACGTTGACACGGAATCGGCCACCGACGGGAGAAATCCGTAAGTGTGCCGGAGATGGCCCGGACGGCATCATGCGGAAGCGGTCCCCGCAGACAGCGAGTTTACGCCTGAGCCTCCCTATGAGGAAGTTGCCGTCGCCACAAGCGAGCTCCAGAAAACGGAAGTCTGTTTGCTCCGTCTCCACCGTCACAAGGTTCGGCATGGCCATCACTTCGCGGAACTGGCGAACACCTCGCCGCGAGCCGACACCCTCAATGGGGGTATCCATTCTACGCATTCATCGGGCACGGGCAACAGATTCGATGACTTCTCGAAATCGGGGTTCAGGCAAAAACAATGCAGCAGTAAATCCACAAAAAAACTGCACAATCGTAAAAAACCGCAAAAAAACATGTGAAACAACACTTTCTTTCCACCGATTCTTGGAGGAGTGGGAAATCGTGTTTACCTTGCTTCCATGAAGGAATCGTATCATATCTGCTTTACCTCGCATGATGAGGTGATGTTCCGCGACGAGGAAGACCACGGCATGTTCGTCAACCTGATGGCCTTGCGCGCTTATTCCCAGAAAACGGAGATTGTCGTGGATTCCGAGATGTCCACACATGCCCATATAGGCGTTTTCACGCGGGAGCCGCAGCGCTACGCAGCTGCACTTCGCATGTCGTACTCCAAGTATTTCAACAGAAAATACGACCGGAAAGGACGCCTGGGAGAGAAGTACACTTTCCAACTGAAAATAGAAGGGCACGTGCACCAGATGGTGTTTCAAAGCTACATCTTACGCAATGGACTGCACCATGGTGCATCCTCTACGGCATTGGGGTATCCATACTGTTCGGTCCGGGATATGTTTGTGGAAGACGTGGGTCTGGTGTCGGAAACGCCGTTCCCCCTGTCCAGGGTGGACATGCAGACCTTCCTCCCTCGTCATGCTGAATTCCCGGACGAATACCAGATGAACGAGCACGGCGTTTTTACCCGTCGCAGTTTCATGGAGATCCGCCGGGCCGAGCATTACTACGGCTCTCCGCGCAACTTCCTTTACCAGATGAACCGCCTTACCGATGATAGCTGGTCCAGAGAACAGCTGAATGATGGGACAGGCGCTCCCATTACCATCGGCGACATTGAGCGGAGCGACGAAAAATCCATCACGCAGATGCTGAAGAACGAGTCCGGACGATACTTCAGCCGCACGCGGATGCAGGATATGGATGTTTGCCGACTCATCGACAGGGAACTCCTCCTCTCCTATGGCGTGGCGTCCGTCTATCTGCTCACCGACTCCCAGAAAAAACAGATAGCTCGCCTGCTGTTCAATGAGTATCATCTTCCGGAGCAGCAGATTCGACGCTGCGTGGTGCTGCTACGTTGACACAGAATCGGCTACGGGGGCGCTGTGGCTGTCAACGCGGCAAGAGCAAAGCCCGATTGGGGCGATTTCGTTGCCACGTTGACACAGAATCGGGCATGGGAGCGCTGTGGACGTCAACGCGGCAAGAGCGCAGCCCGATCGGGGCGATTTGGCGGCCGCGTTGACACGGAATCGGGCATGGGTGCGCTGCGGCTGTCAACGCGGCAGGAGCGTAGGCCGATTGGGGCGATTTCGTTGCCACGTTGACACGGAATCGGGCATGGGGGCGCTGTGGCTGTCAACGCGGCAAGAGCAAAGCCCGATTGGGGCGATTTCGCGGCCGAGTTGACACGGAATCGGGCATGGGTGCGCTGTGGCTGTCAACGCGGCAGGAGCGTAGGCCGATTGGGGCGATTTCGCTGCCACGTTGACACGGAATCGCGCACAGGGGCGCAGTGGATGTCATACGCGGCAGGAGCGCAGCCCGATTTCGCCGGTTTCGCTGCCACGTTGACACGGAATCGGGCATGGGAGCGCTATGGACGTCAACGCGGCAAGAGCACAGGCCGATTGGGGCGATTTCGCTGCCACGTTGACACGGAATCGGCCACTGGGGCGCTGTGGCTGTCAACGCAGCAAGAGCGCAGGCCGATGTCGCCGGTTTCGTTGCCACGTTAAATGGGCTGACTAAAAATCTTCACTTCGTTAAAATCTTCACTTCGTTCAGAATGACAGTCCGGCGGTGCAGCAGGCGGCGCGGCAGGCGATGCGGCGGGTGGCGGGTGGCGAGGAAGGCGGGGCGAGACAGGTGGCGAGACAGGTGGCGCGCATACCCGCGGGCCAGATGGCGCTTATGCCACGTAAATAGGGTGCGAGCCTGTGCAAGCAAATTCTTAGCCTGTGCAATCAAATTCCTGGCCCTGCAAGCAAAAAGCCACCCTCGCGGAGTGGCTTTTTTGCAATCTGACAGGAGAGAACTACTTCTTGTTGAAGAATTCCTTCTCTTTGCCTTCTTCCACCAGCTGCTCTACGAAAACGTAGGCACCGGTCTTGGGGCTCTTTTCCATACGGATGACCTTCACCATGTGCTTTGCACCGGCTTTTGCATCGAAGGTTGCAACTGCTTTCTTTGCCATAGTTCAAATGATTTATTTAATCTCACGGTGGAGGGTTACTTTCTTGAGGTACGGGTTGTACTTCATGCGCTCAAGACGGTCGGGGGTGTTCTTTTTGTTCTTGGTGGTGATGTAACGGGACATACCGGGAACACCGCTGGCCTTCTGCTCCGTGCACTCCAGGATGACCTGCACCCTGTTTCCTTTCTGTTTCTTTGCCATAATTCTTAAAGATTAAAGGGTTAAACAAGGCTTACGTATCCTTTCTCCTGAGCGGCCTTGAGGGTGGTGTCGAGACCATTCTTCTCGATGATACGCATACCCTTGGTGGTCACTTTCAGGGTGACGAAACGCTGTTCGCTCTCGGACCAGAACTTCTTGGTCTTGAGGTTGAGGGAGAAGTCGCGCTTGGTGCGCAGCTTGGAATGAGCGACATTGTTGCCGATCATTCTCTTCCTACCGGTTATCTGACAAACCTTTGACATAATATTTTACTTTTTTAATTGTTACTTGTTGTAGGTGTTAAACGATTTTGAGGAACCGTTTCCACCGGATGCTTTTGGGGAAGCTTTTGCTTGCGTCTGTTGAAAGCCAGATGATGGACGGGGTGCCCACGATGTGATCTTCCGGAACGAATCCCCAGTAACGGGAATCCAGGGAATTGTGGCGGTTGTCGCCCATCATGAAGTAATAGTCTTGCTGGAAAGTGTACGTTGTGGCAGGCTCTCCGTTGATGCGGATTTGCGCTCCTTCCACGGAAAGGGTATTGTGCTCATAATCACGGATGATGCGCTCATAAAGAGGCAGGTTTTCCATATCCAGAGCAACGGTAGCACCTTTCTTGGGAATCCAGAGCGGTCCGAAGTAATCACAAGTCCAATCCTTGCAGTACGGGAAGACGGACGCATCCTGAGCGGAAGCGGGGTGTTTCTCCAAATTGGGTTTCACCTCCACGACAGTCTGGATTTTCTGAACCTCTTCCAACATCTTTTCCGTCAGGGGCATCATAGGATAGCCGGGAAGACGGGAATCGAAAAACAGTTCGTTCAGATTGAGGCCCAGCTGTTCCAGCTTGAGCTGGTTGATGCGGGACCCGCTTGTGGTTACCTTGTACGTAAGCTGCCTTCCGGGATAGTCGGGCTCCTGCTCTCCGTTCACCCATACCAGGCCGTCCTTCACCTGAAGCGTATCGCCGGCGACGGCGACGCAACGCTTGACATAGTGATCTTTCTTGTCGGCCGGACGGACAATGACGGGGCCATATTCCCTGATCACCTGCTCCCTTCCCAAAGCGCGCACCCAGGCGTAGTAATCGTCTGCGGGACGGCGGGTAAGGACGGTGTCACCGTTGGGGAAGCCGAACACCACGATGTCGCCCCTTCTGACCTCACGGAAACCCTTCAGGCGGCGGTATTTGTTCTGGATGAGCGTGGAATAGCTCTCACGGCCGAATATCCGGTTGTGCGTAAAGGGAATGGTGAGGGGCGTCTGGGGGACGCGCGGCCCGTAAGTGAGCTTGGACACGAAGAGATGGTCTCCGGTGTACAGCGTACTTTCCATGGAGGAGGAAGGAATCTTGAAGGCCTGGAAGAAGGTCCAGCCAGAAATTGCGCTTCTCTCCGGGGGCATACTCTTTTTTCCAGAAGAGCCACTTCACTTTCTTGGTAATGAAAAAGTCGAAGAGGACACCCAGGCCCAGAAGCCACCAATAGTTCCCGAGCCAGATCACCCACGCAGTGTAGAGCAGGGACCAGAATCCCAGCTTCAACCACTTGTTTTGGATGATTCCCTTCCAGCTCACGGGGCAATGACTACTTGACAGATTTCACGATCGCCTCAAAAGCCTGAGGGTTGTTCATGGCAAGGTCGGCGAGAACTTTGCGGTTAAGGCCGATGTTCTGCTTGGCGAGGCGTCCCATGAACTGGGAATAAGTGAGACCGTACTGACGGGCGGCAGCGTTGATACGCTGAATCCACAGGGAACGGAACTCGCGCTTCTTGGCCTTGCGGTCGCGGTAGGCGTAAGTGAGACCTTTCTCGTAGGTGTTCTTTGCAACTGTCCAGACATTCTTGCGGGACAGGAAATTGCCGCGGGTTCTCGAAAGAATCTTCTTGCGGCGTGCCCTTGAGGCAACAGAATTAACTGATCTAGGCATAAATTTTTACAATTTTGGAGGCAGTGGCACACGGAACGGGCCGATATGCGCTTTAGACTGCGTTCCAGTTAAACATGAATTACATGACCAGGAGTTCCTTCACGCGCTTGACATCGACCTTCTCCAGGACGGCGAAGTGATCCAGATTGCGTTTCTGTTTCTTGGTCTTCTTGGTGAGGATGTGGCTGTGGTAAGCGTGCTTCCTCTTGATCTTTCCCGATCCGGTAAGCGTAAAGCGCTTTTTGGCACCGGAGTTGGTTTTAAGCTTTGCCATTGTGTTAAACAATTAATAATTATACATATAGGCCGATGAGATTCTTCGCTTCGCTCGGAATGACGGGCAGAAGCGCGGAAGACAGGGCGGCTTATTTTTTCTTCACGGGAGCCAGCATCATGGTCATGCGCTTGCCTTCCAGGGTGGGCATGTTTTCCGGCCGGCCGAACTCTTCCAGTTCCACGGCAAAGCGGAGAAGCTGTTTTTCTCCCTGCTCGGCAAACTGGATGGAGCGACCGCGGAAGAAGATGGAGGCTTTCACCTTGGACCCTTCCTGGAGGAACCCCGCCGCATGCTTGAGCTTGAACTGGAAATCATGTTCGTCCGTGTTGGGGCCGAAGCGGATTTCCTTGATGACAATCTTCGCAGCGTTGGCTTTCATCTCCTTGGCCTTCTTCCTCTGCTGGTACAGGTACTTCTGGTAATCCAGAATCTTGCACACCGGAGGGTCGGCCTTGGCGCTGATTTCCACCAGGTCCAGTTCCAGCTCTTCGGCCATGGAAAGGGCCTTGGTAAAGGGGTAGATGCCCTGCTCGGGGATGTTCTCCCCGACCAGTCGTACCTGCGAGGCAGTGATTTCACGGTTAATCCTCAGGGCGTTCTCGTCCTTCTGGATACCCTGCTGCTGGACAGGCTTTTTCTTTTTGAGACCACCGGGTCTCGGTCTGAAAGGCGTTGCGATAGTCTTGCTCCTTTAAACGTTAAACTTATTGGGCCAGTTCATCGGCCACAGCCTGGCGGACATAGTCCACAAACTGCGACACACTCATGGAACCCTGGTCCTCGGCTCCACGGCGTACGGAGACGGATTCCTCCGCCTGTTCTTTCTCACCGACAATGACCAGCAGCGGCACTCTCTTGAGGGAAGTCTCACGAATTCTCTTGCCGAGCGTCTCGTTACGGTCGTCGATAGAGGCGCGAATTTCGGAATTATTTAGCAGATTTACAACTTTTTTCGCATAATCTGCATATTTTTCGCTCACGGGCAGCACTTTAACCTGGTCGGGGTGCAGCCACAGCGGCAGATGGCCGGCGGTGTGCTCCAGCAGCACGGCCACGAAACGCTCCAGCGAGCCGAACGGGGCGCGGTGAATCATCACGGGGCGCTGGCGGCTGCCGTCGGAATCCACATACTCCAGTTCGAAGCGCTCGGGCAGATTGTAGTCTACCTGGATGGTACCCAGCTGCCAGCTGCGGCCGATGGCGTCCTTCACCATGAAGTCCAGCTTGGGGCCGTAGAAAGCGGCTTCGCCGGTTTCAATCACATACGGCAGGCCTTTCTTCTTGGCCGCATCGATAATCCCCTGCTCCGCCTTGTTCCAGTTCTCGTCGGAGCCGATATACTTGGACGGGTTCTTGGGGTCCCGCAGGGAAACCTGCGCGGTGAACTTGTCGAACTTCAGGGTCTTGAACACATAGAGGATAAGGTCGATCACCTTCTCGAACTCTTCCTGGAGCTGGTCCTGGCGGCAGAAAAGATGGGCGTCGTCCTGGGTGAAGCTGCGCACGCGGGTGAGGCCGTGCAGCTCGCCGGACTGCTCGTAACGGTACACCGTGCCGAACTCGGCAAAACGCAGGGGCAGGTCACGGTAGGAATGCGGGGCGCTGCGGTAAATCTCGCAGTGGTGCGGACAGTTCATGGGTTTGAGGAGATACTCTTCCCCTTCCTGCGGGGTATGAATGGGCTGGAAGGAATCCTTTCCGTACTTGGCATAGTGGCCGGAAGTGACGTACAGTTCCTTTCCGCCGATATGGGGCGTCACCACGGGCAGGTAGCCATATTCGGCCTGCTTTTTGGCCAGGAAAGCCTGCAGGGTGTTGCGCAGGGCGGCGCCGCGGGGCAGCCACAGGGGAAGTCCCTGCCCCACCCGCTGGGAGAAGGTGAACAGCTCCATATCCTTGCCGATTTTGCGGTGATCCCGCTTCTTGGCCTCTTCCAGCACCTGCAGGTATTCGGTGAGCATGGAAGCCTTGGGGAAGGTGATGCCGTAGATGCGGGTGAGCTGCTGGCGCTTCTCGTCCCCTCTCCAGTAAGCTCCGGCCAGGGAAAGCACCTTCACAGCCTTGATCACCTCCGTATTTTTCAGGTGCGGCCCCCGGCACAGATCCGTGAACACGCCGTTGGTATAGTAGGTGATGGTGCCGTCCTCCAGTTCGGAGATGAGTTCCTGCTTGTACGGGTCTCCCTTTTCGGTGAAGTACTTCATGGCATCGGCCTTGGAAACCTCGATGCGGCAGTAGTCCTGTTTCTGGCGGGCCAGTTCCAGCATCTTGTTCTCGATGGCTTTGAAATCTGCGTCCGTAACCGTGCGTCCGCCAAAGTCCACATCGTAGTAGAAGCCATTCTCGATGGCCGGGCCGATCCCGAACTTCACCCCGGGGAACAGAATCTCAAGGGCCTCCGCCATCAGGTGGGAAGAGCTGTGCCAGAATACCTTCTTGGCCTCGTCATCCTCCCACTTCAACAGGCGCACGGAGCAGTCCTCGGTAATGGGACGGGTGAGGTCGATGGTGGTTCCGCGGGAAGTCTCGGGCTCGGCGGGATACTTTACCTGTACGGCCAGCACCTGCTCTGCCAAACGCGGGCTGATGCCCATGGCAATGTCATAACCTGTTACGCCAGCCTCATACTGACGAACACTTCCATCCGGGAACGTAATGTCAATCATATCTGCAAACTTTATATTAGCCTGCAAATATAGCAATTTTTACTGACAAACCTATTACTGCCGAATGCGGCAATCATTTTCGAGTTCCTGCCGTCACCGTCTTTACACGGCGTGGCGCCAATTTCAACAACTCAAAATTCTAATCGAAAATTTTCTCTTCTATCGGATACCGGTTGCGCTCGGGGGCGTTTCGGGAGACCATCTCTCCCAGGAAACCGGCCAGAAAAAGCATCACGCCCAATACGACGGCAACAAGGGCCAGGTAGAAAAGCGGCTGGTCCGTGACGGCGCGGAACTTGATGTCCTGCGCCTGATGGACCAGTTTGGCGACGATAATCCATACCGTCATCACGAAGCCAATCAGGAACATCAGAATACCGCTGGCCCCGAAAAAATGCATCGGCTTTCCGCCAAAACGGCTCAGGAACCACAGGCTCATCAGGTCCAGCAGGCCGTTTACAAAACGTTCCATGCCGAATTTGGATTTCCCGTATTTGCGTTTCTGATGATGGACGCGCTTTTCTCCGATCCGGGAGAAGCCGGCGTTCTTGGCCAGGTAGGGAATGTAGCGGTGCATCTCCCCATACACTTCGATGTTCTTCACCACCTCCTTCCGGTAGGCCTTGATGCCGCAGTTCATATCATGCAACTTGATGCCGGTAACCTTGCGGGCCGCCCAGTTGTACAGTATGGAGGGAATGTTCTTGGTGAGGGCGTTGTCCTTGCGGTGCTGCTTCCAGCCGCTCACCAGGTCGTACCCCTGCTCGCGAATCATGCGCACCATTTCAGGAATCTCCTCCGGGGAGTCCTGGAGGTCGGCATCCAGGGTGACGACGATGTCGCCCGCAGCGGCGGCGAACCCTTCATACAGGGCGGCCGACTTGCCACAGTTCCGCCGGAATCGGATGCCGTGCACCGATTCCGAACACAGCTGCCGGATCACTTCCCAGGAGCCGTCGATGGAACCATCGTCCACAAAAATGATTTCGTAGGTGAACTCCTGCAGGGAACGCTCGATCCAGGCCTTCAGTTCCGGGAGGGAATCGGCCTCATTGTACAGGGGGATAACGACAGAAAGGTCCATAAGCGATTATTGTTCATCGGGCGAGCGAAAAATATAGCGGGACATGGCGCCGGAAAGCACGGTTCCGTACAGGTAACAGTACAGCCACTGGAAAAGGAAGGTGAAAACGGGAAGCCTGTCCATCATACCATGCACCTCCTCCTGCTGCGAGGACGACATACGCATGGATTCCGAGACGGCGCTCACCAGCCGGTCCATGGTTTCCTGCGGCATATATAGAATCACGAGCGCCTGGGCCGATGCCAGCAGCAGGCCGCTGAGCAGCGCGGCCCGCCGCCCCAGCCGGTAGCAGTCTTCCATCTTCACGCCTTCGTAGCGGTCCCGCAAGTCCAGCTGCACCTTTTTCATCAACAGGATGCAGCCGAACAGCTCCGCGGTCCAGAGAATGACCGCAGCGGCCTGCACGAGGAAGGCGCTCCCGCTCATCCCGGCCAGTTCCTTCAGGACCAGGCAGGAAACAGATACCAGGCCGAAGAGCACGCCCGCCTTCGCAGCCTCGTTCCAAAGTACCGTATTATTCAACCGCGCCATTGCATCGTCTGTGCTTGCCACACTGCTCCCTGCCGCTTGCGGCGGCAGGTTGATTATTATCTTTCACTTACAAAGATACGGATTTGTTTTTTTTTACTAAAATTTTTATTTTTGGATGTTAAAAATCCTAAAACCTAAAAAATAGAATTGGTTATGAAAAAGTATGTTGCTGAAGCATTGGGTACATTCGTACTCACCTTCCTGGGCTGCGCATCGGCCATGTTCATCGGTTGCGGAGAACCCGCCGGCGTGGTAGGCGTTGCCATCGCTTTCGGTCTCACGGTAGTTGCCATGGCCTACACCATCGGCGGCGTCAGCGGTTGCCACATCAACCCCGCTATCACCCTGGCCGTGGCCCTGAGCGGCCGCATGAGCTGGAAAGACGCCTGCGGCTACTGGGTAGGCCAGATCATCGGCGGTATCATCGCCGGTGCCCTGCTCATGCTGGTGGCCGGCATGGTAGGCAAAGACCTCACCGGCGCCCTCGGCTCCAACGGCATTGCCAATGCCGGCGGCGTGGGCGGCGCCTTCCTTGTGGAAGTCATCGCCACCTTCATCTTCGTGCTGGTTGTCCTGGGAACCACCGATTCCAAGATCGGTGCCGGCAACCTGGCCGGTCTCGCCATCGGCCTCACCCTTGTCCTGGTCCACCTGGTGTGCATCAACCTCACCGGCACTTCCGTGAACCCGGCCCGTTCCATCGGCCCCGCCCTCTTCGCCGGCGGCCAGGCCCTTGCCGATGTCTGGGTATTCATCGCCGCTCCGCTCGTCGGCGGCGGCCTCAGCGCCCTTTGCTGGAAATACTTCGCTCCCGCCAAATAGGCCCGTGCAGCCGCTGGTGAGATGCTTGGCCGGTGGTGTTTGGCTGAGGGCTGAGGGCTTGAGGCTGAGATTGCTTGGCTGGGGGTGACTGCCTGAGGCTGGACCTCCTGGCTGTGGCTGACTGTTTGGCCGGGCGCTGCTTGGACGATGTTAAACAGCATTGCCGGCACGCCGACGTGGCCGCTAATCGGCTGATTTCCAGCAAGTTACAGATAATCCTCTGCGCAAAAAGTGCAGAGGATTTTCCATAATACACTGACTATCAACCACTTCGCGGCCACACGCCCAACCACTTATTGTCCAACCTCGGTAAACTTACATCAGGACTAAGGGGCACCGGGCAAAAAGGAGACCGAACCAAAGAGCCAAACAACCTGGCCAGTACTGAACAACACGGACGGTGTTTAAAAACCTGGCCGATGTTGAGCTGCATAGCCAGAATCCAGTGGCACGGAATCCATTTATAATCAACACTTTACGCATAATCCTCTGCGCAAAAAGTGCAGAGGATTTCCCATAACACACTGACTATCAACCACTTCGCAGCCACGCACTCAACCACTTATTGTCCAACCCCGGTAAACCTATCTCAGGACTGAGGGGCGTGGGCAAAAAGGAGACTGAACCAAAGAGCCAAACAACCTGGCCAGCACTGAACAACATGGACGGTGTTTAAAAACCTGGCCGATGTTGAGTTGCATAGCCGGAATCCGGTGGCACGGAATCCATTTATAATCAATAATTTACGCATAATCCTCTGCGCAAAAAGTGCAGAGGATTTTCCATAACACACTGACTATCAACCACTTCGCAGCCACACACCCAACCACTTATTGTCCAACCTCGGTAAACTTACATCAGGACTGAGGGGCGGGGCAAAAGCAGCCACACAGCCACACAACCACACACCACACGGCCAAGGAAAAAACCAAAGCAAAAGAATTAGAAGAGGGGGCTCAGGAGGCGGAGGAAGGCGCGGTAGGGCTTGTGGATGCCCCGGGCGATGCTTTCTCCGGCTTGCACGGGGTAGGAGCGCTCCTGCTGCTGCAGGAAATGGCGGGTGTACTCGCGGGCAAAGGGCTCGTCAAAGACAAACAGGGCCACTTCCTTGTTGATATGGAAACTGCGCTTGTCCAGATTGATCGTGCCGATACAGGTAAAGTTCCCGTCCGACACGAAGGCTTTGGTGTGGTCGTATTTTTCGGTGAACAGACAGACGGAGACTCCGGCCGCCAGAAGTTCCTCGAAATAGTCCCGGGAAAGCGCGTTCATGAACCCCCAGTCACTGCGTTCGGGAAGGAGCAGACGCACGTCCACTCCCCGGGCCGATGCCGCCTTGATTTCGGCCAGGATGGCCTCAGGAGGGCAGAAATAGGGGGTTTGCAGATAGAAATACTCCTGCGCGGAGCGGAGCGCCCGGATGTAAAGATCTTCGGCCGATGCCTCCTTTTCCGACGTGATTACCCGAACCTGCACGGGGCCGTCGGCCGCGGGAACCGCCGTGTCCGGCCGGAAGGTGGAAAGGAGAGCCGCAGCGGCCGGACCTTCCACCCTTACCTGGGTATCGGCCCATTGAACGGACTCCATGCAAAGATTCATCCCTCCCGTATAGGCGATGCGACTGTCGATCACGATAATTTTGCGGTGGTCGCGCATGGAGAAAATGGAGCCGACGGAGCGGAAAGGGCCGATTTTCTCAAAATCATGGACAAGCTGCACCTCTGCGCCGGCCTTGCGGAGCGCATCGTAGAAGGCGACAGGCGCGGCGGGCGTCACCAGATTGTCGAAAAGAACCCGCACCCGGATGCCTTCCCGTGCCTTTTTCACCAGGGCGTCCCGGACCACCCGGCCGGCCGAATCCGTGCTGAACCAGTAACACTCCAGGTCAACGCTCTCCCGGGCCGACAAGATGTCTTCCACAAGAGAAGTGAGGAATTCGTTCCCGTCACGGATGACCCGGAGCCGGTTGCCGCCGCTTTGCGCATGCTCCTGCCCCATGAGCGGAAGGCAGCAGCACAGAAGCAGTATGAGAATCCATCTTTTCATCCCGTAACGCAAATTTACAACAAATCTTCGAAAGATTCTTCACTTCGTTCAGAATGACAGTTATATATCGAGTTCAGAATGAGAGTTATCTGTCATTCTGAGGAGGGTGAAACCCGACGAAGAATCTATTTCTTCGTCGTTCCCTCTCAGAGCGAAGCGACCAACCAGGCCCGACCGAAAAGATTCTTCGGCCGGACGCTCTGGGGGATGGGGCAGGTGGGGCATTGTTCCTTGGTTCGTGGCGCCCCGGGCCATCCCAGGCCATAAAAGAAGAATGCCAGACGTCAAGCGACGACTGGCATTCCAAAGAACCGCAGCTACCTACTCTCCCACCTGGTGGGGCAGTACCATCGGCGATGGTGAGCTTAACTTCTCTGTTCGGAATGGGAAGAGG
>CADBFO010000035.1 GCA_902794005.1 uncultured Bacteroidia bacterium
GGCCCCTGCCCCACACCCGCCCAGGTGGAGTGGCAGCGGATGGAAACCAATCTGTTCATCCACTTCGGCCCCAACACCTTCTCCGGAAAAGAGTGGGGGGACGGGACCGAACCGGAGGACATCTTCAATCCCACGGACATGGACTGCCGCCAATGGGCACAGGTGGCCCGTGATGCCGGCTTCAAGGGAGTCATCCTCACGGCCAAGCACCACGACGGCTTCTGCCTCTGGCCCAATCCGGTGAGCCGGCATACCGTGAAGCAGTCGGCCTGGAAAAACGGAGAGGGAGACGTGCTGAAAGACCTGTCGGAGGCCTGCGCGCAGTACGGACTTAAACTGGGCGTTTACATCTCTCCCTGGGACCGCTTCGACCCCCATTACGGCACGCCGGAATACAATCAGGTATTCGAACAGACGCTCCGGAGCGCCTTGAGCGGCTACGGTCCCGTGTTTGAGCAATGGTTCGACGGCGCCTGCGGGGAAGGTCCCAACGGAAAACGCCAGGAATATGACTGGCCCCTGTACCACAAAACCGTCTTCGAGCTGCAGCCCGATGCCGTCATTTTCGGAGACACGGGCCCCGGATGCCGATGGGTGGGCAATGAAAGGGGTGTGGCCGGCCGCACTTCCTGGTCCACGTACGACACCAAGGGTTTTGTTCCCGGAATCGAAGGGCCCAAACGGGAAGCCAAGAACGAAGGCGTCCGCGGCGGAGAGTTCTGGGTCCCCTCCGAGTCGGATGTATCCATCCGCCCCGGCTGGTTTTGGAGGGCTTCGGAAAATGAACAGGTAAAAAGCCTGCAGGAGCTTCTGGGCATCTATTACACCAGCGTGGGACGCAATTCCCTGCTCTTGCTGAACGTTCCTCCCGACACCCGCGGCCGTATCCACGAGGCCGACTCGGCCCGTCTGCTCGAATGGCGCCGGGCCCTGGACCGCATCTTTGCCACGGACCTGGCCCAAGGCGGAACGGTAAAAGCCAGCAGCCGGCGCGGAAGGGCGTTCTCCGAAAGTGCCCTGCTGGAGGAAGACTACCATCGCTACTGGGCGGTTCCGGACCAGGACCTTACCCCTTCCGTCACCCTCACGCTGCCCGAGGAGCGCAGTTTCAACCGCATCGTGCTGCAGGAATACATCCCTCTAGGCCAGCGGGTGGCCGCTTTCGAAGTGGAAGTGCGCAAAGACGGGGAATGGGTGCAAGTGGCAAAGGAAACGACCATCGGCTACAAGCGCATCCTCCTCATTCCCACCGTAACCGCCGACGCCGTGCGGATTCACATCACCGAGGCCGATGCCTGCCCCGTCCTGAACCGCCTGGCCCTGTATCTGGATGACATTTACCGTCCGTAAGACATGATTTCGGCCGGAGCGCGGCCCTGGGAAAGCAGCGCCCGCATACGGTCCATGGCCGGTGCCACGTGGTCGAAATAGCGCCGATACCCTTCGCAGAGAACATTTACGCCGGTCTTCGGGTCCCGGTGCTGGGGACATTCCCCGTGACAGGCCGGAAGATAGGGGCAGCGCTGGCAGCGCGGCGGAAGGCTGCTGTATTTGCGGAGGGCAAAACGCGTCACCTGCTCGCGCTCCATCAGTTCCCGGATGGGCGTCTGGAGCACATTTCCCACCCGATAGCGCGGATACACGAAGTGATCGCACACGTACAGGTCTCCGTTGTGCTCGATTACGGCATTCCCGGAGCAGCTTCTGCCGAACACGCACACGCCGCCCTGATGGCCGCACCAGGCCGACAGCGTGGCGTCGAACAGCTGCACGAAACAGCGGCCCACATCGGCCTTTATCCATTGATCGAAGATGGCGTTCATGTAGTCCCCGAAGCCCTCTGCCGAAACCGACCAGAAAGCCGGGACCGCCCCGGGGGTCATGGGTTCCACAATCTCCGGCCGGATATTCTTTCCCTTCAGGCGCACATATTCCACCACGGGCAGAAACTGCATGTAGCAGCTTCCGGCGGCCTTCAGGAACTGATAGACTTCGGCCCCGCGACCCTCTCCGGCGCGGCTCACCGTGGTGAGCGTATTGAACGGAACGCCTTCCTCCCGCAGGATCCGAAGCCCGTCGGTCACTTTCCGGAAGGTGGGCGCTCCGCCGCGGTCGGTACGGTAACGGTCATGGATGTCCTCCGGGCCGTCCAGGGATAGGCCCACCAGGAAATTGTTCTCCCGGAAAAAGCGGGCCCACGCCGCATCCAGCAGGGTTCCGTTGGTCTGGATGGAATTGAAGACGGTTTTGCCGCCGGCATACTTGCGCTGGAACTGAACCGCCTTCCGGAAAAAATCCAGTCCCAGCAGCAGCGGCTCTCCGCCGTGCCAGACAAACTGCACCTCGGGAACATCGTTGGCCTCGATATAGGCGCGCGTCACACCCTCCAACGTATCCATGCTCATGCGGGGTTCCCTTCCGCCATAGAGGGCCGACTTGTCCAGGTAGTAGCAGTATGCACAGTCCAGGTTGCACAGCGACCCGGCCGGCTTGAGCATGATGTTGAAGGCCAGCGGTCCGCTCAGGCGGGCGGCCTCTTCCAGGGGGATGGACAGTTCTCTCATGGCCGTGGCGGAATGGACCGGCCCTCGAAATCCACCGGATACGCGGCCCTCTCGCGTTCCAGCCGTGCGGTCATCTCCTTCAGGAGACGTGCCGTTATCCCGGGGTGGAGCCCGGACAGGTCGGTGGTCTCATAGGGATCCTCCTCCAGGTTGAACAGCACGCTCTGCGGCAGTTCCGGATGAGCCGGATTGTAGTAATAAATCAGTTTCCACGGACCGTTGCGGTAAGTGGTATAATAGCTGCCCCGGTGCCGGTGGGGGAAATGGCACATGAAAACCTCCTCGCGGGCAGGGTCCTTTTTCCCCGTCAGCAGAACGCCGAGATCCTGGCCGTCAACGGGATGGTCTTCCGGCACGGATACCCCGACAAGGCGCATAAGCGTAGGGTAAATGTCCATGATGCAGGCCACCTGGGTCTGGAGCGTCCCGCGTGCCACCGGGAGCAGCTGCATTCCCCCTCCCGGGGCCGCCCAGCCGATGATGCAGGGCACGCGGATGCCGCCTTCAAACTCGGACCCTTTCTTTCCCCGGAGCGGAGCGGATGACGCCCAGCCCCTTGCCGGCCCCAGCGGCGCGTCGCCACCGTTGTCGCCCAGAAACACGACAAGCGTGTTCTCGGCAAGGCCCCGCAGCCTCAGGTGGTCCAGCACATCGCCCAGGGACTTGTCCATGCCCTCCACCAGGGTGGCGTAGCCGATGGCCGACCGGCTCTTGAGGCTGTCCTGCAAATAGCTGGCTTCGAAGCGTCTGTCTGTCTCGAAAGGGTTGTGGACGGCATAATGGGAGAGGTAGAGGAAAAAGGGGACGCCGTCATCGGCGGCGCGGTCTATTTGCGCGAGCGCCTCCAGGGTAAGCGCCTCTGTCAGAAAAGTGTCGCTTCCATGGTATTTCTCCAGCCCGGGCACGGCGCGGGAGGAGGTGCCGCGGATGGCGCCGTATCCGTTCTCCCCCAGATAACTGCCCGGCTCCCCGATGGAAGAACCCGCGATGTTTACATCGAAGCCCAGGTTCTCGGGGAATTCCCCTTCGCTGCCGACGGGCCCCAGGTGGGCTTTCCCCACGTGGATGGTCCGGTAGCCGGCTTCGTGCAGCAGGCGGGGCAGGGTGTAGTCCGTCGCCCGGAGCCCCTGCCAGTTCCAGTCGTAGGGACCGTAGTCATCGCGGTTGTCGTATTCGCTGCGGATCCAGTTGGTGGTGCGGTGCCGGGCGGCATTCTGTCCGGTGAGGAGGGAAACCCGGGAAGGCGAACTCACGCTCTGGGCGTAGAACTGGGAAAAGCGGACGCCCTCCTGCGCAAAGCGCTCCATCCGGGGGGTATGGTACCAGCCGTTCAGCGGAAAGCGCTGCGGCCGGCCGCAGCTGTCGGCCAAAAAGGGAAGCGAAGTGTCCATCGGCCCCATGTCGTCCACAACGAACAGAATCACATTGGGGCGCGGGGACTGGGCCGACAGGGCAACTCCGTTCAGCAGGAAGGCGGCTGCGGCGGGAAAGGCTTTATTCATGACGGTTTTCCTTTTTGAAGGTGGTGGGCGTCACCCCCTTGAACAACTTGAAGGAGGTGCTGAAGTAGCGCGGATAGGTGAATCCCACCTCATAGGCAATCTCATTGATGGTTTTGTTGGTGGTCATGAGCAGCTGAACCGAACGCTCGATCCGCATGCGGTTGATGTAGTCCTTCACCCCCATCCCCGTCACTTCCTTCACCTTGGCGTACAGGCTGCTTCGGCTCAGGGGCAGACGGTCCGTCAGGAACTTGATGCCCAGGTCCGGATCGGAGAGGTTTTCCATAATCAATTTGTCCAGCTTGTTCCGGAAATCGGGGTCCGGGCACAACGGATTCTCATCGCCATCCTCTTCCCGGGGCTCCTCCTCCTGAAGCATCTCTTCCAGGAAATGGGCCATGTCGTTTTTGCTTTCGCTCTGCTGACGGCGAAGGATGTAACGGACCGTCAGGAGGAGGAGCACCGCCACGAGCAGGGAGCACACCATGGCGAACCAGCTGGTTTTGTACCAGGGCGGAAGCACGGTCAGGGACAGCATGCGCTGGGGAGAAGAGAAAGAACCGCCCTTGGTGCGGCAGGAAACCCACAGCGTGTAGTCTCCGGGGGCAAGGGCCGACAGCGACAGCCGGGGCTCGTCGCTCTCGTATGTCCAGCTGCGGCTGCCCTCTACCCGGTAGCGGAAAAAGTCGGGCTGGAAGAGATCGGCTTTTTTCACCAGGAAGGAAGCGCTCACCTGTCGTTTGTTCCAGGGAATGGTAAGCCTGCCCTGCCGGGTCTCCGCCGCCTGTCCGTTCACTTGCAGATGCTCCAGGAAAAACTGCGGTTCCCCGGAAGAGGGGATGGGGATGCGGCGGTCCACCTGTACCACGCCTTCCGAGCCGCCCATATATAGATAATGGTCGCTGAGGGCATTCTGATAGAGCATTTTTATCCCGTTGGGATGGTATCCGTCCGAGGCGCCCCACGAGACGAAGCGCCCTTCCCGCGGAAGGTAGGTGAACAGCCGGTTTCTTGCGCAGATCCACAGCTGCTCTTTCCCGGAGCATTCCAAGGCGCTGACATCGTCGAACTGGCTGTTGGAAATCGTTTCATAGCGGCCGGAAGACTCCCGGAAACAGCCCAGGCCGCGGCTGGTCCCCACCCATACGTTGCCGGCCCCGTCATCCGCAATCGCCGTCACCTTTTCGTGCAGGCCCACCGAAAAGCACAGGCGCAGTTTCTCGTCGGAGCGGCGCAGCTCGAACACGTGGTTGTCCTTGTAAAGCAGCGCGCGTTCCGCTCCGGCGCAGGCAATCTGCAGCCCGTGCGGAGCCGGAGCGTCCCCTTCCATGCGCATCGGCGAAAAACCCTTTCCGTGATGATACAGCCATGAATCTCCCCCCAGGAAGCAGAGCGTACCCCAGGGCAGCTGCATGGCGCGGAGCAGGGACCCGGAATATTTCTCCCGGAGGTCGGTCTCCTTGTCCACCAGGACAAAAGGCGTACGGCGCCCGGTGGTGCCGTCCACCAGATAATAACCGTCCATATAGACCGATACCAGCAGGCGCCGCCGGTCGAACCCGGCAATCGAGAGGATCTTTCCTTCACTGCCGTTGAGCCGCGTAAAACGGCCCTCCGATGCGTTCAGCTTGTGAATGCCGCCCCCGTCCGTTCCCACCCACAGGGTGGAATCCTCCTCCCGGAACAGGCTGATGACGGCGTTGTCATTCAGGCCACGGGCATGGCCTTTGAGTTCCCGGATGTAATTGTCGCGGATCTGGAACACGCCGTCCTTCACCGTTCCGGCCCAGAGCGTCCCGAAAGTATCCTTGTACAGCGTGGTGATGGAATTGGAGGGCGGAGTGTCCGGATCTCCGCTCAAGCGCCGGAGGGCTCGGAACGCCCGCTTTTCCGGAGAGAAAATGCTGATTCCGCCCCCGTCGGTGGCAATCCAGAGTTCTCCACGGTATTCCATGAAGGCCTGGATATAGTTCGACGAAAGACCGGAATTTCCGCTGGTGTAGTTTCCCGTCAGGCGGCCTTCGGGATCGTAAAGGCGGAATCCGCAGCCATAGCCCGACACGCAAACGGAACCGTCTTCGCAGCGGTACATCGCAATCAGGGAATGCTCCGGTGCGGGAGCGAACAGTGTTGCCGTGCCCCCGGGCGTATAGCGGAAAATACCTCTCGTCCGGGTCCCGAGCAGCAGATCTCCGCCGGAGAGGGCCGTCATGCAGACGATATCATAATCCCGCTGGTCCTCGCCTCCGGGGAAAGGGTGGAGGATCTGCGGCGAGGATTCTCCCCCACAGATGCCGAAGAGTTTCCCGCTGGAGCCGAAGTAGAGGGTCCCGTCCTGCTCGGCTGCACTGAAGCACAAAAAAGGCAGCACGGTCCGGAAGGCGTCCTCCTCCGGAAGATAGCGGACCACGCCGCTTTCGCACAGGACCCAGAGATCCCCGCCGCTGCCCTCGAAAAGGGCGTTGATCAGCTTGTCGGGAAGCGAAGAAAGGTCATCGATACGGGAACTGTACATCCGCACCCGCCGGTGGTCGAACCGATTGAGGCCGTTCTTGGTTCCAATCCACAAGGATCCCCTGCTGTCCTGACAAAGCGCCGTCACATTGGGATGGGACAGGCCGTCTTCCACCGTGATGGGAATATAGGCGAAAGGATACTGCCGCGCCTGAACAGACACGGCCGCACACAACAGCAAGAAAAACAGAAGCACTCTTTTCATCCCATTCGCTTCATTTTATGCAAAAGTAATACTTTTTTTAAAAATAGACATTCTTTGAGTCTTTCTGGATATTTTCGGATTCTCCCGGCCGAATCCGGGCAACCACTTTTGAAATAGTTTTGTACTTTTGTACAAATTAATAACCACAAACAAGTTTTTTCCAATCTTTAAACTTTCTAAATTTTAAACACTATGTCAAGACCAATTCGAACAGCCATCCTGTCGGCGATTGCCTTCTTGCTGGCATGTACCGTTTCTTCGGCGCAGACGCCGCAGACGGCCCGCGGAACGGTTACCGACGCTTCCGGCGAACCCGTCATCGGCGCCACCATCATCATCAAGGGAACGTTGAAAGGAACGTCCACGGACGTCAACGGCAGCTTTACCCTTTCGCAAGTCAATCCGGGAGACATCCTGCAAGTCTCCTCCATCGGCTACCTCCCGGCGGAACTCGCCTGGAACGGGACCCCGCTTACCTTTGTCATCAAAGAAGACACCCTGGCCCTGGAAGAGTCGGTGGTGGTCGGTTACGGTGTCCAGAAGAAAGTGAACGTTACCGGCGCAGTGAGCATGGTGGACGGTGACGCGCTGTCTTCCCGTCCCGTCCAGACAATCTCCCAGGCCCTTCAGGGCCAGGTTCCGGGCCTGAACTTCGGCGTAACCACCGGCGGCGGCGAGCTCAACCAGAACATGAGCGTCAACGTCCGCGGTACCGGAACCATCGGCGACGGCTCCACGGCTTCTCCCCTGATCCTGATCGACGGCATTGAAGGAGACATGAACACGATCAACTACAACGATGTGGAATCCATCTCCGTCCTGAAGGATGCCGCATCCTCCTCCATCTACGGTGCCCGCGGCGCCTTCGGTGTGATTCTGATCACCACCAAGAGCGGAAAGGCCGGAAAGACCCACGTCTCCTACAGCGGAAACGTCAATTTCAACAGCGCCCTTCATCTGCCCAAGATGATGAGCTCCGACAAATTCGTCCGCTACTGGAACCGTGCCCGCGCCCTGGCCGGCCAGCAGCCGCAGTTCGATACGGAAACGGTTCGCCGGGTCGATGATTTCATCGCCGGGGTGAGCGACGTCCAGACCATCCGCGACGCCGGAAACAACCACTGGGGCACCTATGCCACCGGCAGCGCCAACACGGACTGGTTCCAGGTTTTCTACGGCAGCAACGTTCCCTCCCACAACCACAATGTGAGCGTGAGCGGCGGAACGGACCGCCTGAACTACCGCGTGAGCGGATCCTTCCAGAATACAAACGGTCTCCTGAAGTTCGGAAAGGACAAGATGAACCGGTTTAACATCGACGCCAAGATCGGTGCAAAACTGACAGACTGGGCCAGGCTGAACTTCTCTACCAAATGGACCCGCGAAGACTATACCCGTCCCACCTATCTCACCTACCAGGGACGCCTGTTCATGCACAATATCGCCCGTCGCTGGCCCAACGTGCCGGTGTATGACCCCAACGGTCACCTGATTGGCGGCATGGAAACCGAAACCCTGCGCGACGGCGGTGAACAGTTCACCCAGAAGAACTACTACACCAACCAGCTGGCCCTCATCTTCGAGCCCATCAAGAACTGGCACATCAACATCGAGGGCAATATGCGCACCTATACCAACCAGGACCACCAGGTCTTCCTCCCGGTCGTCTCGTATGACTGTGACAACCAGCCCTATTATGACTCCTGGGACAACGGTGTCGGTTCCATCGCTCCCGGCCAGAGCCGCGTTCTGGAATCCCGCTATACGCAAGACTACTTCACCACCAACATCTACACGGACTACAGCTTCTCCCTGGCCGAGGCCCATAACTTCTATGTCCTGGCCGGTGTAAACGCCGAGCTCACCTCGTACGACACCATGTCCGGACGCGGCGACTACCTGGTGGACAACTCCGTGCCGTGGCTGAGCCAGACAACGACCAATCCGGTCATCAGCGGCGGCCGCGAACACAACGCCATCGCCGGTTACTTCGGCCGAATCAACTACAACTACAAGGAACGGTATCTGCTGGAGCTGAACGGCCGCTATGACGGTTCTTCCCGCTTTATCGGCGACAAGCGCTGGGCCTTCTTCCCCTCCGTTTCCGTGGGATGGAATATCGCCAAGGAACCTTTCTTCGAACCCCTCTCCAAGCAGATCAGCACCCTGAAGCTGCGCGCGTCCTGGGGTTCCCTGGGTAACACGAATACCAACAACTGGTATCCTTTCTACCAGACCATGCCCGTGAGCTCCGCCGCCGGCAACTGGATCATCAACGGCAATAAGCCCAACATTGCCTCCATCCCCGGCATCGTGAGCGCCCTCATGACCTGGGAAAGCATCCAGACCCTGGACTTCGGTATCGACATCACCGCCCTCAAGGGCCGCCTTAACTTCACCTTCGACTGGTTCCGCCGCGTGACCAACAACATGATCGGTCCCGCTCCGGAACTGCCGGCCGCCCTGGGCGCCGCCGTTCCCAAGGTGAACAACGCCGACATGCTCTCCCGTGGTTGGGAAATGGAACTGAGCTGGCGCGACAACATCGGCCGCGACTTCTCCTACGGAGCCCGCCTGGTTCTGTCGGACGCCCGCCAGTTCATCACCCGCTACCCCAATGACATTTACTCCCTCTCTACCTATTATAATGGCATGGAAATGGGTGAAATCTGGGGTTATCAGGCCACCGGCCTGGCCAATTCGCAGGCCGAGATGGACAGCCACCTGGAGACCAACCGGCCCGGCTGGGGATCCGGCTGGGGTGCCGGCGACCTGATGTACGTGGATGTCACCGGCGACGGAAAGGTCAATCAGGGAAACAACACCCTGGAGGACCATGGCGACAAGAAAATCATCGGCAACAGCACGCCCCGCTACAACTTCGGTCTCGTCC
The DNA here is from genome assembly GCA_902794005.1 of uncultured Bacteroidia bacterium. Taxonomy (GTDB): domain Bacteria; phylum Bacteroidota; class Bacteroidia; order Bacteroidales; family UBA932; genus Cryptobacteroides. The sequence continues at coordinate 9,679 of CADBFO010000035.1, forward strand.
TGGACGTTGCCTGGAAGGGTATTGACCTGCGCGCCTATTTCCAGGGCGTGGGCAAGCGCGACTACTGGGTAAGCGGTCCTTACTTCACCGGTGCCGGCGCTTCGGGCATGTGGCAGTGCGCCGCCTTCGACTCACACTGGGACTTCTGGCGTGACGAAGGAGACGAACTGGGCGCCAACCTGAACGCCTACTTCCCCAAGCCGCAGTTCGCCAATGGATCCAAGAACTTCCAAGTTTCTTCCCATTATCTGCAGAATGCCGCGTATATCCGCCTCAAGAACATCCAGCTGGGTTATACCCTTCCCAAGAAATGGACGGAAAAAGCCGGCATGTCCTCGGTCCGTATCTACGCTTCCGGCGAAAACCTTCTTACCCTCACCAAGATGTTCAAGGAGTTCGATCCCGAGACCATCGGTGGCGACTGGGGCGACGGAAAGGTTTACCCGCTCATGAAGACCTACTCCATCGGTATCAACATTAACTTCTAAGTCAGCCTGATCCTATGAAAAAGATTTATACCCTTTTGGCGATTGCCGCTACACTGCTGCTGGCTTCTTGCGACAAATTCCTGAACCGGGAGCCCATTACCAACATCACGCCCGAGAAATACTTCAAATCGGCCGATGAACTGGCAGCTTATACCATAAACTACTATACCACCTTCTTTACCTCCTACGCCGGCAACTACAGCGTGGGCGTAATCTGGGAAGATGCCTTTACGGACAATCTGGTGCGTGACGGATCCGGAAACGGAACGGCGCTCCAGTATTTCTCCGGCTCCAACACCCGCTGGCTGGTTCCCACCGGACAGGCCACCTCTACCTTGTTCCGCAACATCCGCGTGTGCAACTACTTCTTCGAGCAGGTGCTTCCCAAGATGGAAAACGGCACCCTCTCGGGCAAGGATGTGGAGCATTATGTGGGTGAAATGTATGTGATGCGTGCCCAGGCCTACTTCAGCGCCCTGCGCACATTCGGCGACTTCCCCATCATCGAAGAAGTTCTCCCGGACGACCGGGAAGTGCTCATCGAGGCCAGCAAGCGCGCACCGCGCAACGAGGTGGCCCGCTTCATCCTGTCGGATCTGGACAAGGCCGCTTCGCTGCTGAACCTTACCGACAAGCGCCGCATCACCAAAGACCTGGCCCTGCTGATCAAATCCCGCGTAGCCCTGTATGAGGCCACGTTCGAGAAGTACCACAAGGGCAGCGGACGCGTTCCCGGCGATGCCGCCGACTGGCCCGGTGCCAAAATGAGCTACAACAGCGGAAAGAGCTTCAATATCGAAACGGAAGTGAACTTCTTCCTGGATCAGTGCCTCGCCGCCGCGGAACAGGTGGCCGACGCCCACACCCTGGTGAACAACACCGGCGTGATGAACCCCACCAAGGCCGCCACCCCTTACGGCTGGAACCCCTACTTCGAGATGTTCAGCCAGCCCGATCCCAGTTCCGTGAGCGAAGTGCTCCTGTGGAGAGAATACAACCGTGAGCAGAACGTCGCTTCCGGCCAGGGTCCCTACATCTTCGAAGGCGGAAACTGCGGTGCAACCCGCAGCCACATCGACGGCTTCCTGATGAAGAACGGCCTGCCGATTTATGCCTCCGGCTCCGGCTACAAGGGTGACGAAAGCCTGGATCTCCAGCAGGAAGGCCGCGACGAGCGCCTGCAGCTGTTTGTCTTCAGCAACAGCGACGTCCTCCTTCTCCGGGATTCCGAAGGCCAGTCGGACATGTCCTTCAACGCCCCCCTGTTCCTGGCCCAGGCCGAACACCACGACAGAACCGGTTTCCGCATCCGCAAAACCTACACCTACGATTCTTCCCAGACGGCCGGTGCACATGGTAACATCATCGGCACCAACGGCCTGGTCCTGTACCGCGCCACCGAGGCTTACCTGAACTACATCGAGGCCTATTATGAGAAGAACGGCAATGTCTCCGGC
>CADBFO010000036.1 GCA_902794005.1 uncultured Bacteroidia bacterium
TTACTAAGTGTTACAAATATAGAAAATATATTTGACAAAAAAAAGACCTTTGAAGGTCTTATATCAAAAAAACGTAAAATTATGCTGTCAAACTACCGCAATTTTGCGCATAACATTTTGAAATCTCAAAAAATAAGCCTATTTTTGCGCATTATTTTCAAATAGGTAGGAAAACCTAACGATATAAAAAATAAAAACTATGACTAAGGCAGAGATTGTAAACGAAGTAGCAAAGACTACCGGTATTGAGAAAACCCAGGTATTGGCAGTGGTAGAGGAATTCACCAATGTGGTCAAAGGTTCTTTGATCGCAGGTAACCCCGTGTACCTCAGGGGCTTCGGAAGCTTCATCATCAAGCACCGCGCCCAGAAGGCCGCCCGCAATATCACCCGCAAGACAACCATGACCATTCCTGCGCATGACATTCCGGCCTTCAAGCCTTCCAAGAGCTTTGTCAACGCCGTAAAAGAGAAATAAACCATTATAAACCTTTTAATTATGCCTAACGGTAAAAAGCATAAGAGACACAAGATGGCGACGCACAAGCGTAAAAAGCGCCTGCGCAAGAACCGCCACAAGAAGAAGTAAGTCTTCTTCCAACGCATAGGGCCTCACGAAGAGATTCGTGAGCCCCTATTTTTAACGCCCTATTTCCACATGGAGTCTGAGAAAACGGACAAAGATCTGATTGTTGACGTAACGTCAACGGAGGTACATATCGCCCTGATGGAGAATCATCGGCTGATAGAGTACAACACGGAGTCCAGCACTGGGAACAAGTTTTCCGTAGGAGACGTTTACCTGGGAAAGGTAAAGAAAATCCTGCCCAATCTCAATGCTGCCTTTGTGGATATCGGAGACAAGAAAGAAGCCTTTATCCATTATCTGGACCTGGGTCTGTATTTTCACGCTTTCGACCAGTTCGTACGGGAGTCCAACAGCAATACCAATCTCAAGGATCTGTATTCGAGGATTGAGATCGGCACTCCCCTCCCCAAGGAAGGAAGAATTGAAGAATACCTGAAACCGGGACAGATGATTGTGGCTCAGATTGTCAAAGAGCCCATCTCTACAAAGGGATCACGACTGACTGCGGAAATTTCATTGGCAGGACGTAACATCGTACTTCTCCCCTTCGCAGAAAAGGTATCCATCTCGCAGAAGATTGGATCGAAGGAAGAGAAACGTAGACTCGAGACACTGGTCAGGAGCATCCTCCCCAAAAACTACGGGGCCATCATCCGAACCGCGGCGGAAGGCAAGAATGCCGCCACGCTGGTGGGAGAAACCGAAAGCCTCATCGAAAAATGGGAGAGCTCCTGGGTGAAGATCGCCAAAAACAAAACCCTCCAGCTGCTCTTTACGGAATACAGCAAAACCACTACCGTTTTGAGGGATCTCCTCAACGACTCGTTCTCCAACATCTGGATCAACGACGAGCATGTGGCCGATGAAGCCCGGAAGTATGTTTCGCTGATTTCTCCGGAACAAGAGAAAATCGTCCACCTGTACGAAGGAAAACAGCCCATTTACGACCATTTCGAGGTCACTCGTCAGATCAAGGGCTCCTTCGGGAAAGTGGTTCCCATGCGGCAGGGTGCCTATCTGGTGATTGAAACCACTGAAGCTCTCAATGTAATTGATGTAAACAGCGGCATCCGCACAAAAACTTCGGATCAGGAGGAGAATTCCTTCGAAGTGAACAAAATCGCAGCCGAAGAGATTGCCCGCCAGCTGCGGCTGAGGGATATGGGCGGTATCGTGATTGTGGATTTCATCGACATGGAATCCAATGAACACAAGAACGCTTTGTTCAAATACATGCAGGAGCTGATGGAAAATGACAGGGCCAAGCACAATGTGCTGCCGCTGACCAAATTCGGGCTCATGCAGATTACCCGCCAGCGGATTCGCCCTGTAACGGAAATCAACACTTCCGAGCAATGCCCCGTGTGCCACGGCAGCGGAAAGATTCACTCGAGTGTTGTGATTGACGAAGAAATTGAGCGGAAAATCGCATTCTACGTCATTGAAAAAGGTGTCCGTTCCCTTACGCTCAAGACCAGCCCTATTCTGGGAGCATACCTGAAACGGGGCATTTTCAATTCCTTCCTGTCCAGGTGGCGAAAACGCTACAAAGCCAAGATCGAATTGGTGGAAGTGACCGAATTCACGGTCCTGCAAAATGAAATTTATAATGAGAAAGGAGAGAAACTCGACTAGAGTTTCTCTCTTTTTCGTATCTTTGCTCCGATGAAAAGAAGCGGATGCATATCGGCCCTGCTGTGCCTTGTCATCGCGGCATGCCAGGATCCCCACCGGGAGCCGGAAGTGCCGGAGGCGGGGCCGTGTGAACTGACGGTAAGGTCGGAGCGTTTCTTGCCCGGGGATGTCAAGTTTTATTGGACGGACACCGACACCCTGGCGGTCTATACGCAAGCCCATCCCTCTGCCGAACCTTTTCACCTGATATCCGGACTCGCGCGCACGGAAGGGCGGTTCGCCGGCAAGACGGCCGGAAGCCCCCTGTTCGCCCTCTATCCATACGCCAAGCGTCGCAGTGAAAGCTTCAGCGGGAACGAGCTTTCCTTCACCTTCCCCGACGTGCAGACATACTCGGCCAACGGGCCTGTTTCCGTTCCCATGATTGCCGTAGGAGAAGGGAAAGACCTCACGGCATATAATCTTTGTGGCCTGGTACACATTCCCCTGAGCGGGAATGCCCATGTAAAAAGCGTCTTTCTTACGGCCAAAGGCGGCCTGCCCCTGAACGGCAGAGCCCATGTGCAAACCGGTTTTACCGAAACGCCCGTATTGAACCTGTCTCCCGGCGGCGGAAAAACCGTTTCGCTGGAATGCCCGGGAACGGCCCTTAAAGAGGGGGAAGCCACCTCTTTCTTTCTGGCTGTTCCTCCAGGGACCTATCGCGGAGGATTCACCATAGAAGTGTCCACTTACACGGACACGGAAGTTTTCGAATGGTCCCAGGACATTACGGTGGAACGCTCCCGGGTGGTCTCCTCTCCTGCTTACCGATGTGAGTCACAGGAAGGAACCGCCCCGGAAAACCTGCCAAGCAACCAAGTCTGGTACAAGAGCGAGGGCGGCGTTATCACACAGCCGGCGAAGAACGCATTCAATGTGGATGTCGTCTCCCATCGTTATGACGAAGACGGATGGGGGAAAATCGTGTTCGACGGTCCCGTAAAAATGATTAAAAAGGAGGCGTTCAGTTTCCTTCGTCTTACGGACGTCCGTCTCCCGGACTGTGTTGAATTCATCGGGGAAAAAGCTTTTTACGCAACCCCTATCACGGCCTTCCGTACGCCGGAATCACTTGATCAGGTGGAGCGGGACGCCTTCGCATCATGTTATGAGCTCAGGCGCTTTTACGGGAAATGGGCATCGGCCGATGAATCGTCCATTATTCTGGAAGACGGGAAGCTTGTAGCCTATGCCACCGGCCTGGTCAATGGCACGGTCGTTATCCCGGAGGGCGCGGTCTCTTTGGCCGATTATCTTTTCTTCCGGGACTTGAACATGCGGGAAGTCATTCTTCCTGAGGGCCTGGAGACCATCGGGGAGTTTTCTTTCCGGCTGCAGCCCATGCTGGAGCGGGTTGTCCTGTCCGGCACGGTGACCACCGTGGGCCGGCACGCCTTCGAGTATTGCGGAAACCTGTCTTCGTTTGAGGGGCCCAACAGCATGATTCGGGAGGGCCGCTCCTTGGTGGACCGCGAGGGCTGGCTGGTGGCCGTTGCCGGGAAGGATATCACGGATTACGTTGTCCCGGCCGATGCGGACAAACTCTGGTCCGGCGCCTTCGTGGGCATGAACCAGCTAAAGAGCATCACGTTCTCCCGCCTTCTGGAAACCCTCTATTCCGATGCCATCTCAGACTGCCGCAACCTGGAATTCTTTTATGGCCCGGGCACCACGGAAGACCACCACGGATTGATCCTTGAAGGGGATTATCTGGTGAAGACCACTCCGGTCCTTCCCGAAGAATATACCGTCCCGGAAAGTGTCCGCAGAATTTTCTGGAGCGTTTTTGAAGACAATTCCACCACACGGCAGCTCATCATTCCCGACGCGGTTCATTCTATCGGCAATTACTGCTTCAGCGGGATGACAAAACTGGAAACCCTTGTGCTGCCGGCATCCTTGACAGACCTGGGGGCACAGGCACTCCGCCAATGCAACAACCTGAAACAGCTGTATCTCCGCTCCGCTTCTCCTCCGGTTTATCCCACGGACAGCGACAAGTCCTATTTCGGACACGGAGGGCTCACCATCCACGTCCCGCTGGGGACAGAGCACTATTACAGGGCCGCTACGGGCTGGAGGGAGTATTCCTCCTATATCAGCGGTTACAAATACCAGGACCTGCCGCCCGCCGATGTGTACCACTCTGCAGACTTCTCGCAGGACGGCAAGGTAAAGCAGCTACAGAAAGCCACGGAAGGACAGGGCATCAACATCGTCCTCATGGGGGACGCCTTTTCTGACCGCCAAATCCGGAATGGCATCTACGACAGCATCATGCAGCAGATGGCCGATGCCATTCTGGGAGAGGAGCCCTTCGCCAGTTACCGCAAACTGTTCAATGTCTATTCCATCAGGGTGGTTTCAAAGGCCGAAGGCTATGCGGAAGAAGGCGGACAGGCCCTGGGAACCCGTTTTGTGGAGGGAACGGAAGTGGCCGGTGACGACAATACCTGTCTGAACTACGCCATGAAGGCGGTGTCCCGGGAAAATATGGACAACGCCATCATCGTCGTGGCGATGAATTCCACCACTTACGGAGGCACTTGCCGGATGTTCGCATCGGCCTCCGGAGAGGGAGACGGCGCCGGAACCGGCCTTGCCTATGTGCCCATCTGCCCCAATGAGTCCATTTTTGCCGAGGTTGTCGCCCACGAGGCCGGCGGGCATGCCTTTGGCAAACTGGCCGACGAGTATTCCACCACGAAGGGAACCATCCCTGAATCGGAAAAGAAAACCTATACCGACCGCATGCCGGCGGGCTGGTTCAAGAACGTGGATTTCACCGGAGACCGCACCCGTGTACAATGGGCCCATATCCTTGCCGATGCGCGCTATGCCAACGAAAAGGTGGGTTGCTACGAAGGGGCATGCGAATACACGCAAGGGGCCTGGAGACCCAGCGAGGAGAGCCTGATGCGTTACAATGAGGGCGGGTTCAACGCTCCTTCCCGGGAAGCCATCTGGTACCGTATGCACCGCCTGGCATACGGGAAATCCTGGGAGTATTCCTATGAAGCGTTTGCGGAATACGACGCCAAGAACCGGACATCCAAGACGACGAAGGCCGCCAAGACCCCCCTGCCGCCCTTAGCTCCGCCCGCGGTTGTTCCTTACTCTTGGGAGGATGCTTGCCGCCCCCAGTAACAGGAACAGGAACACGGAAACGCGGCCGACCATATCTCCATAGCGCACAAAGAAAGATTCCCCCTGCAGGAGCTGCACGGATCCTTGAAGGATGGTAGGCTCCCACCAGGGCGTACGGTCCAATATGCGGCCGCAAGGGTCTATGATGGCACTCACGCCGGTGTTTCCGCAACGGGCCACCCAGCGGCGGGTTTCGATGGCACGCAGGCGACTGTAGTTCAGATGCTGCCTGTATCCGGGCGAATCCCCCCACCAGGCATCGTTGGTAATTACGGCGATCAATTGCGCACCTTTCCGGACGTATCCCGTGCAGAATTCCCCGTAAACCGACTCATAGCACACAGCCGTTCCGATGGGAACGCCGCTCATGTCCAGGCAGGAGATCTCCTTCTGGCCGATATCCTTTCCCATCACGGGCCCGCCCAGCAGGAAACGCTCCAGCGGGATGAACAGGGCCGGATAAGGCGTCAGTTCGGTCCCCACCACGAGTTTGGATTTGTGATAGAGGCTGTATCGGCCCGTCGTGTCGGTGAGAATGGCCGAATTGTGCGCCATGATCCACCGGTGCCGCCCGTCCGCTTCCGGCCCCAAATCGTACGCGCAGGGATCCGGCGCAGCAAGGGATAGGTGAGGTTCATAGGCAATGGCGCCATAGAGTATGCTCGCCTGCGGATGGCGGCGCAAAAACTCCTGGAAGCGAAGGAAGGTTTCGTGCTGGGGAATGGCGTCGGTATATACTCCCCGCGTGAAGGTTTCCGGGGCCAGCGCAAGCGTGGGCCGGTCCTGCGACCAGTCGGCCTTTTCCAGCAGGGAGAGGAATTCGTGGTCCTGTTTTTCCCGCGGAACCGCTCCCCGCTTCTCGTAGGGGTCATAATTGGGCTGGCCGATGACTACCTGCAGCGGTGTCCCTTCCTCCTGAAAACGCAGGCAGGCGCTCCAGATCATCGGCCCGAAAACGGTCAGCAGCGCCCCCGTAAAAGCCGAGACCCGGGCTTTGGCGTTCCACCGGGCCATCCGGCCGTCAGACAGAGCCACCATGATGCCGAAGAGCGCAAGATTGGAGCTCCAGATCCAGAGCGAGCCGCCCAGGGTACCCAGCACGCTGTACCATTGTACCAGTCCGGTGGTGTCGGCAAAAGCATTCCCCAAAACCAGCCAGGGCCATGAAATCTGCGCGCCGGTAAGGTAGTACCGTTCCCAGGCAATCCAGGCGGCCACAAGGTAAAGGTAAGGCAATACGCCTGCGGTGCGTCGCTTGACCCAGCGGAAGCTTCCGAAAACCACCGACATCTGCAGCGCATTGGCCAGAACGGCAAATACGGCACCTGCCACCGTAGCTTCTCCTATCCACCAGGTGGTTACGGCATTCCAGAGTACAAACGTACCATAATGCCACCACCAGAAGCGCTTGACCTTATATTCCGTAGCCAGCCGTTCCATGACAAGGAGCGGCAGAAGGCCGATCAGGGCCGTCCATCCCGTATGCGGAACCAGCCAGGGCAGGCTCATCAAAGCCGTAAAAGCCAGCATCAAAGCGGCAAATATGGGAATCCGTCTTTTCACGGGAGCAAATTTACACAAAAAAGGCCGGAGTCCCAAATGGGGCTCCGGTCGATTGAATTAAATAAGACTTGTACTATTTCGCTTCGCGTCTCAGGACCTCGGCATCCAGCTTGGCAACCTCCGTGTGGCCGTACATATCGGTGTAGGTGATCACGAGGCTGGAAGGAACGGGAGCGGTCGGGTTGGTAGCACCGGACTTCTTGGTAAACTTGAAGTTGGTATCAACGGTGTAGTACTCTTCCTCACCGTTGTTGTCGCCACCCTTGGTGACAAACTTCACGCCCTTAATCTTAATGGTGTTGTCATAACCGGTAGGCATGGTACCCTTGTACTTGCCGTCCCAGAGGCTCTTACCCGTGATCAGAGTTGCAGGAAGCTGGCCTCCATCAAAGTCTTCATAAACGATAGAAAGGACTTTCCCACCCTTTTTGATGGAAGCTGCCTTCTTGGCATCAGGACTTGTCCAATCTGCATCATTCTTCCAACTCCAAGGCCATCCATACTTAGCATCGTCGTTGTAGATGCAGCAGAAGATGGTCGGGAAGGAGCCTGCATCAAGGAGATAATTCTTGGACTTGGGCAAATCGATAATGCCGGAATCGGTAAAAGCAATCAGCTTGGAAGAAACCTGACCCATGTTGTAAACAACCTTGGTGGTGTGCTGGGTCTTGTTGTCGATGAGGTCGAGATAAGTGATCTCGAGCTGGTTCTCAGTTGCATTCAGGTCAGGATCATCAGCGAGGGTCTTGGTGGGGTACACAGTCTTGTTGTCCGGAACGAACTTACCGTCCTTCTCCTGCTTGTGGGCGTTGGCAAAAGTGATTTCATAACCATTGGGGTCATTATAACCCATTTTATTCTTCGGGAAGTTGAAGATGGACAGCATGTCGATGGTACCCTTCTGGCCGGCATCCTGAGCATTCTTAACATTGGGATATGCGGTCCAGTTGGCGGGAACCAGGAAGCAGCGGTAGATACCGTCGGCGCCCAGCTGGCCGGTCTTCACGGGAACCTTGGCAATAGAGGCCGGGAGTGTCTTGGTGAAGGTGACAGGCAGGGTGGCTACCACAAAGTCATCGGCGTTGTAGAAGGTGAACTCTCCTTCGTACGTATAATCATCGACATACGCCCACAGATCGGCGTCACCATCTGCATTATAATCGAAAGTGGGTACAAAGTACGCAGTCTTGATGGTGCTCAGATCAAGGGTGCCCACATAACCGTTAGATTTCGGCGTGGCCACAATGATGTCATCTGTGCCATCAGCCTTTTCGCCGGCAAGATGGAATTCACCCACGATGTCCGTATCGGTAAGAAGCTTTCCGTTCATAGAGAAGGTCCACCGGGCAATATTGAGCTTTGTGAATTCGGTTTTTACCGCACCGGACTTCACAGCTTTGAAGTGCTCGAGGGGGGTGTTCATCACAGTGTTGATACTGTCAAGTTCGGAGCCAGCCTTGCCCACCTGTACGTAGAAGGCGCGGCCGTCCGGATCCACCAGGGTGCCATCTGCATTGACCGCGTACACGCGGAAACCAATCACATCCCCATCAGCAGCCTTGCTGTTAATCTGGATAGCAGCCGTCGGACCGGGCTGAACCAAATTCAGCCCGAGGATGTCCTCCTCATAGCTCTTCCAGGCATTCCACTCGGAAGGTTTCGATTCTATGGCATTCTCCTCCATATCAAAGGTGATGTACATGGCAACAATCTTCTCATTCAGAACCGCTTTGCCACTGCTAAAATAATCATAGGCATACACGGGAATCCATTCGCCCAATACGGCCTTATAGACAGGATAATCGCCACGGGAGTCAAAGAGATAATCATCAGGGGAAATGCTGACATTTTTCTTGTCTCCCTTGGTGATAGCAGACACATCCGGTTTTGCGGTATTTGCCCACTGCATTTCTTTATACTGGCCATAATCATCACCAGCTTTTGTGCTGCGAGTCCAACGTTGATAAGGCCGGTTGTTGAGATAGTCAATCCGCTTATTGCTTTCTACTCCGCCTACGGTCAATTTAAGAAAACCGACAGGGGAGAAATTGGTGTAATTGAAGGCAATATCATAATTGGACACGGCCTCCTGAACTTTCAAAGCAAAGAGAATCTGTTGATTGTGGCCATCTTCCTTGTAACGCGTAGCCGCCTCAAAAGCATCTTTGTCATATTCTTTCAGCCCTACGGAAACGTACCACAGGCCATTGGCTTCTTTACCCTTCGTGATAAGAATATCGTCGGCAGGTGCCACTTCCACATCCACCTGGTCGAAAACCTCTCCCAGTGTACTGACAAATTTGATGTCTTCGGCTTTTACCTCGTAGTTTGCAGGAGAAACTCGGATAAGGAATTCGCCGGCGATAGCGGTCTGACGGCCTTCTTCGAAAACAATTTCTCCCTCGGGGCCGAAAGTGTTGGCTTTCTCGATGACGTTGGTGAAGGTAATCTCCAGTGACCGAGGCGTCGTATTGTAAGAGTCCACATATACATTTTCTCCGGCCGGCCCACGCAGAGTGGTATATCTACCCGTGACAGCATCGTAATAGTAGACTGTATTACTATTCCAAGTACCGCCATTAAAGAGCTTACGCCCCTGTGCAGATTTACTACCATAATAGTAGCCTGTATAAGAGTCAATCAGCGAAACAGCAGCGGGAGCGGCGGCGTTGTTGTAGAGCACGATCGGGAGACCTTCCTCTGCATTTTCAGCGCCATAGAGGGTGAGTACGCCCTTCTCGGCATCCCAG
>CADBFO010000037.1 GCA_902794005.1 uncultured Bacteroidia bacterium
CCGTAATCTGCTGGGCAAAGGCGGTGAAGCCAATCAGCAGAAGGGCCGATACAAAAATAGATTTTAGTTTGAACATATAATAATGGTTGTTAGTTCCGTATCCGGAAGGCGGTGGTTTTCGCCTGCCGCAAATATAGGAAGGAAAAACGGCAAGCCCGGCAAAGGATGTTTCATTTGATGCAACGGATGTTACCATGTTACATTTTTTATACGATTTGTACGGATAATCAAGCCCTTGCGAATCCCGGTGCAAAATAGTATCTTTGCACCGCTTTATGGATCGCGTCATACTTGGCATAGACCCCGGTACGCAGCTGCTGGGCTTCGGCATTGTCCGTGTCACGGGCAAAAAGCCGGAGTATGTGGACATGGGCGTGCTGGACCTTCGCAAAGAGGCCGACGCCTATGCCAAGCTCCAGGCCATCTACGAATGCATCCGCGAGGTGTGCAAGAGTTATCGGCCCACGGAGCTGGCCGTCGAGAGCCCGTTTTACGGAAAGAATGCGCAGGTGGTCCTCAAGCTGGGTCGTGCGCAGGGAGCGGCCATTCTGGCTGCCCGGGAGTACGGGGTGGAATCCATTACCGAATACGCCCCCAGAAAGGCCAAGGAGGCCATTGTGGGCAATGGCGCCGCCTCCAAGGAGCAGGTGCAGCTGATGCTGGAAAAAACCCTCGGCGTCAGGCTGGAAAGCCGGCACTTGGATGCCACCGATGCCCTTGCCATCGCCCTTTGCCATCACTATGAAACTTCTTCCCCCATTTCATCGGCCGGGGGTAAAGGCGGATGGGAGAAATTCCTGAAGGAGCATCCGGAAAGAATTTCCCAAAAATGATTAAACTTTTCCTCTGAAAAGGTGTCAAAGGTTGGTTAGCACTGAAAAGAATGGTAAGAAGATTGATTACGGCCGTTGTGGCCCTTCTGGCCGCGATGGCCGCTTATGCGCAGAATTACAAGATTTCCCTTCAGTTACAGGATGCCGTTACCGGTGAGGCCGTGGGCTTTGCCACCGTATCGGCCAATCCCGAAAAAGGACAGGGGAAATATACCCTTTCGGACGGAGCTGGCCATGCGGTCATCGAAAAGGTGAAAGCCGGAAAATATATCCTGAGAGCGGAACTGATGGGCTATAAGACCTATGAGCAGTCCGTGGAGGTGAAGTCCAATCTGGTTCTGGGGGTCATCAAGATGGAACAGGACCGCGAGGTGCTGGATGCCGCTTCGGTGAGCGCCGTGGGCAATCCGGTGGTCATCAAAAAAGATACGGTGGAGTACAATGCCTCTTCGTTCAAGATCTCCGACGACAACATGCTGGTGGACCTTCTGAAGAAACTGCCCGGGATCGAAGTCTCGGAGGACGGCACCATCACCTCCAACGGCGAAACCATCTCCAAGATCACTATCGGCGGAAAGACTTTCTTCCTGGACGATCCCCAGCTGGCTTCGCAGAACATTCCCGCCAAACTGATCGAAAAGGTGAAAGTGGTGAAGAAAAAGAGTGAACAGGCCGAATTCACCGGCATCGACGACGGGGAAGAGGAGACGGTCATCGACCTCACCGTGCAGAGGGGCATGATGAACGGCTTGTTCGGCAATGTGATGGCCGGCGGCGGAGTCGATCTCCCGTCGGCCGGAAATGCCTACACACCGCGCTGGCAGGCTGCCGCCATGGGCGGACGTTTTGCCGAGAAGAGCCAGGTCAGCGTGATCCTGAATGCCAACAACACCAACAACCGGGGGTTCAACGACCTCAGCGGAAGCATGATGAATTCCATGGGCATGGGCGGCGGCATGATGGGGATGGGCGGCGGTGGCGGCTGGGGCCGGTCCAACGGCATCACGACCTCCTGGATGGGCGGTGTGAACGGCAACTTCGACCTCATGGGAGACAAGATGGACCTGGGCGGCAACTATCTGTACAACGGATCCATCGTGGACGTTACGCAAGACAGCTATAAAGAGACGTATATGACCGACGGCAGTACGCTCTATTCCGATTCCGACGGGCTCAGCCATCGTTTTACGGACGGTCATCGGTTTGGCATGCGCCTGGAGCACAAGTTCAGCGAGAACACCTCCATCCTTTTCCAGCCGCAGGTGAACTTCGGCCGCGGGTCCTACCGGCAGCAGAGTGTCTTCGATACCTGGAAAAACACCCGTAACAACCTCACCAACAGCGGTTTCACCAACAATACGGGCGACAACAGGAATTTCACCACCCGGGGCTTCCTTCTGTTTCGCCAACGTCTGGGAATGCCGGGCCGTACCCTTTCTGCCAATATCGACTGGAATATCTCCGACAACAGCCTGGACGGCTACAACCAGTCCCTTACCAATACCAAGTTCGATGACAGCGGCGTCCCTTCGGCCGACCCCGCCGTCGTGAACCAGCGGGTTGACCAGAATACCAAGAGCCGCAGCGTAGGCTCCCGCCTGGTTTATACGGAGCCGCTGGGCAACAATTTCTATCTGGAGGGCAGCTACACCATCCGCTGGGCGCACAATGAGACCGTGAAAGACGTTTATAATCTGCTCACGGATATGGCCAGGCTCACGGGCTGGACATCGTCGCAGGAAATCCTGGAGATGGCCAAGAATACGGCCGAGACCTTCGACGATACCTACAGCAACAGGATTACCAACCGCAATCTGAACCAGAACATCGGCGCTGCGTTCATGTATCAGAATGACAAACTGCGCGGACAGCTGGGCGCATCGGCCATTCCCACCAATACCTATAATTATACCAACGGGAAAGAATATACCGACAAGCGCTGGAATTTCTCTCCGCGGGCCATGTTGTTCTATGATTTTACGGATAATTCCAACGTACGCCTGTTCTACTGGGGCCGCAGTGCACAGCCTTCCACCAGCCAGTTGAATCCGGTGCTGGACAATTCCAATCCGCTGGCCATGTCCCTGGGTAACCCCTATCTGACACCGTATTTCAACCACCGCCTGCGTTCCGACGTGGAATATTCCAACAAGCAGTCTTTCTTTACGGCCCGCCTGCGTCTGGAAGGCGGCATGGTGCAGAATCCCATCACCAACGCGCTGTGGTACGATGAAAATGGCCGCCAGTACTCATTCCCGGTGAATGGCTCCAATAGCTATAACGCCAATGTGAGGCTCATGATCAATGCGCCCATTGCCAAGAGCGGCTTCTCCATCTCCAATATGACCAATGTGAACTTCTCCAAGAGCGGCAGTTTCATCGGAGCCGCCAATCTGGACATGTCGGGCTATTGGGAGGAAAATACCTTCAACTACGCCAAGTTCCACCAATATTATTTTGAGGACAATGCTGACAGATGGGCCCAGGACTTCCTGGCCAATGACACGCGTTCCCTCAGCTTCACAGAGCGCCTGCGGGCTTCATACCGGGCCGACAATGTAGAGGTGATCCTGAGCGGCCGCACCCGTTTCAACAAGCCCTGGTACACTGTGCAGGAGGCCGTTGCGGCCACTTGGAACAACCAGGTGAGCGGTTCCTTCAAATGGACCATCGGCGAGACCGGCATCGAGCTCAGTACCGATGCCAATTACAACTGGTACAACGGTTACACGTCTGCACCTCCGGCACAGTTCATCTGGAACGCCTCCTTCTCCATGCCGCTGTTCAAGCGTCAGGCTACCTTGAGCCTCAAGGCCTACGACCTTCTGGACAAGGCCAGGAACCTGGACGTGACCGACACCAACAACTATCACCAGGAAGTGCTGTACAACACCTTGGGCCGATATGTGATGCTTTCCCTTACCTGGCGTTTCGGCAACTTCGGCAAGGCGAGGCAGCAAATGCGCGAGCGAATGGGCCACGGTGGCCGCCGTCCGTTCTAACTGTCATTCTGAGCGAAGCGAAGAATCTGCGTAGCATCTACAGGGAGGCAGCCACATACTGCCTCCATTTTTCGATGAGGGCGGTCATGTCGGCAGGGAGGGGCGCTTCAAAATGGAGGCGCTGTCCGGTGACCGGGTGTGTGAATCCCAGGGTACGGGCATGCAGGGCCTGACGGGGGCACAGGGCAAAACAGTTCTGGATAAACTGCCGATATTTGGCGTAGATGGTGCCTTGCCGGATTTCGGCCCCGCCATAGCGCTCGTCGTTGAACAGCGGGTGGCCGATAGACGCCATATGCACGCGGATCTGGTGCGTGCGGCCGGTTTCCAGACGGCATTCCACCACGGTGATAAAACCGTATCTTTCCAGTACCTTCCAATGCGTCACGGCCCATTTCCCCTTTTCGGGGGCGTCATATACCCGGAAACGCAGGCGGTCGTTCGGGTCCCGGCCGATGGTGCCGGAAATGGTTCCCTCATCCTCCTGAATATTGCCCCAGACCACGGCCGTATAGATGCGGTCGATGGAGTGGGCGAAGAACTGGTCGGCCAGGTTGAGCTGTGCGGCAGGATTCTTGGCCACCACCAGAAGGCCGGAGGTGTCTTTGTCGATGCGGTGTACCAATACGCCCATCCGTTCGTCTTCCACGTCGGGGGAGAGATGGAGGTAATAGGCGAGGGCGTTCACCAGCGTTCCGTTGTAATTTCCGTGGCCGGGATGCACTACCATGCCGGCTGTTTTGTTCACGACCAGTACGTCGTCGTCTTCGTAAACGATGTCCAGGGGAATGTTTTCCGGAAGAATCTCTGTCCCGCGGCGCTCGTAGGGCATCACGAATTTCACCACATCCAGCGGACGCACGATGTAATTGGCCTTCACGGGCTTGTCGTTCACCAGCACATAGCCCAGTTTGATGGCCTGCTGCACCCGGTGACGCGATGTGTCCTCCTGGTGGGAAGCGATGAATTTATCTACGCGAAGCGGTTCCTGACCCTTGTCCACAAGGATCCGGAAATGCTCGAACATGAGATCTTCTTCGCTCGTCATTCCGCTGGCAGTTTTGCCGTGTCCAGCGTGAGATACAGGTTCACCGAAGTGCCCAGGGGTTTCTTTTCTCCCAGGGCATCCTGCTTATATACCACTGCGTTTACGGAGTCGGCATAAGTTTTGACATTCTCGTCGAAGCGTACGCGTCCGGTGTTGAGATAGCGGTCGTGGAGGGCATCTACGGCGCGCACGTATTTCATGCCGATGAGGCGGGGGACCGTCGTGCTGTTCTCATCGCTGCTGACACCCACTTTGAGCTCAATGTTGGAACCGCTCACCACCAGGGCGCCGGCCTTCACTTCCTTGCCTTCGCAGGATTGGGACAGTACCGTATTGGTTGCGATATCTTTCACGTATGTGAGTTTCCCCAGGTTGAGACCCCGGTTCTGAAGTTCCGCCCGGGCTTCCGACACGGAATAGCCATACAGGTTGGGCATTACTACTTTACGCGGAACAATGGAGTTGATAGTCAGGAAAATGCTGCGTCCTTTCTTTACCTCAGATCCGGCTTTGGGCTGCTGCCGGTACACGACGCCCCCCGCGAGCCTTCTCACGAATACGGAATCCACCACCTTTACCTGTACATGACTTTCGGAAGCGAGCTTCTGTGCCTCCCGAACAGTCAGGTTGGTGAAGTCCGGTGCCGTCACCGTTTTTCCGTGCCGGGTAATCAGGCCAAGTCCTACGGCGACGATAACCAGCAGTGCCGCCACATAGACGACAGCCGCCACCAGGTTCTTGACAATCCATCGGTCTTTCTTTTCTGCCATGGCTGCAATTCGTTTTTCCTTGCGAAGGTACAAAAAAAAGACCGGAGTCCCAAATGGGGCTCCGGTCGATTCTGTATGGATAAACCGGGTAATTACTTACGAGGCATAACCTTGGCATCCATGGTGCAGGTTTCCTTGTGACCGTACATATCGGTGTAGGTGATCACGAGGCTGGAAGCAACGGGAGCGGTCGGGTTGGTAGCACCGGACTTCTTGGTGAACTTGAAGGCGGTATCTACGGTGTAGTACTCTTCCTTGCCGTTGTTGTCGCCACCCTTGGTGACAAACTTCACGCCCTGAACCTTGATGGTGTTGTTATAACCGGTAGGCATGCTACCCTTGTACTTGCCATCCCAGAGGCTGTTACCAATGATGTAGGTAGGATCGATGGTCTTGCCGTTGAAGTCTTCGTACACAATGGCGGGAACGCTGGTGGTAGCCTTCCACTCACTCTTGTTCTCAGGGAAGAGGGCTTCGTACTGAGCCTTGGTGATGTTCCACTTCCAAGGCCATCCATACTTAGCATCGTCGTTGTAGATGCAGAAGAAGATGGTCGGGAAGGTACCGGCATCGAGGATGTAGTCGGCCACATCACCGGTCTTCGGATCGATCAGCTTGGAAGAAACCGGACCCATGTTGTAAATAATCTTGGTGGTGTGCTGGGTCTTGTTGTCGATGAGGTCGAGATAGGTGATCTCGAGCTGGTTCTCAGGAGCGTTCAGAGCTGCATCTTCAGCGAGGGTCTTGGTGGGGACCACAGTCTTGTCGGCGGCAACAAGTTTGCCGGACTTCATCACCTTGTCGGCGTTGGCGAAGGTGATTTCGTAACCCTTAGGATCGTCCTTCGGGAAGTTGAAGATGGACAGCATGTCGATGGTACCCTTCTGGCCGGCATCCTGAGCATCCTTAACGGTGTCGTATGCGGTCCAGTTGGCGGGAACCAGGAAGCAGCGGTAAATACCGTCGGCGCCCAGCTGGCTGGTCTTCACGGGAACCTTGGCAATAGAGGCCGGGAGGGTCTTGGTGAAGGAGACGGGCAGGGTGGCCACCACGAAATCGTCGCTGTTGAAGAAGATGAACTCGCCCTGATAGGTGAAGTCGTCAACATAGGCCCAGAGGTCAACATTGCCGTCCGTGTCTTCATCGTAGGTGGGCTCGAAGGTGGCCTTGGCAATCTTGGTGAGGTCAAGGGTCAGATCGGCAGCGTCGAGAGGAGCATTGGCAGCGATGAGAACATTGCCGTCCTTGTCCAGGAGGGTGAAGACACCTTCGATCGGGTCTTTGGTAGCGAGTTCACCACCCATGGCGAAGGCCCACTTGGCAGCGGTGATCTTCTTGGTGATTTCGGCCTTTGCTTCACCGGACTTCATGGCTTTGAAGTGCTCGAAGGTGTTCATCACGGTGTTGATGGCGTCAAGCTCGTCGCCAGCCTTGCCAACCTGTACATAGAAGGCGCGGCCGTCCGGATCCACGAGGGTACCGTCCAGGTTCACGGCATACACACGGAAACCGATGATGTCGCCGTCGGCAGACTTCTTGTTGATGGTGATGGTAGCCTTCTGGCCCAGCTGAACCTCGTTCAGGCCTTCGATGCCGTCCACATAGCTCATCCAGGCGTTCCACTCGGACGGAGCGGACTCGATGGCGTTGGCCTCGTCGTCAAGAGTGACATACATGGCCTTGATCTGCTCGGTATATTCGAAGGTGGTGGGGGTTGCCCAGTCGCCGGCGAAGATATTGATTTCTTCACCAAGAACAGCCTTGTAGGTAGGCAGAGTGCCGCGATTGTCGGCTGCGTCGACCTCGACGTTCTTTTTGTCACCCTTCAGGATGGGCTCGACAGCGGGAACACCCTTTACGCCGAGATCCCAGGTGAGTTCCTGATACTTGGTTTCACCGGGCTGCTTCAGGGACGGGTTTTCACCGGCGGCATAATTCTTCTGGTAACGGTTGTTCAGAAGGTCCACGGAAATGGCATCCTTAATAACTTTACCGACATAGAAATCCAGATAAGTTACCGGAAGGAAGTCTTCATATTTGAAAGCAAGATCGTAAGTAGAAACGGCTTCCTGAGCCTTGATGGCGTAGGAGATATAGAAATCTTCACCACCCCAGTTATGCCAGTTGAAGTCACCGTCTTTGTCAACGTCAATCCAGGTAAAGCTGTTAAACTGCTTCTTGTCGTACTTCTCAAGCTCTACATAAACGGTCCAGAGACCGGTCTTGGCTTCACTCTTGGTGAGTTTTCCCTTGAAAGCGTTGACTTCTTTAGCCTGGATCTCTTCGTAAACCTTACCTTCGGCGTTCACAAAGCTGATATCCTCGGGCTTGAGTTCGTAATTGGCGGGAGAAACGCGGACGATGAAGGTGGCGCCCACCGGGGTCTGCTTGCCTTCTTCGAAGGTGATGGCTTTCTCGATGCCCTCTTCGAACACGTTGGCTTTCTCGATAACGTTGCTGAAAGGAACGATGATTGCATTGCCGGCCCAACCCAGGGTACGGCCCTGCGTGCGATCATAGTCTGTTCCGAGATAACCGGAATAAGCCTCTACCAGGGAGATGGCAGCGGGAGCGGCGGCGTTGTTGTAGAGCACGATCGGGAGACCTTCCTCTGCATTTTCAGCGCCATAGAGGGTGAGTACGCCCTTCTCGGCATCCCAG
>CADBFO010000038.1 GCA_902794005.1 uncultured Bacteroidia bacterium
AACATCATCGGCACCAACGGCCTGGTCCTGTACCGCGCCACCGAGGCTTACCTGAACTACATCGAGGCCTATTATGAGAAGAACGGCAATGTCTCCGGCAAGGCCGACACCTACTGGCGCGCCATCCGCAAGCGGGCCGGCGTGGACGAGGACTACAACAAGACCATCGCCGCCACCGACCTCTCCAAGGAAGACGACTGGGGCAAGATCTCCGGCAGCACGCAGGTGGATGCCATGCTGTTCAACATCCGCCGCGAACGCCGCTGCGAGTTCATCGGCGAAGGCTTCCGCTGGGACGACCTTATCCGCTGGCGCGCCTTTGACCAGCTTCTCACCAAGAAGTGGATTCCGGAAGGCGTCAACCTCTGGGGCGGAGACCTGTACGAGAACGATCTGTACAAGGAGGACGGCCAGACGAGGTTCGTGGAAGGTGCTTCCGGAGTCAGCGGCGCCAATGTATCGGCCAGGACCGACTCCAAGTACGTGCGTCCGCTGCGGATCATCTACGACAACAATGAACTGTTTGACGGTTACACCTGGCACAAGGCCTACTATCTGAGTCCCTACGGCCTGCAGGATCTGATCCTCACGTCTTCTGACGGAACGCCGGAAACCTCCGTTGCCTACCAGAATCCCTACTGGCCCAGCAAGGGTTCCGAAGGTCCTCTTGAATAATCCACATTTCTTATGAGATTGCCCTGCCCCGTGCGGGCAATCTCTTTTTTATCAACAATCTGCCATCCGATGAAAAGAACCGCAATTCCCCTCCTGCTTTTTGGCCTGCTTGCGGCCTGCACTCCACGCGAGAAAGGCTGGTCCCTGGTATGGACCGAAGATTTTAACGGCGACCGGATCGACCCGTCCGTCTGGACCCGGGTAGAGAAAGGTCCCTCCAACTGGAATGACATGATGTCGCTGCGCGAAGATCTCGCCTTTGTAGAAGACGGTGCCCTGGTACTTCTGGGAAAAGTGAATGACGGATCCACGGCCGACACCACCGCCTTCGTCACCGGCGGCGTACACAGCAAGGGCAAGAAGTCCTTCCAGCAGTGCAAAGTGGAAATCCGGGCCAAGTTCAACAGCGCCAACGGTTTCTGGCCGGCCTTGTGGCTGATGCCGGACCTGTCGCTTCCGGAACCGCTTTATGCCGAGCTGGATATCATGGAACATCTGAACCATGACGACTTCGTGTACCAGACCGTCCATTCCCGCTATTCGCTGGACGTGAGCCGGGAAGACCCGCCCAATTACCGGACGGGAAAAATTGACAAGGACGATTGGAACACCTACGCCGTGGAAGTGTACCAGGACAGCATCTGTATGTACACCAACAACATCAAAACCCTCACCTATCCCCGCGTGGAAGGCAAGAAGTACCAGTTCCCCTGGCCGGACTATCCTTTTTACCTGATCCTGTCCAACCAGCTTGAGGGGTCCTGGGTGGGGCCTGCAGACAAGCCGGAGGAACTTCCCTCCGAACTGCGCATCGACTGGATCAAAGTGTATCAATGGAAATAATATCGGACTGAAAACTCAGATCCCCTTTTAAAGGAGCCTGACTAAAATAGATTCTTCGGCAGGTGAACCTGCCTCAGAATGACATAAGGCCGTCAGAATGACATGAGGCTGTTATTCTGAAACCTGCCCTGAGCTTGCCGAAGGGCGAAATGAAGAATCTTTTTAGCCAGGCTCTTTTGGATATTATTTGACCATTTTAAAATGTATTTTGACTTTTTTACCATTATGGGCTTTCGTTAGGGAATATTTTTATTTATTTTTGCCCGAACACAAAATTTTTAACACATACATCTTATTATCACTAACCCTTTTTACTATGCTACTAACCATTAAAAAAGTCTTTGTGACAGCCTCGGCCTTCCTGCTGGCAGGCGCCCTTGTGCTGGCACAGAATCCGCAGACGGTACGCGGAACGGTCAACGACCCTTCCGGCGAACCCGTCATCGGCGCATCCGTGATGGTGAAAGACACCATGAACGGAGCCATTACCGACGTCGGCGGAGCCTACGTACTTCCGCGTGTGAACCCCGGTTCCACTCTGGTTTTCTCCTGCATCGGTTACACCACGCAGGAAATCACCTGGACGGGCGGGGTGCTGAACGTCGTGCTTGAAGAAGACTCCACCTTGCTCGACGAAACCGTCGTGGTGGGTTACGGTGCCCAAAAGAAGATGAATCTCTCCGGTGCCGTATCCTCCGTAAAAATGGAAGACGTCCTGGGAGACCGGCCCCAGCCCAACGTGGCCGCCGCCCTGCAGGGCGCCATCCCGGGCCTGTATATCTCTTCCGGATCCAACACGCCCGGCCAGACCGGAAAAACCATCCAGATCCGCGGCAGTGCCTCCTTCTCGGGCAGCAGCTCGGGGGTTTCTTCCCTGGGACCGCTGGTGCTGATTGACAACGTCCCCGGTGAGCTGGATGCCCTGAACCCCGACGACATCGAGACCGTCAGTGTCCTCAAGGATGCCTCGGCATCGGCCATCTACGGTGCCCGCGCCGCCGCCGGCGTGATTCTCATCACCACCAAACGGCCCAAGGACGCCCAGAAGGTGTCCATCAACTACAGCGGAACCGTGGGTCTGGTGAACGCCATCTCCACGCCCAGCCAGGTGGAAACCAAGACTCTCCTGAACATGTATAAGGAAGCCTTCGGGACCAACCTGTACACCGCCGCCCAGAACCAGAATATCGACGATTGGATCGGCTATATCGACCAGTACCGCGCCGGGAAACTCAGCGGCGTTACGGACAATGGCATCTATGTCGCTCCCGACGGGCTTCGCTATTACCTGAAGGACGACGACCTGGCCGGCCGCATGATGGAGACGGGATCTTCCTGGAACCACAACCTGGCCGTAAGCGGCGGCTCCAACGCCATCCGATTCCGCATGTCGGCCAACAGCTATTCTGAAAACGGTCCTCTCTACGGCAAAAAGGATATCTACAAGCGCCGGGGCGTGAACGGTGTCATATCGGCCGATATCACCAAATGGCTCACCCAGGAGCTTGATTTTTACTATACCCAGCAGCATCGTGAACTGCTGCAGGACGAGGCCGGAGCCCTCTACGGACAGCGCAACCAAAGCTTCCTGCCCGACGGAAAGGATCCCGAAGGTTACCTGATCCGAACCCCGCGCAACATCATCGAGACCGCCAACGTGGCTACCACGGTGATTGATCAGCCGCGTGTATTCGCCAAGACCATCCTGCGTCCCATCAAGGGCCTGGAGGCCATTTTCGAGTACACCTACCAGAAACGCGGAACCGACTTCAACTACAATTCCGGCAAGTACACCTACACGGACCTTCAGATCAATGTGCTGAACGGTCCCGAGCATGACTATTCCATCGCCCGCCGCTTCTACGAGACGCGCAACGCCATCAATGCCTACGCCACCTACCGCTTCGAGCCCTGGAAAGACCACCACTTCTCCATCATGGGCGGTTACAACCAGGAATACTGGGACTATGCCTACTTCAACACGCGGGCCGAGGACCAGGCCATCCTGGACATCCCGTCCATGAGCAACGCCCAGGGCAAGGTGACCACCCAGGACCAGTATGCCGACTTTGCCACCCGCAGCGGCTTCTTCCGCTTCAACTACGACTACGACGGAAGATATATCCTGGAAGTGAGCGGACGCTATGACGGCTCCTCCAAATTCCCGAAAGACCACCGCTTCGGCTTCTTCCCTTCCTTCTCCCTGGCCTGGAACATGGCCCGTGAGCCGTTTATGGCCGGAAGCCGCCGCTGGCTGGATCTGCTCAAGCCCCGCTTCTCCTACGGCTCCATCGGCAACCAGTCGTCCGTGGGATACTATGATTATTATTCCACCATGGGCCTGAACACCCAGAGCAACGTCTGGCTGAACGGCGCAAACAACGGCTACGTGACGGTGATCGGCATGCCCGGCATCGTGAGCGACAGCTTCACCTGGGAAACCATCTCCACCCTGAACGCGGGCGTGGACTTCGCCTTCTTCGGCAACCGCCTCACCGGATCGTTCGACTGGTTCCGCCGCGACACCAAGGACATCCTTTCCGAGAGCGTGGCCCTGCCCGCCGTCCTGGGCGACAACGCCCCCATGCAGAACGTGGGCCGGATGCGCACCCAGGGCTGGGAATTCCAGCTGGGCTGGAAGGGCAGCATCGGCCGTGCCGTCCAGTATCGGGCCGACTTCAATATCTGGGACTACACCTCCCGCGTCACCGACCTCAAATTCAATGAGGAAAAGAGCCTGAGCTATCTGTATGTAGGCAAGCAGGTGGGCGAAATCTGGGGCTACGAATGGGACGGATTCTACGACGTGAACGACTTCGCCGACCTGAGCACCTGGAAGCTCAAGGACGGGGTCGTGGGCGTTGACGGCGTATCGCCCCGCCCCGGCGACTTCAAGTACCGCAACCTGGCCGACGGACAGATGTCCGAGACCGACATGAACAGCATCAACTCCGGCAAGGACACTGCCAACGAGCCAGGCGACCGCCGGATCATCGGCAACAGCACACCGCGCTTCCAATACGGCCTGAACCTGGGCCTGAGCGTGGCCGGCTTCGATCTGAGCGTACGCCTGCAGGGCGTGGGCAAACGCGACTACTTCAACAGCGGTCCTTACTTCTACACCTATTATGCCCAGCAGGATGCCATCTGGTCGCCGGTTTTCACAGGTACCGACAATTACTGGACCCCGAAGAGCACCGACGCTGCCAGCCCCGACTACTATGTATCGGCCAACCCCGACGCCACGCTGCCGCGTATCTACGGTTCCGTGGGCAACGGCGGATACAACCGCTGGCAGAACACCCACATGCTCGCCAACGCCGCCTACCTGCGCATCAAGAACGTGACCCTTTCCTACTCCTTCCCCAAGAGCCTGCTGCAGAAAATCTACATCGCCAATCTGCGGGCTTTCGTGAGCGTGGAGAACCTGGCCACCTTCAGCAGCCTTCCCAAGGGAATCGATCCGGAAACGCTTTCCTGGTCGTATCCGCTCTACCGCACTGTTTCCTTTGGTCTGAACATCACTCTTTAAGCAGCGCAACTTATGAAAAAATATATACTCATACCTACGCTTGTGGCAGCCATCCTGGGTACTTCCTCCTGCAACGACGCCTATATGGACCTGTCTCCGAGGGGAGCCGTAACCGATGCCACCGCCTTTGACTCCTACGAATCCTGCAGCGCCTACCTGCTGGGCCTGTACAATGTCTTCAACGGATACCGTTTCTTCCAGGGTCCGGCCATTGTGAACGACGCCATGGGGTCCTCCATGCGGGACACCTATTCCGGGCTCCTGACCAATTACGGTTCCGGATACTCCACCATACCCAACAGCTACGCCGCCCAGACGGTGACCATTCCCACCGAATCCAATGCCTACAAGAATCCCTATGTCTGGATCCGGCAGGCGAACATCCTGCTCTCCCACCTGGAAGAGGCCGATGTCACCGACGCCCAGCGCAAGCACCTGGAGGCCGTAGCCCGCTTTTTCCGGGCCTACTGCCACTATGCGCTGCTGGTAAACTACGGCGACTGCATCTATGTGGACGAAGTGCTGGGCGAGAGTTCCGAGCAGCTTTATGGCCAGCGCGACTCCCGCGTGTACGTAGCCGACCAGATTTACAAGGAACTTCAGTGGTGCATGGAAAACATCCAGGACAACCTGGCCTCCCCCAACACCGTCAATTCCCATGTGGTGAAGGCCTTCATGAGCCGCTTCTGCCTCTTCGAGGGAACATGGCGCAAGTACCACAACGTGGCCGATGAAGCCAACCTCACCACCGGAGCCACTCTCCTGAACACCTGTCTCAGCGTGTCCAAAGAACTGATGAACCAGTACCCTGAGCTGTACTATGGCGACGGCAACGATCTCCATCCCGGCAAGGGCTGGGGGCAGATGTGGACCACCGACAACCTGGCCGGCGTGAAAGGAGTGATCCTGTATGCCAAGTACATTCCGGACTACAAGATGCACCGCCTGGGGCACTTCGAGCACATTGCCAGCGCCCGTCTGGAGATGCCGCAGAGCACCGTGGACCTGTATCTGACCGCCGATGGCCTGCCCATCCACAACGCCGGGGTGAAGACCTATGACTACGACGGCCTCAACAAGCGTTACACCGAATCGGCCACGCCGTACGATTATGCCAACGCGGATCCCTACAAGACCTTCCGCAAGAGGGACCCCCGCCTGTGGCAGACGGTGATTCCTCCCTATCACGTAATCAACAACGTGGGCAGCAACGGCTGGATTCCGGACGAGGCCAGCGACGGCGTTTACTCCGAGTTCGTGAACCAGTTCGCTTTCCGAGGCAAGAAGGAGGAGAACTGCTGGATGGTGCCCAACTTCAACCAGGGTTACAACCAGATATCCTCCCACAAATCCCTTCCTTCCACCAACTGGGCCGGAAACATCCTGGTGGGCGTACCGCACACCGACATGTCCAACAACGCCAACTGCTATAAGGACGGAAAAACCGGTTATTACGCCGGAAAGGGTTTCCAGCGCGGCAAGAGCGGATACTTCGTGTGGAAGCAGGTGGCCAACTGGGACGGCCAGGACCCCACCTTCACCAAGGACGTGG
This sequence comes from uncultured Bacteroidia bacterium, assembly GCA_902794005.1. GTDB lineage: Bacteria > Bacteroidota > Bacteroidia > Bacteroidales > UBA932 > Cryptobacteroides. The sequence goes on from CADBFO010000038.1 coordinate 6,603, forward strand.
CCGACAAGCCCCTGTTCAAGATTGAGGAAGTGATGCTCAACTACGCCGAAGCCGCCTTCGAACTGGGCCGGTTCGACCAGGGTGTGGCCGACGAGAGCATCAACAAACTGCGCGACCGCGCCGGAGTGGGCCGTATGAACGTGGGTGCCATCGGCGCCGACTTCGATCCCGACCGCGACAAGAGCGTGGACCCTGTCCTGTGGGAAATCCGCCGCGAACGCCTTATCGAACTCATGGGCGAGAGCTTCTCCTTTGAGGATGTCCGCCGCTGGAAGAAGGGCGACTGGTTTGTGAACAAACAGCACTACGGTGCCTGGGTGAATGCCGACAACGTCTCGGCCGTCATCTCCAAGACCGGCGGTGCAACGGGCCTGCTGAACGCCGAAACCCGACTGGAAGCCACTGCGGCGGATGTTGCCGCACAGGGCGGCGGCCACCTGTACTATTACCTGGATCCGGTGAAGGCCGGAAAGGGCTGGCTGGACAAGTACTACCTGGAGCCCATTCCTTCCGAGGAACTGCTTCTGAACGAAGCCCTGAAACAGCAGGAAGGCTGGAAATAATTCTTAAAACATGTACAATCCGAGTTTACCCGGAGCTTTGATGATGACAGGAGCCGCGGCGCTGGCCGCAGGCTCCTGCGCATCGGAGCGTCCCGCAAAGAAGGCGCAGCCCAACGTGGTGTTCATCCTGGCCGACGACCTGGGCTGGGGCGACCTGTCCTGCTACGGGCAGGAGCGTTTCACCACGCCCAACATCGACCGCCTGGCTGCAGAAGGAATGCTGTTCACGCAGTGCTACAGCGGCACCACAGTAAGTGCCCCCTCGCGCTCCTGCCTGATCACCGGCACCCACAGCGGCCATACCCCCATCCGGGGCAACCGCGAGATGGTTCCGGAAGGGCAGTTCCCGCTGCCGGAAGGCGTACAGACGATTTTCCACGACTTTCGCGAGGCCGGTTACACCACCGGAGCCTTCGGAAAGTGGGGATTGGGCTTTATAGGCACCTCCGGCGATCCCCGGACGCAGGGAGTGGACCGCTTTTACGGTTACAACTGCCAGTTGCTGGCCCACAGCTACTATCCGGACCATCTCTGGGACAATGAGAAGCGTGTGGATCTGCCGGAAAACCGAAACGACGAAAGCTATGGAAGCGGCTCCTATGCCCCGGACCTGATTCACCGGGAGGCGCTCGCTTTCATCGACAGCGCGGCCCAGGAAGGAAAGCCCTTTTTCCTGTGGTATCCCACCACTCTTCCGCATGCGGAACTGCTGGTTCCCGAAGACAGCCTGATGCAGGCCTTCCGCGGCCGATACCCGGAAACGCCCTATGCAGGCGCCCGTCCCGGGGATCCCTATTTTCTCAAAGGAGCCTATGTCGCTCAGGAGCATCCCCATGCCGCTTTTGCCGCCATGATCACCCGCCTGGACCGCTATGTGGGAGAACTGGTGGCCCGTTTGAAGGAAAAGGGCCTGTATGAGAACACCCTCATCATCTTCACCAGCGACAACGGTCCCCACCGCGAAGGCGGGGCAGACCCCGATTATTTCAACAGCAACGGTCCCTGGAGGGGATACAAGCGCGATTTGTATGAAGGCGGCATCCGGGTACCG
>CADBFO010000039.1 GCA_902794005.1 uncultured Bacteroidia bacterium
GACTTGCTCTTTACCTCGAGCTGCTCGCGTCCTTTACGGACAAGTTGTTGAATTGTAGGCATAAATGTTTGTTAATAAATAAATTATAGTTACAGCCCACCTTACGGATCTTATGTTTCCGCAAAATGGGCTGCAAATTTAAGAAAAATTATTTAATTAACAAAGTTATCCACAAGCCTTACCACACATTATAATGGATATTTTCCGGTTTCCACTTGTCCTTGGCGGGCTCTTCCACGGCCGGATGGCCGATGGGGATGATGCAGAAAGGCGTAATTCCCTCCGGCAGGTTCAGAGCCTTCCGGGTGGGGGCCATCCGGTCCTCATAGGGATAGCAGGCCGTCCAGACGGCGCCAAGGTCCAGCGCCTCCACCGCCAGGAGGAGGTTTTCGGCCGCGGCGGCGCAGTCCGCCGTCCAGTTGTTGTTGGGCATGGGAACGGGCTCGGCATCATCGGCGGCGCCGCGGGGACGACGCAGCACCGTGGTTTCGCCGCAGACGACCACCACTACGGGCGCCTGGCCGATCATTTTGTTGAAGGAATCGGCACAGAGGGCGTCCTTGACGGCCTGGTCGGTCACGACGACAAAGCGCCAGGGCTGCACGTTCATGCCTGAAGGGGCCGCCATGGCCGCCCGCAGGAGCGTTTCCACCTGAGCGTCCGTCACCGGCTCGTCGGTATAGGCACGGACGCTTTTGCGGTTCATGATGGTTTCAATGGTGCCTTTGGGGGCCGGCGCCTCGGCGCAGCCCACAACGAGTACCGCCGCGGCTGCCATTGCAAAGTGTCTGATATTCATATCGCATTAAATAAATCATTCCATTCCAGGACGATGGCGGCCGGCTTGAGCCCCTTGGCCTTTACGGTGACGGTGACGGGGCCTTCGCCCGTCCGGCGGATGATGGCCGATGCCTTGCCGTGGAAGGCCGGAAGCGTGGGACTGCGGAAGGAGACGAAGGAGGTGGGGTCTCCGGCATCGGTGGCCAGCAGCACGGCGGGGCCCTTTACGCTGAAGGACAGCTCATTCGCAGCGTCCGGCACAAGGGTGCCCTTGCGGTCCAGGATAACGGCCGTTACATAGGTAAGGTCTTCACCGGCATAGTCCACGGATGCCTGGAGACGGACGGCCTTGCCGGCGGTGACCACCTTGTCGCGGGCCCACTCGCGGCCGTTGCGGTAGGCAACCACCTCCACCGTACCAGGCTCATAGACGACATGATCCCATACGATGCGGTAGCCTTCCTTGGCCTTTCTGCCCTGAGAAACGCCGTTCACGAAAAGTTCGGCCTCATCGCCGGAGGTGTACACATGCACCGGGGTCACCTGCCCTTCGCGGCCGGGCCAGGTCCAGTGCGGAAGGATGTGGGCCATGGGCAGATTCGGGCGCCAGCGGGACTGGTACAGCCAGAAACGGTCCTTGGGGAAGCCGGCCAGGTCCATGATGCCGAAGTAGGAACTGCGGGAGGGAAGCGGTACGTCGCTGATGACCTGCCCCCAGCTTTCCACCATCTTGCGATAGGCCGCCTTCTCCTCCTCCGTGTGGAAATTGGTGAAGACTGAGGGATCCAGATTGAAAGGGGTGGGTTCGCCGATGTAGTCATAGCCCGTCCACACAAACTCTCCGGCACATTCGGGAACCTCGTCCTCGTACTGCCACTCGTAATCCGGCCTGGAAGCCCAGCCGGGGGCGTACAGGTCGTAGGAACTTACCTGGAAGGGCGGATTCATGTCCCAGCCCTTTCCTTTCTCCTGCTCTACCGGGAAGCGGTAATACCCGCGCGTAGAGATGCAGGAGGCCGTTTCCGAGCCGTAGAAAGGCTGTCCGGGATGGGCATCGCGGAACGCCGCATACAGATGCGGCTTGTAGTTGAAGCCGTACACGTCCAGGGTGCCGGCATAAGGCTGCGTGGCCGCCCAGGGGTTGTCGTTGCCGGCCGTGGTGGGCCGGGTCGGGTCTTCGCGGTGACAGATATCGGTGAGCATCTGGGGAATCCACCAGCGCGTGCTGTCCCCCTGCTCTCCGCATTCGTTGCCGATGCTCCAGGCAATCACCGAGGGATGGTTCCGGTCCCGATGAATCATCGCCACCAGGTCTTTCTCGGCCCAGTCCCGGAACAGGGTGGCGTAGCCGTTCTTTTTCTTGGGCCAGGTCCAGGTGTCGGTGAGTTCGTCCACCACCAGGAAGCCCATGCCGTCGCAGAGGGTCAACAGTTCCGGTGCCGGCGGATTGTGGCTGGCGCGGATGGCATTGCAGCCCATTTCCTTGAGCTTGAGGAGCCTGCGAATCCAGGCGTCCTCGTTCCATACAGCTCCCAGGGCCCCGGCGTCGTGGTGCAGGCATACGCCTTTGAGGAAGGTCTTGACCCCGTTCAGGTAATAGCCGTCCGGCCGCCATTCGCTGGTGCGTACGCCGAAAAAGGTGTAATAAAAAGAATTCTTTCCATCCTGGGCCGATATCACCGTGCGTGCCATATAAAGGGAGGGGGTTTCGGGAGACCAGCGGGACGGATTCTCCAGGGTGAGTACCTGTTTCACCTGACAGCCGTCGTAAATCTGGACCTGCGTCTGGGTCCTGGCCTTCAACACGCGTCCCCTCAGGAGAATCTCGGTATAGACGGTGGCCGTCTGGGGCCGATCGGTCTTAATCGTATAAGTGACGTTCACCCGGGCGCCGTTACCGACATCCTCGGTGGTGATATACGACCCCCAGTGGGCCACGCCCGTCTTTTCGGTGGTGACGAGCCAGACATTGCGGTAGATGCCGCCGCCGGGATACCAGCGGGAACTCTCCGGCTTGTTGTCCAGCCTGATCTCGACAGTATTGGCCCCCGTCCTGAGCCAGGGGTTCAGTTCCACCGCCCAGGAAGCATAACCATAGGGCCAGGAACCGGCTTCCTGTCCGTTCACATAGACTTTCGCATTGGAGAACGCCCCGTCCACTTCCAGGCGGATGTCTTTGTCCAGGCTTTCCACCTGCAGGACCTTGCTGTAGGCAGCCTCCCCCCACCAGGCCAGCTTGCCGGTTTCGCCGGGGTTCTCCTGCACAAACGGCTGCTCCACCCCCCAGTCGTGCGGAAGGTTCAACGTACGGGTCTCCCCGTCTTTGGTAAAGGTCCAGCCATCATTCCACAGAACACGTCCGAACGGCTGCGTGCTCCAGTTATTCGACAATGCCGCCCAGGCGGCCAATAGGAGAAATTTTATCATCGGCATATCATATTTCAGCCCACTAAGTTACATTTTTTTGCCGATACCGCCAAAGTGCCCCGCTTCGTGTGCCAGGGTGCGTTCCCTCCCGCTTGGAGCACTTTCCGCCATCACAAACATTCTGCCATGCCGGGGCGCGTGGCATTCTTCCCGACATGATACAAACAGTCACATGCTGCTTCCAGATCTGATAGCCCGGAGCCCCAGCGCATCTCTCCGTCAACGAAAACAGGCAACCACAGGGAAGCGGTGACAAATAAACAGCTGAGACAGAGCCATTTACGCATAATCCTCTGCGCAAATAGCGCAGAGGATTGTATGCAACATGCTGTGTATTAGCTTGTTAGCTGCCACCCCGGCCTGACGCAAGGGAAAATGCAACCGATACCGCCTGTGCTTCAACTCTTGAAGCACGATTAACCGCATAAAAGGCCGAAAATGTGCTTGAGCCAGGGTCCAGGCAGTGGGGTGAAGCACGAAAATGCCTTCTGGTGATTCAAAGTGTGCTTCAATTCTTGAAGCACGATTAACCGTATAGAAGGCTGAAAATGTGCTTGAGGAAGGGGCCAGGCTGTGGGGTGAAGTACGAAAATGCCCTCTGGTGATTCAAAGTGTGCTTCAACTCTTGAAGCACGATTAATCGCATAAAAGGCCGAAAATGTGCTTGAGCCAGGGTCCAGGCAGTGGGGTGAAGTATGGTGATTCAAAGTGTGCTTCAACTCTTGAAGCACAGCAGAGAATGCCTTGTCAGAAGAGAATGCATCGACAGAAAAGAAGGCATCGACAGTAGCGGCATCGACGGAGGAGCCGATGACGTTCGGGATAATCACAGGCCGCAACATTCCAGCGTGACATGTAAGTTGCTATCAGTCAGTACTTTACACATAATCCTCTGCGCAAAAAGCGCAGAGGATTATACGGAAACAACTATGTATCAACACTTTACGTGCCACTCGCAATACTCCCCCGATTCGGGACGGGGTTACATGAGCGAAGCCACGAAGTGAGAGATTGCCGATTGTCCTGATATCGGTTTACGCTGAAATCGTGCAGAAACAGGCATTTTGCGGGCACCGCCGTCCCGGTGCAGGATGAAGGGACCGTCGGCCGAAAAAGTGTCGCGGGCCGACTGGGCCGTCCCGGTGAGCGCAAGGCACAGCACCCACGCAAAGACAATTATTCTTATTCTTCCTGCGAAGGTAACTGTTATTTGGGAGGAATTTTGTATATTCGCACAAATAAGGACTTTTACCATGAAAACGATTATTTGCATTCTTCTGGCTTCCCTCGGCGTCGGTTTTGCCGCATCGGCCCAGAAGCCCCAGGAGCCCCGGAAGGTCACCAAGGCCAACTATGAGCAGGCCGCCCGCTTTAGCACCAAGAAAATCGGCCAGATGGTATATTCTACCCGCATCCGGCCCAATTGGTTCGAGAAATCCAACCGGTTCTGGTACAGTTGGAAAACCGCCGATGGCACCCGGTACTATATCGTGGATCCCGCCAGCGGCAGCAAGAAGGAAATCTTCGACATGGACCGCCTGGCCCGCCAGATTACGGAAATCACCCGGGACCCGTACGATGCCCGCCACCTTCCCCTGAAACTGGAACTGAAGGATGACAAGACCTTCCAGTGGGACATGAAGTCCAAGCAGGAGAAACGCGACAGCGCCGGCAATACCACCGGCAAGTTCGTGGAATACCGTTTCTACTATGACATTGCCAGCGGAAAGCTCACCTACGACACCGACGAGCATCAGGAAGAATACCCGTCCTGGGCCAACGTGAGCCCGGACGGAGCCTACGGAATCTATGTAAAAAACCACAACCTGTGGGTCATGGACCGGGAAAATCTCCGGAAAGCCGCCAAGGATGCCAAGGATTCCACGCTGGTGGAACGCGCGCTCACGCGGAACGGGTCCAAGGACTTCTCCTACACCGGGGAGAACTATACCGGCGACACGGAGACGGACAGCACCGCCCGCCATTTCCCCCTGCTCAGCTGGTCCCCGGACAGCAAGCGCTTTGCCATGCTGCGCTGGGACATGAGCAAAATCAAGGAACTGTGGGTCATCAATTCGGTGGCAAAGCCCCGGCCCAAGCTGGAGAGCTACCATTACCAGATGCCCGGAGAGCCCGGTCCCAAGGGCCAGTTACTGATTATGGACATGGAGGGGAACGTAAAGGAAATCCCCTGGTACGCCTTCAAGGACCAGGACGGAGACATCCTGCGGGCCGAACCGACCGCCGGTGACGCCTACAAGGAATTCCGCGGAATCACCTGGCTGGGAAACAACGACGCTTTCTATATGACCCGCGCCAGCCGCGACCTCAAGCGCTGGGACCTCTGCCGCGTGGACATCGGGGCCGACAGCACCAAGACCCTCGTCTCCGAGCGCATGAACACCTACGTGGAGACCCGCGCCCCCAAATTCCTCCCCGACGGAGACTTTGTATGGTGGAGCGAGCGCAACGGCTGGGCCAACCTTTATCTCTACGGCGCCGACGGCACCCTGAAGAAAAACCTCACCGAAGGCGCCTTCCATGTGGAGGACGTCCTGGCGGCGGGCCCCGGCTACCTGGTGGTGAGCGCCTGCGGCGTGAACCCGAACGAGAACCCCTACCAGATGCACAACTACCGCGTTCCCCTCGCCGGCGGCGCCATGGTGCAGCTGGACATGGACGACATGGACGTGCTGGGCACCGCTTCCTTTGACGGCAAATACCTGGTAGCCAATTACTCCCGGGTGGACTACAAGCCGGCCGTGATGCTGGTGAACACCGCCACGGGCAAACGCACCCACCTGGAAGAAGCCGACTTCTCCCAACTCCTGGCGGCCGGGTACAAGTTCCCCGAGCGTTTCAAGGTGAAGGCGGCCGACGGCGTCACCGACCTCTGGGGAGAAATGCACAAGCCCTTCGACTTCGATTCCACCAAGGTTTACGCCATTGCCGACTATGTGTATCCCGGCCCGCAGGTAGAGGCCAACGACATCTCCTGGCGCTTCAACCTCCGCACCGACCAGCTGGCGCAGCTGGGCATGATCGTGATCACCGTCGGCAACCGGGGCGGCCATCCCAACCGCTCCAAGTGGTATCACAACTACGGCTACGGCAACCTCCGGGACTACGGCCTGGAAGACCAGAAAACGGCCATCCAGCAACTGGCCGCCCGCCACAAATGGATTGACATCGACCGCGTAGGCATTCACGGCCATTCCGGCGGCGGATTCATGTCCACCGCGGCCATCCTCAAATACAACGACTTCTTCAAGGCGGCCGTATCCTGCGCCGGCAACCACGACAACAGCATCTACAACCGCTGGTGGAGCGAGCAGCACCACGGCATCCAGGAGAAGGTCTCCAAGGGAGACACCTCCTTCGTTTACAAGATTGACACCAATCAGGAAATCGTCTCCCGCCTCAAGGGACATCTGATGCTGGTCACCGGAGACATCGACAACAATGTGAACCCGGCCAACACCATCCGTGTGGCGGACGCTCTCATCCGGGCGGGCAAACGCTTCGACCTGGTGGTGCTGCCCGGCCAGCGCCACGGCTTCGGAGACATGAACACGTATTTCTTCTGGAAAATGGCCGACCACTACTCCCGCTACCTCATCGGAGACAAACGGGAGCGGCCCACCGATATCGCCGAACTGAACAATGACTGAAACGATGAAAAATTTATTCCCTCTGGCGGCGGCGCTTCTGCTGCTGCAGGCTTGTAACGGTCTCAAGACCGCGCACTACGAAGATATCCTGGCTCTCCCCCGGGAGCAGGAATCGGCCGATACCCTTTTCCTTTCCATCGACCTGGAATACGTGGAGAAGGGGGCTTCTCCCGAAGTGGTGGAACTGATGAACAGTACCATCCTCACCCAGGCCTTCGACCTGGAGGACGGACAGGGCACCGTGGAGGAAACGGCGCTCCGCTACCGGGAAAACCTCATTGACGAATACCTCACAGAGGCCGACTTCTCCTGGGAAGACCGCATCGACGGGTTCTTTACGGAGCCTTACAAGGGCTTCCGCAATTATCTTCTCACCTATTACAGCTTCCGCGGCGGCGCGCACGGCATCCAGACCATGAGTCAGATTGTCTTCGACGCCAAGACCGGAGCCGTGCTCTCCGAAGGGGATTTTCTGGCCGACGGCTACGAAGAACCCGTGGCGGAACTCCTGCGCAAGACGGTGTCGGACACCATGACGGCCGAAGCCCCGGAACTAACAGAACTGCTGCAGCCGGAGGCCCTGGCTCCCAACGGCAACTTCTCTGTGGGGAAGGATGGCATGGAATGGATTTTCCAGCCTTACGAGGCGGGGCCCTATGCCCTGGGCATCGTATCGGCAACCCTGAGCTGGGAACAGCTGAAACCTTATTTGAAGTAAAACGATATGGACTGGATTGTAACTGAAGTGGACGGCAAGGTTGCATCCATTGCGACCGACTACCGTCATCTCCCCCGCATTGCCGAGGAGATTGCCAGACTGCCCGCCCAGGACACCTTCTCCCTGGGCACGCGCAAAATCTCCACCGGCCAGTTGCTGGAATATGCCGAGTACCTCACCTGGGACGACCTCCGGCTTTTCGGCACGCCCTTCCAGCTGAAGATATGGGAGAAACTGTTCCGCCTGCCCCGGCGCCTGTACAGCTACACGGAACTGGCGCGGCTCTCAGGTGTGCCGCAGGGCGTACGGCCGGTAGCCCATGTGGTGGCCATCAATCCCATCGCCTACATCATCCCCTGCCACCTGATTGTGCCCAAGGAATCCCTGGACAAGGTGCAGGAAATCCGCACCCGTGCGGAAGGAACGCTCTTCAAGGGGAAAGACCTCTACCTGCTGGACTCCCTGGACGTAGGCGCCTATGCCTATGGGACCGAACTCAAACGCGCATTTATCAAAACCCAGCTCTCGGAATGACGAACCTTCTGGAAGTGTGCTGCGGAAACCTGGAAAGTGTCCGTGCAGCGGTAAAGGGCGGCGCTCCGCGCATCGAGCTGTGCAGCGCCCTGGAACTGGACGGCCTCACCCCCGCCCGGGAAGACCTGCAGGAAGCCCGTCGGCTGTACCCGGAGCTTATGATCCACGTGCTTGTCCGTCCGCGGGCCGGAGATTTCTGCTACACGCCGGAAGAAGTGGAACGCATGTCCCGCCAGATTGAAACCGCCCTGGACTGCGGGGCCGACGGCATTGTCATCGGCTGCCTCACCCCTGCCGGAGATGTGGACAAGGAGGCCATGCAGAAACTGATGCGCGTCGCAAAGAATGTCACCTTTCACCGGGCCTTCGACGTTTGCAGGGAACCGTTTTCGGCCCTGGAGGACATCATCGGGCTGGGCTGCAGCCGCATCCTCACTTCCGGACAGGCGCCCGTAGCGGCGGAGGGCACCGACCTTATCCGCGAACTTCGCTCGCGGGCGCAGGGCCGCATCGGCCTCCTTCCGGGATGCGGTGTGACTCCGTCGAACGCCCGCCGAATCCTGGAGCTCACCGGCTGCAACGAAATCCACGCTTCGGCATCGGCTCCGGGGGCCGACGGACGCAAAGTGACATCGGCCTCCACCGTGGAGGCCATCCTGAAAAACATAAACCTTTGAACCATGTATAAATTCACCTGTGTAAAGAACCAGGCCGACAAGTATATCCTGAGCCTGGACAACCACGTAAGCATCATGGAGGCCCTCACGGCCTTCTGTCAGGAAAAAGGCATTCTCTGCGGCGAAATTGGCGGTCTCGGGGCTGTGAACCATGCCACCTTCCGCTACCTGAACCCGTCCACGATGAAATATGTGGACCACAGCTTCGACGAGCAGATGGAGATCACCAACCTTACGGGCAACATCTCCCAGAAAGACGGAAAACCGTATCTGCACGTGCACATCACGGCCAGCCGCAGCGACTACTCCTGCATCGGCGGACACCTCCTGGACGCCCGCATCAACGGTGCGTGCGAACTCTTTGTGACCGCCTTCCCGGGCACCTTCGCAGGCCGCCGCCCCGACGCCGAAACCGGCATTAACCTGTACGAATTCTGACGGAAGCTTCCACTTTCATCAAAAAGTTTCTTTAGAAGCAATAGCAAATGCTCATGAAACCTGTGTCCGTTGGCAGTTTAAGAACGTTGCGTTCCAGGTTCAGACGCACCATCAAGGAGGCCCACGCTCCTGACAAGGCGCTATTTTTAGATATGCTTGATACAGAAAAGCAAGCGGGAAATACCGTGAATGCAAAAACCGCCAGGAGGGAAGGGTCGCGGATATTGCATGGCAGCGGCATTTGTGCTATCTTTGTGAAAACTAAATCATTCTGGTATGACAAAACGTGTACTGTCGGCCCTGTCTGCATTGATGCTTCTGCCCTGGGCCCTCTTTGCCCAGCAGAATATCGGCCGGAAAGCGGAAACGCTGCGCTCTCCGGAAGTGAACCCTGACGGTTCCGTCACTTTCCGCCTCTATGCCCCCAAGGCGCATAATGTGACGGTGCTGGGGGACTGGCCAAACGGAACGGCGGCCCTGAAGGAAGGCGACGGCGGAGTATGGGAATATACCACGGATCCGCTTCCGTCGGAGCTCTACACCTACCGATTCGGCGTGGACGGACTCGTCGGCCTGGATCCCGGGAATCCCTTTACCCTGAGGGATGTCGGGACCACGTTCAGTTATTTCTACGTGGACGGGGACAAGGCTTCCTACTACAAGGTGCAGGATGTTCCGCATGGCAGCGTGGAGCAGTTGTGGTACCCTTCTGCCGCCACGGGGAAAGACCGGAGGCTCAGCGTCTATCTCCCCGCAGCATACGACGGAAAGAAGAAGTTCCCGGTGCTGTATCTTCTGCACGGCAGCGGCGGTGACGAGACTGCCTGGCTGGAACTCGGAAAGACCGCCCGCATCATGGACAACCTCATCGCAAAGGGCGAGGCTGTTCCCATGATTGTGGTGATGCCCAACGGAAACATCGGCGCACAGGCAGCCCCCGGCGAGACGCCTGACAACCTGGAATTCCGCCCCGTCATGTCGAACCAGATTCCCAGCAATTACAAAAACGGAACGTATGAGGCCTCCTTCGGGGAAATCGTCTCATTCATCGACGACCGATACAAGACCGTGCGCAATCGCCAGTCAAGGGCCGTCGCGGGCCTCTCCATGGGCGGTTTTCATTCCCTGTATATCTCCCTGAACCATCCCGACCTCTTTTCCTGGACCGGCCTTTTCTCTGCCGGTCTGGTGCCCCAGTTCACTTCAGACTTGGAAGTCTATGACAAGCGTGAAGCCAAACTCAAGGAATACGAGAAGAAGGGCTGCAAACTGTTCTGGATTGCCATCGGCCGGGAAGACTTCCTCTACGAGGTGAACAAGGACTTCCGTGCGGAACTGGACGCCCTTGGTTTCCCCTATGAGTACCACGAGTCCTCCCGCGGCCATCTCTGGTGCAACTGGCGCCAGTACCTCCTGCTGTTCGCACCGCGCCTGTTCAGGGAATGAACATGAACGATTAAACCCTTCGGTAGGGTGTTCCTCTGGTGGCGGCTCTGCCACGTTGACAAAGAATCGGCTTTGCACGGCACTCTGAGCGTCAACGCGGCAACGATTTAGGCAAAAAGGGGCGATTTGATTGCCACGTTGACAGAGAATCGGCTTTGCACGGCACTCTGAGCGTCAACGCGGCAATACTGCTTCGTTCGGGCTCCTGCGGCTCAAAACAAAACGCCAACCACAAGGCTGGCGCATTGTTTTGGAGCGGAAAACGAGACTCGAACTATATCTTGTAATATGTTGATAATCAGCGATTTAAAAAAATCCAAAAAGACATCAGGTGAAACATCAGGTAAAACTTTCGTGGCTTTTCAGGACGTATAGGGAAAGCGACTTGAGCGGCCATCTTTATCTATTAAGACGTCATCTACGGAATTAATCAGACAGGATATCCGTTACTTGATTTTCAGGAATTCCTTTTCCAGATAATCCTGGTCGATGCCTTCCGTCGTCTTCACAAGGATGCCTTGTTCGTCAATATAGTGGCAGGTCGGGGTCGTTTGATCGTTGTATAATACGTTCACCCAGGTCCTTCTTGAACTCACTCACTACGTAGAAATCCTGCAAACCATACTCCTCGATGGACGCCTTGAGATCTTCCGGTGTCGCGCAATTCACGACAACTAGCGGGAGGCAGTTCGGCGCCGCCTCGGAAAGATGACGAAGATATTTTCTGAAAAGGGAGTTGTCCATCCCATGCGTCATGCACCAAAGACCGTCATGGACAAGAAAGACTTTCTTTCCTTTGATGAGTCCCCAGTCGAAACGGTTTCCATTGACATCATAACAGGGGAAAGGTTGGAAACGGTTTCCTTCGACAATTTGAGGGTTCTCGATATAAAGGCGCAGCGCTTTCCCGGTCTCGGACTCCTGGATCTCGGAGGACGCTTTGCTTAAAAGGATGGAGAGGCTGTCTTTCGAAAACTGTTTACGCATAGCAAAGAAAGGAAACGCATCTTCGAAGATGAGCGCGTACTTATCCATCAATGCTTGTCGCTCTGCCTGATTGTTATCCATCTTTTCCTGAAGGGCAGGCATGAACGCCTCTCCAGTCTTCCGCTCCTCTGCCGCTATGGCAAGAAGGGAATCCTTGATTTCGGGATGGGCTTCAGCTTCCTTCTCAAGTTGCATGGCCTTTCTGAAATGCGGCGGAATCGCTTTGTTCCATTCATTGGCGATAGCTGAAAAAGCACTGGACAACGAGTCCATCCGGGCCCTGTAAGCCGCATTGCTGGTAATCTCCTGTGCCGGCAGCGAAGAAGCGAAAAACGCTCCGGCCAACACCATGACAAGGGGGAGAAGGTTGTTGGTTTTCATTGATAGAGGCTATTGATTTGTTAAATCCGTTTTATCCGAACACGAATATAGCGACTCTCTTTCAAAACTGCAAATATCACACCCTTAAAGAGTTTCCGCCCGAGAATGGATTGGGGGGAGCGACGTTGTTGTTTTACCGCCGTCCCATTGCTGTATATTGCGCCACCACCTTCCCGTCACGATACACAGCAAATCCCCGCTGTCCGGACCGTAAGGTGATACTGCCGAAGTAACAACCCGGCTCTCGCCCCGCTTTCTTGGCACGGCGGAGCGCTTCTTCCATATTCGGGCAGTAGTAGGTTGTCATATCGGCGGTCAAGGTAGGCCGTCGATGTGCTAAGGTGGAGTACAATTCCCTGAAACCCTATATTGCCATTACGGCCAAGACCAGGAAGAAGATGATGGAAACAAACTTCTGATGATATGAAACAGATGAGTTGAAAGGGAAATGAGTCCTATGCTGTTTCTCTTTTGTATGAGAGGGAATAGTAAAGAACAAATGATTATCATTTGTGGAAATGATTGATAAAAGAACATATACGAGATGGGGATAGACTTGAATGATTATGTCGAGCGTAAGTTAAAAAACGAGCTCAGGATCAGTGCTATTGGCGCGATAGTCTTTTTGCTGTTTAGCATTGTATCTCTCATAAAAGGTGAAGTGTGGTGGGTGCCCGGCGGTTTTTTCGTCTTGTTCATCTATTGCATCTATGAGACGATCAAAAGAAAGAAAGAAAGAATTAGATGATTATAAATCCAACAAGTTGGATTACTAATCGTTGAAGTTGGCCGATAGTTGGCAGAATCATTTCTCTGGTGCATTTTTGGTGCATCTTTTTGGACCCCCAAAACAAGCCCCCCCCTCTGAGTGCATTGAGGCCACTGAAAAAGTCCCCCTAATAGCGTAGGAGGCATATTAAAGTAATTCGCAAACTTACCCATTATTATTTGGTGGTTTGCGGATTGTTTTGTATCTTTAATATACTGAAAGATAAAATGTTATGCTTCCCGCGCAAGGCTCTATACGATTCTCGGACTACTCATCTTTGTACGATATTGTGGTCCCGAAAGACAATAAACTACGTCTAATCAGGTATTGTCCTGATAATGGCCGTATGGCCGAAGATCCTGTACGGATGTTCAAGTACTTGATGATAAAAAGCATCTCCGGCCTGTCCGATGTGGATCTTGTCGATAAGTGCATGTATGATATGTCTTACAAATACTTCCTGGGACTTGCCCCGGAAGACAAGGTCATTGAAGCCAGCACATTGAGTAAGTTCCGCAGGATGCGGCTCAAAGATATGAATCTGCTGGATATGCTTATCAACAAATCGATAGACATAGCAAAGGCGAAAGGCATTGAAATCAGCAAAAAGATAATCGTGGATGCAACGCATTCGTTATCCAGGTCAAATCCCGTTCTTCCAGCCGGGGCATTGCAGAAGCAGGCAAAAATACTGCGCAAGTCAGTATATGAGGCAGATGCAACCATGAAAGATAGGATGCCCCAGAAATACGAGGGAGATAACTTGGAGAAGCAAATGGACTACGTGGCAGGACTGCTTTCCTTTTTAAGAGAGCAAAAAGTTGCAATACTTCCTACGGTGTCGGAAAAAATCAATCTGCTGGCCGAGATGATGAAAGACATCAAGGATCATTACACTGTGTCAATGGATCCGGATGCCCGTATGGGGCATAAAGCGGCCGACTCAGAGTTCTTTGGCTACAAAGGCCATCTAGCAGTGGTGCCCGAGCGCCTTGTGGTAGCCGCCACGATGACATCCGGCGAGAAAGGTGACGGGCCAGAACTCCCGTCACTAATCAGTAAAGCGAAAGTCAACATCCCAGACTTGGAAGAGGTTATTGGTGATGGCGCATATTCTGGGCAAGACAATCTCGAGAATGCAGGGAAAGAGCACATCGTTCTAATTGCAAAACTCAATCCTATTGTGTCTAATGGGAGGCAGAGTGAAAGAGACGGCTTCACCTTTAACAAAGATGCTGGCATGATGGTTTGCCCAGCCGGCCATATGGCTAAATACAAGAATGTCACAAAAAGGTATGACGAAAAGCGAAAGAATAACCGAATCCGTTTCATCTTTGATCGAGAGAAATGTTCAGTCTGTAAATATGCGGAAGAATGCGGCTTCAAGGGGGGCCGATATGGAAAACAGTATACTGTATCTATCCTCTCCAAAGAACAAGAAGTACAGTTAAGGGAGCAAGAAACGCAAGAGTTCAAAGAGAAGTACAAAGAACGATACATCGTTGAAGCCAAAAACTCTGAGCTGAAACATCCTTATCATCTTGATCGAGCAATCAGCTATGGACTTGATGCTTTCACAATGCAAAGTGCCGTAGCTATCTTTACGTCCAATCTTGTAAGAATAAATCGCATATTGGCGGAAAAGCAGGCGAAATAGTACCCGATACCGCGTGCTAGTTCAAAACACCACTTTGAGAATCGATTATTCAAAGACAATAACGATAATCTCAGAATGGCACTCAAATACACTACTCTCGCGGGCTAATAAAACTGATACCTTTTTCAG
>CADBFO010000040.1 GCA_902794005.1 uncultured Bacteroidia bacterium
TTATCCCCATCGTCTGCATACAAGGGATTGGCAGTCTTAAATAATTTAATGAATATGTATGCGATTATGTGCATAAAGCAACGCTTTTTAACGGACGATTTATTTATTCATTGCACTTGGCAATTTTTTTTTTGAATAAAGAATTGTATATTTACGGCGTGATACTTTATGTGTAATTTTAACGGACGTTTTTTTTGCATAGTACCTGGATATAAGATTATATCAATATTTATGTTTAACCAAAAAACTTATCAGCTTATGGGTAAAAAACTTTTGATGTGTGCAGCGGGAATCCTCCTCAGCATAGGATTCGCGTTTGCCCAAAGCAACGTGAAAGGACATGTCGTCTCCGCAGAAGACGGTTCGCCCGTTGCAGGTGCATCTGTCATGGTCGAAGGTACCACTATGGGTGTTTACGCCGATATCGAAGGTAACTTCACGCTCAACAATGTGCCCAACAATGCCAAATATATCATTGTTGGCTTCATTGGCATGAAAGATGTCCGTGCGGAAATTGCTCCTCACATGGAAATCACCCTTTTCCCGGACGAGAACACCCTGGACGAAACCATCGTGGTCGCCTATGGTACCCAGTCCCGTAAATCCATTACCGGCTCTGTTTCCCAGATTGACGAGGAAAAAATCAGTTCTCGCGTGGGAACCTCCGTTACCGGAGCGCTGGAAGGCGCCGCTCCCGGTATCCAGGTGAACAACACCTATGGTGAACCCGGTTCCTCTCCTTCCATCCGCATCCGCGGTTTCGGATCCATCAATGGCAGCAACAACCCGCTGTACGTGGTGGACGGTGTCATCTTCGACGGCAATATCTCCGAAATCAACTCGGCCGATATCGCCTCCATCTCCGTTCTGAAAGACGCTGCCTCTGCCGCTCTGTACGGTTCCAAGGCCACCAACGGCGTCATCATTATCACCACCAAGAGCGGTTCCGGTTCCCAGAAACCTCAAATTAGCTTAAAGATCAATCAGGGTCTCTATACACGCGGTATTCCGGAGTACTCGGCCGCCAATCCCGACGAGTGGATGGAAATATCCTGGCAGGCCATGAAGAACTTCGCAAAGACCAGCGCCCTGGGCCTGGACGAAGCTGCGGCCCGCGCATACGCCAACGAGCACCTTATCAGTGACTATGCAAAACTGAACATCTACAACAAGGATAATAATGCCCTCTTTGATGCCAACGGCAAACTGACCGCCACGGTCAACCCTAATTTTACCGACCTCAACTGGTACGATGTGGTTCAGCGTGTCGGCCATCGCCAGGAGTACAATATTTCCGGCAGTGTCGCCTCCAGTAAGTTCAATGTGTATGCCAGCGCCGGCTACCTGAACGAGCAGGGTTATGTGCTGGCTTCCGACTACGAGCGTTTCACCGCCCGCCTGAACACAAACTTCACTCCAAACAAGTGGTTCAAAGCCGGCATCAACCTGAACGCTACCGTGTCCGACAGGGATTATAACGCCAACGCAAACGGCTCATACTATGCCAACCCGTTCAACACCATCCGTATGATGGCCCCCATCTATCCTTATTATCTGCACGACCATGCCGATGGTGAGAAAATTGTCGTGGATGGAAACGGAGACTATGTCTGGGATACCAAGTCCGACTATCTGACCAACCGCAATATCGCATACGAGCTCCGGAAAGACTCCAACAAGGCGCATCGTAATGTCTTGGGCGGCCAGGTTTACGGAACCATTATGTTCCCCTACGGTATTTCCTTTACGGTAAAGGGAGACCTCAATCACTCCAATACCTCCCGCAAGGCCTACAACAACCCCGAGATTGGTGACGGTGCTACCAACAACGGCCGTCTCACCAACTACAGCTACCGCTATATGAACTATACGGTGCAGGAACTCCTGAACTGGGATTATAACTTTGGAAAACATCATATCGATGTTCTCCTGGGTCATGAGAACTATGCCAGCGACAGCTACTACGACTACGCCATGAATACCGGTATGGCTATCCCCGGCATCCTTGTGATGAGCAACTTCCTGACCAATTCCTACACCAACGGTTACAACGACTACGACCGCGCCGAGGCTTACATCACCCGCGCACGCTATAACTATGATGAGCGTTACTTTGTCGATGCATCCTTCCGTCGTGACGGTTCATCACGTTTCTCTCCCGCCAAGCGTTGGGGTAACTTCTACTCTATCGGCTTCAACTGGAATATCGCCCGTGAGAAGTTCATGCAGGACGTAAGCTGGGTTGACGATCTCCGCCTGAGAGCGGCATTCGGTGAGGTTGGCAACAACGCCGGTGTGGACCTGTACGCCTATCAGGCCCTCTATGAAGTTGACAAGAACGGTGGAGAAACCGCCCTTCTGAAGCAGAGTCTGGATGCTTCCGACATCAAGTGGGAAACGACCCGTACCTTTGACGTGGGCGTGGAAGGATCCCTGTTCAACAACCGCCTCAACTTCATGCTGGGCTGGTTTGACAAGCAGTCTGTTGACCTTCTGTTCAGTGTACAACTTCCGCTTTCGGCCGGTTCCTGGTCGCATGGCGACAGCTATAACATGTCCAAGTACCAGAACATCGGTTCCGTTTCCAACAGCGGCATTGAGCTTTCCTTGAGCGGAGATCTCGTGCGCACCAAAAACTTCAGCTGGAGTCTGGGCGCAGAAGCCACCTTCCTCAAGAACAAGATCAAGTCCCTGCCTAATGACAATGCGGAAATGGCCAACGGTACCATCCGCCGCCTGGCTGTGGGAAAATCCGTTTATGAATTCTACACATATCACTTCGAGGGTGTAGACCAGATGACCGGCCGCTCCCTCTATACTCTGGATCCGGAACAGAAGGAGAATGCTGAAAGAGAAAAAGAACTGGTCACCATTAATGGAAAGGACTACACAACCGATACATCCTTCGGTCTTCGTGACTGGGCCGGCACCGCTCTCCCGACTGTTTACGGCTCCTTCAACACCGGCATTCGCTGGAGGAACTTCACTTTGAGCGCCTTGTTCACCTGGAGCCTGGGCGGTAAGATGTATGATGGAACATATCAGTCCCTCATGTCCACCAACTCTGCTTCCAGTGCATCCGCCAACCACATAGACCTGCAGAATTCCTGGGCAGACATCCCTTCCGGCATGACGGAGACTTCCGCCAACCGTATCGACCCCAACGGTCTGCCTTCCATCGACTTCAATCGCAGCAGCAAGAGCAACGCAACGTCTGACCGTTGGCTCACCAGTAACAATTACTTTGTTATCAAAAACGTGAACATCGGCTACAACCTGCCCCAGCGCTGGATGAAGGCCTGCCACCTGGAAAGTGCCTCCATAAACGCCAGCGTGGAGAATCTTCTGTCTCTCTCTGCCCGTACCGGTATGAACCCTCAGTATAGCTTCAACGGTGGTTATGACAACACCTATGTCACCGCCCGTGTGTTCAACCTCGGTGTTACGATTAATTTCTAATTCTGAACGAGTATGAAAAATATCATCAATAAAAAAGTTGTTGCTTTCTTGGCCGCAAGCGTAGCTTTGCTGGCTTCTTGCTCCAAAGATTATCTGAACACCTCGCCGACCAATTCCGTTGGCGCCGGAACAGCCGTTGCAACTTATGAAAGCGCCATTGGCGCCCTCAACGGTATCGCCCTTTCCATGTGCTCCCAGCAGTATATGGCTTCTCAGGGCTTCGCCGGAGAAAACGCCATCATTCGCCTGTACGAAAACTATCCCAGCCAGGATTATAACTACAACCAGTATGCTTCCGGCTGGGCCGACATCCACAACCAGACCATGCATACGGACAAAAACACCCGTTATAATTACTACGCATGGTATTATTACTACAACCTCATCGGACAGGCCAACTCTATTCTGGCCAATATTGACGAGTCTTCTGCAACGGACGACGAGAAGAGTTTTGTAAAGGCTTCCGCCCTGACTTTCCGTGCCTACAGCTATCAGAAGCTTCTCCTGTATTACTGCCCTCGTTGGATGGATTCCAATAATGGTACTTCCGCCGAAGGGAAGACCTTGGTTCTCCGCCTCGATGAAAGCACCGGTGATCAGGCTCCTTCCACGATGGCCGAAGTGTACACCCAAATCTATGCCGACTGCGAAGAAGCAATCAAACTTTTCAAAGAAAGCGGATTGGATCGTAAGTCAGGTCTCGTCTGGCACACCAATATCAATGTAGCGCACGCCGTTTATGCCCGCGCCGCGCTCAACCGTCTGGATTATGCTACCGCCCAGAATCATGCGAAACAGGCCCGCGACGGCTACCCGCTGGTGAAGGGAAGCGCCTACAACGACGGGTTCATGCGTCCTAACAGCGAATGGATTATGGGCAGCTATGGTGATGCTACGGAAAACCAGTGGTATTGGAGCTATGGAACCCAGTTCTCTTGCAACGGTTATTATGCCAGCAACACGGCCAATGGCGGCGGTTCCATCAGCATTGAACTCACCAACCAGATTCCGGATAACGACGTTCGCAAGGCACTGTTCCTTACTCCGGACAAGTTCTCCAACTATAAGCCTGAAAGCGTAGGTACCGCCTTCTACTATTTGGGCCTTGGTCAAGTGGGCAACGCCGTGAACGTCATTGACGAAGCTCTGTACAATGAAGTGGAAGCATATATTAAGAATGTTGCCGTCAAAGGTGTTGCAGCCCCTCTGGGTGCCGGCTACTACCACCTGGGCGACCATCTCAAATTCTATGTCTTCGACACTCCCGGTGTAAGTTATCTGCCCTTCATCCGCTCCTCGGAAATGGTGCTCATAGAAGCAGAAGCCGCCTTCAAGCAGGGTAAAGAGACCGAGGCACAGGCCGCGTTGGTGGAACTGAACGCCTCCACGGGCCGGACCCCGGGTTACACCTGCACCAAGACCGGTGATGAGCTCTGGACCGAAATCATGAACTACCGCGGAATTGAACTCTGGGGAGAAGGGTTCGAGTGGTCTGACTTCAAGCGCTGGAAGCGCCCGATTGTCCGCAAGACGTTTGCCAATGGCAGCAACGCCCATAGCGCCGTTGCAATAACCATCGGCGTAAACGATGTAAACAACTGGACTTGGGTTGTCCCTCAGCTGGAAACCGACTATAACAAGGGTTTTGATACCTCTAAGCCGGAAGCCTAATCCGGATTCACAAAAAGGAGGTCAACTCGCAAAAGTTGACCTCCTTTTTTTATAATAGGATGACGATTAGAGCTCGTTCATCATGTCCATGGCTTCGGTCTTGGAACCCACCACGATATCCTGGTAACGGGCAAGACCCGTACCGGCCGGAATCAGGTGGCCGCAGATGACGTTCTCCTTCAGACCTTCGAGGTAGTCCACGCGGGCGCGGATGGCGGCTTCGGACAGCACCTTGGTGGTTTCCTGGAAGGAAGCGGCGCTGATGAAGGAGCCGGTCTTGAGGGCGGCGCGGGTGATACCCTGCAGAACCTGGGAGGCGGTAGCGGGCTTGGCGGGACGGGCTGCGACGAGCTTGGCGCCCTGGCGTTCCAGGGAGGCGTTTTCGCCGCGGAGATCGCGGGCGCTGATGATGTCGCCTTCCTCGAAACGGACGCTGTCACCGGCATCTTCCACATAGAACTTGCCGAAGATTTCGTCGTTGCGGTCCATGAACTCCCACTTGTCCACCAGTTCCTCCGGGAGGAATTCGGTGTCTCCGGGGTCTCCGATCTGAACCTTGCGCATCATCTGGCGGACGATGATCTCGAAATGCTTGTCGTTGATCTTTACGCCCTGCAGACGGTACACGGCCTGGATTTCGTTCACGATGTATTCCTGTGCCTTCACCGGACCCAGGATGTTGAGAATGTCGGTAGGCGAAGTGCCGCCGTCGGAAAGACGGGTGCCGGCCTTCACATAGTCGTTCTCCTGCACCAGGATCTGCTTGGTCATAGGAACCTCATAATGGCATTCCCTGCCGCTGCGGTTCTTCACGATGATTTCACGCTTGCCGCGCTTCACCTTGCCCATCACCACCTCGCCGTTGATTTCGGACAGGATGGCCGGATTGGAAGGAGTACGGGCTTCAAAGAGTTCCGTCACACGCGGCAGACCGCCGGTGATATCGGAAGCCTTGCCGATGGCGCGCGGAATCTTGATGACGACATCGCCCACCTTCACCTTGCCGCCGTCGCTCATCATGATGTGAGCGCCCACCGGCAGGTTGTACTGACGCAGGACCACACCTTCCTCATCCACGATGAGCATGGCGGGGCTCTTGGTCTTGTCACGGCTTTCGATGATCACCTTGTCTGTATTGGTGCCCAGTTCGTCGGCGCTTTCCTCGCGGAAGGTGACGCCTTCGATCATGTTCTCGAAGCGGACGGTACCGGCATTTTCGGCAATGGTGGTAGCATTGTAGGCATCCCATTCGCAGATGAGGTCGCCCTTCTTCACGGAGTCTCCGTCCTTGAAATACAGGATGGAACCGTAAGGGATGTCATACTGGGAATAGGTCATTCCGGTGCGCTCGTCCATGATGCGGAGTTCCGCCATACGGGACACGACAATCTGCTTCACGCTGCCGTCCTCGTCCACGCGGTCGATGGTACGGAGCTCCTCGAAAGCGAGCTTGCCCTCGTACTTGGACTCGATGGAGTTGTCGGCCACGGAACCGGAAGCGGTACCGCCGACGTGGAAGGTACGCAGGGTCAGCTGGGTACCGGGTTCGCCGATGGACTGGGCGGCGATAACGCCCACCACTTCACCGGTTTCCACCATGCGGGAGGTGGCCAGGTTGCGGCCGTAGCACTTGGCGCAAACGCCCTTGCGGGATTCGCAAGTGAGAACGGAACGGATTTCCACCTGCTCGATGGGAAGGGAATCGATGAGGGCAGCGGTGTCCTCGCGGATTTCCTCGCCGGCGGCGATGATGAGTTCTCCGGTGAGCGGGTTGAAGATATCGTGCACGGAGGCACGGCCCAGGATTCTCTCTCCCAGGGATTCCACCACTTCGTCCTTGTTCTTGATGGCGGTGGCGATGAGGCCGCGGAGGGTACCGCAGTCTTCCTCGGTGATGATTACGTCGTGGGACACGTCCACCAGACGCCTTGTCAGATAACCGGCATCGGCCGTCTTGAGGGCGGTATCGGCCAAACCCTTACGGGCACCGTGGGTGGAGATGAAGTACTCCAGCACCGTCATGCCCTCCTTCAGGTTGGACACGATGGGGTTCTCGATAATCTCCGCTCCGGCAGCGCCGCTCTTCTGGGGCTTGGCCATCAGGCCGCGCATGCCGCACAGCTGCTTGATCTGCTGGGTGGAGCCACGGGCACCGGAATCCAGCATCATGTACACCGGGTTGAAGCCCTGCTGGTCGGCAGAAATCTGCTTCTTCACGATGGCGGTGAGCTGGTTGTCGATG
>CADBFO010000041.1 GCA_902794005.1 uncultured Bacteroidia bacterium
CACTTTGAGAATCGATTATTCAAAGACAATAACGATAATCTCAGAATGGCACTCAAATACACTACTCTCGCGGGCTAATAAAACTGATACCTTTTTCAGTGGCCTCAGTGCATTCAGAAGGGGTTTTTGCCAAAAATAAAGCGGAGAGGACGAGAGTCTCACGGCGGCTAAAAGAAAAAGGACTAGTTTCCCCAATCCTTTCTCCAATAGCGTTATTTCACAATCTCATATTCATCGACACCGGGAATCAACGCAAGTCCGGTTTGAGTGTCTCGTTGGGAACAAAAAACCTCGAAAACGTTCCCGCCGGCGTTCATCGTGTTTCTCGCAGGGAACAAAAATGGCTGTTATTGTTCCCGCTCAGAGGCTTTGAAGCAAGTCTAGCGAACCCGACATGAACGGCCACAAAGTTGGGGTCTTGTCAGACTTGAACTCGTTTTTCGGACCCTAAATAACACGCTCATCTACCTATAGTTAGGCAAATAAGCGGGTGTAAAATAGGAGTAAAATTTGAGGTTTTTGCCCCATTTTCGGGCTTATTGTAAAAAAGAAATATGCCCTACAGCGCGCTGTAAGGCATATTTTCATGACGGGGAGCGGAAAACGAGACTCGAGCCCGCTGCGCGGGCATTTCGCGAATTCCACGTTACCCCCTCGCCGATCAGCGGCGGTCCCCTCGGGGGACTGGGGTCGCTTCGTTCAAGTCTCGTACAAAACAAAACGCCAACCGCAAGGGCTGGCGCATTGTTTTGGAGCGGAAAACGAGACTCGAACTCGCGACCCCGACCTTGGCAAGGTCGTGCTCTACCAACTGAGCTATTTCCGCAGTGTTTTAAAGATCGTTCCCGATTGGGACTACAAAGGTACGTCTTTTTTCTGAACTTGCAAATTTTTCACAAACTTTTTTGTAATTTTGTCGTAGAACGATTCTACAAAAAAATTTATTATGAAAAAATTTGCTTCTATTCTTCTTTGCTGCACCTTGATCGCCGGCTGCGGCATTTCCAACACGGGTAAAGGTTCGCTCATCGGCTCGGGTGCCGGTGCAGCCCTTGGCGCCGGAATCGGCTATCTGATCGGCGGAAACGGACAAGGCGCCGCCATCGGTGCCGCCATCGGTACGGCCGTAGGTGCCGGCAGCGGAGCCCTGATCGGCAAGCGGATGGACAAAAAGGCCGCCGAACTGGCCGCCGCCATGGAAGAAGCCCAGGTTGAAACCGTTACGGATGTCAACGGGCTGGAAGCCATCAAGGTGACCCTGGACAACGGCATCCTCTTCGACTTCAACAAGTCGTCCCTGAAACCGGAGGCCAAGGCCCAGCTGGACAAGTTCGCCGCCGAAATGGCCGACATGCAGGACACCAACATCAACGTGTACGGACACACGGACAACATCGGAACTGCCGCCGCCAACAAGAAGGTCTCCGACCAGCGGGCCAGCACCGTGGCCAAATACCTGAACACCAAGGGTATCGCCAATGAGCGCATTGTGGCCGAAGGTCTCTCCTTCGATTTCCCGGTAGCCGACAACAACACCGAGGCAGGCCGCGCCCAGAACCGCCGCGTGGAAATCTACGTCTCTGCCAACGAGAAGATGGTGCAGGCCGCCGAGGCCGGTACCCTTAAATAGTTTTGAGCCGGAGGATGCGGCGGACACTTTCATCGATGCGGCCTTCGGTGAGCCGGCCTTCCTGCACGGCAGCAAGCACCGCCTCGAAACAGGCCGGATAATCCTTCACACACAGAAGAATGTCCACCCCGGCCTCCAACGCCAGGACACAGGCTTCCGGCACGGAATACTGGCGGGTGATGGCCCCCATTTCCAGGGCATCGGTGATGATGGCCCCCTCAAAGCCCAGTTCGCCGCGGAGCTTTCCCTGAAGAACCTCCGGCGACAGGGTGGAAGGAATGTCCGACCCGGTGACGGCCGGGGCCGCGATGTGCGCCGTCATCACCAGCGGTGCACCGGCACGTATGCCGGCTTTGAAAGGAATCATCTCGCAGGCGGCCATTTCCTCCCACGTCTTGCCGCTCACGGCATAACCGAAGTGCGTGTCGGCCTGGGTGTCCCCGTGACCGGGAAAATGCTTCAGGCAGCCCAGGACGCCCGCTTTCCGGAGGCCTTTTACATAGGCCTTCACCTTTTTCGCCGCGTCCTTCGGCTGGTCCGAGAAAGCCCGGTTGCCAATCACGATGTTCTCCGGGTTGGTGTTGACGTCGGCCACGGGGGCGAAGTCGATGTCAAAACCCAGCCGTTTGAGGTACGAGCCGATGGTAAAGGCCGCCTCCTTCACTTCGCCGGGGCTGCGGAAGGCCGCCATGCTCTCGTATCTGGGCAGGCCGAAGGCCGGATTGTTCGCCAGCCGGGCCACACGCCCCCCTTCCTCGTCCACGCACAGGAGCGGAGCCCCGGGAAGGGCGCGGATATCGGCCACAAAACGGGCCAGCTGCTCCCCGTCCCTGATGTTGTGGGCAAAGAGCACGATGCCGCCCATAGGGTACCGGGACGCCGTCTCCTTCATGCGTCCGTTCACGTCCTGCAGACGGACGTCCGGAAGATCGGCCGACGTAGCGTACTCGATTTCGGGATCCAGGGACTCCGGCCGGATGTAAAAGAGCTGTCCCACCTTTTCGCGGAGGGTCATCTGCGAGAGTTCTTCCTCGATGAGGGCGGCTTCCCGGTTACAGGAAGCGAAGAGAGCGCCGGCAACTGCCAGCGCCCCCAACCATAGATATTTCTTCATCTTGTCCATTACAGTTCCCAGGCCAGGGCCGAAGCACCCAGAATGGCGGCATCCGACTCTTTGAGCTGGGAATACACCAGTTTCACCTTCCCGCGCCAGAGCGGCAGGACATTTTGGTCCATGGCCTTCTGGATGGGTTCCGTGAGGAATTCCTTGGCACGGGCCAGCCCGCCGAAGAGCACGATGGCCTCCGGAGCGGAGAACTCGATGAAATCGGCAAACTTCTCGCCGAGGATGCGGCCGGTGAATTCGAATATCTTGACGGCCAGTTTGTCACCGTCCTTCGCGGCTTCGTACACATCCTTGGATGTGATGCGGTCCAGGGAACGGAGTTCGGAGGGCTCGTCGGTCATCTCCAGCCATTCGCGGGCCGTACGGGCTACGCCGGTGGCGCTGGCATAAGTTTCCAGGCACCCGTACTTTCCGCAGTTGCAGGCACGGCCGTTGTGGCGCACGGCCACCGTATGACCCAGTTCTCCGGCAAAACCGTCGTGACCGTAAACGACTTCCCCATTGATGACGATTCCGGAACCCACGCCGGTTCCCAGGGTAATCATGATGAAATTCTTCATACCGCGGGCGGCGCCGTAAGTCATCTCGCCCACAGCGGCCGCATTGGCGTCATTGGTCAGGGAAACGGGAATGCCGTTCATCTGCTCCGACAGGAGTTTGGCGAAGGGGATGCTGTTGATGCCGCCCCAGACCAGATTCACGGCGTTCTCGATGGTGCCGGTGTAATAGTTGCCGTTGGGGGCGCCCACGCCGATACCCCGGATACGATCCTCGGCCTTGATTTCCGCGATGAGATGGTTCAGGGCTTCGGCCAGTTCCGCAATGTACGGGTTGACGTCCTTATAGTTGTCCGAACGGATGACAGTTTGGGCCAAAACGGCGCCACGGGCATCTACGATGCCGCATTTGGTGGTTTGTCCACCGATATCGATACCGATAACCAAATCTTTTGCCATAATCTCTTACGCTTTTTTCACTTTGGAGCCGATGACGGCAAAATACAGGATGAAAGCGACACAGGCCACCAGGAGCCAGTAGCTGGGCAGGTATCCGGCAGAGTCGGCGATGGCGTTCTGGACGAGCGGGACGATACCGCCGCCCACGACCATGGCCATGAAGATACCGGAAGCCTGGTTGGTGGAAGCACCCAGGCCCTCGCAGGCGAGATCGAAGATGGTTCCCCACATCACAGAGGTGCACAGGCCGCAGAGAACCAGCAGCAGGGCTGCGATGGGAACCTGGACCATTCCGAAGCTCTGTCCCTTGAACACGGGCATGGAAACCATGGAGGAGTTGCCCAGGATGATGGCCAGGACGATGAGAATCAGTGCCACGGCGGAAACGCAGGTAAGCTGAGTGCGGGAACTGACCTTGCCGGAAATGACGGAAGAGGTGAGACGGCCGATAAGCATCAGGAACCAATAGGTGCCGGCAACGAATCCGGCGATGGCAACGGCGGTGGAAGGATCCATTCCGGCACCCTTTACAGGGTCGGAAAGGTAGAAGTTGAGGGTTCCGGGGATACCGACCTCGACACCGACATACACGAAGATGGCGATGACGCCCAGCACAAAGTGCTTGAACTTCATGGGACTCACGGCGTGAGAGGAATCACGGACGGCCTCAGGGTCTTCGATTTTCACGAAGGACAGGACGATGAAAGCGAAGGCAAAGACGCCCATGGCCAGGAACAGCACCGGATTCACATCCGTGATCAGGGTGTCCTTGGTGAGCGTGCCGATGAGCGCGCCCACCAGCATCGGGGTAAGGGTACCCATCAACGAGTTGAAGGAACCGCCAATCTGGATGTACTGGTTGGAACGGGCTCCGCCCAGGAGTTTGAGCATGGGATTCACCACGGTGTTGAGCATGCACATGGAGAAGCCGGCCACGAATGCTCCGAACAGATACACGAAGAAGTTGGCAGGAAGGCCCGCCAGGGTGCTGCCTACGCCCACGATACCGGACAGGAACTGGATGAAAACACCCAGGAATCCCACGGCGATGGCAATGAGGGCGGTTTTCTTGTAACCGAACTTGGTGAGCATCTTACCGGCCGGAATGCCCATGATGGCATAGGCCAGGAAGTTCATCATGTTACCCATCATGCCCCAGAAATTGGAGCCGAAGATGCCAGGCTGCTGTTTCCAGATGTTTCCGATAGGGGCTGCCAGGTTGGTCACGAACGAAATCATTCCGAACAGGAAGATCATCGCGATAATGGCAATAATGTTGCTGTCAGATTTTTTAGCCATTGTTTTTTGTTTTATTTGTTAGAAATTATTTGGCTTTTAATTTTCAAATATAACAAATATTTTTCTTTTATAAGGGCCTTCAATAAAAAAAGTGCCCGTAAGGGACACTTTATTTGGACTTCCGGGCGATGAGGGCCTCGTACCGGTCCAGCACTTCTCCCACAATGTCCTCCCAGGAACGGACGATGCTGCGGGAGGCGGTGAGGCCCACCTTCCGCACCCGCTCCCTGTCGGCCATGAGGCTGCGCACCTTGGCGGTGAACGCTTCCAGCGAGCCCCCGGAGAGGAAGCCGTTCTCCCCGTCCCTGAGGATGGTGGCCGCCGTGGAACCTTCCACCATGACGGCCGGCGTATGGAGGGCGGCCGCCTCCCGAACCACCAGCGGGGCGTTGTCGTACAGCGAAGGGAAGAGGAACAAATCGGCCGCAGCGTAATATTTCACGATGGACGGACGGTCCGTGAGGACGCCGACAAAAGTCACCTTTTCGTCCAGCCCCTTTTCGCGGACAAGGGCTTTCATCTCCTCGGCCGCATAGCCGGTTCCCACAAAGAACATCCTGAAAGATAAGTCTTTAAGCTGCTCCAGCGCGTCAATAATCAGTCGCGTATTCTTCTGCCAGATGTGCTGGCCCACAAAAAGAAGCACAAATTCATCCGGGCCGATACCGAGGTCTCTGCGGGCATCGGCAAAGAAGCTTTCGGGATAATCGGTCACCAGGTCAGAGCCATTTTCCACCACTTCGAGGGGACCTTTGTAGCCGTACTCGCGGATGACGTCGATGACGGATTCCTGCGGGACCCAGACTTCGTCGGCCCGGTTGAAGAAATCCACGACGATTTTGACCATCTGGTCCACCACCCTGTCCACGGGAATTTCCTTCTTGAAATCGTCCCGGAACTTGGAATGAAAGGTGGCAACAAGCGGTATTTTCTGGGCCCTGGCCACTTCGGAAGCCAGAAAACCCGCGGAGAAAGGGGAATGGGCGTGAATGATTCTGAAATCCCTTTGGAGAAGCTTTATCAGAAACACCGGGTCGATCTGCGGGATGCCGGTCACATAAGGCCTGCGCCCGGGAACCGGGACGGACATGAAGTCCAATACGGAGAAATCGTAATCTTTATAATGGGCGTTGTTTTTATGAGGGGTAACCACGGTTACATTGCCCACCTTTTTCTGCATCCAGTGGGCATAGTTCTGCATGCACACGGCAACGCCGTCCATGATAGGGGGGAACGAGTCACAAAAAAGGCCGATCTGAGGATCCATCTCGTTATTTTTAAATTTTACTAAAGAAATGCCCGACTGGAAAACATCCAGCGGGCATTCTTTGAAATGCAGAAGAAAACCTACTCGGCGGCAGGAGTCTCGGCAACTTCGGCTGCGGAAGCCTCGGCCTTCTTGGCGCGGCTGCGGCGGGTGGTCTTCTTGGCTTCCTTCTTGCCGGAAGCGAGGGCGGCTTCGTTGAAGTCCACAAACTCTACGAGAACCATTTCGGAGGCATCACCCTGGCGGAAACCGGTGTGCAGGATACGGAGGTATCCACCGGGACGGTCGGCCACCTTGGGGGCGATGGTACGGAACAGTTCGGCCGTCGCCTCTTTGTCTTTCAGATAGCTGAAGACGATGCGGCGGGAATGAGTGGTGTCTTCTTTGGACTTGGTGATAAGCGGCTCTACATAGGGCTTGAGAGCCTTGGCCTTGGCCTCGGTGGTGGTAATCCTCTTCTTCAGGATGAGGGAGGATGCCATGTTGGCGAGCATAGCCTTGCGGTGACCGCTCTTACGACCAAGATGATTGACTGCTCTATTGTGTCTCATTGTT
>CADBFO010000042.1 GCA_902794005.1 uncultured Bacteroidia bacterium
GCGCTTACGCATAATCCTCTGCGCTTTTTGCGCAGAGGATTATTAGCAAACCGTTGATTATCATGCACTTGCCAGCCACCCCGGCATTTTAGTTTCGGCGGCGGCACGCACGGAAACGGGCCGGTTGGGTGCACGGGGGGCGAAAAAGCGTGGCAGAACGCACGGAAACGGGCCGGCTTAGTGCACGAGCTTGTGTTTTTTTGCTAAATTTGCGATATGATTAAGGATATGTCTTTCTGGAAGTGGCTGGGGCTGCTTCTTGCCGCGTTTATTCTGGCCTTGCTGATGTACGGCGTGGCCGGCTTGGTGGACTTGATGCCGCACGGCTGGGGTTACAGTGCGGTGTGCCTGGTGGTTGCGGCCGCCATGGTGTTGGTTTATTCCCGCTTTGTCATTTTGTTCGAGGGAGAAAAAGCCAAAGACTTGCCGATGGACAAACTGGCCGGGCACACGGGCCTTGGGCTCGGCATCGGCCTGGGGTATTTCTGCATGGTCACGGGCGTCATGGCCCTTGCCGGAGCGTATCAGGTGACGGGGATCGGGGCATCGGCCAAAGAGCTGGTGAGCATGTTCTGCTATTTCGCCATCGTGGCGGTGGGTGAAGAGCTGATGTTCCGCGGGGTGCTTTTCCGCTGGATTGACGAAAAGTGGGGGTTCTGGGCGGCGCTCCTTGCGTCGG
The DNA here is from genome assembly GCA_902794005.1 of uncultured Bacteroidia bacterium. Lineage (GTDB taxonomy): Bacteria > Bacteroidota > Bacteroidia > Bacteroidales > UBA932 > Cryptobacteroides. Next base: position 680 of record CADBFO010000042.1, read on the forward strand.
CCCTGCTGTTTGGCATTCTCCACATCTCCAATCCGGGCGGAACGCTGTGGAGCAGCATTGCCATCGCCATCGAGGCGGGGCTGCTGCTGGGGGCCGCCTACAAGTGGAGCGGCACGCTGTGGGTGCCCGTCGGCATCCATTGGGCCTGGAATTTTTCGCAGGGGAATCTCTTCGGCTTCAAGGTGTCCGGACAGGAGGCCGGCGAAAGCCTTCTGCAGGCGCAGATCGAAGGGGCCGACTGGCTCACGGGCGGCGCTTTCGGGGCCGAGGCGTCCGTGGTGGCCGTCGTGGTGGGACTGGCGGTATCGGCCTGGTTCATTTACCGCAGATAATTATTGGTTTTGAGCGAAAAATCCTTATATTTGCAGACTGCGTTGAAAATAAGCAAAAATAATCAATAACACAGATGAAAACTTACACAACTAAAAACATCCGCAACGTCGTCCTCATCGGCGCTCCGCGCAGCGGTAAAACCACCCTCTCCGAGGCCATGCTCTTCGAAGGCAAGGTCATCGACCGCCGCGGTACTGTAGAAGACAAGAACACCGTCTCCGACAATACCGAGTTTGAACAGACCAACCAGAAGTCCATCAACGCCACCCCTCTGTACGCAGAGTTCGGCGGCTGCAAGATCAACTTCATCGACGCCCCCGGTTCCGACGATTTCTCGGGCGGCGCCCTGTCTGCCTTCAAGGTGGTGGATGCCGCCGTCATGGTGATGAACGGCACCGCCGGCATCGAGGTGGGAACCACCCTGTTCGCCCGCTATGCCGACCAGTACAGCGTCCCCATGGTGATTGCCGTGAACCAGCTGGACCACGACAAGGCCAACTGGGACAGCGTCCGTGCCGCCATTGGTGAGGAGTTCGGCAAGAAGGCTGCCCTGTGCCAGTTCCCGGTGAATCCCGGTCCCGGCCTGGAAGGCTTTGTGGATGTGATTACCATGAAGTTCTACAACCGCAAGAACGAGGAACTTGACATCCCCGCCGCTTATGCCGACGAGGCCGAGGAGCTCCGCGCAGAACTCATGGAAAAGGCGGCCGAAGGCTCCGACGAGCTGATGGAGAAGTTCTTCGACACCATGGAGCTGAGCACCGACGAGATTCGCGAAGGCCTGCGCATGGGTCTGCAGAAGGGTGAGACCATCCCCGTGTTCTGCGTGGCCGCCAAGGAAGATGTGGGCGTGAAGCGTTTCATGGAATTCGTGGTGAACGTGGTTCCCTCTCCGGAAGGAAAGGAAGAGCCCACCGTGGACGGCGGCACCCTCAAGTGCGACCCTGCCGGTCCCGTGGCCCTTTTCATCTTCAAGACGTCCGTGGAACAGCACCTTGGCGAAGTTTCCTACTTCAAGGTGATGAGCGGCACCCTCAACGAAGGGGCAGACCTGGTGAACCCCGAGACCGGCAACGGTGAGCGCCTGAGCGCCATCTATGCCGTGGCGGGTGCCAAGAAAGAGAAAGTTTCGCAGATTGCCGCCGGCGATATCGGCTGCGTGATGAAGCTCAAGGCCGGAAAGACCGACGTCACCCTGGCCCAGAGCGGCGTGGAAGCCATCAAGCACATGGTGTTCCCGGATGCCAAGTACCGCTGCGCCGTGAAGGCCGTCGATAAGAACGACGAGGCCAAGGTGGGCGACGCCCTCAACAAGGTGGCTTCCCAGGATCCCACCATCACCGTGGAATATTCCAAGGAACTGCGCCAGACCATCCTGTCCGGCATGGGCGAGCAGCATATCAACTACGTGAAGTGGAGAGTGACCAACGAGTTCAAGCAGAACATCGAGCTCTACGCTCCCAAGGTGCCCTACCGCGAAACCATCACCAAGATTGCCACGGCCCAGTATCGTCACAAGAAGCAGTCCGGCGGCGCCGGCCAGTTCGGCGAGGTACACCTGCTGGTCTGCCCTTACGTAGAGGGCCAGGAGGCACCCAAGAACTTCAAGATCGACGGCAAGGACGTGGTGTTCAACTTCAAGAGCCAGGACATTACCGACCTCGAATGGGGCGGCAAGCTGGAATTCTACAACTGCGTCGTGGGCGGTTCCATCGACCTCAACTTCATGCCCGCCATCCTGAAGGGTATCAAGAGCAAGATGGAGGAAGGCCCGCTCACCGGTTCCTATGCCCGTGACATCCGCGTGTATGTGTATGACGGTAAGATGCACCCGGTGGATTCCAAGGAAATCGCCTTCATCATCGCCGGTCGTAACGCCTTCAAGGAGGCCTTCCGTAACGCTGGCCCGAAGATCCTTGAGCCTATCTACAACGTCGATATCCTGACCCCGAACGAGTTCGTCGGTCCTTGTATGTCCGACCTCAACGGCCGTAGGGGAATGATCATGAATCAGGACATGGATAAGGGATTCACAATCCTCCATGCCCGCGTTCCTCTTGCCGAGCTCTACAGGTATTCCACCACGTTGAGCTCTCTCACTGGCGGTGCCGCTACCTTCACGATGAAGTTCGCTGAGTACCAGCAGGTTCCTGCTGATGTCCAGACCAAGCTTCTCGCCGAGTACGCCGCTCAGGAGCAGGACGAGGACTAATATTCTTCAGGAAGAAGTGGAAAGTCCGGGCTGGGGACATGAGATTCTCTCATGATTGTCCTCAGCTCGGACACTTTTTCAGGCATATCCGAAGCGAGGTCAACAGTCTCGCCAGGGTCGCTGTCGAGATTAGAGAGTTCGAATCTCGGGGATTCTCCCCTGATGTCCATGTGGACAAGTTTCCAGGGTCCCTTTCTTACGGCCTGACGGCCATTAAGTTCCTGGAATTCGAAATATAAGAAGTCGTGTTCTTTCTGCCCTTTCTTTCCTTCGAGCAGCGGAAGGAGGCTGATTCCGTCCATATTCTCGTAAGGAGCGGAGCCTGTGAGGTCCCTGAGCGTCGGCATAAGGTCCCAGAACGAGCACATGAAGTCCGTTTCTCCTTTCCGGATGTGTCCAGGCCATGAGACGATCATCGGAACTCTGATCCCGCCTTCATAGACATCCCTCTTGTAGCCCCTCCAGGGGCCGTTGCTGTTAAAGAAATCCGGGTCATGGCCACCTTCCCGGTGGGGGCCGTTATCGCTCGCGAACATGATTATCGTGTTCTCGTACAAGCCAAGTTCCTTCAGTCTCTCCACAATCTGTCCTACATAAGTGTCGAGCCTGGAGACCATCGCGGCGAATGTGGCGTGGGGATATTCCTGGGACACGTATCCTCCTTTCCGGAAATAGGGCCCGTCGTCGATGCCTTTGTAGGGCTTCTCCGGGTATATTCCCCTGTATTTGACAATGATGCTGTCCTCCGGGACTATCAGTTCCGCATGGGGGATGGTGGTCGGGTACCACAGGAAGAACGGTTTCCCGTCCGCCGCTCTGTTGTCCAGAAACTCCAGGGCCTTTTCGTGGATCATGTCCGGGGCGTAGGTGCCCTGACCGTAAGGAATATCGTCCCTGTTGTCTTCCAGTTCCACACGTGAATCATTGTCCCACAAGTGGTCCGGGTAGTAGCTATGGGCAAGCAATTGGCAGTTGAAGCCGAAGAAAGTGTCGATTCCCTGTTGTCCTGGATCCCCAGTAGATCCCACACCTCCAAGTCCCCATTTGCCGAAGGCTCCGGTAGAGTAGCCGACTGATTTCAGGTCATCGAAAAACGTCCGGGAATCCTCTGGAAGCGGAAACTGTCCCTCTGGAGGAAGCTCCACATTGCCCCTCACGGCCGTGTGACCGCTGTGAGTTCCTGTGACCAGACAGGAGCGCGAGGGAGCGCTTACCGTTGTCCCGGAATAGCATTGAGTGAAACGGAGGCCATTGGCGGCCAGCGCGTCGATGTTCGGTGTCTCGAAGCGCTCCTGCCCATAGCAACTGAGGTCTCCCCAGCCGAGATCGTCGGCGAGGATGAAAACCACATTAGGCATTTGTCTATCAGCCTTGTCCGTGGCGCATGAGGCAGCCGCCAACGCTCCGCTGGCCAGCCACAATAGTCTCCCTTTCATATTATTTCCACTGATATACCTTTATCCAATCGATCCGGAGCTCTGAAGGGAGCTGGTCGGGATTCTTGACATCGCCCACCCATTTTCCGCCGAGCTGGTTGGAAAGGATGAAGTAAAAAGGATAGTCCGGCCAAGGGAACTGTTTCTCCTTGCCCTCGACTCTGGGATAGGTCAGGGTCTTCTGGCCATTGGTGTACATGCAAATGCTGTCCTTGTACACTTCAGCGGCGTAGATATTCCAATCGTCTTTGACTATGGGGCCAGTACCGAAGTTCTTCGGATCCTCACGGCTCACGTCAAGGGAATATCTTGAGTGGAGGGTCTGGTAAACAAAAGAGTCGCTGTTCAGATGCTCCATGATGTCGATCTCGGCGTACACGTCTTTGGGCATGTCATAGTCGGGCATAAGCCACAGGGCAGGCCAGAAGCCGTCAACGCTGTTGAATTTAGCCTTGATCTCGAATTTGGCGAGGGGCATAAAGGACTTTTTCCCCTTGCTCCTGACGCCACCGGTCACGAAAGCCGTTGTGTCAGAAGAGCTTCCGTCATTGACCTTGCCAAGAAGCACCAGCTGTCCATCCTCGATGAATGCGAGGTCCTCCCTCAGGGACATCATGTCGTTCCAATCACTGCCACCTTTCTCGACCCTTGTCCAGACATTCTCGTCGATCTTAGGGCCGTTGAAGTCCTCTGTCCAGACCAAGGTCCATCCTTCCTGATGTGAGCATGAGACCATGGCCAGGGTAGCCAAAACAAAAAGTAACCTTTTCATAATCTGCAGTCTATTTGATGTTTCTTTAAAAAAAGAGGTTGCCCCGCAGGGCAACCTCAATCTATGCGGAATGTTGATTATTCGATCGCACCCTCGGAGGCCTGGGTCGGCCAGTAAGGGTTCTGATAGGCCACGGAATTCTCTACTGAACCGTCGGTGGAGGTCAGGGTGAGATCCTGGAGTCCGTAAGGCTGCAGGTAGTAGGCCTTGTGCCAGGTGTAACCGTTGTAGAGCTCGTTGTTGTCGTAGATGACGCGGAGCGGGCGTACATACTTGCTGTCGGTCCTGGCGGAGATGTTGGCGTCGGACTTGCCGCTGGCGCACTCCACGAATGCGGATTCTGTGGTCACATTACCGGCGGCGTCCTTCTTCAGGTATTTCTCATTGTCCTTCAGAGGGCTCTCCCAGAGGTTGACACCTTCAGGAATCCACTTCTCGGTCATCAGGTGGTCGAACGAGCGCCAGCGGATGAGGTCGTTCCAGCGGAAGCCCTCACCGATGAACTCGCAACGGCGCTCCCTACGGATGTTGAACAGGGTGGCGTCCACGAGGGTCTCCCCGCTGCGCTTGCCCCAGTCATCCTCCTTGGAGAGGTCGGTGGCGGCGATGGTCTTGTTGTAGTCGGGATCGACACCGGCGCGGGTGCGGATGGCTCTCCAATAAGTGTCAGCCTTTCCGCCGATGTTGCCGTTAAGCTCGTAGTAAGCCTCGATGTAGTTGAGGTAAGCCTCGGCGGCGCGGTAGAGAACCATGTCGTTGGTGCCGATGATGTTACCGCTTGCTCCGACGGTCTGGGCCTCATCATAGGTGTAAGACTTGCGGATGCGGAATCCGGTCACGTCCCTGTGCTCGGGCTGCTCCAGGAAAGCGGGTGCGTTAAACGCCTCGTCTCC
>CADBFO010000043.1:0-1141 GCA_902794005.1 uncultured Bacteroidia bacterium
AAAATTTCATTACCATGAAGAAGCTTGTTGAAAAAATTCAGGCCGAAATCGACGCCTTCGTCGTAAACGCCGGTGCACAGGTTGTTAAGGGTAACAAGGCCGCTGGCGCTCGCGCCCGCAAGGCTGCCCTCGAGCTCATGAAGGATCTCAAGGAGTTCCGCAAAGTGTCCGTCGAAGAGGCCAAGAAGTAATCTTCTTCCGAAAGAAAGATACAGTCGGGCTTTCCCCCGACTGTATTTTTTTGTATATTTGCAGCCGGAGAATTCAAAAATATGACTATCCGACGCGACATAATCGTCCTTATCCTATTTTTAATAAGTACATTTGGCATCCAGGCAAAGCCCGCCAACCCACGTCCCTTCATCCTGACCCAACCGGACGGAAGTTCGTTCGTCGCCCGCCTCACCGGGGACGAGTTCGCCCATGTCCTGATGACAGAGGACGGGGCGGCCATCGTCCGGGACGAAGACGGATGGTACTGCTACGCTTTTTTTGAAAATGATGCCACCCTGCATTCCTCCGGTTATCACGTAGGGGCCTATACCCCCGGGATGATTACCGCTGCCGCCCGGCAACTCCCGATCGAGGCCCTGCGGGAAAAGGCTGCGCGCGTCCGGAGCCAGCGGTGGAGCGGGATAGAGGCCCCGGTTGCCCTTCCGGCAACAAAAGCGCCTGTCAAACGAAAAGGCCTCATCCTGCTGGTCCAGTTCCCGGACTTGAAGTTCAAATTCACAAAAGACGATTTTGAACAGCAGATCAATGGCACAGGTCCCTATTCGGCAAGACAGTATTTCAACGACCAGTTTCTGGGACGGTACGAGTTCGAATTTGACACTTCCGATATCCTGACCCTCTCGAAAGGTTTTGCATACTATGGGAAAGACGACTCCAATGGCAACGACTCGCATCCGGATGAAATGGCGGCAGAAGCCTGCAAACTGGCGGTGGCTACCGGCATCGATATGTCACAATACGCCCAGATGAATCCCGACGAAGTGGACAATGTCTTTATCATTTATGCCGGGCCGGACCAGGCGGACGGCGCTTCAAGCGATCATATCTGGGCACACGCATGGCAAATTTACTGCGAGACCCTTGTCCTGAATGGCAAAAGGATTCGAAAATATGCCTGTGCTTCCGA
>CADBFO010000043.1:1159-7167 GCA_902794005.1 uncultured Bacteroidia bacterium
TTCCCCATCAACGGTATCGGCACCTTCTGCCATGAGTTCTCCCATATCCTCGGTACAACGGATCTATACGATGTCGATTATGAATCTTCGGGCGGACAGAGCAACGCCATGTGGCATGTTACGAGCCTCATGGACGGCGGAAACTTTAACAACGATACGAATACGCCCCCGTATTACAATGCCATCGAGCGGCAAATGCTCGGCATCGCCCACGAAATGCCGCTCACCCTGGGACCCCATACCCTCCGGCCGGTCCATATCGCAGGCGATTGTTTCCGGGTGGACACCGAAACCGAAGGAGAATATTTCCTGTTCGAGTGCCGCTCCAACGAAAAGTGGGATGCCTACATCGAAGGGTCGGGCCTGCTGGTTTACCATATCGACAAATCCACTGGACGGACCATTTCGGAAGCGGCTTCCAAAACGCCCCAGAAACTTTGGTCGGATTTTCAAATCAACATATGCCCCAGTCATGAATGCGCCGATCTGGTAGAAGCCACACCCGGCTTGCGCTGCTTTAATGATAAGGGCCAATTAAATGGTTATCCGACCCAGCGCATCTTCTATCCCACGACACAGAACAATTCTTTCACTCCCCTGACGAAACCTGCATTCGAATCATGGGACGGGACGCCCATGCCGTATTCCATTATCGGTATCAAGCAATTGGCAGACGGAAGCGTTTCCTTCACGGTTGTTTCCAACGCTGCCATTCCGGACGTTACCGACTTGGAAACCGCTCTGTTCCAGGATGCTGCCATCCTGAACTGGAAGGCCAGCCAAAGTGATTTTTCGGGCGATGCGCTTGTTGCCTGGGGTCCTTCCGGCGGGCAGATGAAGACGATAACGGTCCGGGCCGGTCAAGATGGCCGATATGGCCTTCTCCTGGAGGGTCTGGAGCCTTCCTCCCCCTACACCGTCGATATCCGCTTCCTCATTGGAGAAGCCGAAGGAACGGCCGTGCAGACCAGCTTCATCACAAAGCGTTACGACGCGCCCGCCACCCCGTACATCTGGCTTCCGACAGAAGGACGGAACAGCGATGGCACCTTCCCTTCCGGAACACGGCTTCCGCTCAGGGTTTACAATGTACCGGATGCCACCCACGTTAGCTGGACCTTCCAGGGTCGTCCCATCGTCCCGGATGTCGACTGTTGGTGGACCATCCCCTCTTCCGGTGAGCTGCAGGCCCTTGTGACCTATCCGGACCGGACGCAGGAAATCATTTCCAAAACACTCACGATCAAATAGGTATGAAAAAGCTGATACTCCTGGTAAGCCTGGCGGTCCTGGCAGCCTGTTCCCCCAAAGAAACGGTGGATGAGGTCTTCGTCCAGTCCACCGACATCCAACTGCGCATCGACGGTGTCACCCTTTATACCTATAATCCGCTCAACTGGCAGCTGGGCAGCAACCGCAGTCGGCGGCAGTTCCGGGTGATGAAGGACGATGGAACCGCTTCCTACACCCTCACCTGCTCCGAATGGCCGGCCCAACTGGACCAGACCCTCCAGGCCGACTTGGAATGGACATCCGGCGGCTCGTACAAAACCGAAACGGAGCTGTCGATGAAGGTGGTCAAGACCGATGCCGAGGGAACCGTCTGGCTGTGGTGCAACGATAAAAAAATCGGAGTATCCATTCGGACACTCCGATAAATCACCCTTTCTGAAAATGGTTTTTTAGAACGAGGTCGCGATTCCAATGAAATCGTCGGCCTTGAGCGCGGCGCCTCCGATGAGGCCGCCGTCGATGTCCGGCTGGGCGAAGAGTTCCTTCGCGTTGGACGGCTTGCAGCTGCCACCGTAAAGGATGGTCATATCCTCGGCCACGGCCTTGCCGAATTTCTGCTCGATGACGTTGCGGATGCAGGCGTGGATCTCTTCAGCCTGCTCGGCGGTAGCGGTCTTGCCCGTACCGATGGCCCAGACGGGCTCATAGGCAATCACCACGTTTTTCATCTCTTCGGCGGAGAAATTGTAGAGGACGTTCTTGGTCTGAACGGTCACCACGTCGAAATGACGGCCGGCTTCCCGCTCTTCCAGGTTTTCACCCACGCAAAGAATCACCTTCAGGCCGGCGGCCAGGGCGAGTTTCGTCTTCTCGACCAGTTTCTCGTCGGTCTCACCGTAATACTGACGGCGCTCGGAGTGACCCAGGATGGTGTAGGTGCAGCCCACGGAAGTAAGCATGTTCACGCTCACCTCACCGGTGTAGGCGCCCTTTTCATGATCGGCGCAGTTCTGGGCGGACAGAGCCACCTTGGAGCCCTTCAGGACCTCGGCTACGCTGGCCAGATGGGTAAACGGCGGAGCCACGACCAGCTCCACATTGGCGGGCAATTCCTTTGCCTTCTCAACCACGGCTTTGGCGAGTTCAACGCCCTCGGGGACCGTCGTGTTCATCTTCCAGTTCCCGGCTACGATGTACTTTCTCATATTTTTACAATCATTTAAAAATAATTTCATTTTTTGAGCGCGCAAATTTAGCAAATTCATCAGATATTATCAAGATTATCTTATCTTTGCACCTTCATTCCGCAAAGATGTACAGAAAATGGTTTTTTACCCTGGTCCTGACCTGTCTGCTCCCCTTCGGAGCGGCCGGGCAATGGCATACTTCCAACCAGTATCACTTTGACAATGCCATCCAGTTCCTGCCGCTGGCCATGGAACTGGGGCTCGGTTTCTGTACACCGCACCAGCAGACGTTCACGGACCGTTTCCTGGTTGCCGCCACGGGATATCTCGTCATGGGTACGACGGTCTTCACCCTGAAGACCTTCACAGCGAGTAAACGCCCCGACTCGGATGCCACCAATTCCTTTCCCAGCGGCCATACAGCTACCGCCTTTCTGGGTGCGGAACTGGTCCGGCTGGAATACGGTACCGGCTGGGCGATCGGTGCGTATAGCATCGCTACGCTGACGGCGGTCATGCGCGTGTATCACGACCGACACCGGATAGAGGACACCCTGGCCGGTGCGGGAATCGGCATCCTATCCGCCCACATCGCCCATCGGCTCCTGCCGGTTTGGAAGGAACTGCTAAACCTGGAAGGCACTCCCCTGCAGGTGAGCGCCCTCCCCTGCTGCATGCCCACACAAGAAGGGGCCGTGGCCGGATTGGCCCTTTCCGTCCGGTTTTAGAAGTTTGGATTCTTCCCCAAGAAACGGTAACTTTGTAAGTTTGAAAATAAAAGGAAAAAGATATGATCAATTTTGTTGAGGAGCTTACCTGGAGAGGCATGATCCAGGACATCATGCCCGGAACGGAAAAGAAACTGATGGAAGGCCCGCAGGCGGCCTACGTAGGCATTGACCCCACTGCCGATTCCCTGCATATCGGCCACCTGGTAAGCGTGATGATTTTGAAACACTTCCAGCGCTGCGGCCACAAGCCCATCGCCCTCGTCGGCGGTGCCACCGGCATGATCGGAGACCCGTCCATGAAAAGTGCGGAACGCAACCTGCTGGACGAAGAAACGCTTACCCACAATGTGGCCTGCCTCAAGGCCCAGCTGGCCCGTTTCCTGGACTTTGATTCCGACGCCCCCAACAAGGCCGAACTCGTAAACAACTACGACTGGATGAAGGACTACTCTTTCATCAACTTTATCCGTGATATCGGCAAGCACATCACCGTCAACTATATGATGGCGAAGGATTCCGTGAAGAAACGCCTTTCCCGCGACTCTTCCGAGGGCATGTCCTTTACCGAATTCAGTTACCAGCTGATGCAGGGCTACGATTTCTACTGGCTGTGGAAGCACAAAGGCTGCATCCTGCAGCTGGGCGGCTCCGACCAGTGGGGCAACATCACCACCGGCACCGAGCTCATCCGCCGCATGGACGGCGGCGAGGCCTTCGCCCTGACCTGCCCGCTCATCCGCAAAGCCGACGGTACCAAATTCGGCAAGACCGAGAAAGGAAACATCTGGCTGGATGCCGAACGCACCAGTCCGTACGAATTCTACCAGTTCTGGATGAATGTGGCCGATGACGACGCCGAGCGCTACATCAAAATTTTCACCATGCTGGACCGCAAAACCATCGAGGACCTCATCGCCGAGCACCGCGAGGATCCCGGCCAGCGCAAACTCCAGAAGGTCCTGGCCCGCGAAGTAACCGTCATGGTCCACGGACGGCAGGCCTACGACAAGGCCGTAGAGGCTTCCCAGATGCTTTTCAGCGGCAATTCCGAGGCCCTTCGCTCGCTGGACGAGAAGACCTTCCTGGCCGTCTTCGGCGACGTGCCTTCGTTCGATGTTCCCCGCGCCGAACTGCCTTGCGGTCTCCTGGACCTGCTGGCCGTCAAGACCGGCATCTTCCCCTCCAAGGGAGAAGCCCGCAAGATGGTCCAAGGCAACGGCGTGAGCCTGAACAAGGACAAGATTGCCGACATCGATTATCAGGTCGGCGAAAAGGATATCGTAAACGGCCACTATATCCTGGCCCAAAAAGGCAAGAAGAACTACTTTATCATCAACGTGAAATAATGGAAAAGGCACCCTCCACCCGTCAGCTTAAGATAGCCCGCGAAATCCAGAAGGACCTGGCCGAAATCCTCCGCAGCAAGGGGATGGCGGCTTTCGGCGGTGCCATGGTCACGGTCAGTGAGGTTCGCGTCAGTCCCGACCTTTCCATCGCCAAGACCTACGTAAGCATCTTCCCTTCCGCCAAGGCAGACACTGTCATGGGCATTCTGAACGAGAACCTGCGCAGTTACCGCGGGGAACTCGGCCGCGTCGTAGGCAAGCAGCTCCGCATCGTCCCGGAAATCGTGTTTTTCCTGGACACCAGCCTGGACTATGCCGAGCACATCGAGGAACTGCTGAAAAAATAACCGATGCACCTGCCGCTGTTCATAGCCCGGCGTTACCTGTTTGCCAAGAAATCGCACAATGTCATCAACATCATTTCTGCGATCAGTGCAATCGGTATGGCCGTTGGAACGGCGGCGCTCATCCTCATCCTGTCCATTTACAACGGCTTTGACGCCTTGGTTCACGACTCGCTGAACAGCGTAGAGCCCGACCTGCTCATTGTTCCGGAACGCGGCAAGGTCTTCGTTCCCGACAGCACCGCCTTCGACCGGATGGCCGGGCATCCCGACATCGCCACGATTTGCAACATTCTGGAAGAGAAAGTCTTCCTCACGTACGACGGTCACCAGGGCATCGTCCGCGCAAAAGGGGTGGACCGGGTGTATGAGGAAGAGGCTCCCATCCGCGAGCACCTTCAGGAAGGCACGTTTGAACTGCACCGATACGACAAACCCTGGGCGGCTGTCGGGTCTGGCCTGGCCTGGCAGATGGGCATCCGCCCGCGCTTCGTAGCCTTCATGGAACTTTATTATCCAGCCCGCGACCGCAACCTTTCCGTTGCCAATCCCGCCGCCTCGCTCAACTCGGTCCGGCTCCGTCCGGCCTGTCTGTTCAGCATCAATTCCGCAATCGATCAGGAACTGGTCATCCTGCCCATCGAGGTGATGCACGAACTGCTGGGGGCCACCGGCGAAGTTAGCGCCCTGGAAATCCGCCTGGTCGATGGCACCCGAATAACAAAAGTCCAAAGCGACCTTCAGGACATCCTTGGGCCTGGATTCCGGGTACTGGACCGCCTGGGACAGAATCCTACCTTGTATAAGATGATGCGTTACGAGAAAGCGGCCGTCTTCCTGATCCTGCTCTTCATCATCATTGTCATCGCCTTCAATATTTTCGGGAGCCTGTCCATGCTCATCATCGAAAAAGAAGAAGACATCCGCACCCTACGGGCGCTGGGCGCACAAGAAAAAACCATCCGCCGCACCTTCGTGCTGGAAGGATGGCTCATCTCCCTGCTCGGCCTGGCCGCCGGGGTGGTTGTCGGCCTGGGGCTCGCCCTGGCGCAGCAGCATCTGGGGCTTGTCAAGATGCCCGGCAACTTCCTCACAGGAGCCTATCCGGTCATCGTAAAAGCCGGCGACATCCTGTGGACGGCCGCCGGCGTATCACTCGTGGGCTAT
>CADBFO010000044.1 GCA_902794005.1 uncultured Bacteroidia bacterium
AGCGAACAAAGTGAGCGAAGTCCTCTCAGAGGCAAGCTGCTGCCGCTGAGGAACTTCGAACTTCACAAAAGAAAGAGGCCGACCTTTTTAGTCGACCTCTTCTTTTGAGGTTGTCAGGTTCTGCTACAGGTTCAACTTCTTCAGCCAGGCATCAATCTGGGGGAATTTCGTGTCGATGTCTTCGCCGTTCATCTTGGTGGTGATGACGGTAATACCTTCCAGGTGATTGGCATCCGGAGTCGCCTTTACGATGTCCTTCAAGGTGTTGTATTCGGCGGTGTAGGCGGTGCAGAGCGGGATAACCGTCTTGCCGGACCAGTCCAGCCCGGACTTTTCCAGGAAGGTGCGCACGGGCATCGGGGCGGTGTACCACCACACGGGGACGGCCACGATGACGGTCTTGTATCGGTCGAAGTTCTCCGGGAGACCCTTGATGGCTGGGAATACGTTGTTGTCGACTTCCTGCCTGGCCTCTACGGTGCAGGGGTCGTATTCCACGGGATAAGGGGTTTCACGTTCGATGCGGAAGGTATCGGCACCGGTTACTTCGGCAATATGGTTCACAACGGCCTTGGTGTTGCCGCTCCAGCTGAACCAGGCGATAAGGGTTTTGTTCTCGTTCACTTTCTTGTTGTTTTGGGCGCAAGCGGTGAGGCATAAAAGTGCCGCCGCTGCAAGGATCAAATACTTTTTCATAACATTGTCATAAACCATTTGACAATTTCGGGGTCGTGATGGGAAGGCATCACCACGGGTTTGCCGGTATCCAGTTTGAGAATGGCATCCATATCATCGGCTGAAAGGTTGAAGTCGAAGACATCGAAGTTCTGGACCATGCGCTCTTTCTTGCTGGATTTGGGAATGACGATGACACCCCGCTGAATCAGATAGCGAAGGGCCACCTGGGCCGCCGTCTTGCCATATTTCGCACCAACCCCCACCAGCGTCTCGTTGGTAAAGATCCCGTTCTTCCCTTCGGCAAAGGGGCCCCAGGCCATGGGCACAGTACCAATCTCGGCCATATACTTGGAGGCTTCCACCTGCTGGTTGAAAACATGGGTCTCCACCTGGTTGACGGCGGGTTTTACTTCAAAATGATGGGCCAGGTCGATGAGATGGTCCGGATAGAAATTGCTCACGCCGATGGCACGCAGTTTCCCGGCCTTGTACGCATCCTCCAGTGCGCGATAGGCACCATAACGGTCACCGAAAGGCTGATGGAGCAGCATCAGGTCAATGTAGTCGGTGCCCAGTTTACGGAGGCTCTCGTCTATGGACGCCTTGGCTTTTTCATAACCGTAGTTGCTCATCCAGATCTTGCTTACGAGGAAGATTTCCTCGCGGGGTATGCCGCTCTTGGCGACGGCTGCTCCCACGCCTTCTTCATTCCTGTAGGCCTGGGCTGTGTCTATGAGCCGGTAACCGACACTCAGGGCATCGGCCACGCAGCGTTCACATTCTTCAGGGCTTACCTGGAATACGCCGTATCCAAGCATCGGCATTTTAACGCCGTTATTCAATGTTACAAACTCCATAATGTTCTGTATTATAAATTGATAGTTTTCAACCAGTTGGCGATATAATCGGCAATCACGTCATTGTTCTTTTCCTGGAACATGAAGTGGCTATTGCCGGTGATGCCTTCGTCGGGAAGATAGACCACCTTTGCGTTTCCGCCGTCGGCATTGTAATGCTCGGCGAAGTCGCGGCACTGGGCAAGGACGGACTGCCAGAAGCCGGTGGACTGGATGTCTTCGGGACCGTTCAGGATATAATCACCGAAGAGGAAGAGCATGGGCACCTTGGCATCCAGGAACTTCTGATACTCGGGAGATCCAGGGAATGGACCGAAGCCGGGCTCTACGGCGATGATGGCGGCGATGTTCTCCGCATCCGTCGCCCAGCCCACGCGGCCGCCCTGGGAATGGGTGAGGTAGATGCTCTTCTTTCCGGTGATGACCTTGACATCGGAGAGAACAGCACTGAGGGCCTTGCCGAATAGGGCCTCGTCATAATTGCCGGTGTTGGGCGTCATCTGACAGAAGAACTGGTTCTGGGCTTCGGCGCCTTCCGGGAACTGGGAGCCTTCGTAGCGCTCCGGAGCCACACGTCCGATGCGGAAATGCGTGTACCAGGCCTGCTCGCCAACCTTGAACTTGTCTCCGTCCACGTCGCCGGGATCATTGACGATGAATTCCGTTGCGCCTGCGGCGCCGCGGCGGGGCTGATCCACGAGGAATACGCCGTAACCTTTGCGGAGGAAGATGTCGCTCCAGCCTTCGCGGCCGTCAGGGGTAGCCTGCCAGCCGGTGCGGGTCTGGCCGTAGCCGTGCAGGAAAACAATGGGGGTGCCGTTACCGCCCTCCGGAATCTGATAGAAGGTGTTGGCGTGGTCCACATGGGTGGTAGTTCCGGCCCGCGTGGCATCCATCCAGTTCTGCGCAGGATTATACTCTCCGGGGATGGGAGCCGTGACGGTCCCACCTGAGGAGAAGACGCCTTGTCTTTCAATGACGATTCCTTTAGGAGTATTGTTGCAGCAGGCAGCAATGGCCAAGGAGGCTGCGAGAATTGCGAATGACTTTTTCATTATTTTTGGGGTAATTTGTTGTATTCTTCTTCAGGAAGGAGTTCGAACCATTCCACACCGGGCCTCTCCGGATTGGTGTTGGCGGCAAGGTGGGCAAAGCGGCTGCCGGGAGCGGCTCCGTGCCAGTGCTTTACTCCTGGAGGACACATGGCTACATCACCGGGATGCAGGACTTCGACGGGCTGGCCCTCTATCTGGTGATAGCCAACACCGTCGGTAACGATGAGAACCTGCCCGCCTGCATGGCTATGCCAGGCATTGTACACGCCGGGTTCGAAGACCACGTTGTGGAGGCCCGGGCAGCCTGCAACATTGGGCGCGTCCAGTGTGTTCGCCAGATGGATGGGGCCATTGAAAGTGGGCAGCGTCATGCTCTCGGCAGGAGCGGCAAACATAAAACCGTCCAGGCCGGGTGTGTGTGCATACTCTTCAAGAATCACATTGTTATAATCCTCATCCGAAAGAGTGTTGTCCTCATCTACGTGAGCGTCCGGGGCCCATGCGGTATCATAAATGACAATCTGCGAAAACCAATTATCCTTGGTTGCACCGTGCCAGTGACGCACGCCGGCAGGGATCTGCAGGACGTCGCCCTTTCGCAGAATCTGCGCAGGCTTACCTTCTTCCTGATAGAGTCCCACGCCGCCGGTAACCATCACGACCATGCCGCCGTGCCTATGCCAGGTGCTGTGAGCTCCAGGGGCAAAGGTAATGTTGTTGGTGGCGGGGAAGTTGAACTCCGTATCCGGCTGAATCAGGGGCTGGAGATAAGCCTCGCCGGTAAAGGGAGGAGACGGGAGCGGATTCCCGAAAGGAAAGGTCAATTCTTCTTTTGATACAGTCGTGTTGGTATTGGATCCGCAAGCAGCGAACAGGAGCACGGTCAGCAGGGGTAGGATTCTCTTCATTATTGTCTATTGGATTGGATGATATCGTTCAGGGAAACGTTGGGATGGCGGTAGCGGGCCTCCGGGTTTCTCTCTCCCGGTCTGCCTTCCCAGGCGGATTTCAAAGTCAGGGCTTTCTGCGGGCAGGCATGTACACAGGCAAGGCAGTATTCACAGTTGCCGCTGAACTCCAGCCCCTCCGCCCCCCAAGCGGAAATCCTTGTGTGGGCATACCTTTTCGCAGGTCATGCAACTGACGCAGCGGTCCGACCTCAATTCCAGCAGACGCTCTGCCGTCATCGAGAAGTGCTGGTCCTGCATCCCCTTGAGCATTTCCTTGTTGAAGAAGCCCATTTCGGCAGGGGCGATAAAGTGTTTGTGCGTACCTACCTCCTCGAGGATGGTTGCCAGATTCTCATCGGTGTGCTTGTCGATGGTAATCTGCTGGTTCATGTCAAAGACGGGCAGATAGTTGTCCACCATCAGGATAGGACGGATGTAGTTGTTCTTGACACCATGCTCCTGGCAGAATTCATCCCAGTATTCAGCTACATTGACACAGGCGTTGCCGAATGTGATGACTGAGAAGATATAGCGAGCCTTGAACGTCCCCTTGGATACGAATTCACGCACGATCTTGGGAATGGCGCCGGCATAATCCGGACAGACAAATGCGATTTCGTCCGCCTCGTAGACAAGGTCAGTCTTCTTGAGCTCCTGAGGAATGCTCAAAGGTGTATCCGAGAACTGGCGGGCGACAAACAGGGAGTTGCCGGTCGCGGTAAAGTAGAAAACGAGCCTTCTTTTTCCGCGCTGGTGATCCTTGATAATGGCTGAATGAGTAAGCGGGGCAATCCCAGCCATTGCAGCCGCGGCCAGGGAGAACCCCATCCATTTAAGTGCGTGTCTTCTATCCATAGGATAAGTTATTACTGTTTGCATGGCAAAGATACAAGGTGATCCGTGTCTAATTGTTTCCAAAAAGGCGGAAAGAAAGGACAAAAACGCAGAAACCTTTGATCGCGAAGCAACACATACATATAAATTCATACGAATCTATATGAAACTAAAATAAGGAACAGACACAAAAATGTGACATTTTTTGGGCCACTATATACGAAAAACCCCTCAGACCATTCTGAGAGGGATTTTTGTGGAGCATAGGAGGATCGAACTCCTGACCTCAAGATTGCGAACCTTGCGCTCTACCAGCTGAGCTAATACCCCATTGACCTTGCAAATATAGCAAATT
>CADBFO010000045.1:0-522 GCA_902794005.1 uncultured Bacteroidia bacterium
AAAAATGGCAAAGCCAAGAAAGTATCCAAGAACCTGTTTCATCTTAACTAGATTGAATGACTATCAAAGTTAATGCTTTTTCCTGAATCTTTCCTGAACAGGCGTCCGTCGATGCTATTGATTCTTGACCACGTTTTGACCACAACTTCCGGGGATTGTTTTGATGGCTTCAATAAGAGTGGTAACCAATTGGGGCTCAAATCCTTAATAGCCTCCAATAAACACACAATAATCCCCACCTGTCACCAACATCTTAGCTCCCGCCCGAGGCACAACAAGACTTTGTAAGTTGTTGATTTTCAAACACTTCACAAAGTCTTATTTTTTGTATCCCCAAAATTTGGTCGCATTTGGTCACTTTTTTCTTTCAGACCAAAGAACCAAAGAGACCGATAAACAGGTATTTACCTCACTACTTGAATATAGAGAACCACTCGACCAGCGTCTCAAGCACCTCCGGTGCAAAGGTTTCCTCGATGTCCCGGTATTCAGTGGTCATCCCTGTCTGACAATGTTGAAACA
>CADBFO010000045.1:558-5171 GCA_902794005.1 uncultured Bacteroidia bacterium
ACCTTCTACCGTTTCGAACTTGTTACAAGGGTTGTCAGGCAGACCGCTTCGCAGCGCTCTCAGGTTACTCTCGGCTTCCACCTGCATATCCTTGGTCCCATTCAGGGCTAGAACGGGGCAACTGATGACGCCAAGCAGCGGGCGAACGTCCAGCGTCACAAAATGCTTTAGATAGGGCATGCTGAGCTGCCGCATGACAGCGGAGAGATTCTGCGACAGAGCCGCAGGGAGATCAAATTGAGATGTCGAAGGCAGCGGCATCCCGGCCGTGCTGGCATCAAACACCGTCTCCAGCGCCTTGCAATAGCTGTCGATGGTTTCGGCAGGAATACCTGCCGCAGCAAGAGAGACGCGGTTCTGCCAAAGCAGTGTTTCCTTGCCGGACACAACCATCCCGGCCAGCGAAACAATGAAATCGGCCTTTTTTTCCGCGGCCAGCATCAGCGCGATGGTGCCTCCTTCGCTATGGCCGATGATACCCACCCTGTCGAAGCGTTCCCTCAGCAGGCCGATGCCAGCAATCGCATCGTTTTTCATATCCTCCGTCGTGCAATGGACGAGGTCCCCGGTGGACTCGCCAAAGCCCCTGTCGTCGTATCGCAGCGTGGCTATCCCGGCGCGGGCCAATGCATCGGCAATCACCGCAAAAGGCTTGTGCTCGTAAATCTCCTCATCCCTGTTCTGGAGGCCGCTGCCGGTGACCATGACAAGGACCGGCGTCTTGCGGGAACAGCCCTCCGGCAGTACCAGCGTCCCTTTCAGCACAGCGTCTCCATTGGCGAAAGAGACTTCTTCCGTGGTATAGGGGAACGGTCCCACCGGCGTCTGCGGCCGATTGAGCTTTTCTTCACCCGGCGTAAGTGTCAGAGGTAGAGAAGCTCCCATTTGTTTGAATGTCCCCACAATTTGCTTGATCAACCAAAGGCCTTCATACGTAGCTCCGATGGAAGGCACCTTGATGGTAATACTTCCGGTAGCCGTCCTCGTAACCTCTATGGGAATCCCCTTTGCGCCCTGGTCCGGCGAATCCATCGTAGGATTCTCCTCGTCCAGATGGAAAACAACGGACAGTTTAGTGCCCTGGACATCCAGTTTACCGGACCATGTTCCGGTCTGGGCATGCGAGAACAAAGCGATAGAAAACAGCAGGATAGCGGAAATAATATACTTTTTCATTTGATAGTCCAATCTACAAGTTGTTATTTGATTCCTACTCGTTTTCCAGCGACTCGATCAGATTGTCGCAGGCTTCCATCTTTTTCCTGTACGTTTTGACAGAAAACAAAACACCAGCCACACAGGTAAAGATATAAATGGCCGAATCGATGGCCGTAGCCATAGTAATGCCCACCAGAAAGGACATCTGGGTTAGGAAAAGCCCCAGGAAAGATGCCATAAAGATGAAGGCTACAGCTTGATATAAAGGGTCATCTCCTCATCGAAATTGCGGATGAAGAGGCGGTAGGTGCCGGAGGGATATTGTATGACAGCACGGTATTCGTTGGTCTCCCGGGTCCAGCGGGTAACCAGAGAATAGAACAGACCGTCGATTCTCTGGTAGTTGCCCCTGGACTGACTGGTGGCCAGAAGCCTGTCCTTGTCAACGGACCAGATCTCCCAGTAAATATCCTTGACTCCACGAAGATACAGGTAAGGAATCTTGTTCAAGTGCGGATTGTCTTCATCTCCCAGCATATAGTCAAGAGACAGCAGCTCCGATATCTTCTTCCCAAGATGGAATTCCAGAGAGGCATTGGCCGATTGCTGGACGGGAATCCACTGTCCGTCCACCAGCTGCGCCAGCTTCAGGCAGTCTCCCTCCTCAATCTCACAGGTTATGTTGCAGGTGAGCTCCGGGATATATGGATTCCGGGTGCTCACCAGCACCGGTTCTCCCGTTGTGGCTTCCTTGAACCTGCCCTTCCGGTCAAACAGCACAAATCCCATCTGCGCCTCAGTCTCTTCAGAAGAATAGGCCGTGAGCTCCCGACCGCCCACCGGGAAGGACTTGCTCCGGAAATCCCAGGGGAAAGGAACCAGCGTGTCATCTATGAACTGAGGGTACGCTTCCCCACCCCGTTCCGGGAAAAAGTGGGACATCATACCCTGCCATTGGCGGAAAATGGTAACGGCAGCCGGGTCCAAATCCACAGCAGGCTTAAGCAGATAGAAATCATTTCCGTCCCCGCTCCAGCCATAATTGATGCTGAAATAGGGTCCTTTATAACCATCCACAACGAAGGCGTGGCCCTCCCCATAATTAGCCGTGTAACCAAAATAGAAAATAGGACGGTCGGCATTAATTTCGGCCCGAATCATTTCCTCCCACTGCTCCGTCGAATAGTAATCCCAATCGTGATACTGCATCTGCTTGTCATAGCCGAAATACTTTGTCAGAAGAAGGGGGGCATCCCCTGCCGCACCAGAACCGGCGGGATGAAAATCCATCTGACTCATGATGGCCAGATCGTACAGGAGCTGCGCCACCTGGTCTGCCTGTTCCTGGGTATATTGCCCAGGCTCATAGACGAGCGGCATCTGGCTCCAGTCGTAGACGTGGCCCAGAGCGTGTCCCTCTATCTCCTTCCGGCCGCTATACCAATAATAGCTGGGCAGCGTGCCAGTCCCTTTTTCCGGCCACTGGTGGTACCGCATAACGATGGCCATAGCCGTAGCCACACAGCCGGCATGGCACTCCTTCCCGTCAAGAGTAGGAACCAAGGCATTCCAGGGAAGGCCGGTTTGGTCCCAGCGTGCTGTTTCCAGCAGCACTTCTTCTTCATCATTGGTTTGCACAGACTGCCATTGCGCCCGCGTATCGGCCGATGCTTCCAAATGATGCTTACGGGCATAGTCAATCATAGAAGCGTGCCAGTCCAGCATATACCGCAGGTTGCAGGGCAGGTTGTCCTGCGGAAGCCGGTCCGTCAGGGAATAGCCGATAATCGGCAGCGATACATCGTCGGCCGCTACCACTGCATAACCGCCTCCGTCCCGTTCAAAGAGGTAAAGCGCCGGTTCCTGTGTCTCACCCTTGGTCTGGGCCTGGGGCCAGGTGCCTCTCAGGCGGAGGGAGGTGCCGGAGGCCTTGGTTGCGGGAGATTCGGCCGAAAGAAAACGTTCCGCCACCGCGGCGGCCTTCTGCGGGGGTACTTTATCGGCCCGGAGAGGGACCGATAGGGCAAACAGGAAAATGCAGGCCGGGACAAATCTTCTCATTGGGCTACCTCCTTCTTAACTATTCTGCTGAAATCAATCACCATTCCGTCTTCCAGCTGGGAAATGCGGATGGGGGCCACAGGATCTCCTTCTATCACAACCGTATGCTGGCCCGCTTCCGGGAAAAGGTGGACAAGGTCCGGAGCATACGGCTCAAAACTGCCGTCTCCCCAGAAAATGAGAACTCCTTCTCCGGGCTCCTTGAGCCAGGGGGCCGTCACTTCCTGCCGGGAAGTCGTAAAGGAGAATCCGGGCTGGTACTGCTGCCTTACGTGCAGGGCTTCCGAGAGCCCGTATTCTTCGTTTTGAAACACCAGATCCATTTCACGGGTTTCCCCGGTCCCGTTGGGCGCGGCTGCAAAGTAATACGTATGGGTAGAGATCATCTTGGTCTTGACCTCTTCCACCCAGTCACAGGGAGCGGGCTGTATCTGTATCTGCACATCCAGGTTGCTGGAAATCTGCACCTGGAAGTTGCCTCCTGCGGTGGGAACCTCCACCTCCCGGGAACTGATGATCAGCGCCGGGCTCTCCCCTGCCTGATAGACCGTAACGGTCTCATTCCCCAGGGAGCTGTTCACCGTCAGAGCAGCCTGACGGGGTTCCAGACTTGTATTGGGATTGGCCTCGATGGAAATCTTATGGGATGTCAGTCCCTTTGTCTGTACTTTGTGCAGCCATTGGGAGGCATCAGCCGGGATGGATACGGTAAAATCTACATTGGTTTTCACTTCAATGGCAAACTCTCCGCCTTCCTCCGGCAATTCCACACGCCCGGGAGACAGCAGAAGGGCGTCCTTCTGCTTTTGCGTTACCACGATCCTGCGCTGCAGATCCTCGCAGCGCAGCAGAATCACGGCCGAACGTTCGTCGTAGTCTCCATTCTCTTTGACAGTGACTTTCAACGTATAGGTGCCTTTCCCGCCCTTTTCAGAGGAAAGGGAACACCATCCCCGGGCCCGGTCATTGACAAACAATGCCGTCCAGTTCCTGTTGGTTTTCATTGACAGGGAGGCCGATCCCGCCAGGGAGGTAAACACCATGGAGATCTGTTTTCCGTCTTCGGTAATCTCCGTACCCTGGGCAGGGTTGGGGCCGGGCGTTACCTCCAGCTCCGGCTGGCAGGCCGCCAGCGCGATGAGGGCACAAATAAAGAGGATCCGTTTTTTCATTCTTCGGCAGTTTGAAATCTTACGAAGATAACATTCGTTTCTGAAATATGCAAATCCAGTTTTCCGGATAAGAAAAAAGCCCCGCACAATGGTAAACCTTGAGAGCATGAATGCCACACTTATCAAACAAGGTCTAGGTCGCAGAAAACGTTATGAGATTCTTAGCGAAATCGCCCAGTCTCAACTCCAAAGCCTGAATAATGCTGACATCGAGAATAGATT
>CADBFO010000046.1 GCA_902794005.1 uncultured Bacteroidia bacterium
GCTGGGGAAATGGGGGAGCGTGATGGTCTCACGGTCGTTTGCCGAGAAGATCCTTCGCTCCGCTCAGGATGACATTTCCTCCGTCATCGGCAAGCAGATCGCCAACGAAGACATGGATGGCCTGAAGCTGACCATCGAGGGCGTGTTTGAGGACTTCCCGAAAAACGGCAGCCTGGACTACGATATCCTGCTGTCGATGGAGACCTACGGCAAGCAGAGCACGGACAATTGGATCGGCAACGACCGCTACAAGGCTTATGTAAAGCTGATGCCCGGAGTGGACCCGAATACCCTTGCCGATGCCATCCGTAAGATGCAGGAGGCGCATCAGCCGCTGGCGCAAATCGAGGCACAGGGAACCAGCCTCAAGTATTTCCTGAAGCCCTTCAGCAAGATGCATACATCGGCCCCGGAGGTGCGCCAACAGGTTATCCTTCTCTCGATTGTGGCTGCACTGCTGATTCTTATCAGCCTCCTGAACTACATTCTCATCGTGATTTCCTCGATGGTGAAGCGCTCCAAGGAAGTGGGCGTGCGCAAGTGCTACGGCGCTGAAGGAAAGCACATTTACGGAATGTTGACAAAGGAAGCCTCTGTCCATATTCTGCTTTCGCTGGCCCTTGCCGCCGTCATCATCTTCGCGGGCCGAGGCATCGTGGAAAACCTCCTCGGCGTGCCGTTCACAACGCTGCTGGTGCCGCAGAGCATCGGGGCCATCGGGGCCGTGATTCTCTTTGTCCTCATCATTTCCATCGTAGTGCCTGCAGAACTGTACCAGCGCATTCCGGTCTATGCAGCCCTGAAGAACTATACGGAGAACTCACGCAACTGGAAACTCGGTCTGCTTGGCGTCCAGGTGCTTATCAATGTGTTTCTGGTGGTGATGATGCTCATCATCGGCCGGCAGTATCAGAAGGTGTCCCATGCCGATACGGGCTACGACTACGACAACCTCTACTATATCAGCCTCTTCGACGGTGACCGGCAGGCCGTTACCCGTGCCGTCCGCGCCTTGGAGAGCCTGCCGGAAGTGAGCGGTGTGGCAGCGGCCTACAACCTGCCGTTCGAAGGCTCCAACGGCGACAACGTTTATCTGCCGGACGATGACCGCGAACTCTTCAACATTGCCGACCAGTACGAATGCTCCGACGGTTTCTACGACCTTATGGGCATCGAGTTCCTGGAAGGCCGAGCGCCCCGGGATTCCTCCGAAATCGTTGTGGATGAGAAGTTTGTGACCAAGATGGCCGAATTTACGGACTGGAGCGACGGTGCCGTGGGCAAGCAGGTGTTCATCACCGGCCATGACCGTTCACGCGATTCGGAGCGGAGTTATTTCACCATTTCGGGCGTGTACAGGAGTTATGTCATCGGCAATCTCACCGGAGTGGATCCGCGCCCCAGCGCCTTGTTCTATGGGGAGATCGGAAGCATGAGTTCCTGGATGCCGCATGTGCTGTTCAAGGTACAACCCATGTCTCTGGCCAAGGTAAAAGAAGCGCTTGCGCAGGCCCTGGAAGGCCGGGAAATCAATATCGTCTCCTACGAAGAGCAGATGCGGGCGGCATACGACGACAGCAGGAAGATGCGCAATACCATGGCGCTCGGCTCCGTGTTCTCGCTGCTGATTGCCCTGCTGGGCCTTATTGGCTTCATCCGGGACGAAAGCCTGCGGCGCTCCAAGGAAATGGCCGTGCGCAAAATCAACGGTGCCACCACCCGGGATATTCTGGGCGTGTTTTCCATGGACATCATGAAACTGTCCATCGCGGCAGCCCTCCTTGCCTGCATCGGCGCCTTCTTCGTGGCCCGCCGGTGGCTGGAGCAGTTTGCCGAGAAGGTGTCCCTGAATCCGCTGTATTTCATCGGCGGCGCCGTGCTGGTGCTGGCCATCGTGCTGGGCGTGGTGGTGCTGAACTGCCTCCGCATCGCCCGGGCCAATCCGGTGGAATCACTGAAAAACGAATAGATTCTTCGCTATCGCTCAGAATGACAGGAAAGACGCTCAGAATGACAGGAAAATGCTCAGAATGACGGATTATCGTATGGAAGCAAATTGGTCCAAATACCGGTTCGCAGCGGCAAGTTCGGGGAGGTTACGCTTCTCGAAGGCCGCGCAATACAACTCCCGGAAACGGCAGAGTTCCTCCCACATGGCACCGCGGGCCGACAGGTTTTCGCCCTGCCTCCCGTACCGGATGGTAAGGTCAATCAACTCCTGGAAACGGGCAAAGGCGCTTATGGCGCGGCTTTCTTTCCCGGCTTCAAGGGCCTTCAGGACACGGGAAGTTTCGCTGCCGATGTTGGCCATCTGCTGCGGAAAGGTAAGTTCGGCCCAGCGGCCGTTTTCCAGGGAGGCGTGTTGCATTTATGCTGTAATGAATTTATCGACAATCGATTTGATGGCTTCCCGGACCTCCGGATCTTCAACGTCACGGGATGGATTGCCCTGCCAGGAGCGAATGTTGATGAGCGAATCGAATTCGATGAAATCCTCGCCCTCTTCCTCTACCCAGAGGTTGAAGCCCCAAAGGTCTTCCTGTGCGGCGCCATCCTCCAGCAGAAGGCGTTCCAAGTCTGCATGGAGGTCGGCGTCAACGGCCAAAAGGCCTCGCTTGACATCTGCCACGCATTTTATCATATCGCCGAAAGTATTCTGCGCCAACTCTTTGAGTTGCGATATGGAGATAGCCTGCTGAAGGAGTTGCATAAAAAAGTGTTTTGGCAAAGATACAAATAAAAATGGCAAATCAGTCCTCCATATTCTGCCGGAAACCAATCTTCCGCCGCGGTTCTTGCTTCTTCTCCTCCATACGGGAAGAGAGTTCGCCGATGGCCAGGTACAGGTTGTCGATATCCTGCCGGACCTCCTCCGAAAGGTCGTTCACGGCCCCCAGGTCTTCTTCCCGCTGCATGGCCAGAAGGTCCACCTTGGCCCGGAGTTCCTTCAGTTCGGCCGATACAGTAGAAGCGGCAAGCAGGTATTCACGGACTTGCACAAAGGCCCGCATGATAGCGATATTGGCAGCGATGGCAACATCACTTTTCAATAATCCGGAAAGCATGGCAACACCCTGTTCGGTAAAAGCATATGGCAGGGCGGATTTTGGCCTGTTTGATGTCATCACAATTTGTGATGAGTTCGTAATCCATTCGTCTTCAGTTAATTGGAACATGAAATCCGGCGGAAACCTCTTGATGTTCCTCTTGACAGATTGGTTTAGCACTCGTGTTTCCACCTGGTATAGCCTTGCCAGGTCAAAGTCCAACATAACCTTCTTTCCCCGAAACTCATGGATGAGGTTTTGCACAAGAATCAATTCATCACTCATATCCTTCAAATTATAGATCCTCACATTTATAAATGACAAATCAGTCCTCCATATTCTGCCGGAAACCAATCTTGCGCCGTGGCGCTTGCTTCTTCTCCTCCATGCGGGAAGAAAGTTCGCCGATGGCCAAGTACAGGTTGTCGATGTCCTGCCGGACGTCCTCCGAAAGGTCGTTCACGGCCCCCAGGTCTTCTTCCCGTTGGAGAGCCAGAAGGTCCACCTTGGCACGGAGTTCCTTCAGTTCGGCCGACATGGAGGCCGTTGTGAGCAGGTACTGCCGCACCTGCACGAATGCGCGCATGATAGAAATGCTCGCTGCAACGGCTATAGGACTTTTTAGCACACTCGCAAGCATGGCAACGCCCTGTTCTGTAAAGGCAAAAGGTGGTGCAGAAGTGTTTCTTTTCGATGCGGTCACAATTTGTGACCTCATATTTAGCACTTCTTCGGCTGTTAATCGAAACATAAAATCGGAAGGAAAACGTTCTGCATTTCTCTTTACCGCTTGGTTAAGTGCTTTGGTTTCCACCTGGTACAACCTCGCCAGATCAAAATCCAGCATCACTTTCTGCCCACGAATCTCATAAATCAGATTTTGGACGATAATCAAATCCTCACTCATAACTCAACACTTTATCGTTCGTTACAAATAT
>CADBFO010000047.1 GCA_902794005.1 uncultured Bacteroidia bacterium
GGCGCTGCCGCCCATAAAAAAAGAATGAGTACAAATGCAAGCATTCACAAATGTACTCATTTTTTTGGAATTGCAGGCCGAAACTACCAAGAGATCTCTTCGTTAAACCCGTTGAAGTTGGGATCCTCCCCGCTGGCGGCAATCATGCCTTCCAGTTTAAGCGCTATCACAATGCCTTCCGGGGCAACATAACGTTGTTTTTCCATGGCTAGTAGGTGATTTCGGGATTGAAGGTGTTCAGGATGGGATCTGTGGGGCCGGCCATAGAACGGACGGCGAGTGGTGCCGTGGGGTCGGCGAAGATAATCGCCAGCTTGTCTACGGGGTCGCCGGACTCCACCTGGACGCAGAATGCGCTCGTTTCGTCAAAAAGGGTGGATGTCCAGTAATGTCCATTCTGCAGGAAGATGTACTTTCCATCCTTGTCCACGCCCAGCATACCCTTAATCCCGCGGTCCACGACGATGGGCGCCCAGGTGAGTCCGTCTATGAGAGCCTCCCATTCGTCCCTGGACGGAACCTTCTCACCAAGGGCGTTTGCCGTTTGGAAATTGAACGTGGTCAGCCATTCGCTGCCGGCGGGCACATAGTCGCCGTAATTTTTGATTTTCCAAGCGCCCAGGGAGCCGGATGCGCCGGAAAGTTCCACGGCGCTGTTGCTGCCGTCAACCGGCATCCAGCGCGGGCTGTCGTATGAGGGCAGGAGAACGGCGTCGTGGCTTACAAGCGGGTTGAGGGGAGTGACGTACAAGTCTTTTGTTTCAACCGGCGTCATAATTCCATTGTATTCCAAAAAGGTTCTGCGAAGGTAGTATCTGTTTCCGTATGTGTTCAGGTAGTTTTCTTCATCAACCAGGCAGCCGGAAAAGAGGAAACCGCCTTTATAAGCATTGGCACACATTTTATAGCCGGCATAGGCGGGGTCACCCATCATATAATCTCGTTCAATCGCCAGCCCTGTAGCATTAATTGCATTGATGCCGCAAGGCGTCACTGCCGGGCAGGAGAGCGTGTATTCATCTTTTCCAGCCAATTTTGTGGCGGCATCCGGATCCTGGATATAAAACTGGACAAACCCTTCCGGAATGGTCATGTTGAACGCTCCGGACACTTTATTATTGATCACCACATAGTGGAGCGTGCCTGTAAGCCAATAGGAACGTGTTGCGTAGTAATTGTCATTTTCAATAAAAAAGCGTGGTTCGGAAGATCCGCCGCTGGATATCTTACTGTCGCTTCCAAAGGGGAGATACAGGGCCCGCATCAGGCCTTCTTTGCCATTGGAAAGGCCGATGGCGCCTTCCGTATCCCCGTTCATCTCCACGGTAGTCCAGGCGGCACCGTCGTAACGCATCTGCAGATGCTTGGGCGCCTCCACGCCTTCGAAGAAGACAAAGATTACATCTCCGGCCTCCCAGCCGGTCTTGACGGCCTTGGTGGCCGGGGCGTTGTCCGAATAGCTGGCCGTAAGTTCAAAAACAATCTTCGGCTGAGTTTGGGGTTGAGGTTCGGGGGAATAGCTCTCTTTCTGGCAGGACACCAGGGCGGCAAGGGCCGCGAGTGCAAGCGCAAAAAACTTTTTCATATCCATTTTTGTTTTGATTGGTTTTCCTGCTGCAAAGATGAAACAAAAAGCGCCGATGTTTGTGTCACCCGCGCAAAACTTTGTGTCATCTGTGCAAAATCGGCCCCCCCCGTGCCCCCCTTTTGTGCACAGGCCATGCTTTTCGGCCCCCCGTGCACACAAACACCCCCTTTCCAGCACGAGGCTGCTCAAACTAAAAAGCCAGGGTGGCTCTCATGCGCTTGATAGTCAACGATTTGCTAATAATCCTCTGCGCTTTTTGCGCAGAGGATTTTGCGTAAGTGGCTCTGTCTCAGCTATTTGTTCGCCACCCTTGCCGAAGTCCCTACCGTTGAGGGTGAAGCCGATGAAGGTACGGGCAGCGACTGAAAAGCATACACTCCACCGCCCTACGCCATCGCGCGGCTCCTGCGGGTACTGTGCTTCAAGACTTGAAGCACACATTAAGTCACCAGAAGGCATTTTCGTGCTTCACCCGGGGTCCGGGAACATGCCTCAAGCACGGTTTCGCCCTTGCATGGATAAAACTGTGCTTCAACTTTTGAAAGATCGTGGACTCTGGCCAGGTCTAATGCGGTGAGATAGAAAAATCAGGCTGGAACATCAGAACCTCAGGCAAAACCGGCAACAAGCGGCCGGGGAGGAGGGCCCTCAGCCTGGAGCCCACTGGAGCCCACCGGAGCCCACCGAAGCCCACCGAAGTCAGCCTGGAGCCCACCGGAGCCGGCCGTGTTGTAGCCGCCGCTCCTGGTTCTCGAGCGGCGGCGGTGCCGCGAAAAATGCCGCGAAAATATCGTATCTTCGCGACATCAATGTAAACTTATATCATGGCGATAATACCAAAGGGGCAAACGCACCAAAAACCGTAACCCGTGCTTATTTTATGCCGATTTTGAAATCGCAGTAAGTGCCGCCTTTGCCAAGGGTCTGCGTGCGTCCCCAGCGCAGCTTCGGATGCATGTTCCCATACACGATATCATCGGCCTCGCAATAGCCTTTGACGATTTCGGGGCAGCCGTAATGCACGCATTTCTCGTAATATGGGCATTTCACCATGTCGAAGCGCATCTCCTTTTTGCCGAGGTGCTTGTTCCGGGCCTCGAACCCCATCTGCGGACCGAACATCTTTGCCGTCATGCCAAAGAAGACTTTGGGCACAATCCTGTAAAGCCCCGGAATCTTGAAGATCGTCCTGACGAGCGGGGCCATCTTCCCGGCGCGCCACCGGTAGCATCCCACGATGAAATCCGCCGTTTCTTCGCGGCCGATTCCTTCGGCGGTCATGGCATCGAACATCGCGATCCCGGGGTAAATGCGCTCGCGGGTGTGGATATAGTGGGATTTCGGCTCGTCGGCGTTTTCCTCACACAACTCCTCGAAGCGCTTCCAGGCCTTCTGCATGATGGAATCGGCCATTTCTTTGCCGTATCTCTTCTCCACATGCGGTACGATGCGATCAAAATAACTGTTTTTTCCTTTCATTTTTTGTGCTTTTTAGAAAAACAGAAAATAGCGCGGCACACGCTTCTTGTACTCACGGTAGCTGTCTCCGTAGGTTTGCTCGCAGTAGTGTTCTTCGCCCAGAATGACACCGTGCATGGCCCAGCAATAGGGGACCATCATCAGCAGCAGCCAAAGCGAAGCCGTCGCAATAATGATACCGAGCATCGCAAGCGAGAATACCGTATACATCGGGTTGCGGGAGAAACGATAGATTCCTTTTGTGACGAGCTTGTCGCGCGCTGCCGTGCCGTAGGAGTAGAACGACCACATGAACAGTATGAAGGAGACAGAATAGACCGTAGTGCCGACTGTGAACCAGGCTGTGCCCAACTTGAACGGCACAAATATGGCCAAAAGAATGAGTGCCACTTGAAATAGGGTATTCCACTTGGCATACAACCGGGTTTTGTCATCGTACCATGACGTCTCGACGGCACGTCTGCCGCCCTCTTTGAACACGGCCATGCAGATGAACTGCACTAGAATCATAGCGACCGCTGGAATCCACGCGCCCCACAGCGTAGGCTGCAGTGTCATAAAAAAGATGATTTATCCATATCATAACAGGGTTGAATGAGGTTGTCTGTGTTGACGTTCCGCAAAATTAGGGATTATTTCCGTTATGGGGAATCCCCATTTTTGGGGATAACTTTGTGCCGATAGAAAGCGAAGCGAGGGCCTGCAGACACGCAGGCCCTCGCGGGTGTCCCGGAGCGGGAAATGGATAAAACGTTGCCGGGATTACAGATTCGTTACACTCCAGCCGGAAGGAATGCTGCCGGCGGGCCAGGTGACGCCGCTTTTCTTGCTGAAGGTGCCGGTGGCATAGGTGTTCTCCAGCCAGTCGTCCACGTTGGTTGGTGGCCATGCACCTTACCGTCCGCAGCGAAGTGCAGTTGCGGAACATGTAGCTGTAACAGCCATCCTTCAGGGTGAGAGCCGGAAGGTCCGGGGCGGCCACAAGCGAGGAGCAGGCGTCGAACATATTGCCGTAGCACCAATCGGCAAGCGCGGTGGCAGGAAGGGCTGGCGCATTCACAAGCGCTGAGCAGCAGGAGAACATACCGCCGTAGCACCCTTCGGCAAGCGTGGTGGCGGGAAGGGCAGGCGCTTCGGTAAGTGCCGTACACTCTGAGAACATGCCCTCGTAGCAATTTCTAGCCAAGCTGGTAGCGGGAAGCTCGGGGGCGCGCACCAGGCCGGTGCAGCGCGAGAACATTTCTGTCAGGGCAAATTCTCCGACGGCCGAAGCCCCCATGGTGAGTATCAGGTCCGGATGGCTCCTAAGGCCGGTATTGCCCGAAAACAGACCGTAGAAGGCCCTGTCGGGAATGCTGCTGACGTTGGGGAAATCGCTCTTGCTCAGCAAGCTGCGGATATCGCCATAGACATAATGCGCGGCCGTGGAGGTGATGTTGGTGTTAAGATAGACCATAGCGCCCGCCCCGCCGTAACGGGTGTTGTCGCCCCAGAGGCGTATCTTGTCGCCCGCGGTCATCGGAATGCTGATGGTGGTAAGGCTGGTGGTAGTGGCCGATGCCATAGAAACATCTTTGCCCCAGGTGATGGAAAGGCCCTGCGGGTTCGTGATGGTGAGGGTGCCGTTCTCGACGGCCTCGACGGTGAGGGGCACCGGATTGTCATAGTTCCAGCCGGTGGGGATGCCGTGTTCGCCGATGGGCCAGGAGGCGTCGGGGTCTTTGATGAAGATGCCGGTGGAGGGAACGCCGCGAACCCAATTGCGGGTTGCGCCGGAATTCCCCAGATTGCCCTTGGCGTAGCAGGTGATTTGTTTGAGATTGGTGCACCCATTGAACATATCCCTGTAGGCATTATCGCCAGGATACTGCGCAGGAAGAACAGGGGACGCTTCCAGCGACGGGCACAAATCAAACATTCGGAAGTAACAGGCCGCAGGAACCGTCGTGGCCGGAAGAACGGACGGCCCTCTGCGAAGAGAAGGGCAATAATAGAACATTAATCCATACGGCTGATTATTATCCGTCGTATCGTAAGGGCCTCCCGTAAAAGTCGTTGCCGGAAGTTCGGGCGACACAGTCATATTGGTACAATACGCGAACATCATTCTATATGCTCCCTTACCCACCGACGTGGCCGGAAGTTCAATGGTTTTGACCGGATGATTGAGAAGATGGGGACGGGCATGTTCTTTTTCGTTCCACCCGCTGAACAGCCTGGTAAAAGCCCAGTCTTTGGCAGTGCGAACCCGGCTGTCTGACTCGGGCCTGCCATAATATTGCCAGTTCACCAGGCTCATCACGTTGCCATAGACATAGCAGTCGGAGCTGAAAGAGATATTGGTGTAATTTTCCCAGCCGGTGGCATAGGTCTCGTTCTCGCCGCCCAGAATCACCCGCTGCCCGGCCGTCACTGCAATCTCGACGGGGTTGTCGGTCGTGTAAACCGTTGTCATGTGGGTGAATCCATACCCCTCGGCATTGTACATAATCTGCCGGTTCAGGGGATTGAGGATGGTAATCGTGCCGGCCTCCCGCGCCTCGATGGTGAGGGGGGTCTCGACAGGTTTGTACTCGGCCATACCGCTTACAAGGGCCTTGTAGTATTTGCCGGCTACGAGGTTGGCCTTCCTGGTGGCTTCGTAGATTTTACCGCTCTCTGTCTCGGCCATGAAGGTGTAGGTCAGTTTCTGGTCCAGGCCGGAATCCGGAA
>CADBFO010000048.1 GCA_902794005.1 uncultured Bacteroidia bacterium
TGTAAAAAGAGTAAAGACCTCTGACCTTGAACTCAAGGACAGACTGGTAGCCATCAACCGCGTGACCAAGGTCACCAAGGGTGGTCGTCACTTCCGCTTTGCCGCCATCGTCGTCGTCGGCGACGAGAACGGTGTGGTAGGTTACGGCCTGGGCAAGGCCAATGAAGTTACCGCCGCTATCGCCAAGGGTGTGGAGGATGCCAAGAAGAACCTCGTGAAGGTTCCTGTCATCAACACCACCATCCCGCACGAGCAGGCATATCGCTTCGGTGGTGCCGAGGTGTTCATGAAGCCCGCCGCTCCCGGTACCGGTGTAAAGGCCGGTGGCGCCATGCGCGCCGTTTTCGAGAGCGCCGGTGTACAGAACGTGCTGGCCAAGAGCAAGGGTTCTTCCAACCCTCACAATCTGGTGAAGGCAACCATCGCCGCTCTTACCGAGATGCGCGACGCCTATACCGTGGCCGGTCTCCGTGGCATTCCCATGAGCAAAGTTTTTAACGGTTAATTCGAGAGAGACTATGGCAAAGCTTAAGATTACCCAGGTCCGCTCCAAGAATGGAGAGACCAAGCGTCAGATCGCAAACCTCAAGACTCTCGGTATCCGCCGGATGCACCAGACCGTGGAAGTGGAAGATACTCCCATCACCCGCGGCATGCTGGCCAAAGTGGCCCATCTGGTTTCTTATGAAGTAATTGACTAAGGAGGAACTAAGAGATGAAACTTGAAAATCTGAAGCCCGCAAAGGGCGCAACCCATAACAGCAAGCGCGTAGGTCGCGGTCAGGGTTCCGGTAAGGGCGGCACTGCCACCCGTGGTACCAAGGGTGCCCAGGCCCGCGCCGGTTACGAGCACAAGATTGGTTTCGAAGGTGGCCAGATGCCTATCCAGCGCCGTCTTCCCAAATTCGGCTTCAAGAACCCTACCCGCGTAGAATTCAAGGCTGTGAACGTCGCCACCCTCCAGGCCCTCAGCGAGAAGCTGGGTGTGAAGGAGTTCGACGTGGACACCCTGATCGCTGCCGGAATCGCCTCCAAGGGTGAACTGGTAAAAGTTCTTGGCAACGGTGAAATCACCGCCGCCGTCGAGGTGAAGGCCAATGCCTTCTCCGCTTCCGCAACCAAGAAGATTGAGGCTGCCGGTGGTAAAGCAATCGTTATCGAATAAGAACTGCGATGAAGAAGTTTATTGAAACAATTCGCAACATCTACAACATCGAGGAACTGCGCAAGCGGATCGGTTACACGATCCTGCTTGTGCTGGTTTACCGACTGGGTAGCTTCATCCTTCTCCCGGGCCTGGATCCCGCGGTTCTGAAGGATGGTATCAGCGGCACCCAGGAAGGCCTCGTCGGACTGCTCAACATGTTCTCCGGCGGCGCTTTCGGCAATGCCAGTATCTTCGCTCTCGGTGTGATGCCGTACATCTCGGCTTCTATCGTGGTCCAGCTTCTGGGCATGTTCGTTCCCTCCTTCCGCAAAATGCAGATGGAAGGCGAGAGCGGCCGCCGGAAGATGAACCAGATCACCCGTTACCTGACCGTGGCCATCCTCGCCATCCAGGGTCCCGCTTACGTGGCCGGCATGATTCCCGCCGCCGCCCGCACCGTGACCTGGAGCCCCTTCTGGTTCAACCTGGTGTCCACCGTGATTCTCATGGCCGGCTCCATGTTCGTGATGTGGCTGGGTGAGCGTATCACCGACCGCGGTATCGGCAACGGTATCTCTCTCATCATCATGATTGGCATCGTGGCCCGTCTGCCTTATGCCCTCTTCGCGGAGGGTGTGCAGAAACTCACCGGAAACGGTGTGGGCGGACTCATGTTCTTCATCGTGGAAATGGTCGTGTGGGTGTTTGTCATCCTGGCCGCCATCGCCCTGGTACAGGCTGTGCGCAGAGTCCCGGTGCAGTATGCCAAGCGTGTTATCGGTAACAAGCAGTACGGTGGTGTCCGTCAGTACATCCCCCTGAAAGTCAATGCCGCCGGCGTGATGCCCATCATCTTCGCCCAGGCCTTGATGATGTTCCCCATGCTGCTGGGTCAGTACGAATCCACCCGTGGAATCGCCGCTGCCTTCTCCAGCTACACCTCCGTCTGGTATAACCTTGTGTTCGGCTTCCTCGTGATTGTCTTCACGTACTTCTATACCGCCGTTACGGTGAATCCCACCATGATGGCCGAAGACATGAAGAAGAACGGTGGCTTCATCCCCGGTGTCAAGCCCGGCAAGAAGACGGCCGAATACCTGGATGCCATCATGACCAGGGTCACCCTCCCGGGTTCCATCGCCCTGGCTGTCATCGCCTGTCTGCCGGCCCTGGCCAACATCATGGGTGTGAACAACCAGTTCGCTTCCTTCTTCGGCGGCACTTCGCTGCTGATCCTGGTGGGCGTTGTACTGGACACCCTGCAGCAGATTGAGAGCTATCTCCTGATGCGCCATTACGACGGACTGATGAAGACCGGTCGTCTTACCGGACGTTCCGGCATGTAATTTTTGAATGTATCAGAGCATCGACAGATGATCAGGCCTAAAACTGAAGAAGAGATCGAACTGCTGCGGATCAACGGCGAGCTGGTGTCCAAGACGCTGGCCGAGGTCGGTAAGCTGGTCGCCCCCGGTGTGACAACTGCGAAGTTGAACGAGGTGGCCGAGACCTTTATCCGTGACCACGGTGCAGTTCCTTCCTTCAAAGGTTTCGATGGCTTCCCTGCAGCGCTCTGCATGAGCGTAAACGATGTGGTCGTCCACGGTTTTCCGTCCGACCGTCCCCTTGAAGAGGGAGACATCGTTTCCGTGGATTGCGGAACCCTGTACAAAGGATATAACGGAGATTCGGCCTACACCTTCCCGGTCGGGGAGGTGGACGCCGAAACCCGGAAACTCCTGGATGTCACCAAGGCATCCCTGTACAAGGGAATCGAGGCTGCCGTGGCAGGCAATCGTACGGGCGATATCGGATACGCGGTGCAATCGTATGCAGAGTCTTTCGGTTTTTCTGTGGTCCGCGAATTGGAAGGCCACGGAGTAGGCAAGGAAATGCACGAAGAACCCGGCGTCCCCAATTACGGGAGAAAGGGTCACGGTGCACGCCTTGTGGACGGAATGACCATTTGTATCGAGCCGATGATTTGTGCAGGCGGCAGAGGTGTGTATCTTGCAAAAAATGGTTGGGCAGTACACACGGCCGATCACAAGAAGGCGGCCCATTACGAGCTTACGGTTGTTGTCCGGAAAGACCGGGCCCAGCAGCTTTCGACGTTCGACTACATTGAGAAAGATGGTTCCATTAAATTTTAAAGTGAATTTCAGACTATGTCCAAACAAGTAGCTATCGAGCAGGACGGTACGGTAATCGAAACCCTTCCCAATGCGATGTTTCGCGTGGAGTTGGAAAACGGTCATGTCCTCCTCTGCAACATTTCAGGTAAGATGAGGATGAACTTTATCCATATCCTTCTCGGTGACCGGGTCAAAGTGGAAATCTCACCTTACGATTTAACCAAAGGAAGAATTTCTTTCCGATACAAATAAAAACTAGATAACGATGAAAGTCAAGACCTCCATCAAGAAACGCAGCGAAGACTGCAAGATTGTCCGGCGTAAAGGCCGCCTG
>CADBFO010000049.1 GCA_902794005.1 uncultured Bacteroidia bacterium
GTCGTAGTCTCCCGTAATTTCGCGGTTCAAGCACTCGTACTGTTCCAAACGGATTAAATCCTTGAATTCCCTTTTCATACCATCCTTTTTTATTATTTAACAAACCCGCTTGGACGACCCGTTCCCAAGGCGCTCCGCCCAGGACATCATCAGGTCTTCCCGCCTTCCGAAAATATCCTTCTGCATGCCGATGGCATCGTCGAAGACCATCGTCTGGCGGTCATCACCGGAGAACTTCTTCCACGCGTACTTGTCGGTGGAGGGGTTGCCCGTCCGGGCGAAGTTGGTCCACATCTCCTTTACGACATGACGGAACTCGCAGTCTTCGGTCGAAACAATCTCTCCGCTTCCCATCGGGTCCGGTATGCACGTGTCAAACAAGTACGGAATCTCACACGCGTGTATTGCGCCAAGCTGGGGAGTTGTCACCGGCTTCTTGATGAAGTACATGTAGGTGTTGCCGCCGGCGGCAGCGTGCCGGATGGCCATATTGGTGTTGCCGGCGCGGAAGTTCATGTCGTTGCAGTATTGCTCCAGGCGGCTTCCTTCGCTTTCGGCAGCAAGCGTAGCCATAAACTCGTCATACATGGCCTTCTCCTGCCCGTTAAGCAGCGCGCGGTCCCGCTTGGCAATCCACCTCAGCGTATTCAGGAAGCCCTCTTCGCCGCCCTCGAACGGAACGAAGTACCTGATTTCGTCCAGGTTGGACCCAATCATCATATCAATCTTGGCCCGCTTCCCGTCTCCCCACATTTTATACATGTCTGCACGGTCCTCAGGCAGCGTGACGCCGTCCAGGAGCGGGAAGTTCGCCGCTCCCAGGAGGCAGTTCTTGTCAATCATACTTGCTTTCATGTAGGCGTCAACAAGCTGCCCGGTGGTGAGTGCCATCAGCTCGTCCATGGTCTGGCAACCCGTTACGGACAGGAAGTTCTGCGTAACATGGATGCCGTGCTCCATGGTGTCGCAGTAAGCGATATTGGCGCTCTGGGCGATGATTCTCTTGAAAAGCCCCTCGCTTCCGTCGATGAGCGGGAGGAACGTGACACTGGCCGAGCCGGCCGACTCGCCGAAAATGGTCACGTTGCCGGGGTCTCCGCCAAAGGCGGCGATGTTTTTCTGCACCCACCGGAGGGCCTCAAGCTGGTCCAGCAGGCCCAGGTTGCCCGCCTCCTTGAAGTTCTCTCCGCCGGGAACCCGCTCGAAATTCATGAATCCCAGGAAGCCCAGCCGGTAGTCGATGGACACGAACAGGATGTCGGGGCACTGCTTGGCAATACCGGTAAGGTCGTAGAGGGGCGAGGCCTGGGATTCGGCGCAGAAACCGCCGCCATGAATCCACACCATGACCGGCTTCTTGCCGTCCGTGCAGCGGGTATTGCAATAGATGTTAAGCACCAGGCAGTCCTCGCCGAACTCCGCCGTTCCCATCGAGTCGTTCACGGGGCCGATGGGAACATGGCCGGGCTTTGTGGCATCGTACACGCCGTCATCGTCTGCGGCAGGAAGTGCCTTCTGCCAACGAAGTTTCCCCAGCGGCTGCGTTGCATAAGGGATGCCCTTCCAGATAATCAGTTCGTCTGTCTCTTTGCCCACGAAGGTTCCGTTGTTGCACTTGACTGCTTTCTTGATTTCCTGTTTCATCTTTGGTTATTTTGTGTTTATTGTGTGAGTCTATACATTTCGCTGACATGGATGAACCCGCGTTTTTCAAAAAAACGGTGGGCATTGTGGTTGTCTTTTCCGGATTCCAGATAAATTTCCCGAATTCCCTTTGAGCGCAACCAGGAAACGGCCGTCTGGAGAAGGGTATCGCCCAAGCCTTGGCCCCGACACTGAGGATTTACCAGGACATCGCCCACCATGCCGAAAGGGCAGTCTTCGTTCCCCTCGATGTCGGCCACACAGAATCCCATCAGGTTTCCCTGGGCATCGACGGCCTTCCAAACGTGCGAAACGGCGTCGTTGCTCATCTCGGCCAAAATATACTTCATCCACCTTTCCCGGGCATCCGGCGCCGGACAGACGATGAAACGGTCACCCCGGACAGTTCCTTCGCCCACACCCATCTGGATTTCACCGTGGGAGATATACTCGGGGTGTGCGGTAATGTGGCCGATGAAAAGGTCGGCAAGGGCCTGGGCATCTGCCGCAGATGCCGGCGTTATTGTAATCTCAGTCATGGTTCAACATGTTTTCACGGGATGTACACAAAAGATAAGAATATCAGCTGATTACACGGTTTTCATCACCCAGGATGTCCAACCCGCCTGTTTTTTACATACGATATACCTGCTCGCCGTCCACGATGGTGGCCAGGCAGTTCGCTTTCTCGATGTCTGCAAAATCGTCGTGCATGAAGTCACGGTCAAAAACAGTGAAGTTGGCTATCTTGCCCAGGCTGATGGAGCCCATCCGGTCCTCCTCATGCCACATATAGGCCACATTGCTTGTCAGGGTTTTCAGCGCCTCATACCGGCTGATCGCCTGGTCGATATTTCTGATGTACTCATCCGGATAGGAAGGAAGCTTCTTCAGCACGCCCATGCAGAATGCCTGAACCGCACTGAAGAAAGGCGACACCGGGTAGTCCGAATGGTTGGCAACCACTCCGCCTGCATCCATGATGGACTTGACCGGATAGGCGTTATTGGAC
The DNA here is from genome assembly GCA_902794005.1 of uncultured Bacteroidia bacterium. GTDB lineage: Bacteria > Bacteroidota > Bacteroidia > Bacteroidales > UBA932 > Cryptobacteroides. The sequence goes on from CADBFO010000049.1 coordinate 2,657, forward strand.
TTCTCTTCGCCCACATAGGCAACCTCCTGCGGGAAGCCGGCCGGATGCTTGATGGCCCACATGATGCCGCATACGGCCATGACGTTGTATTCGCCGATTCTCTTCACATCTTCCGGAGTTACTTCCTGCAGATGGGCAAGGGCATTTCTCATGTCGAAATTGCCCACTTCGGTCTGCGCCTGGGCAAAAGCATCGATCCAAGCCCGGGTGGCACCGTCGCCGATGGAATGGACGTGAACGTTCAAATCATGCGCGGCCGCCGCCTTGACCAGCCGGACCATCTTGTCATGGTTGTCGAATCTTGTTACGCCCTTGTAGCCCGGCTTGTCCACATAATCGTCCAGCATCCAGGCGGTATGGCCCTCCACAACGCCGTCGGCAAAGACCTTGGCGCCGATTACCTTCACATGCTTGCCGTTGAATTCCTTTGCCTCCTCTGCGATTCTGTCCATATCCTCCTCCGGGGTGTCGGTATTGTCATTGACGAAACTGCCGCAGAAGGAATACAGTTTCAGCTTTCCTTCGTCGTCAAGTTCCTTGTAGGCACGAGGCTCATGCGCAGTCAGAAGCTGGTAACCGGCGTCATATACGCCCGTATATCCGTTTGCAAACGCATATTGCTGGAAGCCCAGCAGTTCCTTTTTCGCCTGTTCAAGGTCCGGCTGGACCCGCTTTACCAGGTCGATGGCGGGCTTTTCGGCCAGCAGGCCGTTCGGTTTGCCGTTTTCGTCCACATGGATACATTCCGTTCCCCACTG
>CADBFO010000050.1 GCA_902794005.1 uncultured Bacteroidia bacterium
CTTTTACTCATTTGTGCGCCTGCTCATTTACGCGTTTACGCATTTGCAATTCTGCGCAAATGTAACTATAATTTTGCATATCGTAAACAATTATTTTGCATTAGTAAGAAATATTTTGCTATCTTTGCAACGCAGACCAAAGGGGTGAAACCGTTTGACCTTAGGGGCAAACTGCGAGATGGGCGTTCGTGTCACGAACGCGAGGCCCGGTACCCGGTCCCATCTCGTGCGCCTGCGGCGGGCATTGCTCGCTCCGGAGTCGCTCGCTTTGGGCTGCGCCCATAAAGTGTTAGAGGAGATAGAACTGTGAGTAAGATTAGAAAACACTATGTCAATGTCCGTTTTTCGGACAGTGAGTTTGAGAAACTCAACGCACAAATGGTTCTGGAAGGATACCGGAACCGTTCCAAGTATATCAGGGAGACCCTTCTGGTCAAACGAATCCAGCGGCGGAATTTCCACCGCACGGAAGCGAACATCACCAAACAACTGGCCCTTCTGAAGGCGGAGATTGTCCGTATCGGCAACAACTATAATCAAAAGGTAAAGGCGCTGAACACGCTGGCAAAACTCCGTGACAAGAGCGGCCGACCGGTCGTGACGGCAGGTATGGTCCGCACGGATCTGGCGGATATGAAGGCCATGATGAACGAGATTCTGGAAAAGGTCCGACTCGTAGAGGAGGACGTTCAATAACATTTCAAACTTAATCCAAACCGTTATGCAAATCATTTTCATTACCGGTAATCTGGCAGCAGACTGCGAGATTGTCAAAGGAAAGGACGATGCCGAGTTCGTCCGCTTCAACGTGGCCGTGAACGATGCCAAGGCAGGCAACGATGAAAAGCCCACGTACTACAACTGCCGTATGGCCAAGACCGGCTTGGCCGACTATCTCAAGAAGGGACGCTATGTGTCCGTGAGCGGAAGGCTCAAGGTGTCAACCAACGTAAAGGATGACAAGACTTTTGTGAACCTGGACGTGTGGGTGGCAAACATCGACCTGGCGCCCGCGGGCAAGGACTGAATCCTCCGGGAATTCACCATCGACTTCCGGGGCCTGCAATGGTAGTCAAGATCAAACCGCCGGCACCGAGTTGCAGCTCCGCCGTGCAGTACAATGAGAGGAAGGTCGCCGAGGGTAAAGCCGAGGCGGTCTTCTCCTCTAAGATTGCGGACCCGAAGAAGCCGATGGAGACTTTTTCCGAGTATGAGCGTGGGAGCCGTCGCTGTGAGAAGATGTCGTTTCACGCATCCATCAATCCAGCCAAGGCGGACAATATGACGCAGGATAAGGTCATCGCTTTCACGAAGGAATTGATGGAGCGGCTGGGGTATGGCGACCAACCTTATATAATATACAGGCACGATGATATCGGGCGGGTGCATTATCACCTTGTATCCGTCCGCGTGGATAAAGAGGGGCGGAAGATACCTGACCGGCAGGAAGGGCGGCGCTGCAATGAAATCATGAAGGCACTGGAGCAGAAGTATGGATTTACAGTCGGCCTGGCGGACAAACCGGAGAAAGAAACGAAAGCGGAAGGGGCTAAGCCGGAGGAGCCCAATGACCTGGGCGAAGCCAAGGAGAAGGATGACGGTCCCAAGAAAGTGGACTACCAACGTTTTGACCCGGCCCGTGGCGAGTATATGAAGCAGATGGAGGAACTGGTGGCCCAGGCTATGAAGTACTATTTCACCACCACGGAGCAATTCAAGATGCTGATGCGCGAGTTCGGAGTGGAAGTAGGACATGCGAAGGTAGGGCGGCAAATCTATCTGACCTTTACCGGCATCGACCCCAAGACACAGCACAAATGCACGGCTCCAATTATCGGCAAGGACCTGGATACCGCTTCGCTGGAGGAGGTGCGCCAGCACGCGATGGATTGCAAGAAAGTTTTGCGTGCGAAGGAGGGAAAGCGTGCGGCCAATCTTACCCGTGTTGCCCTGGAACACGGAACGTCGGAGCTACACACCCGCAGGATCCTGCGGAAGTTCAATATCGGACTGAAGCTTTCCAAGAACAAAGGGGGGAAGATCTTCGGGGTGACGCTCATTGACCACCAGACGCGCTGCGTCTTCAAGGTGAGCGAACTTCCCGGAATCAGCGCCGCAGAGTTCGAGAAGGCCCGTCTGGAGAAATGGCCGCCGGAGGAAGGGAAGAAAGAGGAAAACGCTGAAAAAGAAAAAAACGCGGCGGAGGAGACCGCCGACCTCTTCGTGGCAGCGCTGGGTGCGGAAAAGAGCCGCCGTCACGAGGACGAGGAGATAATGAGAAAGGGGCGGAGGGGGCCCAACTGATATGGATGCAAGGACAAAACCTATGTACTCGATGTTCCTGCTGCTGTCCGGCGGGATATTGGCGCTGATTCTTTACTACTATGCGTATCCTTTCTGGGCTGCGCTGGGCCTGCGCTCCGGAATGACGGATTCGCTGATGCTTGACGTGCATCGAGCCGGGGTATTCCGGTCGCAGTTGTCGGCAAAGTTCGTGTGCCTGTTTTTCACCACGCTGTCTGTGGTGGTCCGGAGCGGCAGTTCGAAGAGGTCGGGTTGGCTGGAGATTATGCTGCCGCTGCTTGCCGGATTGGCGCTGTTTTTCGGAGCACAGCTATGCGGGAACGGCTGGCTCTATGTGTTCCTGACGCTGGCCGGTTATGTGATGTATCTGGTGGGAGCCATCCTGCTGGGAAGGATGGTCAGGAGCTTCGATGCGCATCTTCCGGAGTATTGGGATACCTTCGAGCAGTGCGAGGAACTGATTGAGAATGAATACAGTGTCAATATTCCCATGACCTATCAGTACGAAGGGAAGCTTCGCAATGGATACATCAACTGCGTGGCGCCGCAGCGCGGGTGTATGGTTATCGGCACGCCCGGCTCCGGTAAGACCGCCAGCATCTACGCCGCTTTCATACGGCAGATGATGCAGAAGGGCTACGCGATGTTTGTCTATGACTACAAGTATCCCAGCCTGACCCGCTTGGTGATGAACGAGCTGCTGGACAACTACGACTGCTACGACATCAAGCCCAAGCTCTATATCGTCAATTTCGATGACCCGTTGCACTCGCACCGCTTCAATCCCATCCATCCCAGATATCTGACCGACCCCGTGGAT
>CADBFO010000051.1 GCA_902794005.1 uncultured Bacteroidia bacterium
AGGGCCAACTATTATCCCATCGACAGCTATACCGAGGAGGAGATATTCACCCAGTTCGATCCTCGCTATGCATCCGGCTATGACAATCAGCCACGCAAGGCGACCTGCCGCGAAGAGTGGAAACAGGTCCTGAGATATCCTTATTTCATCGGGGAGTTCAGATGGACCGCCTTCGACTATCTCGGCGAGTCCTGGGGTGATAATGCCCGCACCAACAATTACGGCATTATTGACCTCGCCGGGTTCCCTAAGGACCCGTACTACCTCTACAAGAGTCTGTGGACCGACGAACCCATGATACATCTCCTGCCGCATTGGACATGGCCGGGGATGGAGGGAGTCACGATTCCCGTCGTGGCGTGGACAAACTGCGATGAGGTCGAGCTGTTCCAGGACGGCAAGTCCCTTGGCCGCAAGCCTTTCGACCAGGAGAACCTGCAGATTCTGTGGAACGTGAAATACCGTAAAGGCACGCTGAAAGCCGTGGGTTACAGAAACGGCAAGAAAGTGGCGACCGAGACTGTCTCCACCGCCGGTGCTCCGGCAGCAATCCGTGTCACTCCTTCCAGAAAGACCATGTCCGCCAATCAGCGGGACGTAGTATTCTTTACCGTGGATATCGTGGATGCGGCCGGACGTCTCGTCCCCGGAGCCTCCAACCTCGTAGAATATGAGGTCTCCGGCCCCTACCGACTTGTGGGTGTAGAGAATGGAGACATCCTCGACTGGAATCCCAACCAGAGTCTCTCCAGTAAGGCTTTCATGGGGAAGACCCTGCTGGTCCTGCAGGCTGCTGACGAGCCCGGGAAACTGGTGGTGAAAGCCAGGAGTGCAGGACTCAAACCGACTACAACAACCATTGACATAACAAATGAAAACTGACAACCAAAGACCAGATCTGCTTGCAGACTACGCTGCGCCCAAATGTGAATGCAGCGAATTGTGGGAAGAATCCATTATTATGACCAGTTAGTCAAAAGATGAAAAGATTTATTACCTTGGCCCTGTTTCTCAGCGCCGCCTTTGCTTTATGCCTGTTCTCATGCGCCAGTCAGGATAATGGCAGGGAAGCCCCCGCACAAACCCCACAGGAAGAGGGAGAAGAACCGAAAGAAGAACAGAAAGAGGAGCCAATTGAGAAATACCATAATCCCGTGATTTCTTTCGATTGGCCAGACCCAACCATATGGTATGACGGCAACCGTTTCTATACGGTTTCTACCGGCATCGGTTCCATTTTCGCCAGTAAAGACATGGTTCACTGGTACAAGATGAATTCTACTCCCCTGAGCATTGCGGCAAGGAATGAGGCCCGTACGCACGGGTCAAATTTCTGGGCTCCGGATGTTGTGAAAGTAGGTTCTAAATGGATGCTTTATCTCACCTGCTACAATTCTGCCGACAACTGCGGGATTGCCGCTTTTTCATCAGACTCCGCTTCCGGCCCCTTTGAATGGGAAGGGATTATTACGCATAGTACAGATACCGGAATACAGGATACCATAGACCCTGAAGTGGTGTATGACCCGCAAAGCTCAAAGCTTTGGCTGTTTTTTGGCAGCATCGGCAGTATCCACCGCGTTTTACTCTCTCAGGACGGATGCAGTGTAGCTCCCGGCGCAGAATATATAAAGGTTGCCGGGCTCACATACAGCCAGGACAAATCCCGCGAAAAAGTATTCGAGGGCTCTTACCTCTACCGTCACGGCAATTATTGGTATCTGTTTGTCAGTTCCGGCAATTATGGAAACTCTTCGTACAGGATCAAGGTTGGGCGCAGCACTTCTCTTGAAGGCGAGTTTCTAAGTAAAGACGGGAAAAAGATGCTTGACGGATTTGCCACAGAAATCCTGACAAGCCAGAGCGGCGACAATTATTACGGCCCCGGGCACAACGGAGAGATATTCACGGACCAGAGAGGCCAGGAGTACATGTTTTACCATTGCCACGACGCTTCCAGCGGCACCAAGGCCCGCTATACCTTCCTGCAGCGGATATTCTGGGATAAGGACGGCTGGCCTTATTTCGATGGAGGCAAGCCTGTTGGAGAAGATTATATGCCAAAATTCTAGAACAATATAAAAGACAGATATGAAACAGATTTCAACCATTTTGGCCACCCTTGCCATACTGCTTATGGGCATTGGCGCAAAAGCTCTCCCCAGGGCGGAATATCCCCGTCCTCAATTTGAGCGCACAAGCTGGATCAACCTCAACGGAGAATGGGATTATTCCATAGACCCCGCCTCTACCGGATGGGACCGGGGACTGGCCGCCGGAAATTTTTCGGACGGAAAGATACTGGTTCCCTTTGCTCCGGAAAGCAAACTATCCGGTGTGGAGTATAAGGAATTCATCCCCAGCATCTGGTACAGGAAGGAAATATCAATTCCTGCCAATTGGGCCGGCCAGGACATA
>CADBFO010000052.1 GCA_902794005.1 uncultured Bacteroidia bacterium
ATCTGCTTGCCGATGACGGAGGAAATGTCATCCTGAGCGGAGCGAAGGATCTTCTCGGCAAACGACCGTGAGACCATCACGCTCCCCCATTTCCCCAGCGCCTTCACCGGGTCGCCGGCCAGGATGGGCCTGTCGAAGACCTTGAAAAAGCAGGTATCAGCACAGACGAGCGTGGCAATCAGTTTGTTGCCATCCTCATCCAGGTAGGTGTCTCCGTTGAAGACGAACGTGGTGCGGGTGCCGGCCTCCACACCCGGGACCTCTTCCATGAAGCCCACGGCCACGGCGCCGCTTACCTGGCCGTAATCCTTCTCCTCGCCCTGCATGGAAATCCAGGTATTGATGGTATACACCCGGTCGATGTCCTTGTAAAAGCTGTCATAGCTCAGCTCAAAGAACACCTTGGCAATGAGCACAATGCCTACCGCCAGCCCGATGCCCAGGGAAAGGACCTTGATAATGATATCGCTTTTTGTTCTCATACTGTTTTTAATGTCCCACATTTAGGGACGATAGAAGCATTTTGCCTTCATTTTGCGCCTGACGTCCCATTTTTCGGGACGATAGGAGCACTTACAGTTCGTTCTTGACGTCGGAGACGATCTGGCCGTCGAAGAGGTCGATCGTGCGCTGGGCGCAGGCGGCGTCCTTCTGGGAGTGCGTCACCATGACGATGGTGGTGCCTTCCTGGTTCAGTTCCTTCAGGAGGTCCATCACTTCCTTGCCGTTCTTGGAGTCCAGGTTACCGGTGGGTTCATCGGCCAGAATCAGTTTGGGGCCGGCAACGACGGCACGGGCGATGGCCACACGCTGCTGTTGACCGCCGGAGAGCTGCTGCGGGAAGTGCTGGGCACGGTGGCTGATGGCCATGCGTTTCATGATGTCCGTCACCTTCTGCTTGCGCTCAGAGGCCGATATGTTCAGATACCGCAGCGGCAGCTCAATGTTCTCATACACATTGAGTTCATCAATGAGGTTGAAGCTCTGGAACACGAAGCCGATGTTGCCCTTGCGGAACTTGGTGCGTTCCTTCTCCTTGAGGTTGGCCACCTCGGTGCCGAGCAGTTCATAACTGCCGCCGCTGGGATTGTCCAGCAGGCCCAGGATGTTCAGCAGCGTGGACTTGCCGCAGCCCGAAGGGCCCATGATGGCGACGAACTCGCCGTCTTTGATTTCAAACGATACGCCGTTAAGGGCCGTGGTCTCGATCTCTTCCGTCCGGAAGATTTTGGAAAGGTTGGATACTTTAATCATAATTATTTGTGTTATAATTGTTTGTTCTATTGTTAAAGATTCTTCACTTCGTTCAGAATGACAGGTCAACATTCAGACTGTCCTCTTTGTCATCCTGAGCCACATCTTTGTCATCCTGAGCGTTAGCGAAGGATCTACTCATTCTTCAACGATTCGACGGGGTTGGCATTGGCCGCTCTCCAGCTTTGGAGGGTAACGACGAGCAGGGTAATGGCGGCAACTGCCAGCAGCGCCACCAGGAAGATCCACACTGGCACGGGTGCCTGATAGGCAAAGCCCTTCCGCCAAGCGGTCATCAAGTAGAAGGCAACAGGCGCTGCAATCACGAAGCTCGCACCTGCCATAATGAGGTATTTTTTGTTAATCATTTGCAGGATGCTGCCCACCGTAGCGCCATTCACGCGCCGCACGGCAATCTCCTTTTTCAGGAACTGCGTCATGATGCCGATAATGGCAATCAGCAGCGCCACAAGGGAGGCGATGGTGATGAGTTTCCCCAGCGACTGCTCGCTCTGGTACATATTCTCGATCCATTCGTCCAGATGCCTGACGGTAATCATGTTGGGTTCCCGTCTGGGGTCGAACTTACAGATAGCATCCTTGATATAATCTGAAACATCCTTGAAATCGGCCTCGGGAACAGTCCGCACATACATCGTTCCGAAGGACCGCCAACCCTCTTTGCCCCAATTATAGAGCACCAGCGGCCCCATGGCATGTTGCAGACTCTTGAAGTTGAAATCCTTCACCACGCCAATAATCTCACAATTATCCACGTGACCTCCCAGCAGGCTCCCGACGTGAAACTGTGGAAACATCTGCATGAAGGTTTCATTTGGAATGAAGCATCCTGTCTCGCTCAAGTTGTCCGAGTCCCGGAAGTTGCGGCCTTCCGCCAATTGCAGTCCAAAGAATTCCATGAAGTTTACATCCACGGGCAGTACTTCCATGAATACCTGATTGCCGTCGTCCCCGGTACGGCTCCAACCCATCTTCTGGTCGGAGACAATCGGGCTGTCGCAGAAAGTCACATCTTCAATCGAAGGATTCTGAAGCAAATGGCTCCTCAGGGCCTCTTTCTGATTCCCGGCCGGATATCCGCACCAGGTCTGAAGGACGCGGGCTTCGTCAAAGCCCATATCCTTTCCCATCATATACTTGGTCTGAACGCCCACGAACAGGGCCATTAGGATGAAAAGGAACGACAGCACAAACTGAAGCCCTACAAGCATGTTGCGAAGGGCCTTTCCCTTCACGCTGGTTCCATAAGAGCCTTTCAGGACCAGTGCGGCAGGCTGGGAAGTGGAATACAGTGACGGGGCTATGCCGGCGACTACGGCTGATACCAAAGCCACCACCAACATAAGCACCAAGATGCCGATGTTATCCTTCAGCGCCAGACTGTCGGACACATACGACGCCCAGGAAGTCCCTGCAACCACGTGCATGATGAGGCAGGCTATCGCAAACGCGACGAGCGCGATAAGCCCGGCGTGCAACAACTGGCGCACGATCAAAGAACCGCGACCTTCTCCCAGTACCTTACGCGTGTTGATGTTCTTGATGCGGAAAGGAATCTCCGCGAAAGCAAAGTTGATGAAATTGATAATGGCAATGAGAATCAGCAGAATGGCAATGGCGGCCAGCGTAATGGTAATCGCCTTGTTGGCGCTGGCGATACTGGCCCTTACATCCCGCTCAAAATGTGCATCGTGCAAATTGCTGATACGGAATCCTTTCCGGAATTCATCGGCATCTTCTTCGTCCACATTATCGCCTAAATAATCCAGCAAGGCGTTCACCATCTGAGTCTCGGTCTCCTTGGCCAGGGTTGGGCCTTTCAGCTTTACAAAAGCAACGAATGACCACTCATTGGAGTTATTGAGGTAATCGTCTCCCAGATTTATAAGCACACCATAGTTCATGTTGGAATTCTTGGGCATATCCTTGAAAACGCCAACGACTCGAACCTCCACTCCGTTACCGGCCTTGAAATGTTTGCCAAGAGCGCTCTCGTCGCCGAAGAAGACCTTCGCATATTCCTCGCTCACGACAGCCGTCTCGCCGGCGGTGAATTCCCGTGCCGAGCCCTCAACCCACTCAAAGGGGAATACGGAGAACATGGAACTGTCAACTCTGGCAGAGGGAACGGATAGCACCGTCTCTTCGCCGTCTTTCTTTAATGTAGCTTCATGGGGCATGGTCCAATAAGTCCCCACTTCCTCGATATTGGGACTGGCCGTCTTGGCGATTTCTATCATCGGCCTTGAAAAGGACGTGCTGAAGAGTCCCTTGTCCATCCAATTGTTCTCCATCCGGAACACCCGCCTGTGCCCTTCGAAATTGGCGTCATAGGTCGTATCCCAGCGCACCTGCACCATCAGGATCATCGCTGCGGCAAAGGCCATGCTCATCCCGAGTATGTTGATCAGCGTCGAAACGCCTGTTTTTCTGAATACTTTCATAGAATTTACTCTTTCTTCAACGCCTCCGCAGGGTTCGTCCGGGCGGTCTTGACGCTCTGGTAGAGCACGCTGATTGCGGCTATAATGGCAACCGCCAGTCCGGCGAGAGCGAATATCCACCAATGGAGGTCAATGCGGTGTCCGTACCCGGAAAGCCAGCGGTTCATAATGAGCCAGGCAATCGGCACGCCGATGACAAATGCGATTCCTACCATCTTCATGAACGACAGCACCAGTTCCTTCAGCACGCCGGAATAATCGGCCCCGAAGAC
>CADBFO010000053.1 GCA_902794005.1 uncultured Bacteroidia bacterium
ATTCAATAGCGTCTGGTTCTCGGACAAGAGTTTTGCCGCAACCGGCTTCGACTCGGACTATCATGACATCAGCGGCACGCTGAGCAGACGGACGAAGGGCTGCGAACAGGTTGCCGGCGTTTTCAAATCTTTTCCGACCAACAACGCCAATATTGGGGAAGAAGATTATGCCATCGTTTCGTTGATGCGCTCTGATGATATTCCTTTTGCCGGATGGGTCATAGAAACCACCCCGGACCGGAAAGCGGCGAAAGCGCAGATCATGGAAGCTTACGATAACTACATCAAGGGCAAGCCGATTTACGGGAGCTTAGCATTCTGGGTTGACGAGAATATCGCGGAGGACTGGAAACCGGCCCGCAACAACATGCGTCTGGTGGAGATTTTTATGCTCCTTTCCATCCTCATCGCTCTTCTGGGGCTTGTGGCCATGAGTACCTATTACGCCGATGAAAAGAGCCGCGACATCGCCGTCCGGAAGGTCTTCGGGGGAACGGTGGACACGGAGGCGCAGAGAACGATACGTGAATACATGGTGCTGGTAGGGATTGCCTGCGTCATCGGCATTCCGATTGCAGTCTATGCCGCGCAGGAATACCTCAAAGATTTCATTTACAGGCTGGAAGGCTATTGGTGGATATTTGTTGTAGCAGTGCTCCTCACAGGATTTATCGCCTTTGTCTCAGTCATCTGGCAGGTGCTCAAGGCTGCCCGCACCAATCCGGCCGTTGAATTGAAAAAAGAATAGATCCTTCGCTGCGCTCAGAATGACAAAGAGAACGCTCAGGATGATAAGTGAATGATAAATTATCGTATGGAAGCGAAATGGTCCAAATACCGGTTGGCGGCGGCGAGTTCGGGAAGATTTCTCTCCTGGAATGCGGCACAGTACAGCTCCCGGAAACGGCAAAGCTCCTCCCACATAGCGCTGCGGGCCGATGCCGGCTGCCCTGCACGCCCATATCGGATGGTAAGGTCAATCAGCTCCTGGAAACGGGCAAAGGCACTCTGGGCACGGTTTTCTTTCCCCGCTACCAGTGCTTTCAGAACACGGGAAGTCTCGCTGCCGATGTTGGCCATCTGCTGCGGGAAAGTGAGTTCGGCCCAACGGCCGTTTTCCAAAGACGCGTGTTGCATTTATGCTGTAATGAATTTATCGACAATGGTTTTAATGGCGGCCCGAACCTCCGGATCCTCCACGTCCCGTGAAGGATTTCCCTGCCAGGAGCGGATATTGATAAGTGAGTCGAACTCAATGAAATCCTCGCCTTCTTCTTCCACCCAGAGATTGAATCCCCAGAGGTCATCCTGCGCAGAGCCGTCTTCCAAAAGAAGACGCTCCAAGTCTGCATGCAAATCGGCATCGATGGCCAGGAGGCCACGCGTAATATCGGCCACGCATTTTATCATATCGCCGAATGTGTTTTGTGCCAACTCTTTGAGTTCTGCAATGGAGATGGGCTTTTGAAGAATCTGCATAAAAAAGTGTTTCGACAAAGATACAAAGAAAAATGAAAAGTTACCTGAAATTCCTATCCCGCAATAAGCTATACACCGCCATCGAGGCGGTGGGGTTGGCCGTTAGCTTGGCGTTTGTGATTCTGATTGGCAGCTACGTGGTGCAGCAGTATGAGGTGGCGCACGAGTCGCCGCAGTGGAAGCGCACCTTCGTGCTAGGAACCGACGAGTTCCTGGGCCTGACCTATTGGGATAAGGAGGAGCTGGAGATGAACATCCCGGAGGTTCAGGCGGCAACCCGTGCCGCCATGCTGTGGCAGCCGCTTATCCGCGAAGGTGACCAGTTCCTCCAGTGCGCCGGCATGGAGGCCGATGCCGACTTCTTTAAGGTGTTTCCAGAATATCGTCTGGTAGAAGGAAGCGCGGAAGATTTTGTCGGGAAGGAGGACATCCTCATCAGTGAATCCCTTGCCAGGAAACTATCTGTGGATGGTGATAACCTCATTGGGAAAGTCATCAACGTGAATGAATCCGACCGCACCATCAAAGGCGTTTTTGCCGACTTTGACGGCACCTTCTTCATGCCCTATGACATCATTACGCACATTTCGGGAACTTGGGCCGCCGAGCAGGAGCGGAACTTCGGCAGCATCGGCAACTACACCACCTGGTTCCGGGTACGCGAAGATGCCGACCCCGCCGATGTGCGGAACAAAGTGAGTGCGCTGCTGCACAAGAACTATGACCCCATCTGGAGCGCGGAAAAGGTGAACGCGTGGAAAGCGTACCGGATGGATGAAGCTTTCTTCACTACTGGCAACAGCAACGGGCTC
>CADBFO010000054.1 GCA_902794005.1 uncultured Bacteroidia bacterium
TGCGTAATACGGGAAATTGTACAGGCAGTTGAACGGCGGGATGTTGTCGAAGCCTTCTACCAGCATTCCCTGTTTGCCCAGGGTGTTGTAATAGAGCGGACCGTGGATTTCGTCCATCCCCTGTTCCTTCGCCCAGGCTTCGGCGGTACCCAGCAGCAAGCGGGCCACCTCCAGGTCATTGATGGTGTCGAACCAGCCGAAACGAGCCCGTTTCTTGTGGTAGCGTTCATTGTATCGCGGATTCACCATGCCGCAGATCCGGCCCACCACTTCATTTCCCCGGAAGGCCAGCCACATCTTGCGGGTACAATACCGCAAGGTAGAGACCTTGGTGAGAGACTTGATCTGGTCGGCGTGCAGGGCGGGGACATACTGCGGGCAGTCCCGGTACAGGCGGTCCGGGAACTCCACAAAGCGGCGCAGGTCCTTGCGCGTGGTTACTTCAACGATACGATATGTTTCCATCGATGATTAAAATAATTTGCAAATGTACGCATTTTCACCGGCTTTGCCAAATGCCTACAAGCCCTTGGCCTTCCCTTCGTCCCAGATGGCATCCATTTCGGCCAGGGTCATGTCGTGCAGGGAACGGCCTTTGCGGAGGGTCTGCTCCTCCAGATAGGTGAAACGGCGGCGGAATTTATCGCAGGCGCGGTTCAGGGCCGTGTCCGGATTGATGCCGTACAGGCGTGCCGCATTGATGACGGCAAACAGGAAATCGCCCAGTTCCTCCTCGGAATGGTCGGCATCGCCCTTGCGCAGCTCCACCTCGAACTCGCCCATCTCCTCTTTCACCTTAGCCCAGACATCTTCCTTTTTCTCCCAGTCGAAGCCCACGCCGCGGGCCTTGTCCTGCATGGAATGGGCCTTAAGGACGGACGGCATCGCATCCGGAATGCCGGACAGCACCCGCTTGTTCCCGCCTTTTTCCTTGGTTTTCATCATCTCCCAATTCTGGGAAACGGTTTCGGCATCATCGGCCTTGACATCGCCGAACACGTGGGGATGGCGGAAAACCATCTTGTCGCAGACTTTCTCCAGGACGTCGGCCACATCATATTTTCCCTGCTCCTCGGCAATCTTGGAGTAGAAAACGATGTGCAACATCACGTCGCCCAATTCCTTTTTCAGCTCTTCTTCGTTCTTTTTCATGACCGCATCGGAAAGCTCATACACTTCTTCCACCGTCATGGGACGGAGGCTGTCCACGGTCTGGGCACGGTTCCACGGGCATTCGGCCCGCAGGCGGTCCATGATATCGAGCAAGCGTGAAAATTGCGCCAATTTTTCTTCTTTTGTATGCATTTTGAGAATATTTCCGCAAAAATAGCAAAAAATCGGCTATCTTTGGGGTTTGATAAGATGAAATCACAGATTATGAAAGCCATTACATATGTCAGCGCCGACGAGGCCGTCCGTGTCGTCAAATCACACGACCACATCCACCTGAGCAGCGTAGCCAGCGTTCCCCACATCCTCATCCAGGCCCTCTGCCGCCGGGCAGATGCCGGAGAAATTGAAGATGTCCGCTTCCACCACTTCCATACGGAGGGCCCTGCACCCTATTCCGAGCCGAAGTATGACGGCATCCTCTTCGACCAGGGCTTCTTCCTGGGTCCGAACGTGCGGGCAAACGTAAATGCCGGCTATGCCGACTACCTGCCCGTCCACCTGGGCGAATCGCAGAAGCTCTACCGGAGCGGCGCCCTGCGCTGCGACGTGGCCATGGTGCAGGTTTCCCTGCCGGACGAGAATGGCTATGTTTCGCTGGGCACTTCGGTGGACTGTTCCCTCGCCGCCGTAGAATCGGCCGGCTGCGCCATCGCGGTGGTGAACCCCAACGTTCCCTATGCCTATGGCGACCTGGTGAGCATCGACCAGTTCGACTATTTCGTCAAGGACGACACCCCGCTGGTGACGGCCAACTTTGCGGAGCCCACCCCCACGGAGGTGCTCATCGGCAAGAACTGTGCGGAGCTGGTGCCGGACGGCGCCTGCATCCAGATGGGCATCGGTGCCCTTCCGAACGCCCTCGCCGCCCAGCTGGTGAACCAC
>CADBFO010000055.1 GCA_902794005.1 uncultured Bacteroidia bacterium
GGATGGCCACGTCCGGATATCGGTCCGTGACAAAGGCATCGGCATCGCTCCTGAGAAGCAGGCCCATATCTTCGAGAAATTCTACCGCGTACCCACCGGCGATGTCCACGACGTCAAAGGCTACGGTATCGGCCTATTCTTTGCCAAAACCATTGTAGAAAAGCACGGCGGCTGCATTTCCGTTCACAGCGAACCCGGCAAGGGCAGCACATTCACCATTGAACTATGAGGTACAAAGTACTGTTGGTAGAGGACGAAAGGACGCTCTCCGGCATCGTGAGAGACGCCCTGGAGACGATGGACTTCTCCGTCGAGCTGGCCTATGACGGATCGGAAGGCCTGCGAATTGCGGCCCGACATCCTGGTGGTGGACGTGATGATGCCCAAGTTGTCCGGTTTCGATATGGTGAAAGCCATCCGCCAGAGCGATTGTGAGACACCCATCCTCTTCCTGACCGCCAAGACAACGGTCGATGACGTTGTCACCGGATTCAACCTGGGGGCCGATGACTATCTTAAAAAGCCCTTCGCCATTCCGGAGCTGGTAGCCCGGATGAAAAACCTCTTGGGACGAAAACAGCCATCTCGGGAAGAGACGCAGGAATCCTACACTATCGGCGAATACCGCTTCTCGCCCGAATCGGCCCAGCTGCTCCATACGCCTACCAGAGAAATCACCCTCCTTCCGCGCCGCGAGGCCGACATTCTCCAGCTTCTATGCAAAGGCGGCGGCAACATCATCCCCACCCAGAACATCCTCCTATCACTATGGGGCGACGACGACTTCTTCAACGCCCGCAGCCTCCAGGTCCTCATCACCCGCCTGCGCCACCGCTTCTCCAAAGATCCCCGCATCCAGATTCTGAACGTCAGGGGAACAGGGTATAAGTTGATTGCCGAGTGAGAAAGATTTCGTATATTTGACATCGGCTCTTGAGATGCCGCCGATGCCATGACGAAGAAACAGGAAATACAGCTATTTGAGGAAAAGAAAGTCCGGACAGTATGGGATGATACGGCCGAGAAGTGGTACTTCTCGATTGTGGATGTGGTCTCTGTTCTGACGGACAGTAAAGACCCTGCACTCTATTGGAGGGTCTTGAAAAAACGCTTGAGGGATGAGGGGAATGAAACCGTTACAAATTGTAACGCTTTCAAATTGACGGCCGCTGACGGCAAAATGAGAAAAACCGATGTCGCTGACCAAGAGCAACTTTTCCGCCTCATCCAGTCCATCCCTTCGCCCAAAGCGGAACCTTTCAAACAATGGATGGCGCAGGTCGCCTCCAACCGCATAAACCAGATCCAGGATCCAGAACTCTCTATCGAGCAGGCCATCGCCGACTACCGGCGGCTTGGCTACGGCGAAAAATGGATCAATCAGCGCATCAAAAGCATTGAAGTCCGCAAGGAACTGACTGACGAGTGGGAGCGCAGCGGCGTGGAAGGCCAGCAGTATGCGTCACTCACGGACATCATCACCAAAACCTGGAGCGGGATGACCACGCGCGAATACAAGCATCACAAGGGTCTCAAGAAAGAGAATTTGCGGGATAATATGACCAATATTGAATTGGCCCTGAACATCCTCGCTGAAGCTTCCACCACGGAAATCTCCAAGCAGCGAAACCCCAAGGGGTTTACCCAGAATGCGATGGTAGCCAAAGCCGGAGGAAACACGGCCAAGGTGGCCCGTGCCCAACTGGAAAAAGAACTGGGCCGTACCGTCATCAGCAGCGCCAAGGCTACGGACCATCTGCTGCCGAAGGCTGACGAAAACGCGGACAAGCAATAATCAGCACCCCTCTTACTTGAACCTCCCCGTATCCACCGCCTCGCGCCGTTTCTCCGTATATCCGCCGAACTTCCAGGTGAGGGCGACCCCGGCCCTGCGCCAGCACTTGTAGCCGGAGCGCATATACTGCCCACCGTAGTCAATGACCGGCGAAATCATGCTGGTCTGGAAGATGTCGGAGCAGAAGATGTTGAGCAGTCCCCGGCCGCCGGCGAAGCCCCAGCGCAGCGAAGCGTCCAGATTCCCGGAGGCCGGCAGGTCGTAGTTGCCCTGGATGCCCTTGGAGCGAATCATGCCGTTCACCAGCAGCTTCAGGTTGTGCTTCTTGGGAATTCCGATTTATCGAAGACAAAAGTAAGCATTTTTGCCAATATGCCCTTGCCGGTGGTATGGAGTGCGGTCAAAGCCACTTCGCTCCGCTGCCGCTGCGCTGACTCGTTTTGGCCATGTGGCCCCTGCCACATATAGAAACAATCATTGCTCGGAAATCCATTGCCATTGGATTAGCTTTTCCAGGACCTCCGGAGCGAAGGTTTCCTCGATGTCCCTGTATTCGTTGGGCGAACCTGTCTGGCAATGCTGGAACAAATGGTTCACGCCTTCAATAGCTTCTACGCTGTTTTTGGTATTGTCAGAGAGGCCGTTACGCAGCGCCCCCAGATTGCTTTCCGGTTCCACCTGCGTATCCTTTGTGCCATTCAGTGCGAGAACGGGACAAGTAACGTCGCCCAGCAGCGGGCGAACGTCCAAGGCCAGGAAATACTTCAGGTAGGGTGTCTGGATTTGCATCGACACGGCAGAAAGATTCTGCGCCAGCGTAGCAGGAAGGTCATATTTGCCGGGTGACGGCAGAGGGGCTCCGGCCAAGCGGGCCTCATATATTTCTTGAAGAGCTTTGCAGTAAGTGTTCGCTGTCTCATCCGGGACACCGGCTGCGGCAAGCGCAATGCGGTTTTGCCATAACAACGTTTCCTTACCGGACACAACCATCCCTGCCAGCGAAACGATGAAATCGGCCTTTTTTTCCGCGGCCAACATCAGCGCGATGGTGCCGCCTTCGCTGTGGCCGATGACACCCACTTTGTCAAAACGTTCCCTGAGGAGTCCGATACCGGCAAGGGCGTCGTTCTTCAAATCCTCCGTGGTGCAGTTAATGATGTCTCCGGTGGATTCACCAAAGCCGCGGTCATCGTAACGGAGCGTGGCGATTCCTGCGCGGGCGAATGCATCGGCAATGACAGCAAAAGGCTTGTGCTCATAGAATACCTCATCTCTGTTCTGGAGGCCGCTACCTGTGATCATAATCAGGACAGGCGTATTGCGGGTACAGCCTTCCGGAAGGACCAGCGTGCCTTTCAGGACAGCGTCACCG
>CADBFO010000056.1 GCA_902794005.1 uncultured Bacteroidia bacterium
CAACCGTACCGACGAACAGCAGCAGGCCCCAATGCTTCCCGAAGGTAAAAGACTGCATCAGCACGCCCCGGGTCAGCAGCGCATCGGAAACCGGGCCCAGCAACAGGGCGGCCACCACAAAGGCGCAAATGCACCAAATCACGGCCTCCACCACAACCAAAACACGCAACCTCCGCGTCGAAGACCCCAGAATCTTCTGCAGGTTCACGCTCCGGATGCGCAGCGGCGTCAGTGCCACGTAGAAATTGGTGAAGTTGATCAAGCCGATGCCAAGAATCAGAATGGCAATCGCGATGAGTAGAAGCAGTTGCGAACGGCTGCCACTCTTATAGATATTCCCTTCATTCCGGAAGTAAATGCTGGTCAGCGGAACCAGTTCAATGGGCGTAAGCCAGTCTCCGTGCGGAGCGAAGTCGAAATGGCCGTTGAACTCATCGGCCACAGACTGCGCGCTGCTTACATCATCCAGCAGCAGATAACAAATGAAATTGGCCCCGCCGTATGCCCCTTTCTGAAGGTCTCCGATGGCCATATACAAGTCGTTCCCAAGTTGCGTATTGGAAGGGAAATCTTCATAGACTCCGGTTACAGTCGCTTCGCCATTTGTTTCACGCAGAAAAAATTTCGCGTCAGTCTTCAACAGTTTGCCAAGGGCCGGCTCTCCTGGGAACAAGGTCTCTGCTAAAGATTTTGGAATGATGACGGAATTGGGGTTATTCAACGCATGACTGTCTCCTTCCAACATCTTCACTCCGAATACATCGATAAAACCTTCAGAAGCACAGATCAGCGTACGTTTATGACCGACAGGCATCTGGCCTTCTTCGGCTACGGTGAAGTAAGTGTCACCAAAAAACGGCACAATCGTGCACCCCGCCTCGATGTGGGCCGACGAATTGATGATATCGTCGGCAAAGCCTCTCGGCAGGATATTCCTGAACAGCGATTCATCGCCCTTCTTGTCGGCCCGGAACACCCGGTCGGCCGTCGGATGGCACTTGTCAAATGACAGCTCATAATCCGCTTGCAGGAAGATCAAAGCAAAGGCGATGAACGCTGCCACCAGCCCCGTGAAATTCAATACCACCGCCACTGGATACCGGCGGATGAGGCTCTTTAAGTTTCGTAGTATCATGGTTTCTTTACTCCTTTTTCAACTCTATTGCCGGATTGGTCTTTGCCGCCTTCAGCGTTTGCCATAGCACGGTACCAAAGGCGATGGCCAGTGAAATGATGACCGCCACCACAAAGACCCAGCCGTAGTTCTCAACACGGTACGCAAACCGCTCCAGATACACCCTTGCGGCCCACAAAACCATATAGCTACGGACGTTCCTCCAGGTCTCGTGCGTCACATCAGAACCGAAAACCTTGCGCACGGCAATCTGTTTGGTGTTTTCATCGGCAAAATAGGTACTCATGGCCAGGAGGCCCAGCAGGGAAATCAGAACCGCCAGGAAGGCGAAGAGTTCCACCAGGCGCAGGGTTCTCCGGACAGGCGCCAGCATCTTCCTGTTGATGTCTCGCACAAAGCCGTAGCGCCAGGCGGGCTCTTCCACGCCGGAGGTCTCCAGCCGATACTCCCTGTAAGCCTGCCGGATGGCTTTATCGTAAGATTCATCCTCTCCCGTGGTGCCAATCAGCATGCAATTAGCGTAATGCAGTTCCTCGGCCCGGGTGTTCCTCGGCCCGGGTGACGATGACGCCCCCGTTGGGGTTGCTTTCGCTCTCCGAAGCCGGACGGGCGGGGAAATCCGTCACCACGCCGCCGATAAACTCCGGCTGCGCGCCGTTCATATTGATTCTCCGGGGAAAAACGGTGGAGGTATCCGATACCGCGGCGGCATTGAAGGCGCTCCGGCTCATCCAGAGCGAATGCGTGAGCGGATGGCCGAAATCTTCCTCCACCTCCAGTCCCAGCAGTTTGAAATAAGTGGAATCGCAAAGGATGACAGGCATATCCACGCGGTGCTCCTCGTCCACCTTGACCCCCATCGTCATATTGATGAACCCGGGGATCCCTCGTCCTACACCCACCTCTGTCACAAAGGGAAGCCGCTCCACCTTGTCCTTGAAGAGCTTCATCGCATCGTAGTTCTGGGCGGAATACTCGATGTAGTAGCGCTTGTCCGTGGCAGAATGCATCGGCCGGGTGAGCATGTGCTGCATTTGAACCTCCATCACCAGCGCCATGGCAATCAGGAATACCGAAAGGACGTTCTGCACGACGATGAATACTTTGCTCAGTACCATCTTGTTACGGCGACGGAGCGTGCCTTTGATGACGTCGATGGGCTGGTAGTGCGAGGCGACGATGGCCGGAAGAAGGCCGTTGACAATGCCCAGGACCAGGATACCGGCCACGTATGCCAGAAGATACCCCGGCGTGAGCATGAAGGAAAGCCGCACGCTGGTATCGCCGATGCCCAGCATCAGCTCGTCCGGGTCGCCGATGGAAACCAGGCTGTTCATCATGGGCGCCAGCAGATCGGCCAGCAGCAGCGCCGCGGCAAAGCAGACGGCGGTAAAGGCGACGGATTCGCTGATGTATTTCCACAGGATGCCGGTTTTGTCGGCCCCCAGCAGGCGCCGGGTGGCCATTTCCTTGGCCCGCTTGCCCGTGAGCGCCAGGCTCAGGTTCACGTAGTTGAAGATGGCCGACAGGAGCAGCAGGAGTACGACCACCGTCAGGAGCCTGAGCATCCGGGCGTTGCCCTGGCGGGTGAGCCCGTTGCTGTTGCCTGTGGAAAAGAAGGCCTCGTCCATCCGGTAGGCTTTCCATGCGTCCACTTTTTCCGCGCTCCAAATGGCATCGTAGTTTTTGTGCAGCAGCGCCTTCACTTTGACCCTCACATCGGCGGGATCGGCATCTTCGCGTACGCGGAACCAGGTGGTGTAGTTGCCGATGCTGCCGAAACTCCGCTCCTTCCCGGCCGCCCAAGTTCTTGAAATGTGCGTAATGATGTCGTAGGGCATGACGTAGGTCCCGTCAAAATCGGCAAAAACGCCCTTGACGGTGCGATTGGCGTCGTCCACGGTGATGGTGCTGCCGACAAGGCTTCCTCCCTCTTTGGCCAGTCTCCTGGCCAGGGATTCACTGATGAGGACATCGTCCTTGCCGACAAAATCTTCCGTACTTCCTTCCACCAGACGGTACTGCGGGAACACCTTGAAAAAATCGGCATCGGCCTCCATGCCGGAACACGGAATCGGTTCGTTGCCTTGGCGGATGAGCGGCTGCCAGAGGAGCGCCATGCGCGTGACGGCCTCCACTTCGGGAATGTTCATTTCCAGCTCCTCTTTGTCCCAATAGGTGAGGCCCAGGAACTCATTGGTTCCCAGCACGAAGGTTCGCTTCCACCGTGGCGACTCATGCGCCACCTCATACTGCTGCACCACGTAGGAGCCGATCAGGATCACAAACGCCAGGCTCACGGCCAGCCCCACCGCCTCGATGGCGGTGTACAGTTTGTTGCGGGAGAGGAATTTCAGGTAACTTTTCATAGCAGGCTTG
>CADBFO010000057.1:0-1657 GCA_902794005.1 uncultured Bacteroidia bacterium
ACGGAACTAACAACCATTATTATATGTTCAAACTAAAATCTATTTTTGTATCGGCCCTTCTGCTGATTGGCTTCACCGCCTTTGCCCAGCAGATTACGGTTACCGGTGTGGTAACCTCGTCGGCCGACGGCTACGGTGTCATCGGCGCCGCAGTCCAGGAAAAAGGTACGGACAACGGTACCATCACAGACTTCGACGGCAACTTCACCATCACGGTGAAGGAAGGTGCCGTCCTGGTCTTCTCCTCCATCGGTTATTCCCCCCTTGAACTTCCCGCTCAGGCGCAGATGTCCGTGGTCATGGACGAAGACGCCCAGCTACTGAATGAGGTAGTGGTAACCGGTTATACAGTCCAGCGCAAGGCCGATCTGACAGGTGCCATCTCCACGGTGAACACCGACGATCTGGCCAAGCAGAACGAGAACAACCCCGTCAAGGCCCTGCAAGGACGTGTTCCGGGCATGAACATCAGCGCTGACGGCAGTCCTTCCGGCGCAGCCACCGTGCGTATCCGTGGTGTGGGAACCCTCAACGACAACGACCCGCTGTACATTATCGACGGTGTTCCCACCAAAGCCGGCATGCACGAACTCAACGGTAACGACATCGAGTCTATCCAGGTTCTGAAAGACGCCGCCTCCGCTTCCATCTACGGCAGCCGCGCCGCCAACGGTGTTATCATCATCACGACCAAGGGCGGCAAGGAAGGCAAGATAAAAGTGGACTTCGACGCCAGCGTGGCCGCCCAGTCCTATGTTAACCGCATGCAGGTGCTCAATGCCGAGGAATTCGGCCGGGTTATGTGGCAGGGCTATGTGAACGATGGCCTGAATCCCAACATGAACGCTCTGGGCTATGTCTACGACTGGGGCT
Organism: uncultured Bacteroidia bacterium; assembly: GCA_902794005.1. Taxonomy (GTDB): domain Bacteria; phylum Bacteroidota; class Bacteroidia; order Bacteroidales; family UBA932; genus Cryptobacteroides. The sequence continues at coordinate 874 of CADBFO010000057.1, forward strand.
ATGATGCCCAAGGCAATCCCATGCTGAACAAAGTGATGATGAACAAATACCTGGACGCTGCAGGCACCACCCCCGCCAGCGACACGGACTGGTTCAAGGAAACCACCCGAACCGGTATCATCCAGCAGTACAACCTCTCGCTGAGCAACGGCTCCGAGAGGGGCAACTCCTTCTTCTCCGTTGGTTACTATAAGAACGACGGTATCATCAAATATTCCGACTTCTCCCGTCTGAGCGCCCGTATCAACACGGATTATAAACTGCTGAAGATTGGCGACAAACACATCGTGACCATCGGCGAACACTTCACCGTAAACCGCACCTCCGAGGTACAGGCTCCCGGCGGATTCCTGGAGAATGTGCTCCAGTTCAACCCCTCCATCCCCGTGTACACCACCGATGGAGAGTTTGCCGGTCCCGTAGGCGGCTATGCCGACCGTGAGAACCCTCTCGCCCGCCTTACCCGCAACGCCGACAACCGTTATTCCTACTGGAGAATGTTCGGTGACGCCTATCTGAACATAAACCCGCTGAAAGGCCTGAATTTCAAGACCACCTTCGGTATCGACTATGCCCAGAAGGAGCAGCGTATCTTCACCTATCCCGTCACGGAAGGCACCGTGGCCAATCCCACCAATGCCGTGGAAGGCAAGCAGGAGCATTGGCTCAAATGGATGTGGAACGCCATCGCCACCTATAACCTGGAGATTGGCAGGCATCGCGCCGACTTCCTCGCAGGTACGGAGATCAACCGTGAAAAGGACACTTGGTTCAGCGGAAAAGC
>CADBFO010000057.1:1686-2127 GCA_902794005.1 uncultured Bacteroidia bacterium
ATGTGGCCCAGCTCCGCAGTGGGAGAGGCCGAGGCCTATGGCGGCGGCGGCGGATTCACCCTGGTATCCTTCTTCGGAAAGGCCAACTATAATTTCGCAGACCGCTACCTGGCCAGCGTCACGGTGCGTTACGACGGTTCCAGCCGATTCGGCCGCAACAACCGCTTCGGTCTGTTCCCGTCCGTCTCCCTGGGATGGCGCATTGACAAGGAACCCTTTATGGAGGATGCCACCTGGCTGGAGAACCTGAAAATCCGCGCCAGCTGGGGTCAGACCGGTAACCAGGAAATCGCCAACGTAGCCCGCTATACGCTGTATGAGAGCAACTACGGCGAGGCCGGCTTCGGCGGCCAGAGCTATGGTACCAGTTATGACATCGAAGGCACCAACGGAGGCAAGACGCTGCCCAGCGGTTTCAAGCGCAACCAGCTTGGCAATGAC